>NZ_JAHYSR010000033.1 GCF_019431455.1 Paracoccus bogoriensis
TTCTTCGGTAAAACGTGATTTGCGCATCGTCTGTTCTCCTTGTTCTCACGAACGTTATAAGAACAAACTCTCCTTTTAAATGGCCCGGATTCTTGGGGACAGGTCAAAGTGCCTCGACATGCTGCACCCCGAGCGGAGCGACGACCCCGAATTCCGCAAGATGCGTGCAGATCGCGTTCACGATCTGCGTCATCTGCCGGACCCACAGATCGCGCGTCCGGTGCTGCAACAGGACGGCCTGTTGTGCCTCGGTCTTGACCGGAACGAAGCGCATCGACGGTCGTGTGACCGCTTCACAGATCGCGGCGGCATCGGCCGCATCTGTCCTCTGGCGCCGAACTTACGGCTTCACATAGGAGGGCGGCATGAGGCGGACGTCATGCCCGAGCGCGATCAACTCGCGCGCCCAGACATGCGCACCAGCACAGGCTTCGATCCCGACAAGGCACACCGGCAGTCCGGCAAAGAACCGGACAACCTGTGCCCTGCGCAGTGGCCGCTTCAACACCACCAGTCCATCGGCATCGACCCCGAGGAGCTGGAACACGTTCTTCGAAATATCGACGCCGATCGTTCTGACCGTGTGAGACTTTTGCGTCTTCATTGCGAACCTCCCGATGAAAATTCCGATAACCATGAGTTTGCCCTCAAGAACTGACGGAAGCAGGGGCTATCCACGTCATCAGTGGGGCCGCGTAAGCCGCCGAACGAGGTCTGCCGGCAGCGCGGCATGGACCGGACGAGTTTCTACGAATGGAAGCGCCGGTTCCAGACGCAGGGCTTCGAGGGTCTGAAGGACCTGCCGCCGATCCACAAGACCCACCCCCAGACCACCCCGCCCGAGACGGTGGAGAAGATCCGGGCGCTGGAGCATCCGTCCTTCGGCTGCAACCGCTACGAGGCGATGCTGGCGCTGGAAGGGTGACGGGCGACCGCCACCGGTTCGAGGGAGCCCGCGAACGGGTGGCGGCGATCACGATCCAGAAGATCCTGAACGGTCGCCAGCGCGGCGCCACCGGTTCAAGCCCGCTGGCGACGGCCTGGGCACGCGCTACGACCGCTGGCTGGCGCTGGAGGCGAAGCACGCCGAGCAGGCCATCGAACTGACCGGCGAGCAGGCGGACTTCCCCGGAAAGCTGAACCCCTGCTTCAAGGAAAGGCACGTGGAATCAGGGGCTCCGGGGGAGCTTCTTTCGGCTGACACCTTCTTCGTGGGAACCCTGAAAGGCGTCGGCAAGGTCTATCTGCACGCGGTGGTGGACACCTTCGGCTTTCTGCACGTCTCGAAGCAGCCCGAAGCGGCGGTGGCGGTGCTGCACAACGACGTGCTGCCCTTCTACCGCAACCTCGATCTGCCGGTGAAGGCCGTGCTCACGGACAATGGCCGGGAATTCTGCGGGACCGAGAAGCACCCCTACGAGCTCTATCTCGACCTCAACGGCATCGAACACCGCCGCACAAAGGTCCGCTCGCCGAAAACCAACGGCTTCGTGGAGCGCTTCAACGGCACCGTCCTGGACGAGTTCTTCCGCGTGAAGATGCGCAAGACGTTCTACGCAGCGTCGAGGCGCTGCAGGCCGACCTCGACGCATGGCTCGTGTTCTACAACACCGAGCGCCCGCATCTCGGATATCGCAACATGGGCCGAAGACCCATCGAAACCGTCATGTCATTCGTCAGCCAAGAAGGTTAAGCGGACAGATTATGAACACCGGCCTTGATCCGTCCGACGCGCTCAAGCTGACACGTCGCCAGATCGACGATAATACGGTATGGGGGCGTCCGGGGCAGGGAGGGCACGAGATCGCCATTCCTATCGGCACGACGCTGCAAGCGGCTTTGGACGCCGCACCCGCTCACGACGCGGTGACGATCCTTGCCACGTCCAGCGGGAAACCTTGGACATACAACGGCTTTTCGATGGTCTGGCACCGCTTCAAGAGGGGACTTGAAGCTGAAGGCGTCGTGCTACCCGGCCTGACTCGCAAAGGACTGAGGCATACCATGGCCCCGACGCTCCGCGAGGCGGGGCTGAGGAACGCCTAATTGCGGACCTCCTTGGGCAGAAAACCCTTCAATGGCCCGCCACTCTTCCCGGTCTGCAAACTTGGCGGACCGCAACCGGATCACGATGGAAGCACTGGAAAAGGAGAACGAACGCCGATCACAGGTTGTCAAACCCTTCAAGAAAACTATCAAGCCTTAAGAGGCTTGTTCATGAATGTCGAGCAAAATCAAGTGCTTTAATGGTGCCCGGAGGCGGATTCGAACCACCGACACGCGGATTTTCAATCCGCTGCTCTACCAACTGAGCTATCCGGGCACCCTTGCGACGCTGCTTGGCGTCGGGTGAGCGGTGTTTACGAAGCGCCGAGGGCGCTGTCCAGACCCAATCGCATTTTTTTCGATCGCGCGGCTTTTTCAATCACGCGGGGCCGGTTCATCATGGCGCGGTGGCAGTTCCTCGACCGGCTCTCCGGGGATGACGTAATCGCCGCGCAGCCACCTTGCCAGATCAATATCGGCGCAGCGTTTCGAGCAGAACGGACGATAGCGCGGATCAACCGGACGGGCGCAGATCGCACAGGCCATCACAAACCCTCTGCCACAGCGTCGGCCAGACGGCGCAGCGGCACACGGTCGCGCTTGCGACTCATCTCGAACAGACCCATTGCGGTCCAGCCGGTCAGCGTCACCTCGCCGCCTGCGTTGCGGAACGCGGCCCGCAGCACCTGTTCCAGCGTGCCGCGGTCGCGCTTGGGCATCGGCGCAAAGTCGATCACGATCTGGCCACCCAGCCCCCGCAGACGCAGCTGCCGCGGCAGATCGCGAGCCAGCGCGATATTCGCCTTGAGCGAAGCCGCCGGGCTGTTATCGGCACCGGTATTCACGTCGATGGCAACCAACGCGCGGGTTTCTTCAATCCAGGCATCAGCACCCCCAGCCAGCACCACGCGCGGAGACAACAGCGCGTCCACGGCATCCAGCACGCCGCAGCGCTCAAAGCTGTCCTCGCCCTTTTCGATGGCATCGGGGGCGGGATCGCCCCAGTCCAGCCAAGCCTGCTCATGCGCGCCCGGCGCGTCCAGCAACAATTCGGGCGGCCCCACGGTCTCGGCGCCGATCTGATCGGCCAGGTCCAGCAATTGCGCACTCTCGGCGGCGATCTCGGTGGGTTCGGCCCCGGCAGCGATACTGCGCAGGATCAAGCCGTGATCGCGTGCGCCCCGCACCGTTTCGCCCAAGGACTGCAACGCGTCGCGCGTCTCAGGATCGCGCACGCGGCGCGACACGTTCACGCCCGGTGCACCCGGCGTCACCAGCACATGCCGGCCGCGATAGATCAGCCGCGAGGTCAGCGGCACCGCCTTGCCCGGCTCGGCCACGCCAGTCACCTGCACCAGGACCGGCTTGCCTTCGCCCAGCCCCTTGCGGTCCCGCAGATAGCCGGTCCAGCCGTCAGGCAGGCGCACGAAGGCACCGCCCTGCCCTTTCATCAGCCGGTCCGTGACGCCGCGACAGATTGCACCTGGCGCCAGCGGCGTCAGTGCCTCGGCCGAGAGCAATAGATCAATCAGCACGCCATCCTCGACGAGGGCCGCGGCCTCTTGACCGAAGAGCGTTCCCAGAACGACCTGCCTGCCCTTCATGCGTCACGTCCTTTCGGCGCCGGATGGATGCCGACCGAGGCCAGCAGCGTCGCCGTCTCGGAAAGCGGAAGGCCGACGACGGCGGAAAACGAACCCTGAATCCAGGGAATGAAGGCGGCGGCCGCACCTTGGATGGCATAGCCGCCAGCCTTGCCCCGCCAATCCCCGATATCAAGATATTGTTCAAGCGCGGCGGCGTCGATCGGACGCATCCGAACCCTGGTCTCGACCAGGCGCAAACGGATCTGCCCTGCATGACGCAGCGCGACGGCAGTCAGGACCAGGTGCCGACGCCCCGACATGAGCCGCATGAAGGATGCGGCCTCGGTCCGGTCTGCGGGCTTGCCCAGAATGCGCCGGCCGACCGCCACGGTCGTGTCGGCGCAGAGAACGGCCTCATCACAGGCAAGCGCAATCGCCTCGGCCTTTTCCAGCGCCATCCGCCGCACATAGTCGCGCGGCGCCTCGCCCGGACGCGCGGTTTCGTCGATATCGGCAGGACGCAGCGCGTCGGGAACGATCCCGATCTGGCCCAGCAATTCAAGGCGCCTCGGACTTGCCGATCCCAGGATAAGCCTCGGACGCTTTCTTACCGAGGTCACAGCCCCATGCGAGTCTACGTCGCCCGTGTCACTTGAAGCGATAATTGATCCGCCCCTTGGAGAGGTCATAGGTGTTCATTTCCACCTGAACCCTGTCGCCCGCCAGAACACGGATGCGGTTCTTGCGCATCTTGCCTGCCATATGCGCGATGATCTCATGGCCGTTCTCGAGCTCGACCCGGAATGTCGCATTGGGCAGGAGTTCCTTCACGACGCCGGGAAATTCGAGCATTTCTTCCTTGGCCATGTTCACTCCGCTGAAGTCGCCCCGCAGGATTCGGGACGGCTGTTAAATGCGTCCACAACAGCAGGAATTCAAGGAAAAAAGCACCGCGAGACCTGGCGGGTCATCCGGCGATGCGCCCCAGGGGCAAAGGGATGGGGGGTGCAGGGGCCGGGAAGGTGTGCCCCAAATCGTCCCCGGGCTCAGAGGCTTCGGGCGTGATCGGCCGCAGATCAGGACTGCCGGACAAGACCTCTGCGGCGTTGGGAACAGCTTCCTTACCCTTGACCGTGGCGGCATCGGGATCCCGGAGACGGATCGCATGGCACCCCTCGTATTCACCGAACTTGCCGCAGGCCAGAAGCTGGCCCTGAGGCGTCTCGACCCGCGCTTCGGCCAGCCGCACACGCGGCAGATGCAGCAGCTTGCCCGCCCCAAGCCCACGCAATTCCCCAAGCGTCACGGTGCGACGGCAGAGAATGCCCACCAGCTCGACCGGAATGTCCGGCATGGTCGCAGCCGCTGGCGTTTCGGGCGTTTCAGGGGCAACCGCGCACTCGATCCGGCTTTCTTGCGTGCTGTGGGCAGGGGCATCCTCGGACGGGGGCAGGACCAGCAGCATCCGCCCGTTGCGGGTCTCGCTCCCGCCAAGGGACAGATGAAAGTCGATGCTGCGAAAGGACCCATCCTCGAGCATCAGCGATAGCGGGCGCGGATCGTCCAGAGCGGTGGCGAATCGCATCGTTGGAACATGCGGGAATCCCGGCAGACCCTGCAGCGCGGATTGCAGCTCGGCCATCAGTGCATCGACGAAATCGGTGCACAGCATCGACTCGCTGCGCGTGGGAGGACGCCGCTCGACAGGACGCGCCGTCACACGGCCAAGCGCCTGAATCTCGACCAGCGCCGCGACGACCTCGGGGCAGAGAGCCAGCGTGCCGATATGATCGCCCGGCCCCTGCAAGACCGCCAGAAGCGCGCGCTCTGGCAGCAATTCGGTCAGTTCCGCCAGCGTTATCGCCCCCGGCTCGACCGAAAGGGGCCGCACTGCCAGACCATAGAGCCGCTCGGCCACCCGCCCACATGCCGTGGCGGCGGCACGAGCCGGCGTGACAGGAGCAACCCTTGGCAGCGTCGGCGGCTTCCCTTGATCGCGCATTCTCCGGTTCCTTGCCGCAAGAATGCGCCGCAGCACCCCCGGCATTGCGCGCGGCGGCATCGCGGGCCCCTGATCGCGGCCGCTGTCGTCGTGCTGGATCATCATTGCGTCCCGATTCCCCTGTCATCCGCGCCAGACTGCATCCCAAGAATTGAAAAAGCGTTTACGCAGCCGAGCTTCCCGAAGCCGCCGTCCCGACCGGAGGACGTTTGGGCAACCTGATCCTGAAGGCCGCCCCCCCCTGCCCCGGCAGATAGGAAATGTCTCCGCCAAGCGCCGCCATGATTTCGCGGCAGATGGCAAGCCCCAGCCCCGCGCCGCCTGCGCGGGCCGGATCGTTGAGACGGGCGAACTTTTCAAAGATCAGCGTCTGGCGACCGCTGTCGATGCCGCTGCCATTGTCGATGATGTCGATGATCACGCCCTCGGCCTCGAGATTGCGGACCCGAAGGATCAATACCGGCCGCTCTGCGTCACAATATTTGCGCGCATTCGAAATGACGTTGATCAGCACTTGCAGCAGACGATCGGCGTCGGTGACGATGCCCAGATGCTCGCTGCTCGGGTCGCGGTCGATGAGAAAGCTGCGCTCGGGGCGGGTGGCCGAGGCGGCGCTGAGCGCGCGGTTGATGAGGTCGTGCAGATTGGCGACCGAGATCGACAACTGCGCCCGCCCGCTTTCCAGAACCGACAGGTGCAGCAGATCGTCCAGAAGGCGCGTCAGCCGCCCCGCCTCGTCATGGATGATCCCGGCGAAACGCGTGCGTTCCTCGGGCGTGAGACTGGGATCCTTGAGGATCTCGGAAAAGGCTCGCACCGAGGTCATGGGTGTGCGCAATTCGTGGCTGATCTGGCTGAGAAACGCGTCTTTCTGCACCGACAGCGCGGTCAGCTTGTCGTTGGCCTCGCGCAGCCGCCGGGCGGTCACGGCCAGTTCGGCGCGGGCGTTTTCCAGGCGCTGCGTTTCTTCCTTGGCGCGCTGCGCCTCATCGGCGACCTGAAGCAGATCCGAGACCGTCAGCGCAATGCCACCTGCCACCCGGTCGATCATCGCATGTGCCGTGGCAGAGCCGATCGAGCCGCCCAAACGACGTTCGAGCCGCGTCAGAAAGCGCGGCGTCAGGTCGGGCAGATAGCCTGACTTGCCCTGGGCGCGAGCCTCGGCCTGAAAGAAGCGCAGGGCCTCCTCGGGGCCCCAGACGCGGCGCGCCATGGCCAGCAGGGGCTCGGCGCGATCATCAGAGCGCGTCATGCGGCTGTGACGGATCGGCTCGATCGCCGAGACAAAGCTGAGGCCCTGCAAACGTTCGACCGGATCGGGAAAGCCGAAGATCGAAACCGCGATGAAGGCCAGCGTATTGGCCGAGAGCGACAGGAACACCGCCAGCGCCCAGGGGTCCATTCCGGCCGCAACCGGCAGATCGCCCCCCAGCCCGATCGAGGGCAGGAAGATCAGCGCCATCCACAGAACAAAGCCCGTTCCGATCCCGGCATAGGCGCCCTTGCGGTTGGCGCCGCGCCACAAAAGCCCGCCGATCATGGCGGGCAGAACCTGAGCCATGCCGACAAACGCCACCAGCCCCATCGCGGCCAGCGCAGCCGATCCTTCGGAGGCCTGATGATAGACCCAGCCGGCCGCCATCACCGCCAGGATGGCCAGGCGCCTTGCGTTGAGAACGAAGCCGCGCAGATCGGTCGTCTCGCCCCCGGGTGTCTTTCGCATCGCCAGCCACAGCGGCACCAGCCAATGATTCGAGACCATTGTCGCCACCGCTATGGCGCAGACCACGACCATCGAGGTCGCCGCCGAAAAGCCGCCCAGAAAGACCAGCATCGCCAGCATGTCCTGCCCCTGCGACGCCGGCAGCGTCAGCACATAGAGGTCCGGGTTCGCGCCCGCCGGCAGCAGCTCGCGCCCCATGACGGCGATGGGCATGACGAACAGCGACATGGCGAAGAGATAGGCCGGAAAGGCCCAGCCTGCGATGGTCAGACGCTCTTCGTCGGCGGCCTCGACAACCATCACCTGGAACATGCGCGGCAAGGTCAGGATCGCGGCCGCCGCTACAATGTTCAGCACCGTCCAGCGATCGGCGCGCAGAAGCCAGCCTTCGGCATTCTCGGGGGCCTCGGCGGCGCGGGCGATGCGGGCCATGATGTCGGCAGGGCCGTCGGCCAGCCCCCAGACCACGAAGACGCCAAGCGCCAGAAAGGCCAGCAGTTTGACCACAGCCTCAAGTGCGATGGCAGTGACGACGCCGTGATGGCGCTCGTCTGCGGCCAGGTTGCGCGTGCCGAAGAGGATCGTGAACAGCGCCAGACCGGCCGCGACCCAACCCGCAGTGCCGCCAAGCGTTGCGCCGTTGATGATCGGCGCGGCGGGCGTGTCGGTGGCGAAAACCTCGAAGGACAGGCTGACCGACTTCAGTTGCAGCGCGATATAAGGGGTCGAGGCGATGATGGCGATCAGTGTGACCAGCGCGGCCAGCCTGTTCGACTTGCCGAACCGGGCCGAGACGAGGTCCGCGACCGAGGTGACATGGTGCATCCGCGCCACTCGCACCAGCCGCCTGAGACCCCACCACGCGCCAGTAAAGACCAGCGTCGGGCCAAGATAGATGGTCAGAAATTCCAGCCCCGACCGCGAAGCATAACCGACCGCGCCATAGAAGGTCCAGGCCGAGCAATAGACCGACAGCGACAGCGTATAGACCAGCGGATGATCCAGCCAACGGACATGGCCGCGCGCGGCGGCGCGATCGGCGGCGAAGGCGACCACGAACATCAGGACGACATAGGCCAGACAGATCGCCAGCAGCGTCTCAAAGGGCATCCGGGCTGTCCCCCGCATTCCGGCGCGCATCGCCTTGCGCCGGGTGGCTCTGCGCCCCGGTCCCGGGGTGGCTCTGACCCGCAGCGACGGCCTCGCTGGCCCGGATCGTGGCAGCCTCGGCCCGCAAGAGCGCACGATGCAGCGCCCAGACCGCCAGGATCAACCCCGC
The DNA here is from genome assembly GCF_019431455.1 of Paracoccus bogoriensis. GTDB lineage: Bacteria > Pseudomonadota > Alphaproteobacteria > Rhodobacterales > Rhodobacteraceae > Paracoccus > Paracoccus bogoriensis. The sequence continues at coordinate 8,637 of NZ_JAHYSR010000033.1, forward strand.
CCAGAGCAGAAAGAACCACAAAACCCCGCCTGCGAAACTGACCAGCGCAGGCGCCCACCAGACCGGCAACAGCACAAGCAGCGCCGACAGAACCGGCAGCACACGCGCGGCGTCCCCCAGACGACGGCGGTGAAACGAGGCACGTTCGAGGAACAGGGGCTTGTCAGGCATGGCCGCATCCTCCGGGCGGCAGCGCCGCCCCTGTCATCCCAGCATCTGGCGCACGATGGCGCGCAATTCCTCATTCGCGAAGGGCTTGGCCAGAACGGCATCGGCCTGCTGCCCGGCCTCGGCTGTTTCGCCACGCGCGGTCAGCATCAGGACCGGCGTCGCCGCCAGATCGGGATCGTCGGCCGCGCGCAGGTCGCCCAGGATCTCGGCACCCGACCGGTTCGGCAGCATCAGATCCAGAATCACCAGACGCGGGCGCTGCTGCGTGATGGCCTCGATCCCGCCGGCACCGTCGTCATGCAGCCCGATCTGCCAGCCCTCGCGCGTCAGGATGAACCGCACCGCCTCGGCGATGTTGGGCTCATCCTCGATCATCAGGATGTCCATGGCCATCCGGCGCCTCCCCCTCAACGCGAGCCGATAATGGGCCGGAAAGCGCCCCGCTGTCAAAGCCTGCGTGGTCTCAGCCGCGCAGGCGGCCGGTCGTTCGGGGCTGGCGGCCAGGCAGAGGCGCCAGTATCGAAGGCTCACGCCGGGCAGGGCATTCGACACGCGGGCAGATGCGGCAGGTCGGGCCGACCGGCAAGGCGTCGTCCGGCGCAGGCCCGTCGGTGGGCAGCAGCAGCATGTGCCCGCGCAGCAGAACCGGCCCGTCCAGCCCCAGAGGCTGGCTGCGCGTGGCGAAGCTGAGCGACCGGAACAACCGCCCCTCGGGGGTCAGCACATGACGCGCGATCGCCGTCTGGGGCATCGCCAGCGCCAGATAAAGCGGCCAGAGCGCGCAGGCATCGCCCGGTCGGGGCAGCGGAAAGCCGGGCGCGGCGCGGCGCAGGGTCAGCGCGCCGGAACCGTCGCAGATGACCAGGCCCGCGCCCTCGTAGCCAGGCGGACGCAGCATGGCCAGGCGCCGCATGACCAGATCCAGCGGCAGCCCCATATCGCTTGCCAGCAACAGCGGATCGCGCGCTTGCGCGGCATTCAGCACTGCCGTCAGGCGGGCATCGGGCAACGCGATCCGGTCGGCCAGCATCTCGCGCGAGATGCGCGAGGCCAGCGCCCGCGCCGCGTCCGAGACCAGTTCGGACGCGCTGTCGGGATCACTTGCCCCGCCATCCAGCCAGGCCTCGACCTCTTCCTGAGGCGTCAGGGGCGTGCGCTCGGTCTCGAAGCTGTCCACGTAGCGGACCAGTTCTTGCGCGGTCAGCGAAAGACGCTGGCTGTCTTCGGCCAGGTTGGCATGGAAGCGCGCGCGCCATTCCGGTGCGATCTCGTCCTCCTCGACCAGAATCGAGGCCGTCGAGCGCAGCGATGTGACCGCAGAGAGGACTTCGTGCAACGCCGCCAGCAGATAGGGGTCATGCGTCATGCGGTCCGACAGGTCGATCAGCTGTCGCTCCATCGCAGCGGCGCGCCGGCTCTGCGCCAGCAGCACCGCCGACCAGCCGGGAAAGCGGGCCAGAAATTCGGCCGCCTGATCCAGTTCCGGCGTCACCCCCTGCGAGGACGGGTGCGCCGCCGCCTCGCGCAGCGCCGCGATGCGCGCCTCTTCGCGACCCTCGGAGAGTTCGTCGGGCGGCACCTGCAATTCCGCCGCAAGCTTGCCCAGCAATTCGGGCGTGACCGGCCGGCGATTATGTTCGATCAGGTTCAGATAGGCAGGCGAAATCCCGACCGCCCGCGCGACCTCGGCCTGCCTGCGCGACAGGGCAAGCCGCCGCTCGCGGATGCGGGTTCCGGTCAGAACATGCAGCGAGCCACGTTCGCTCATGGTTCGGCAAACCCGGCAACAGCCTGCCGAGACAAGCGAAATACGCCGTCAGGGCGACAGGCCATGACGACCCGCCAGATCGCAGAAGAATTGCCAGGCCACGCGCCCCGATCGTGCCCCGCGCGTGGCCTGCCACTCGATCGCTTCGGCCCGCAGCGTCTCGGGGTCGATGACCAGCCCGGCCGCATCGCAATAGTTCCGGATCATCGCCAGATACTGGTCCTGATCACAAGAGTGGAAGCCCAGCCACAGCCCGAATCGGTCCGAAAGCGAGACTTTTTCCTCGACCGCCTCGCCGGGATGGATCGCGCTGGAGCGTTCGTTGTCGATCATGTCGCGCGGCATCAGATGGCGCCGGTTCGACGTGGCATAAAGGATCACATTCGCCGGACGCCCGCTGATCCCGCCATCCAGCACCGCCTTGAGCGACTTGTATTGCGCGTCGTCATGCCCGAAGGACAGATCGTCCGCGAAAAGCAGAAAGCGGTGCTGCGGCGCGGCGCCCAGAACCGCCAGAAGCCGCCCGACCGAGGACAGGTCGTCGCGCGCGATCTCGACCAGGATCAGCGGCAGGCCCTGTGCCACGGCCTCGGCATGGACGGCCTTGACCAGCGAGGATTTCCCCATCCCCCGCGCACCCCAGAGCAGCGCGTTGTTCGCGCCGTGTCCGCGCGCGAATTGCAGCGTGTTGGCCAGCAGTGTGTCGCGCGACCGGTCGATGCCGATCAGTTGCGTCAGGTCCACGCGGTCCACCTGCGCCACCGGCTCCAGCCGGTCGGGATCGGGGTGCCAGACATAGGCATCCGCAGACGTCAGGTCCGGCAGCGGCACCGGCGGCGGCGCAAGACGCTCCAGCGCGTCGGCGATGCGGGCCAGGGTCGCGCGGCTCACGGCTCGTCCTCGACCCACAGGCCCTGGGCACGCAACTCGGCCTCGCGGCGCCTCTCGATGCGACTGACAAGCTGAATCGAAACCTCGTAGAGCCCATAGACCACCGTGAACAGAACCACCTGAGAGATCACGTCAGGCGGGGTTGCCAGAGCCGCCAGCACCAGGATTGCCAGCACCGCATAGCGCCGCGCACCGGCCAGACTTGTCGCCGAGACCAGCCCCGCCCGCCCCATCAGCGTCAACAGAACCGGCAACTGAAAGGACAAGCCGAAAGCCAGAATGAACTTGGTCGTCAAGGACAGGTATTCATCGACCGATCCCTGGAACACGATCGCGGCCATGCTCGATGCGCCCTGAGTGGTCGCCGGATCGTCCGGCAGTTGCAGCGGCCCCTGCTGAAATCCCAGAAAGAACGAATAAGCCATTGGCAGAATGATGTAATAGGCAAATGCGGCGCCGAAGAAAAACATCACTGGCGAGGCAATCAGGAACGGCAAAAAGGCCCGTTTCTCGTTGCGGTAGAGGCCCGGCGCCACGAAGCGCCACATCTGGTAGGCGATCACCGGGAAGGCCAGCACGAAGCCGCCCAGCAGCGAGATCCGGATGGCGACAAAAAAGCCCTCCTGCAATTTCAGAAGGATCAGACCACATTCCTGGCTGCGCTCCTCCAACGCAGAGCAGATCGGTCGGGTCAGGAAATTGTAGATCGGATTCCAGACCGTGTAGCAGACCAGCATCGCGGCGATGAAGGCCAGCAGCGACCAGATGATGCGGGTCCGAAGCTCGGCCAGATGCTCGATCAGCGGGGCAGAGCTGTCGTCGATATCGTCGTCCTGCGGAGTATTTGCAGCCAAGTCACAGATCTTTCATGTCAGAGCGGCGCACGGCATGGAGCCGGCGCCCCTGATTCCGCGCTGCCGCTTCGGCCGCAGCCCCTGCCACCGGGACCGAACCGCTTGCCGAGGGCTGGCGCGCAACGGAGGTGTCGGGCGCGGCGGACATCGGAGGAGCAGGCGCTGAAGGATCGGGCCTTGGCGCGTCCTGATGGCGCGCGGGGCGGCCCGGCTCCCATTTCTCGAAACGCTCTGTCGCGCGGTCCAGCGCATCAAGACCAAGCGCCCTCTTGGAGGTCAGCGACTTGACATCGCGCAGCGTTCCCGCCGCCTCATCCAGCCCCGAGCCTCTGGCAGCGTCTTCCATGGCCGAACTGAACTCGCGCGCCAGGCCGCGTAGCCTGGCCGTGATGCGGCCGAGCGAATGAAACAGATGCGGCAGATCCTTGGGACCGACCACGATCAGCGCCACGATGCCGATCAGCAGCAGTTCAGTCCAGCCGATGTCCAGCATGGGACGCGCCTTTCGCGGATCAGTTGCGGTCGGAGCCCTGCACCGGCGTCGTCCCCGGTGTCACGTCGCGCGCTCGATCGGCCGGAACGGCGCCCGGCAGATCGCGGGTCACGTCCCTCGAGGCGCTGTCAACCTCGTCCGAACCGTCCTTGACGCCTTTCTTGAAGGCAGTGATGCCCCTGCCGACCTCGCCCATCAGCGACGAGATCTTGCCACGCCCAAACAGCACCAGCACCACGATCGCGATCAGCAGAAGGCCCGGAAGGCCGATATTGTTCAACATGAGAAACTCCCTCTGCAGGCGGCCCGACCGCCCACGCATCAGATTTAGTTTCTCGCAACGCGGATTGCAAAGCCCTTTCCCGTGAGCCGGTGACGCCAGCGGCTGCGCTGCGATCCAACGTCGGGATGCCCGCCTGTCCTGCCTCAGGCGCAACGACTTGGCACAGCACGGTGAACGGGCGATAAGGGCGCATGGACATGGCGACCTACATCACAGCTTTCGTGACGCTTTTCGTGGTCATCGACCCCGTTGGGCTGGCACCGATCTTCATTGCGATGACCCCGAACATGAGTGCAGCCGAGCGCCACCGCATCGGCTTGCGGGCTGTGGTCGTGGCGGCGGTCCTGCTGATGCTCTTCGGCCTTGTGGGCGAGGCGATCCTGACAGGCATCGGCATTTCGCTGCCTGCCTTCCGAATCGCGGGCGGCCTGCTTCTGTTCCTGACGGCGCTGGACATGCTGTTCGAGCGGCGCACCGAACGCCGCGAAGGTCAGGCCGAGGCCGACCCACCTGGTCACGACCCATCGGTCTTTCCGCTGGCCATGCCGCTTCTGGCCGGGCCGGGCGCGCTGGCCACGATGATCCTGCTGGTGGGCGAAGGTCGGGGCATCGGCCATGTGGTGATGATCAACCTGATGATGCTGACGGTCCTGGGCATCGCGCTGCTGCTCTTCGCGCTGGCGACTCCGCTTGCGCGCGCACTTGGGCGAACCGGCACGATGGTGGTGACCCGTCTTCTGGGGATGCTGCTCGCGGCGCTGTCGGTCCAGTTCGTCATCGACGGGCTGATCGGGACCGGTCTGGTCGGATGACGGGGGACGAGATTGCCCGGCTGGCTTATCTGACGCTGCTACTGGTGGTGATCGGCGGGGCGATGCTTTTCGAACTGTCGGGCCGGGGTGGCCGCGCGCTGCGCCAGCTGTTCCTGTGGCTGGTGATCTTCGCGGGCCTTGCCGTCGCCGCCGATTGGTGGATGAGCCGCAGTCAGCCGCAACAGCGGGTTCTGGAGGGCAACCGGATCGAGGTTCCGGCCGGGCGCAACGGACATTTCCACATCCACGCGCTGCTGAACGGGGTCGAGGTCGAATTCGTCATCGATACCGGCGCGACCAGCGTGGCGTTGGCACCGGACGATGCCCGCCGGATCGGGCTGGACCCGGACCGGCTGACCTATACGGGCCTTGCCGCCACCGCCAACGGCCAGGTGCCCACCGCGCCGGTCACGATTCGCGAGTTCGCCATCGGCGACATCATTGATCGCGATGTGCGCGCGGTGGTGCTGAACAGCGATCTGGGCGTGTCGCTGCTGGGCATGTCCTATCTGCGCCGCTTCGCACGCGTCAGCTTCGAGGGCGATGTGCTGGTGCTCGATCGCTGATCACTCGCCCCAGATCTGCACGAATTCGCGCCATTCCCGTGCGCCCATGCCGGAATCGTCCTGCGTCACGACCTGACCTGCAAGCCGCCGTCGCAAGGCCTCGACGCCCTGCGCCGACAGGCTGACAGCATTCAGACGGTAATCGCGGAAGGCCGCAAAGGCCGCCGGAACCCAATCCGCCACGATGTCGCAGATCAGCTCGGCATAGGCGCGGATCTCGTACTGGGCATGGGAATCGGCCCGAAGTCGCAGAAAATGCAGGAGATTGTGCAGATCCACCTTCCAGTACCACTGGGTGTAGATATTCGCGGGCAGGTTCATGCGTGCCAATTCGCGGGCCAGTCCCTGCTGGCCGTCCTTGCTCAACATGGATTCGTAGTGATCGTAGCTGCGCATCGCATCCTCACGCAGCAGATCAAGGACGCGCTGCGCCTCGTCGCCTTGCAGCACCTCGCCGCGGCCCTGGTTGTTCTGGGTTGATTGCGCAGCCAGATGCTCAGCGCGCGGGATATAGAATTCGCGGTCGAGGATCGAATAGCGGGCCGAATATTCGTTTACATTCGCGGTGCGATGGCGGATCCACTGACGGGCCACAAAGACCGGCAGCTTGACGTGAAACTTGACCTCGCACATCTCGAAGGGCGTCGAATGCCAGTGCCGCATTAGGTAGCGGATCAGCCCCTCGTCATTCTGGACCGAGCGCGTCCCCTTGCCGTAGCTGACGCGCGCCGCCTGACAGATGGCCGCATCGTCGCCCATATAGTCGATGACCCGGACGAAGCCGTGATCCAGGACCGGATGGGCAGTGTAAAGACGCGCCTCCATCCCCGGCGAGACCGCCCGCAGAGTCTGACGCGGCTCGGCGCGTTCGGACTGGATCTCGGCCTGCTGTTCGGGGGTCAGGGGCATGGCAAAGGATCCTCTCAGGCGGTCTTGACGGACCGCCCTTCGAGCGATCCCGGTGCGCTCGTCCTAAGTCAAGATGCGGTCTGCGGCAACCTCTGCGACAGGGTGGCGGGCAACCTTTGAGATGCTCCAGGTTGCACCCGGCGGTGCGCCATGCCAGCCTTTGTGCGCGACAACATGCGCGCGACAACAGGAGACCCCATGAAGATCCGCTATCTGCATACGATGGTCCGCGTGAAGGATCTGGACAAGACCATGGCCTTCTTTCGCCTGCTGGGCCTGGAAGAGACGCGCCGCGTCGATAACGAGAAGGGCCGCTTTACGCTGGTCTTCATGGCGCCGCCCGGTCAGCCGGAATGCCCGGTCGAACTGACCTACAACTGGGATGGCGATGACGGGCTGCCCTCGGACAGCCGCCACTTCGGCCATCTGGCCTATCGCGTCGGCAACATCTACGAGATGTGCCAGCGCCTCATGGATGCGGGCGTCACCATCAACCGCCCGCCGCGCGACGGGCACATGGCCTTTGTCCGCAGCCCCGACAACATCTCGATCGAGTTGCTGCAGGAGGGCGACCACCTGCCGCCACAAGAGCCCTGGGCCAGCATGGAAAATACCGGCCATTGGTAAGGCCTGCCCCGGCGCGGCGTGCCTGTCGCGCCGGGATGGCATCAGTATCAGTAGAATCAGTAGATGTATCGGATCTGCTCGCTCCAGAAGCGTTCAATGCGGCGGGTCTGCATGTTAACGTCCTCCAACGGCGGATCGTCCAGCACGCCCGACATTTCCAGCCCCTTGGCGTGACGCAGGAAAAGCTGACGCACGATCTCGCGGATGTGCTGACCTTCGGCCGTCAGGCGCACCCGCACCGAGCGGCGGTCCTGATCGCATCGCTCGTGGTGGACATAGCCCATCGTCACAAGTTTCTTGAGATTGTAGCTGACATTCGAGCCCTGATACATCCCGCGCGACCGCAGTTCGCCCGCGCTGACTTCGGCCTCGCCGAGGTTATAGAGAATCATCGCCTGAACGGGCGTCAGATCCGTCTGGCGCAGCCGCTCGAATTCGTCCTTGACAAGATCCAGCATCAGCCGATGCATCCGTTCCAGCAGGCGCAGCGCCTCGAGATAGGCCTCGGACGAGTCCGAGGGGGATTCGTCCTGGGGCAGACCGAAAGCGGGTCGCGGGTTCTGTGGGGCATGGGCAAGCATCTTTCGCCGTCCTGTCATGTTCGTCATGACCCGACGATGACAGCAAAAGTCGAATTACCGGTTAATCGCGCACAGCATTCCGCGCGCAAACGCAGAAAATTTTAGCCAGCGGCAAAACGCGCTGCGGCATGGGCGGCGATCGCGTCCAGCATCGGCTCCATGGCAGCATCGGGCGGGCGGGACCCGGTCGCGGTCCTGGCCCCGATCCGCGCAGTGATCCACGAATAGAGATCCTGATCGTTTTCCGACAGCAGACGCTCGTAGAGGTCCAGTTCGGCGGCCTCCAGCCGGGCCAGCCGGTCGTCCGCGAAATGCCCCAGAATCAGGTCCATCTCCTTTGTGCCGCGACGCCAGCTGCGCATGTGCAGCCGCTTCAGACGGTGCTCGGGCGATTCAGAGGTGGTCTTATCCATGGCTCAGCGCCTCTTGCAAACGGTCGATGCGCTGTTCTGCCTCGGCCAGCAGCGCACGCAGCGCGGCCAGTTCGTCCAGCAGCGCGACCTGTCGCGATCTCTCTTGCGGCGGCTCGCCCTCGCCCGTCAACAGCCATTGCGATGTCACCCCCAACCTTGCGGCGATCTGGCCAATCAGAGACGCACCCGGTTCGGCCTGATCGACCTCCCATCCGCGCTGCGTTTCGGGGCGCACACCCAGCTCATCGGCCAGAGCCTCGACGCTGAGACCTGCCGCCTCGCGCGCGGCGGTCAGCCGGTCGCCCAAGGTTGCCACGGTCTGACCATAGATGTCGCTATCCATCCTGTCATCCTTGCCCGTTGATCGCGGGCATCGTAAGCCTTGCCGGGCACGATGACAAATACAAGGCCCGCCATGGCGATCCTGTCCGCCCGACTCGACCAGATCAAGCCTTCGCCCACCATTGCCATGACGACCCGGGCGGCCGAACTGAAGGCCGAGGGCCGCGACATCATCGCCCTGTCGGCGGGCGAGCCCGATTTCGACACGCCCGAGACGATCCGCGATGCCGCCAAGGCCGCTATTGATGCCGGCCATACCCGCTATACACCGGTGGATGGCACAGCCTCGCTGAAACGCGCCATCGCGGCCAAGTTCGCGCGCGAGAACGGGCTGGATTACGCGCCGTCGCAGATCACGGTCGGCACGGGCGGCAAGCAGATCCTCTATAATGCCCTGATGGCGACGCTGGATCAGGGCGACGAGGTGATCATCCCCGCGCCCTACTGGGTCAGCTATCCCGACATGGTGCTGCTGGCGGGCGGCACGCCGGTCGTCGTCCCCTGCCCCGCCGATCAGGGTTTCCGCCTGACCCCCGAAGCGCTGGAGGCCGCAATCACGCCGCGCACGAAATGGCTGATCCTGAACTCGCCCTCGAACCCGTCGGGGGCGGGCTATGACCGACGGGCGATGAAGGCGCTGACCGACGTTCTGCTGCGACATCCTCAGGTCTGGGTGCTGGCCGACGACATCTACGAGCACCTGGTCTTTGACGATTTCGAATTCTGCACCCCCGCCCAGATCGAGCCGCGCCTGAAGGACCGGGTGCTGACCATGAACGGGGTCAGCAAGTCCTATGCGATGACCGGGTGGCGGATCGGCTATGGCGGTGGGCCGCAGGAACTGATCAAGGCGATGGCGATGCTGCAGTCGCAATCGACCAGCAATCCCTGCTCGATCAGCCAATACGCCGCCGAGGCCGCGCTGACAGGGCCGCAGGATTATATCCGCGACAGCCGCGCCGTGTTCCAGCGCCGCCGCGATCTGGTCGTGGCCGGGCTGAACGCCTGTCCCGGTCTGGACTGCCCGGTGCCGCAGGGGGCGTTCTATGTCTATCCCTCGATCGCGGGGCTGATCGGCACGGTCTCGCGCAGCGGGCGGCGCATCGACAGCGACGAGAATTTCGCCGATGCGCTGCTGGACGAAGAAGGCGTGGCGGTGGTCTTTGGCGCGGCCTTCGGGCTCAGCCCGCATTTCCGCGTCTCCTACGCGACAAGCGACGAACGCCTGACCGAGGCGGTGGCACGGATCCGCCGGTTCTGCGAAGGCTGCAACCCCGTCTGACCGGGCGCGTTGGGACGGGGCGAGCAGAAGCAAGAAGGAGAATCCCGATGCTGCCCCATAACGCGCTTGTCGTGGTGGCCGACGGCCATTCCGCCACCCTCTTTCGCAACCAGGCCCGCCACGGCATTGATCTGACGGACGCCCGGCGCATCACGCCCGAAAGCCTTGCCGATCCGGCAACGACCCCGGAACTGGACGAGATCAACACGCCTCGCGACGCGGAAGAGGCCGCCTTCGCGGTCGAACTGACGCGCCACCTGAACGGGCTGGTCCTGAAGAACAAGGTCGAGGATATCGTGATCATCGCCGACCCCTCGACCCTTGGCGTGATGCGCAAACATTACCACAAGGAGCTTCAGTTCCGTCTGCGTCGCGAACTGGCCAAGACGCTGACCAACGCCGACAGCGCGGCCATCGCCCAAGCTCTGACCTGACAGAACCCGTTCATCCGACAGAAAAAGGCAACAGGAAAAGGCGCCCCCGCGGGGCGCCTTTCTTTGTGGGAATACCGTTCCCGGCCGTGATCAGAAGATGCCAAACAGATATAGCAGGATGATCACGAAAAACGGCACCCCCAGAAACCATGCCACAAGACCTTTCATCGCCCGTCTCCTTTATCGTTCAAGTGTCGGTCTGACAGCCGAACGTCTTGGGCAATGACAAGTTCCTGAACCGGCCGTTTCACAGCGCCGTCCAGCCACCGTCCACGCTGATCGTCGTGCCGGTGATCTGGGCGGCCGCGTCGCTGCACAGAAAGACCGCCGTGTCCCCAAGCTGATCCGTGGTGGCGAAATCCTTCGAGGGCTGACGCTCCAGCAGAACCTTCTCGATCACGTCCTCGCGGCTCATGCCGTATTTCTCCATCGTGTCGGGGATCTGCGATTCGACCAGCGGCGTCAGCACATAGCCCGGACAGATTGCATTGGCGGTGATCGGCTCGCGCGCGGTTTCCAGACCCGTCACCTTCGTCAGACCAACAATGCCGTGCTTGGCCGCGACATAGGCCGACTTGTAGGGGCTGGCCGTCAGACCGTGGGCGCTGGCGATGTTGATGATCCGTCCCCAACCCGCCGCCCGCATCATCGGCAGCGCCGCCGCCGTGGTGTGAAAGGCCGAACTGAGGTTGATCGCGATGATCGCGTCCCATTTCTCGGCCGGGAAATCCGGGATGGCGGCGACGTGCTGGATGCCCGCATTGTTCACCAGGATGTCGCAGGCACCCGCCTTGTCGATCAGCGCACGACATTCGTCGGCCTTGGACATGTCTGCGGCGATATAGCGGACGCTGACGCCATGTTCGGCCGCCAGCTTTTCGGCCAGCGCGTGATCTTCGTCGCGGTCGGTGAAGCTGTTCAGCACCACATCCGCGCCGGCGCGCGCCAGGCGCGTGGCCACGCCCAGCCCGATGCCGGAATTGGACCCCGTCACGATGGCGGTCTTGCCCTTCAGGAATTTCTGAAACATCGGCTGCTCCTCACTTGCCTGCCGCGAAACGCAAGGGCCCTGGCGCCGGTTTCGCGCCCGCAGCATGGGCAAAAAAAAGCGCCCGCACAAGGCGGGCGCAAGTCGTGAGGCAGGTTTCATACAGGCAAGAAACCTATCGAGCAGTGCGTTATTTATACGCGAGTGTTCGCCCGAGTCCAACAGAGTTCTTCCCCCCTTGGTTGACGCATCCTTTGCAAGCCTGTTGATATCGCCGACAAAGAGAACGGAACGAGGCAGCGGGCGATGCGAATCTTCGGAATCCTTAACGATTGCGCGATCAGGGGTCTCGTTCCCGTGATCGCGGCCTTGGGAATCGGTGTTGCAGCAATGCCGCTGGCAAGCCTCGCCGAGCCTGCCCATGGCATTGCTATTTATGGAGAACCTGCCCTGCCCGAGGGCTTCGATCACCTGCCCTATGCGAATCCCTCGGCCCCTCGGGGCGGCACGATTCGCCTGGCCGAACCGGGGGGATTCGACAGCCTCAAGCCCTGGGTGCTCAAGGGGAACGCCGCCTGGGGCGTCGGTGTGCATGTCACCGAGTCGCTGATGATCCGGTCCATCGACGAGCCATTCACCCTGTATGGTCTGCTGGCCGAGACCGTCGAGACCGCGCCCGACCGGTCGTGGGTCGAGTTCACGCTGCGCCCCGAGGCGCGCTTTTCGGATGGCAGCCCCGTCACCGTCGAGGATGTGATGTGGTCCTACGAGACGATCGGAACCCAGGGCCATCCGCGCTATCATTCGGCCTGGGCCAAGGTCGCCTCGATGGAGCAGACGGGCGAACGCAGCATCCGCTTCACCTTCTCCGAGATCGACCGCGAACTGCCTCTGCTGATGGGACTGCGCCCGATCCTGAAAAAGGCGCAGTGGCAAGGCAAGGACTTCACCGAAAGCAGCCTGGAGCCGCCGATCGGGTCGGGCCCCTATGTCATCGACCGCGTCGATCCCGGCCGCGCGATCACCTTCCGACGCAATCCGGATTACTGGGGGAACGACTTGCCGGTGACGCGGGGGCTGCATAATTTCGACGTGATCCGCTATGATTACTTCGGCGACGCCAATGCCATGTTCGAGGCGTTCAAGGCGGGCGAGGTGACGGTCTGGCGCGAACTCAGCGCGCAGCGTTGGGCGCAGGAATACGATTTTCCGCTGGTGGCGCGCGGCGATGTCACCCTGTCCGAGATTCCCAACCAGCGCCCTTCGGGAATCGTCGGTCTGGTGATGAACACGCGCAATCCGATCTTTGACGATTGGCGGGTGCGTCAGGCGATGATCGAGATGTTCAACTTCCCCTTCATCAACCAGACGCTGAACGGCGGAGCCGACCCGCGCATCACCTCCTATTTCTCGAACTCGGTCCTGGGAATGGATCACGGCCCCGCCACGGGTCATGTGGCCGAGCTTCTCGAACCCTTTGCCGCCGAGCTGCTGCCCGGCACGCTGGAAGGCTACAGCCTGCCCGAGGGCAGCGACCGTGCCATGGACCGGGCTGCCTTGCGCCGTGCGCTGGCGTTGATGGAGGAGGCCGGCTGGACCGTGCAGGACGGTCAGATGCGCAACGCGGCGGGCCAGCCCTTCGCCTTCGAGATCCTGCTGAACCAATCGGGCACCGCCATGCGGAGCTCGTCCGAGACGCAGCAGATCGTGAACATCTATGTCGAAGCGCTGCGGCCGCTTGGGATCACCCCGCGCGTGACGCTCTTGGATTCCGCGCAATATGTCGAGCGGACGAACAATTACCAGTTCGATATGGCCTGGTATGAACGCGGCCTGTCGCTGTCTCCGGGCAACGAGCAGCGGCTCTACTGGGGGTCGCAGGGCGTGACCGAGCCGGGGACGCGCAACTGGATGGGGATGAACAGCCCGGCAGCCGAGGCAATGATCGACCGCATGGTGCAAGCCGAAGATGCCGAAGAGTTCGTCGCCGCCGTGCAGGCCCTGGACCGCATTCTGACAGCAGGGCGCTATGTGATCCCTGTCAGCTTTTCGCCCATCTCGCGACTGGCACATGCCTCGGACCTGAAATATCCTGAAAGAACGCCGCTTTATGGTGACTGGCCGGGCTTCATGCCCGAAACATGGTGGCAGGAGTCGAACTGATGCGGATCATTTTTGTTACGGTGACAGCCTGTGCCATACTGGCCGGGTGCAACACGATTGCCGGTATCGGCGAGGACATCACCGGGGTTGCGCGTTGGGTTCAGGGTGGCATCCCCGCAGGAGGATATTGATGAAATGGCATCATGTGGCCGCCAACTGGCCGGCTTTTTACGAAGCGATCCTGGACAAATGGCCCGAGGCCGACGAATCCGACCTTGACGAGATCGACGGCGACCAGCGCGCCTTCATCGCCTATCTGGCCGAGGCGACCGGCCAGGAGATCGAGGACATCCGCGAGGAACTGCGCGACTGGCTTGCCGGGGAAATTCCCTCGGACGTGGTCATGGACCCGATCCACGACAATCACTCGATCAGCCTCAGCGCCAAATACGTCAATGAGGGCGAGGACGAGTTCGCCGACGACGCGGCCTTTGGCGACGATCAGGAAGACGAAGATTGATTGCGCGCTCACTGCGGTCCGGCCCAGCCGGGCGCGGCGGATGCGGCAGGCTGAGGCCCTGACGCCCCGCACGCGCCAGTGACATGGATTGGCCAGTCAGTCACACCCGTTATATCGGAAGGTTGAGATCGCGCCACGCTTCTGTCAAAGGCACCAGAGAAGCCATCAGCGCAACCGGGCCTGCAATGACAACCACGATGAAACTTGCCGCAGGCAGCATCCTGCTGGGCCTTGCGGTTCTTGCGCTCAAGACGCTGGCCTGGTGGCTGACCGGCTCGGTTGCGCTGCTGTCGGATGCGTTGGAAAGCATCGTCAACGTGGCGGCGGCGATCGCCGCGCTGGTGGCAATCAGGGTGGCGCAGCGCCCGGCGGATCAGGGCCATCCCTACGGCCACCACAAGGCCGAATTCATCAGCGCCGTCATTGAGGGCGTGCTGATCATCCTCGCCGCGCTGCTGATCCTGCATCAGGCCTGGGGCGCCCTGCAATCGCCGCGCGAGCTGGAACAGCCAGGACTGGGCCTTGCCGTCAACGCCCTTGCGTCGGCCCTGAATGGCCTGTGGTGCTGGGTGCTGATCCGCCAGGGGCGCCGGCGGCGTTCACCCGCCCTTGTGGCGGATGGCAAGCACCTGATGACCGATGTAATCTCGTCCCTGGGCGTTCTTGCGGGGATCGGGCTGGCGCTGGCGACGGGCTGGATGATCCTTGATCCGATCCTGGCCATGCTGGTCGGCGTCAACATCCTGTGGTCCGGCTGGAAGGTCGTGACGGCATCGGTTTCGGGCCTGATGGACGAGGCCGTGTCCGACCGTTCCCTGTCCGAGATCCGCCAGATCATCTCGGACCGGGCCGAAGGCGCGATCGAGGCGCATGACCTGCGCACCCGCCATGCAGGTCGCGCGACCTTCATCGACTTTCACCTGGTCGTGGACGGTCAGACCACCGTGGCCGAGGCACATGACATCTGTGACCGGATCGAGGCCGCGCTGAAGGAAAATCTGCCTGATGCCCAGATTACCATTCATGTCGAGCCCGAGCACAAGGCCAAGCACTCTGGCGTTCTGGTGATCTGACGCGCTTCAGACGGCCAGACGCACCCAGACCGGCACGTGGTCGCTTGGCTTGTCGCCCGCGCGGACCTCGCGCTCGACCCCGGCTTCGGTCAAAAGATCGGCAGCTTGCGGAGACAACAGCAGGTGGTCGATGCGGATACCGTCATCGCGGTTCCACGCCCCTGCCTGATAATCCCAGAAGGTAAAGGGCCCACGTGTCCCCCACGGGTCGCAGATACGGATGGCATCCGTCCAGCCCTGATGCAGGATGGCGCGGAACGCGGCGCGGCTTTCGGGGCGGAACAGCGCGTCCTCGACCCAGTTCTGCGGGTTGGCCGCGTCGCGGGCCTCGGGGATGATGTTGTAATCGCCAAGCATCACCACCGGCATTTCCAGGCTCAGCAACTCTGCCGCGCGCCGCCGCAGGCGTTCCATCCAGGCCAGCTTGTAATCGTATTTCGGCCCCGGCGCGGGGTTCCCGTTCGGCAGGTAAAGCCCCGCGATCCGCACCGATCGGTCGCCGGTGACGGTCGCCTCGATATAGCGGGCCTGTTCATCGGCCTCATCGCCGGCCAGACCGCGCGTCACATCCTCCAGCGGCAGCCGCGACAGGATCGCCACACCGTTGAAGCCCTTCTGACCATGCGTTTCGACCTGCCAGCCCAGATCCTCGAAATGGGCGCGCGGAAACGCCGTGTCCAGGGACTTGATCTCCTGCAGCGCGACCAGATCCGCATCGGTCTGGCTCAGCCAAGCGGTCAGGGCATCCATTCGGGCCTTCACGCCATTGATATTGAAACTTGCGATTTTCATGGCGCGACCATGCGCGCGGCCATGCCGCTTGGCAAGCCCCGCCGTCAGCCCGCCTTCAGATCGAGAAGGACGTGCCGCAGCCGCAGCTGCTGGAGGCGTTGGGATTCTGGATCACGAAGCGCGACCCGATCAGCTCTTCGGAAAAGTCGATCACGGCGCCTGCCAGAAAGGGCAGCGAAACCGGATCGACCAGAACCCGCTGGCCCGCGCCCTCCAGCACCAGATCGTCGGGGGCGGGCTGGTCCAGACGGATGTCATACTGAAACCCCGAGCACCCCCCGCCCAGGACCGCGACCCGCAGGGGCTGCGGCTCTTTGCCGGCATTGATCTGGGCCAGGCGTTCAAAGGCGCGTTCGGTGACTTTCGGCGGCAGGTTCATGGGGCGTTCCGGTTTTCGACCTTTGCGGCGGAATATAGGGTCGCCGCGCATGTCCCGCAAGAAAGCCCCACGCCCATGACTGCTCTCGCGCCCTATGCCTGCCAGCCCGATCAAAGCCGTGGGCGGCTGTATGCCGAAAAGCTGTCCACCTTCCGCTCGCCCTGGCAGAGGGATCGGGACCGGATCATCCACTCCTCGGCCTTTCGGCGGCTCAAGCACAAGACGCAGGTCTTTGTCGAACATGATGGCGAGGCGTGGCGCGGCGACTATTTCCGCACCCGCCTGACCCACACGATCGAGGTGGCCCAGGTCGCTCGCACCATCGCCGGCGCGCTTGGACTGAACACCGACCTGGCCGAGACTGTGGCCCTGGCGCATGATCTGGGCCACCCGCCCTTTGGCCATACCGGCGAGGATGCGCTGGCCGCGCTGATGGAACCCTATGGCGGTTTCGACCACAACGCCCAGGCCCTGAGAATCGTCACCCGCCTCGAACGGCATTATGCCGATTACGACGGGCTGAACCTGACCTGGGAATCGCTGGAAGGCATCGCCAAGCATAACGGGCCGGTGACAGGCCCCCTGCCCTATGCCCTAGCCGAGGTGAACGCCACCTGGGATCTGGAACTGCACAGCAATGCCAGCGCCGAGGCGCAGGTCGCCGCCGTGGCCGATGACGTGGCCTATAATCACCACGACCTGCATGACGGACTGCGCGCAGAATTATTCACCGAGGCCGAGCTGGCCGATCTGCCCGTGATCGGCCCCGCCTTCGCCGAGGTGGACGCCCTCTATCCCGGTCTCGACCCGACGCGCCGCCGCTACGAGGCCCTGCGCCGCGTCTTTGGCGTCATGGTCGAGGACGTGATCGCGGTGGCCCAGAACCGCCTTGCGGGCCTGCAACCCCGGCATGTCGATGAGATCCGCGCAATGGACGGCCCGATCATCCGCTTCTCGAAGCCGCTTTACCAGAACATCAAGGCGATCAAGGCCTTCCTGTTCCAGCGCATGTATCGCGCGCCGTCGGTCGTGCT
The DNA here is from genome assembly GCF_019431455.1 of Paracoccus bogoriensis. Taxonomy (GTDB): domain Bacteria; phylum Pseudomonadota; class Alphaproteobacteria; order Rhodobacterales; family Rhodobacteraceae; genus Paracoccus; species Paracoccus bogoriensis. The sequence continues at coordinate 25,952 of NZ_JAHYSR010000033.1, forward strand.
CGAACGCGAATCGGTGACGCGGATGGTGAACGACCTCTTTCCGCATTACCTGGCCCATCCCGAATCCATGCCCGAGCAATGGCACCAATCCGCCCGCGCGCTGGATGACGAAACCGAGCGCGCGCGTCTGGTGCTGGATTACGTCTCGGGCATGACCGACCGCTACGCCATCGCAGAGCATCAGCGCCTGTTCGGGCGCTGATCGGGCCTCTCACGACGCGATGGCAAACGTCGCGTAATGCGGGGCACGCGCCTGCGGGCTCAGCGCCTCCAGCGCGTCCAGAAACCGCGGCACGTGACCAAGCGGAAGCCGCTTCAGCCGCTCCGACGAAAGCTCCCACCAGGCCGAGGCCAGCAGCCGCGCCGACAGGGTCTCGTCGAACCTGGTGCGAATCGGGCGCGCCGGAACACCCCCCACGACCGCATAGGCCGCGATGTTGCGCGTCACGACGCTGTTGGCCCCGATGACGGCACCCACTCCGACATGGACACCAGGCATGATGATCGCGCCATCGCCGATCCAGACATCAGAGTCGATGATGGTCGGCTTTCCGATGGTCTCTTGCGCGGGAAGGCCAAGGGCTACGACCTCTTGCGCGTCATAGTGGCGATGCATCGGTCCGGCGTCCAGCAGCGGACTGGTCGAGACGCCCGTCATCCTGTGTCCCCCGGCACCGATGGTCACGCGCCGGCCAATGCTGCAAAATCGGCCGATGAAAACATTGCTGCGAAGATAGCCTTGGCCGTTCATATAGCTATGCGCGCCGATGAACACCCGCCGGTCGGCCGTGATCGCCGGGCTTTCAAGCCGCGCACCCTCTTCGAACAGAACGGGTTTCAACGCGGCCGGTTGGACGATGCCGCGCGCTGCCTGACCGGCGGCATCCAGCACCTGATCGAGCGCAAGGGTCTGTTCCAGAAATCGTTCCTGCTTTTGCGCCAGCGTTTCCGGCATTCGACACTCCTCTGGCCCTCACCCCAGGCCAGATAACGGCTTTCGAGACAAGGGCAAATCGTCCCTGCCGAGGCCGCGCGGCTCTGTGTTGAACGAAATCGCTCGGTCCGCGTTTGTCGTCGGTCCCACCGAAAAGGAGCACACCATGATCACCCGCAGCGGTTCGGCGAAATGGCAAGGCGGCCTCAAGGGCGGCAAGGGCACGGTCTCGACCGCGTCGGGCGCTTTGGACGGGCTGGCCTACGGCTTCAACACCCGGTTCGAGGACGGCCCCGGCACAAACCCCGAGGAACTGATCGGCGCCGCCCATGCCTCATGTTTTTCGATGGCGCTGGCGATGATGCTGGAACAGGCAGGCATCACCGGAATCGATATCGAGACCCGCTCGGACATCTCGATGGACAAGGAGGGCGAAGGTTTCACGGTCAGGAAGGCACATCTGACCACCACGATCCGCGGCGAAGGCGACCCCGAAACGTTGCGCGAGATGGCCGAAAAGGCCAAGGCCGGATGCCCGATCAGCAAGCTGCTGAACGCCGAGATCACGATGGAAGCCCAACTGGCCTGAGGCGCACGCTTTCGCATTTGACATCAGAGGGCTGCCTATGGGCAGATAGGGGCAATAGCCGCCGCATCAGGGGCCTTCCGATGCTCTCATCCTGCCTTCGCCCGAGTTTCTGCCTGGGCCTTGTGATCGCCGTCTTGCCCTCGGCCATGCAGGCCCAGGAGTGCCCCGACTGGCGGCTTCACGCGCCCAAACATATTGAGGCCACAGCCGACAGCCTGTTCACACGTTACCAGACGCCGCTGATCGCGGGCGGACCGGTAAGCCTGACCTCTTGCCTGTCCATGCCGGGGATCGGCTATGTGGCCAAGGCCCCCGACCTCAGCGTGAACTATGACGGACAGGGTGATCGCCGGCTGCTCGATATCCGCGTTCAGGCGGACTGCGACACGACGCTAATGGTGAACCTGCCAGACGCGCAATACGTCTATTCCGACGACGAGGACGGGTTGAACCCGGTCGTCCGCATCGCGGCTGCGGAAAGCGGGCTCTACGACATCTGGGTCGGCACGATCAAGCCAGAGACCTGCGCCGCTATCCTGATGATCGAGACCTTCGACGAAAGCTGACGCGCCGCCGCCGATCAGCGCCGGTCCCGGGTCAGACCATCATCTCCTTGGTCGCGGTCAGTTTCAGGTCGGGATGGTCGCGTCCGATCCGGTCGATGTCCCATTGCAGGCGGGTCAGATAGACCAGATCTCCGTCATGGTCATGCGCCAGATGGCCCTTGTTGGCACTGGCAAAGGCCTCGACCTTGTCCTTGGGGCCGCTGACCCACCGGGCGCTGGTGAACTGGCTGCCCTCGAAGCGCACGGGGATGCCGTATTCCAGTTCGATCCGGCTGGCCAGGACATCGAATTGCAGCGCGCCCACAACGCCGACGATGAAGCCCGAGCCGATGACCGGCTTGAAGACCTTGGCCGCGCCTTCTTCTGCGAACTGCATCAGCGCCTTTTCCAGATGCTTGGCCTTCATCGGATCGCTCGCCCGCACGGTTTGCAGAAGTTCGGGCGCAAAGGACGGGATGCCCGTGAAGCGCAGAGCCTCCCCCTCGGTCAGCGCGTCGCCGATGCGCAGTTGACCGTGGTTCGGGATACCGATGATATCCCCCGCCCAGGCCTCTTCGGCCAATTCGCGGTCGGCGGCCAGGAACAGAACCGGGTTCGTGACCGCCATCGGCTTCTTCAACCGCACATGGGTCAGCTTCATCCCGCGTTGGAAATGCCCCGATGCCAGGCGCACGAAGGCCACCCGATCGCGGTGCTTGGGGTCCATGTTCGCCTGCACCTTGAAGACGAATCCGGTCACCGATGTTTCTTCGGGGCTGATCTGGCGTCCGGCAGCGTTCTGGGGCTGGGGCGGAGGCCCGTATTCGCTGATCCCCTTCATCAGCTCGCGCACGCCGAAGCTGTTGATCGCGCTGCCGAACCAGATGGGCGTCATGTGGCCCTCCAGAAAGGATTGCCGGTCGAAGGCGGGCAGCAATTCGCGCGCCATCTCGATTTCGTCGCGTAGCCTCGACAAGAGATCGGCGGGGACGTGATCGGCCAGCCTGGGATCGTCCAACCCCTCGATGGCGATGCTTTCGGCAACGCGGTTGCGGTCGGCGCGGTCCATCAGTTCCAGCCGGTCGCGCAACATGTCGTAGCAGCCGATGAAGTCACGCCCGCCCCCGATGGGCCAGGATGCGGGTGCCACGTCGATGGCCAGGTTTTCCTGGATCTCGTCGATGATCTCGAACGTGTCGCGACTTTCTCGATCCATCTTGTTGCAGAAGGTCAGGATCGGCAGGTCGCGTAACCGGCAGACCTCGAACAGCTTGCGGGTCTGCGATTCGACACCCTTGGCCCCGTCGATGACCATGATCGCCGCATCAACCGCCGTCAGCGTGCGATAGGTATCCTCGGAAAAATCGCTGTGGCCCGGCGTATCGACCAGGTTGAAGCGATATGCGTCAAAATCGAACGACATTGCCGAGGCCGAGACCGAGATGCCGCGATCCTGCTCCATCTTCATGAAATCCGAGCGCGTCCGCCGCGCCTCGCCCTTGGCACGGACCTGACCGGCCATCTGGATCGCGCCGCCATAGAGCAGGAATTTCTCGGTCAGCGTGGTCTTGCCGGCGTCGGGATGCGAGATGATCGCAAAGGTCCGGCGGCGGGCGATTTCGGGCGGAAGTTCGGGGCGGTTGCTCATGAGGGGCGCTTTACCGTGCCCGCAGGCGCAAGGCAATCGCGCGTTTGGGCGGTGAAATGGCTCGTTTTGTCATTATCCCGCGCTTGGCCGATGCGCGCGGGCGCGGCATCCTCGCGCCATCCCCCGTATCGGTATTGCGATGGAACAGGGTCTGGAACAGGTGATGCGACTGGTGGGGCATCGCGCGGTCGAGTGGATGTGCCAGCAGGTCATGGCGCTGCCCGATCCACTGCCCGCCACCCATCCGGATCTTGTCGCGCTGGCGCAGGCGGCTGTCGTCGGTCCGGTCATCGGCGCGTTGAGCGGGCGGCGCTCGCCGATCGAGGTGCTGGCCCACCGACGCCTGCACCCCGCTCTGCCGCGCCGTGCTGCACTGGATCATCTGGCAGGTCTGCCCGCCTCGCCTGCGCTGATCCTCGCCGCGCCCCTGATCGCACCCGGCGATCCCGCCTGCGCATTGGCTCTGGCCGATCTGGCCGACGATCCGGCCCGCGATGTTGCGCTGCGTCTGGCCTGCGGTGCGTCGCCCCCGCCCGATGTCGAAGGAACCCTGCTGGCCCCTCTGCCCTTGGTGATCGACCACGACTGCCTGTCGGGACGACTGACTTTGCTGCTGGCGCTGTGGCGTCAGGCAGGGGGCCTGCCGCGCCTGTCCTCGGCCGCGCGGCATGGGGATCTGCTGGCGGCTTTGCGTGATTGGGCGCGGCTGGCGGGCCAGCTGAGCGACACGCAATGCCTGGCGCAGACCCTGTGCGGCCTGCTTCTTGTCGATCCGCAGCAGGATGTGGCCGCGCTCGTGACCCGGCTTCTGGATCTGCAAGGCCCCGATGGCGGCTTTCCCACCCGCCTTTGCCGCCCTGATGGCCCGACGCCCCTGGCGCAGGGGATGACCGTCACTCTGTCGGTGCTGCTGGCCTTTCAGCTGACGCGCCCAAACCGGCGCATTGCGCCGCTGTTACCGCCCGTCAGGCCGATCACCGCCGCGATGCTGGCTGTTGCCGCGCGGATGGAGGACCGCTTGCAGGCAACGCGGCTTGACCCTTGGTCACGCCTTCTGGGCGATGTCCTGGTCCTGCGGGCGACGGGACGCAACCGGCTGTCGGGATCATCCTTCTCGCCCGGTCGGGCACGGCTGGCGCGGCTGGCATCAATCGTCTTTGGCGACCCCATCGCAGCCCATGCCCTGCGCCGTCATCTGGGTTGGAAACCGGACCGTCCGCTGGCCATGCCCGATCTGGCCTGGCTGGCCGGAGCGCCGGTGCGCCTGACAGGACAGACCTATGCTTGGCAGGAGTGGAACCGCGCGACGGACCGGCTCGACGAACGCGCCTTCATGAGGCTGGTGCTGCAGGCGCGCCGCCATGGCGCAGCACCGCCACAGCGCGCCCTGCGCTTTGCCCGGCGACTGACGGGCGCGGCCCTGTCCAGGGTTCAAGACGATCATGCATCGTTTGACGACCTCGCCCTTGCCCTCGAACGGACGATCCTTCTGGCAAGCGCATTCGAGCAGTTCCCTGCCCCGGCGATGGCCGCCTAGGCTCCAGGCTCATTGATTGTCAAAGCCGGAACAGGACGGTAGCGGCGAGGGTGACGGCAGAGAGGAAACCCCTGGGGCACCTGTCGTAGCGGGTGGCGATGCGGCGCCAGTCCTTGAGCCTGCCGAACATGATCCCGATCCGGTTGCGGCGTTTGTAGCGGCGTCGGTCGTGGCGGACAGCCTTTCCTCGGGACTTCCGACCTGGGATGCAAGGCTTTATCCCCTTGTCTTTCAACGCTTCCCGGAACCAGTCGGCATCATAGCCGCGGTCGGCGATCAGCCATTCGGCGGCGGGCAAGCTGCCCAGCAAGGCCGCCGCGCCCAGGTAGTCGCTGACCTGGCCCGCGGTCATGAAGAAGCGGATCGGCCGCCCCTTCGCATCGGTGACGGCGTGCTGAGCTGGTCCCCATAAACTGGACAGTTTGCTAAGCTTGCCGCCAAGGAAGACGAGGACGAACAGCGTGGCTGGCAA
>NZ_JAHYSR010000034.1 GCF_019431455.1 Paracoccus bogoriensis
GTCAGTCTCGCCCATGTCGAAGGCTGACCCCGGCCCCGCCGGAGATCACGCTGGCCATCGGCCAGCTACACCACTCCGAGGGACACGATCCCAGCGGCAGCGACGGCCGCCATCGGCGATGATCGCGGTCTCAGACATAAGCACGTGCCCAGGCATATCCTCGAGCCTCCATGGCAATACCGAAGTGTCCGGTCGAAAGGGGGGCCAGTTCAAAATCACACCAGCTTGACGGACGCTACCGGATACGAAGCTTCCGGTATGTCGTTTCTGACGCCCTTGGCTGCGGTGAGGAGCTGGAAGCCGCGCAATCAAGAGGCCGATTAAGGACATTCGCGGACCAGTCAGGATGGTCTGCGGCGTCAGCCCCTGTCTGGCGCTCATTCACCAGGATGACATTCCGGCTGACATCAGACCATCAGGCGGTCTGATACGTCTTTAGCCCAAGCGCAACTCCTGTCCAACAGGGCGTATCCGACTATTGTATATTTGTTATTGACTTTTGTAATTTTCTGCAAAATGTATTTGGGCAGGTGTCGGGGGCACTCCTTGGGGGGGAGGGGAATCACATGGACGCACCGCTGCTGGAGGCACGTGGGCTGGCCAAACGCTTCGGCGGCGTGGTCGCCTTGCGCAACGGAACCTTTCGCCTGATGCCCGGGACTGTTCATGCGCTTTGCGGCGGAAACGGTGCGGGCAAGTCCACATTTCTCAGCTTGATCATGGGCATCCGGCGGCGCGATGCCGGAATGCTGCTGCGGCGGGGGGCACCCGTTGACTTTGCCGGGCCTCTTGACGCGCTGCGGGCGGGCATCAGTATCATCGAGCAGGAGCTGAGCCCCGTCCCGGCCATGTCCGTGGCTGAAAATATCTTTCTGGGCCGCGAGCCGGTCGGCCGTTTCGGCCGGGTCGATTTCCGCGCCATGAACGCCCGCGCTCAGCAATTGCTGGATAGCCTGCATTTCGCAATCCCGGCGCGCCGCCTGATGATGGACCTGACCGTGGCCGAGTTGCAACTGGTCGAAATCGCGAAGGCGCTGTCCTATGAGGCCGAGGTCATCATCATGGACGAGCCCACATCAGCATTGGGCGAGGCCGAGGCGGACCAGCTTTTCGCGGCCATCGCGCGGTTGAAGGAGCAGGGCAAGGGCATCGTCTATGTCAGCCACCGCCTGTCCGAGATCTTCCGCATTGCGGATCACTGGACGGTCTTTCGCGACGGCGCCTTCATTGGCGCAGGCGCGATACGGGACATCAGCCGCGAGGCGCTGATCCGCATGATCGTCGGGCGCCCCTTGGCCGAGGAATTCGTCAAGGAGAACACCCCCACATCCGAAATCGCGCTGGAACTGCGCGAGGTCTCGTCCGGGGCGCGGGTTCGAGACATCAGCTTTGTCGCCCGACGCGGCGAGATCCTCGCGATCTACGGCCTGATGGGGTCGGGCCGGACCGAGATCTTCGAACGCCTGTTCGGGCTGGCGCCCGATAGGGGCGGCGAGATCCGGCTGTTCGGACAGCCCCATTCTTTGTCCAGTCCGCAAGAGGCCATCGCCGCCGGTCTGGCCTATGTCACCGAGGATCGCAAGCAGAGCGGTTTGGTCCTCAGCGCCGATGTGCGGGCCAATCTGTGCCTTGCCCGGCTCAAGGCGCTGTCGGCTGGACCGGTTATGCTGCGTCGGCGCGAGGCCGCGGCCGCCGCGCGGATGATCGAGATCTTCGGCATCCGCACGGCCAGCGACCGGCTGGAGGTGTCGGGCCTGTCGGGCGGCAATCAGCAGAAGGTCGTCTTGGGCAAGTGGTTCCTGACCGAGCCCCGGATCCTGCTGCTGGATGAGCCGACGCGCGGCGTCGATGTCGGCGCCAAGCGCGAGATCTACCGCGTGATGTCCGACTTCGCGCGGCAGGGCGGCACGGTCGTGATGATCAGCTCGGAAATTGACGAGGTTCTGGGCATGGCGGACCGCACAATCGTCCTGCGCGACGGGCGCATCAGCGGCGCGCTTGACCGCGCCACGCTCAGCGCCGAGCGGCTCGTCCATCTGGCAGCATGAGGAGAGGGCGGGGATGGAACCGGCAGGCAGAAGTGAAGCAATGGCAGAGCAACCGGTAAGATCAGGCACGGCGCGGAGCGGACGGGCGATGCTGGCGGAATTCGGGCAGCGCTATGGCATCTTGGCCGCCTTGGTGCTGGTCTGCGTGGGGTTGGCGCTGTCCAACGAGTTCTTCCTGACGCAGCGCAACATGGTGAACGTGCTGCGACAGGCCTCGATCAACGGCATCCTTGCCATCGGCATGACCTTCGTCATCCTGACGCGTGGCATTGACCTGTCGGTCGGCTCGGTCGTTGCGCTGGCAGGGGTGGTCTCGGCTTCTTTCGCCTCGACCTCGGCGACGGCAGCGGTCAGCGGCGCGCCCTATCCGACCCTTCTGGCCGTCGCGATGGGCCTGGGCACCGGCATCCTGGCCGGGGCGGTCAACGGCTGGCTTGTCGCGCGCCACAAGGTGCCCGCCTTTGTCGTGACCCTGGGGATGCTGTCGGCGGCGCGCGGCCTGACGCTGATCTATTCCGGCGGCAGACCGGTTCCGGGGCTCAGCGACGGCTATCGTTCCTTGGGCACAGCGGACCTGTTCGGCATTCCGATGCCGGTCATTCTGTTTGCCGCAGTCTTTCTGGGTGCATGGTTCGTTCTGGAAGCGACGCGCTTCGGGCGCCATGTCTATGCGGCAGGTGGCAACCCTCATGCAGCGCGCGTCTCGGGCATCCGGGTCGAGAATGTGCGGATGGCCGTCTATGTCATCTCGGGCGCGCTGGCGGGGCTGGCCGGGATGATCCTGGCCGCACGGACGGGCTCGGCCCTGCCGCAGGCCGGCATCGCCTACGAGCTGGACGCCATCGCGGCGGTCGTCATCGGCGGCACCTCACTTGCCGGCGGGGTGGGCCGCGTCACCGGCACCCTGATCGGTGCTTTGCTGATCGCGGTCGTCAATAACGGGCTCGACCTGATGGGGGTCGAATCCTACTACCAGCAGGTCATCAAGGGCGGGCTGATTGTGGCCGCGGTCATGCTTGACCAGGCCCGTCACCGCGCCGACTGATCTGCGATGCGAAACCGCCGGGGTCCGATGGAGGATCGGCTCCCGGAGGGCAGGACTTCACCGCAACGAATGGGAGGACATCACCATGAGGACACTTCTGCGCACGTTGGCTCTGGCCACCGCATTGGCCTGCGGAACGGCCGCGGCGGCGGATGTGCCGCGCATTGGCGCCGCCGTCTATGGTCTGAACGCCGAATTCATGCAGATCTGGGCCGCCGCGCTGGAGGATCACCCCGCCGTGCGCGAGGGGCTGGTCAACGTGACGATCTTCGACGGCCGCTATAATGCGCTGGTCCAGCAGGAACAGTTCGAGACGATGATCACGCAGGGCTTTGACGCGATCATCTTCGTGCCGATCGACGTCGAGGCCGGCGCAGCCGCGGTTCAGGCGGCCCATGATGCGGGTATCCCGGTCATCGGTTCCAACACGCGCGTCAACAGCGACCTGCTGACATCCTATGTCGGTTCGGACGATGTCCAGTCGGGTTATCTGCAGGCGCGCTATGTTCTGGACCAGATCGGCTGCACGGGCGGCGTGGTTATTCTCGAGGGGCCGATCGGACAATCCGCGCAGATCCAGCGTCTTGAGGGGAACCTGAAGGCTCTGGCCGAATGCCCGGATGTCGAAATCATCGCCCAGCAGACGGCCAACTGGTCTCGTGCCGAGGCGCAGACGCTGATGGAGAACTGGCTGACCGCGCATCCCGGCCGCATCGCGGGTGTGATCGGACAGAACGACGAGATGGCCCTTGGCGCCATCGAGGCGATCCGCGCGGCGGGACAGGACGTGCAAGACTTTGCCATCGCGGGCATTGACGGGGTCACCGATGCGCTGCGCGCGGTGAAGGCGGGCGACATGGCGTCGATCCTTCAGGACGGCGCAGCGCAGGCCCAAGGCGCGCTGGATCTGGCGATGCGGGCGATCCAGCCCGATTACCAGCCCATGTCGGCAATCTGGGAACAATATCCCGAGATGCCGTGGAATGACGGTGCAGATGCCGAATACAACGTCCCCTGGACGCCGGTCACGGAAGAGAACGTGGAGGCGCTGCTGGCGCTGCGCCAATGACCCAACCTGCCGCGCGCGTCCCCGTGGGACGGGCGCGGCCCCTGACGGAGCATCTTGATGACCACAGAAACGCATCCTTGCGCCCCCGACACCGCGCTGACGGGACGCTGCGCGGTTGTGACGGGCGGCGCTTCGGGCATCGGCGCGGCCGTGGCCTCGGCCCTGGCGGCCAGCGGGGCCCGCGTGGCGCTGCTGGATCTTGACCTCGCAGCGGCCAAGCGGGTCGCCGCCGATCTGGACGAGAAAGCCGAAGCCTTCGGCTGCGACGTTGCCGATCAGGCATCGGTCCTGTCAGCCGTAAACGCAGTCGCAGCCGCATTTCAGCGCATCGACATCCTTGTCAACTCGGCGGGCATCGTGGACCTTGCCCCGGCCCAGGATCTTTCGATCCGCGCATGGCAACGAACTCTGGATGTCAATCTGACCGGCACGTTCCTTGTCGCACAGGCAGTCGGAAAGATCATGATCTCACAGGGCTTCGGACGGATCGTCAACATCGCCTCTCAGGCTGGCCGCGTGGCCATCGCTGACCACGCCGCCTATTGCGCGTCGAAATTCGGCGTCATCGGCCTGACAAGAACGCTGGCGCTGGAATGGGGCCGGCACGGGATCACGGCCAACACGATCTCGCCCACGGTGGTGATGACCGATCTGGGCCGCAAGGCCTGGTCCGGACCCAAGGCCGAGGCGATGATCGCCCAGATCCCGGTGGGCCGCTTCGCCGAGCCGCAAGAGATCGCCTCGGCGGTCCTGTTCCTGGTATCGGACGCGGCCGCGATGATCAACGGCGCCGATCTTGTGATCGATGGCGGCTTTACGATCAAGTAGGAGCTTTCGGATGCAGCGTTTCCTGAATAACCCCGACGATATTGTTGATGAGACCGTGGCTGGCTTCGTGCGCGCCCATGGTGATCTGGTGCGGTTGGATCAGGGTAATCGGCGCGTGGTGGTCGCCCGTAACGCGGGTCAGCCCGGGCGGGTGGGCATCGTCACCGGCGGCGGCGCCGGACACGAGCCGGCCTTCATGGGTTATGCAGGCCGCAACATGGTCGATGCCGTGGCAGTGGGCGAACTGTTTTCATCCCCCACGGCGAAAAGCTTTCTGGATGCGATCCGCGCGGCTGATGGCGGCGCCGGGGTTGCGGTTCTTTACGGCAATTATGCGGGCGACAACATGAATGTCCGCATGGCCGCCAAGATGGCCGAAGCCGAGGGGATCGAGGTCGCCACGGTTGTTGCCAATGACGACGTCTGCTCGGCCGGCCCTGACGAACGCGAACGACGCCGCGGCGTGGCGGGCGAAATCTTCATGTGGAAGATCGGCGCAGCGCGCGCTGCGCGGGGCGGCACCTTGGCCGAGGTGATCGCCTCGGCGCAGAAAGCCATCGACAACTGCCGCTCGGTCGGCGTCGGGTTGGCACCCTGCACCCTGCCCGCAGTCGGCCATCCCAATTTCCAGATCGAGCCCGGCACGATGGAGCTGGGCATTGGTCACCACGGCGAACCGGGTATGCGCGTCGCCCCCCTGGGTCGGGCCGCAGACATCGCGACCGAGATGACGGGCCTTGTCCTCGACGATTTGCCGTCGCCTGAGGGTGGCCGGGTGGCGGTGCTTGTCTCGGGGCTGGGCGCCACGGCGATGAACGAGCTTTACGTTCTTTACGACAGCATCGCGACGGCCATCGAGGCGCGCGGCTTGCGGATCGGACGGACGCTGGTCGGGAACTACTTCACCTCGCTCGACATGGTCGGGGCGACGCTGACGGTGATGGCGCTGGATGACGAATTGTCCGAACTGCTCGAGACGGATTGCGCCTGCCCCGCCCTGCTGCACCAGCGGAGGGCCTGATGGCTTCGATCAGGGATGAAGGCGCGGCGGGAATCCTGCTGGACGTCGCCGCCGAGATTGTCGCGCATCGGGCTTACCTGTCCGAGATCGACGGATTGATCGGCGACGGCGATCACGGTGTCAACATGGCCAAGGGCTTCGGGCGCGCAGCGGAACAGATCAAGCCAGAAGACAGGCTCAGTTCCGCCATGCGGACGCTGTCGGGTGTCCTGTTGGCCGAAATCGGCGGGTCGATGGGGCCGCTTTACGGTATGATGTTCGCGGCGATGGCGGACAGCCTGGAACGCGCAGAAGGGCTGGATGCAGATGGCTTCGGGCAGATGCTGCGCGCAGGGCTTGAGGCGATCGAAGAGATCGGACAGGCCAAGGTGGGCGACAAGACGCTGCTGGATGCTTTCGCTCCGGCGCTGTCGGCCTATGACGCGGCTCTGGCCCAGGGCAAGGATTTCACGACCGCCCTGAACGTGCTGGCGCAAGAGGCGATTGCGGGCCGCGACCGCACGGTGGACATGGTGGCCCGAATCGGCCGCGCCGCAAGATTGGGGGAACGGTCGCGCGGCGTGCCAGATGCGGGGGCCACGTCCTGCGCGCTGATCCTGACGACGCTGTCACGGAGTGTGGCAAGGCGTCTCTAGCCGCGCTTGCGCCGCGCCCCTTGCGCAGCGGCGGCCCGTCCGGCCAGATAGGTGCATGAAGATGATCGACACGGCCTATTTGATCGCGTTCTTCCGTCTGGCCGCCGAGCGGCTGGAAGATGCGCGCGTCCATCTGTGCACGCTGGACGGTCAGGTCGGGGATGGCGATCACGGCACCTCGATGGCCAACGGCTTTCTGGCGGTGACACTGCGCCTGCGGATGGTGAACGCTGCTGACCTGCCGCCCGACGCCGTGCTGCGCGAGGCGGCGCAGGCGTTTCTGGCCGAGGTCGGAGCCTCGGTCGGTCCGCTCTATGCGTCGGGCTTCCTGTCGGCCGCCCGCGCCTTGGCCGAGGGGCCGCTGCCCCGGCGCGATCTGCACCGCCTGCTGGAGGCTTTGGCCGAGGGCATCGCGCAGCGCGGCCGCGCCATGCCCGGCGACAAGACGATGCTGGACGCATGGATTCCGGCCGCACAGGCCGCAGCCCGCGCGGCCCAGACAGGCAAGGACGAGCCGGCCATCGCCGAAGCCGCGTCGATTGCCGCGTCGCGCGGCATGGAGGCCACCGCGACGATGATCGCCGCACGGGGCCGGGCCGCGCGTCTGGCCGATCGCACGCTGGGGCATGTGGACCCCGGCGCGGCTTCGGCGGCGCTGCTGGTGCGCGTTCTGGCCGATCTGGCCCAGGATGACGCGCGATGAGCCGCCGCCCTGCCCATGCAGAACGCCGCCGCCCGCCGCTGCGTTTCGGAGACGATCCGCTGCTTTGGGCAAGCTGGCTTTATTACGAGGAAGGCCTGACGCAAGGCGAGATCGCCGACACGATGGGCACTTCGCGTCCGACGATCAACGCCTATCTGGCCGATGCCCGCGCGCGCGGCATCGTGCGGATCGCAATCGCGACGGACAGGCTGCGCAGCCTCACCGTCGCCCGCGCGATCGAGGACCATTTCGGTCTGGACGATTGCTACGTCATTCCGGCCGAGGGCGGGCCGCGCACGCTGATCGACCGGTTGGGTGCTGCGGGCGCGCAGGTGGCGGCGGCGCTGCTGCGCCCGGGCGATGTGGTGGCGATCACGTGGGGGCGCACCATGCTGGCGCTTGCAGGCGCGATGGCGCCAGCGCGCATCCCGGACCTGATCGTGGTTCAGGCGACCGGAGGCACCACAGCGACAATCCCCTATACCCCCGAGGCCTGCACCACGCGCCTGGCCGATCAGCTGGGAGCGCGGGTCGTGCCGATCTCGGCGCCTGCGATCCTGTCCTCGGCCGCAGCGCGAGAGATGATGCTGTCAGAGCCGGTTATCGCCGAACAGATGGCCCATCTGGCGCGTGTGAATCGGGTGCTGTTCGGCGTATCCTCGCTGCGGCCCAGCTCGACCCTGCATGTCAGCGGCTTTCTTGATCCCGAAGCTATGCGCCGGGGCGATTACGCCGCGGCGGTCGGCTCGTTGGCGGGAAGGTTCATTGATGCGGCGGGCGACCCGGTGTCCGGGCCGCTGGATGACCGCACGGTCGGCATGAGCCTTGAGCAGCTTCGCAACGTGCGGACGCGGGTCTTGGTGGCGGGCGGCCCAGACAAGGTTGCGCCGATCCTTGCTGCGCTGCGCGGGGGCTATGCCGGCGCTCTTGTGACGGATACCGATACGGCCGAGGCTGTTCTGCGCGCTGCAGGCATTGATCCCGACAACCTGGCTTTCGGGTCGCGGCACGGCGCGGGTCAGGGCCGGAACGGTGCGCCGGTCGAGGCGCTGCCCGTCCGCCACAAGGTCAAGAAATTCCTCAACGCCTCATGCGATGCGGTCAACGAGGCTCTTGAAGGAGCCTTGATGGCCTATCCACGCCATCTTGCCCCGATCAATGGCAACCTGCGGGCGCTGGCCCGGCCGGGCGGGTCGCGACAGGGAAAGGTCGGACTGGTGATCGGTGGCGGTGCGGGGCACGAGCCCTGTTTTCTGGGCTTCGTGGGCGAGGGCTTGGCCGATGCGGTCGCCATCGGCAACATCTTTGCCTCACCCCCGCCAGATCGCATCCTGACCTGCACAAAAGCTGCCGATCAGGGCGCGGGCGTGTTGTATATCTATGGCAACTATACCGGCGACGTGATGAATTTCGACATGGCCGCGGAACTGGCGGCCGCCGAGGGGATCGAGACACGCACCGTCGTGACGACGGACGACATCGCCTCGGCCGGGCCCGAGGCTCGCCAGTCTCGCCGCGGCACGGCGGGCAATGTGTTCGTTTTCAAGATCGCGGGCGCGGCCTGCGCGCGGATGTTGCCACTGGCCGAATGCGAGCGGCTGGCGCGCAAGGCCAATGGGGCCTGCCTGACGGTTGGGGTCGCGCTGGAACCATGCTCGGTCCCGGATACGCGGCGTCCTGCGTTTCAGCTGAAACCCGATGCAATGGAATTCGGGGTCGGCGTTCATGGCGAACCGGGCGTGCGCCGAGATCCGATGCGCGATGCCGACGAAATCGTGGACGAGATCTGTGACCGTCTTTTCGCCGAACTATCGCCCGAGGCAAGGCGCGTGGCAGTTCTGGTCAATTCGCTCGGTGGCACACCGGGGCTGGAACTGTTCGTGCTGCGCCGACGCCTTGGGCAGCGCCTGGCAGCACGCGGCATCGCGGTCGAGATGTCGCTGGTCGGGCATTACTGCACGTCGCTGGACATGGTTGGGGCCTCTATCACGCTGATGGTTCTTGACGACCAATTGGCCGAGCTTCTGGACGACCCCTGCGACGGCTTTGCCTGGCGACACCAGCCGCGCTGACGCGAGCCGTGAGACCTTGACCGTGGCGGCTTAGGGAACGCGCGATCCGTCCGGGCTTGGCTGCGCCGCTTTTTCTGCTAGGATACGAGACATCGCCCGGTCGCAGCGTTACGAGTCCGGGCTTGGCTGCGCCGCTTTTTCTGCTAGGATGGCCAAACTAAGATGACGGCGCCGATCCGCGTCCGGGCTTGGCTGCGCCGCTTTTTCTGCTAGGATTCGGTTTCCATCAGGTCGTTCAGGGGGGGCAGTCCGGGCTTGGCTGCGCCGCTTTTTCTGCTAGGATATAGCGGCTGAGTGGGCCGCCCCGGCAGGCGTCCGGGCTTGGCTGCGCCGCTTTTTCTGCTAGGATTGACAGTCGAAAGGTCAGGCAGCACCTTCTTGTCCGGGCTTGGCTGCGCCGCTTTTTCTGCTAGGATCCGGCATGGGCGCGGAGCGGGGCGACGGATGTCCGGGCTTGGCTGCGCCGCTTTTTCTGCTAGGATGCCGTTGATCGGCTGGTTCGAGGGCGACCAGTCCGGGCTTGGCTGCGCCGCTTTTTCTGCTAGGATACCAGCGATGCGGGATCATCGCCGATGAGCGTCCGGGCTTGGCTGCGCCGCTTTTTCTGCTAGGATGCTTGCCGGTTTGCGCATTGACTCAGGCTGCGTCCGGGCTTGGCTGCGCCGCTTTTTCTGCTAGGATGAAAATGCCGGACTGATCCGCGACCTGCGGGTCCGGGCTTGGCTGCGCCGCTTTTTCTGCTAGGATTGAGGGGCTTTTGTGCCCTTGATGCGATCCGTCCGGGCTTGGCTGCGCCGCTTTTTCTGCTAGGATTCACGCAGCATTCATGCGGCTCGCCCTTCTGTCCGGGCTTGGCTGCGCCGCTTTTTCTGCTAGGATCGGCCTTGCCCTGCTGCTGGTTGTCCTTCTGTCCGGGCTTGGCTGCGCCGCTTTTTCTGCTAGGATTCACCTCAAGGGCCGGATGTCGAAGCATACCGTCCGGGCTTGGCTGCGCCGCTTTTTCTGCTAGGATCGCCGAACCCGGCGTAATCTGCGGAGGTTGGTCCGGGCTTGGCTGCGCCGCTTTTTCTGCTAGGATGCGCCGCACCATCAGCGAGCTTAGCATGAGGTCCGGGCTTGGCTGCGCCGCTTTTTCTGCTAGGATGCAAAGCCGGGGATGCGGAAACCGCTGGCCGTCCGGGCTTGGCTGCGCCGCTTTTTCTGCTAGGATGGCAGACATGAAGGCCGCAGGACGCGCCAGGTCCGGGCTTGGCTGCGCCGCTTTTTCTGCTAGGATGCCATGCAGTTCGACACCTTCAACCTAACCGTCCGGGCTTGGCTGCGCCGCTTTTTCTGCTAGGATAAGCACCGCGCAACGCTCTGTTGCGCGGGGATTTTTACCGCATTTCGCCGCAGAAAAACGCCCTCGTCACGCCTAGAACAGCAAAAGTTGAGACGGTTTTTCCGCAGGAGCTTTCGATCTCCGCTTGCCGTGAAAGACCTGACTAAGCGCATATTGCTTGTCGGTGAAGAAAAGAACCTGCACATGGCCCGCGTCAGGGACGAGATCGCCAACCTGTCTGGCATAACTTTCGGCCTTCTCCTTGCTCCAAGCGTGGCGAAGATAGACCGAAAACTGAACCATTTCAAATCCAAGGTCCAAGAGATCGTTGCGAAACCGCGTGGCCTGCTTGCGTTCCGCGCTGGTCAGCACCGGCAGGTCGAAAAGCACCCATACCCACATGATCCTGTATCCCGAAAGTTGCTTGAAGCCGTTTTCACTCATCATCCAGATCCTCGGCGGCTAGGGGAATTGGCCGGTCCGGAAAGACCAGGCGCAGTTTGCCCGTCTCGCAGGACTGGGCGAGGCTTTGCGCCAGCCGCACCAGAACCTGTGAAAGCGGGCTTGCGCCCTGCGGTGTCGGGAAGTCGGCGCTGAGGCTGGCCACGAGCGCACCGCGTGCTTCGGCGACTTCGGTGATCCCCTCTGCGCACAGGCTGCGGACAATCAGATCGACCGTAGGCCGAAAGGGCTCCATCAGGTCGTCGGCCAGCGCCAGAGCATCTCCGCCCGAGCGGTGGTGGACGGACAAGGAAGGATGCAGCCCCGCGGACACGATCGCCCGCGCTGTTGCTGCCCGCAGAACGGCATAGCCGTAGTTCAAAAGGGCATTGGCCCCCACGGCCTGACGGTCACGCCGGAACGCCTTGTCCATCATCAGCGGCCAGTAAGCCTGCGCGGCCTGCGCCTCGCGGTTGTCAGGATCGCCCGAGCGCACGGCCATTGCCAGTCGTCGCAGACGTTCGGACGGCGCGTTCACACGCTCCAACGCTTCGGCCTGTGCCAGGATCTTGTGGCGGACCAATGTGGCCCAAGCCTGTTTGCGAAACGGCACGGACGCATCGGCCTGCGCCCTGATGCGATGCGCCTGCCGGAAGTGTCCGGCCAGTGGCAGAAACACCGCCGCCGGGTTGAAGTCAGGCCCCAGCACCATCACCGGCACCTGGCGGGCGGCAAGTTCGGCCAGTGCGCTGTTCGACCAGACCATCGCAGGGCTGGCGACCAGCACCGCTTCAAGGTCGTCAAAGGCGATGCGCCCGGCCTCGCCTGCGCCCGTCTCAACCGCAAGAAACCCGCGGCGCTTGTGCACCGAAAGCCCGGTTGCCGTCAGTTCCAGTATCCGTCCAACCATGAGAGCCTCCTTGATGGAATGCGCTCGAAGGGTTGGCCTGCCTGTCAGATCGTCCCATGCGGGATCGTGTGCACCCGCCCCAGCTCGTCGATCCGCACGCGTCGGGCGCGGCGGAGTTTCAATTTGCCGATATTTGCAAGATCCCAACGAAAGGGATCGTCGGCGTCTTCGTGGCGTTTCTGGAAGTTGCCAGCGTCATTTATACTGACGAGGTAGATTAACGAATTGCTTGGAGACAGACGAATGATTCGTTTGATTCTGTTGCTTCCCTCCACCACGCATTTGCTCTTATCATCCCAATCGAAGAGCTGAATCGTGTCGTTCTTGTGGACGCGCATGATGAATCGCGCGTCAGGATGCGCAGCGTTCCACGGCTCGGCCCCACCCGAGTTCGCCGCCCAGATGTCGGTTACGTGCTGAAACCAGGCGCCGTCGGGGCCTTCGAGAATATCCAGATAGGCATTCTCGCCCGGAACCAGCCATTTGTAGGGCCGCCCCTCGCGATCATGGACCGGTCGCACGGCGGCTTCGGGCTTCAGAATGCGCAGTTTGCGGTGCCCGGTTTCCTTGCTCCAAGCCGCAAGCGCCTCGGGCAGGCGCTTCTCGCGCTCAGCCTTCGGCAGCGACCGGTCCAGCGCGGATCTTGTGGCTTCCTGCAGACTCAGGCGCAGCTTGACGTCGCGCACCTGGCCGATTTCCTTTTCCGTCAGACCAAGGACAGGCTTGCGCACCACGACATTGCCGATCGTGCGATCGGCCTGATTTTCCGGCACGTCCCTTATCAGCCCATAGACCGTATCCTCATGCAACCTGCCGCTGGTTTGCGACGGGTCGGAGGGGTCCGCGCTGCCGTGCTGCGCGCGATGGCTGACATTGACTTTTTCGACAGCGCGCAGGACGGCAGCGCGAAAGCCTTGGAACGGCTCCGGCGGGGCGGGCAACACGCGGTCTAGTCGCTCCACCCCCATTTTCCGGGCGTGGGCCTGCAAGACCTGGATCATCCGCCGGTCGATCACGCCGACAACGGCGGCGTCGATGGCGTGGTGCCGGTGGTCGTCGCGCGACTTGCGGTTGTGGTCGCCCAGGTTCAGGCACCAGCGCTGTCGCAGCATCGCCGTCATGCGCCCCGGCAGAACCCAGACATGGCTGCGCCGCTTGCCCGCGTCATCCGTTTTCGGAAACAGCGACTCGGCATAGGCGCGCACCACACGGGCAAGATAGCCTGTGGCATTCAGCTGGCGATCCTCGAAACCGCGCGTCTCTTCCCATTTCTTCATGGCGCCGGGAAGGAAACGCCAGGCCTTGTTGGCGGGCAGATGTTTCGTGCGGGCGGTGATCGCCGCGAGGTCGTCACCCGACCAGGCATCACCCGGCGCACGCTTGCCCTTGATGCGGTTGGCGTAACGAAAACAGACCGTCTTGTTGGCTGGGCTGTCGTCAAACGTCTCCTCGAACGGCAGGATGTGGTCGATCTCGATCTCATCCGAATGCAGCTGATGCAGCGCGATGGGTTGACCCGTATAAGGACAAACCCGGTCTGCCGGGTTCTTGCCCAGCTCCTCCCACAGGCGCATCCGCAGGAACCGGTCGCCAATGCGCGCGCCTTCGTCCAGCAGGCCTGCCTCCTGCAACTCCTTGCGCCAGCGATCGTTGCGCTTTGTGTTTTTGCCGATGTCGCTCTCGATGCGCTTCAGTTCGTCGGCCGATTTGGCCATGTCGCGCGCTGCCTCGATCGCCACCTGCGCGGGCTTGCCGTATTCGGCGATCAGAGCATTCATCACGCGCCGGAACTGTCCCAGGGCTATGTGCACCGTCGGGTTGGTAATCCGGCCATATCGCAGCAGGTCCGGGTCGTTCGGATCACCGGTGCCATTCCCGATCATGCGTTGAAGAACGGGCAGACGGTTATAGGGCGGAAGGATACCGGCCCCTTCTGCGGCCTGGAAATCGGCATGGTCCAGTCCGGCACCGCCCAGCAGCGGCGCGCGGCGCACGGCCTCGTCATAGGTGATGACATCTTTGCGCATTTCGTCCAGGATGGCCTGCGTTGCTGTCAGGCAGAAGCGCAGATGCCCGTCCGGCAGGGGGATCTTTTCGACCTTCGCGGCAATCTCGTCAGACAAGCCGTGCCGTTCCATCAGCCAGTTGACCAGTTCTTCCGCATCGGCAGCATCCGCGATCCGGCCCAGCATCTCTACCTGCGCGAGGCTGTCGAGAAGCGGCCAGAATGCCGCCAACGGGCCGGGCTTCTTCGTGTCGCCCAGCAGCCGTGCAGCCACCTCGTTCCGCGCAAGCTCTTTGAGGCCTCCCCTTTCCAGGTTGAACTTGGCCTGCCGGGGCAATTTCAGGGTCTTTCGCAACGCCGCCCAAGACAGCTTGGTGCCACGCATCAGGGTCCGCGCGACAAGGTCGCGGGCGGTGATGTCGAGCGGCTGTTCGCCATCGTCATCGACGATGCGCAAGTGATTGAGCTGCGACAGGATCAGGAATTCTTGGGCGGCCGGATGCCAACGCGGCAAACGGTCCCGATCAGGGAAAAAGGTGCATTTCCCCGGCCGGACGGGTCGCAAGGGACGCTGGAAAAAGATCGTGTCGCGCAGCCGTTCCCGCTTGTCATCCGTAAACGACGGATGAAAGGCAGCCTGCGTGGCCCAGATGTGATCGAACTCCGCTTCCAGCAGGGCACGGGTCGGATAGAACGCGTAGGGCAGATTTGCGCCGGCATCCGTCGGCCGGATGCGGGTCGCTTCGCCACGCGCAAGACGGGCGTTCAGGAAGGCGCCATAGGTCGGGTGCCCTTCGGACTTGAGTCGCGCGATGAGCGCATTTGATGCGGTTGCGATCTTGCCGCTCTCATCGGCGTCGTTGTTGGCACGGCGGTTGCTCTTGAAGCCGCGATGCTTCGAGATATGCCAAAGCGCCCGGCCAAGTTGTTCCAGAGCCACCTGCCCCTGTGCGGCTTTCGCGCGTGCCTCGATGGGGTTTGTGGCAAAGACTGCGCTGCGCGCATCTGCGTCTGATGGCAGCAGCCCGAATGCGATCAGGTCGCCAAGCAACCGCCTGCGCCGAGCGAGCCTTCTATCCTGCTGCCGCCGCGAACTGCGTGGACCGCGGCGGCCGGCCGCTTTGGATTGCTTCGATTGCGGATCCCGGCCGTTGGGGAATATCCGCACCCCCAGCTTTTCAAGTGAAACTGGATTTGCGTCATCGTCGAGCCGGTAAACCGCCCAGCCAAGCGAATGTGTCCCAAGATCAAATGCGAAACGATACATGCGCCCTCTGAAATGCTTGCCAAGCCAGTCTATCCCAAGTTATGGATGAATTCCTAGCAGAAGAAGCGGCGTGGTCTTTCCCGCGATAAGGTGAAAGATCCACACCATTGGGGCAGGCTGCGGCCTGCCCCTGTTCTTTCGGAAGAAGACTGGCCGGCCGACTTGCTGTGCCCGGAAATGTTCTGGCATCCGGGTCGGCATCGCCTCAGGCCCGTGCTTTGCGTCCGGGATCGTCCGAGGAAGCGTTGTTGCAGAATTCTTGCCGCGACCGAGCGTTTTCGCGCCAAAGCGGTCCGAGACACAGCTGCCCTTCCCCCCTTGAGGCTCAGGCGACGGAGATGTGAATTGCTGCGCTTTGCCGACAGGAATGATCTGCGGCAATGCGCGCTTGGCAGGACTTGGCTCTGCGCCCTCATGCCTCTGCGCGGCAGCCTCTGTGGTGTCTGGGCCGTCGCTTTGCCGCGCGTCCCGAACCGGTGGCGACCATCGGCTTGTGGCGGGATCAGCGGCAGATGCCATCACGTTTCGGTATTGGTAAGGAGGCCGGAGGATGAAGATATGGGTCGGCACTGACGTCGCGAAAGGCACGCCTTGGGCGGTGGCCATGCGCTTGCTCATGCCGCCTGTCTAACCGTATGGATCGTGTTGCGGATCCCGCGCAGCAGGCGTTTCCTGCAGAGGCTATCCAGCCTATCCGGGCTTTTGCGATCAGCGCGGGTTGCGCCACTGGATGCACCAAGGACAATAGCCGCACTGCGTCGTCGCCATCGAAACGGCGCTTCGCGCCATCCACAGGCCGGTCGCGGCCTCAGGTGGCAAGGCGCGCATAGGTGCCGCCGCGCGCGACAAGTTCGTCATGGGTGCCCTGTTCGACGATGCGGCCCCGGTCCATCACCACGATCCGGTCGGCATTGCGGATCGTGCCCAGCCTGTGCGCGATCACCAGCGTCGTGCGCCCGACCGACAGCGCGTCCAGCGCGGCCTGGATCTCGCGTTCGGTCTGGCTGTCCAGCGCGCTGGTCGCCTCGTCCAGGATCAGGATGGGCGGGTTCTTGAGGAAAGCCCGCGCGATGGCGACGCGCTGCTTCTGCCCGCCCGACAGCATCACGCCGCGTTCGCCCACCACCGTATCCAGCCCCTCGGGCAGGGCGGCGATCATCTCGGTCAGCTGCGCCTTGTGGGCGGCATCGCGCAGCGCGGCATCCGAAGCGTCAAGCCGGCCATAGGCGATGTTCTCGCGCAGCGTGCCGCCGAACAGGAACACGTCCTGGCTGACAAGGCCGATCTGGCGGCGCAGGCTGTTCAGCCGCATCCGGTCCAGGGCGATGCCGTCGATGGTGATACGCCCCGCATCCGGTTCGTAAAAGCGCGGCAGCAGCGCCAGCAGCGTGGTCTTGCCCGCCCCCGAGGGGCCGACGAAGGCCACTGTCTCGCCCGCACGGATGGTCAGGTCGATGTCGTGCAGCATCGGGCGGGCCGGGTCATAGCCGAAGGACAGGCCCTGAAACGCGATCTCGCCGCGCAGGGCGGGGGCCTCGATGGCGTCGGGGGCGTCGGCGATCTCGGGCTCGGTCGCCAGCAGGTCGCGGTAGCGGCGGAAACCGGCGATGCCGCGGGGATAGGTCTCGATCACGGCGGCGATCTTTTCCAGCGGGCGGTAGAACACCCCGACCAGCAGCAGGAAGCCCACGAAACCCCCGGTGCTCAGATCGCCCGACAGAACGAAGCCCGCGCCCACCACCATGACGATGACCTGCACCAGCCGCAGGCCCATGTATTGCAGGGCCGAACTGGCGGCCATGACCTTGTAGGCCTCCAGCTTGGTGGCGCGGTAGCGGGCATTGTCGGCGGCAAAGAGGTGGCTTTCATGCGCCTCGTTGCCGAAGGCCTGCACGACGCGGACCCCGCCAAGCGCCTCTTCCAGGCGCACGTTGAAATCGCCAACACGGGCATAGATCGCGCGCCAGGTCCGCGTCATCCGCCCGCCATAGACGATGACCAGCGCCAGCATGGCGGGCACGATCAGGGCCACGATCAGCGCAAGCTGCGGATTGATCCAGAACATCAGCACGAAGGCGCCCGCAAAGGTCATCAGCGCGATGAAGGCATCCTCGGGGCCGTGATGGGCGATTTCGCCGATCTCTTCCAGGTCGCGGGTGACGCGGGCGACCAGCTTTCCGGTGCGCGCGCGGTCATACCAGCGCCAGCTCAGCCGCGTCAGGTGATCGAAGGCACGCGCGCGCATGGCCGTTTCGATGTTGATGCCCAGCTTGTGGCCCCAGTAGATCACCACGACCAGCAGCCCGGAATTGACCGCGTAAAGCACCAGAAGCCCCGCCGCCGCCGCGATGGTCAGGCTCCAATCGCCCTGCGGCAGCAGATGGTCGATGAAGGCGGTGACGGCCAGCGGAAAGGCCAGCTCCAGCAGGCCCGAGACGACCGCGCAGCCGAAATCCAGCCAGAACAGCCGCAGATGCGGGCGGTAATAGGAAAGGAAGTCCTTCAGCATCGGGCCTCTCAGGCGGGGGTGGCGATCGGATGTCCGTCCGCCCGGGTCAGAACCTGCATCGGCAGGCCATAGATGCGCTGCAGCGTCTCGGGCCGCATCAGGGCGCGGGGGGCGCCCTGCCAGACCAGCCGCCCGGCCCGCAGCGCCACGACATGATCGCAGAACCGCGCGGCCATGTTCACGTCATGCAGCACGATGACGGCGCTGCGCCCCTGGCTGTGGCACATCGCGGCGACCAAGGCCAGCACCTCGACCTGATGGGCGATGTCCAGCGCGCTGATCGGCTCGTCCAGAAGCAGGGTGCCGGCCTCTTGCGCGACCATCATCGCCAGCCAGACACGCTGCCGCTCGCCGCCCGACAGCGTGTCCACCAGCCGGTCCGCGAAGGGCTCGACCCCGCATTCGGACAGGGCGCGGGCGATGGCCGCGTGATCGGCGGGGCCAAAGCGGCCAAGCGCGCCGTGCCAGGGATAGCGGCCAAGCGCCACCAGTTCGCGCACGGTCATGCCCTCGGCCGGGGGGGTGGTCTGGGGCAGGTAGGCCATGCGCCGGGCCAGGGCGCGCGCGGGCCAGGCGCCAAGCGGGCGGCCCTCGAAGATCGCGGTGCCGCGGGCGGGGATCTGGCGGGCCAGGGCGCGCAGCAGCGTGGACTTGCCCGATCCGTTATGGCCGATCAGCGCGGTGGCGCGGCCCGCGGGCAGGTCCAGCGTGATGTCGTCCAGAAGGCGGTGGCCGGGGATCTCGACCGCAAGGCCGGACAGGTGGAACAGGGTCATCGCTGCCTCGTCATCAGCCAGATCAGCCAGGGCGCCCCGATCAGCGAGGCAAAGAGCCCAAGCGGCAATTCATAGGGAAAGCCCGCCATGCGCGCGCCGAAATCGGCGGCCAGCATCAGCCCCGCGCCGATCAGCGCCGATCCGGTCAGGTGGTCGGCCGGCCGCGCAAGGCCCGCGCGGCACGCCAGATGCGGCGCCATCAGCCCGACAAAGGACAAGGGCCCCGTCACCATGGTCGCGGCCCCGGTGGCCAGCCCCGCCAGAAGGATCAGCGACAGCCGAGCCTGCGCCAGGCCCAGCCCGAGGCCGCGCGCCACCCCCTCGCCAAGCGGCAGCAGCGCCAGCCAGCGGCGCAGCGCCAGCGCGGCCAGCCAGACCGCCACCGCCAGCCCGGCCAGCGCAAGGGCGCCCGGCATCGTGACGCGGGCCGCCGATCCCGACAGCCAGGACAGGATCGCCCAGGCCCGCGCATCGCCCACCGCCATCATCGCCGACAGCACCGCCGAGGCCAGGGCCGAGACCGCGACCCCCGCCAGCAGCACGCGCTCGGCCGGCATGTCGCGGCGCGCGGTGACGGCCAGCAGCACCGCCAGCGCGGCCGCACCCCCCGCCATCGTGCCAAGCGCCAGCGCCCCCGCGCCGGGCGCGGCAAGGCCGAAAACCACCGCCGCATAGCCAAGCGAGGCCCCGCCCGAGACGCCCAGCACCTCGGGCGAGGCCAAGGGGTTCGCGGTCAGCCGCTGCAGGATCGCCCCGGCCAGCGCCAGCGCCGCCCCCGAACCCGCCGCCGCCAGCAGGCGCGGCAGCCGCATGGGCAGGAAGGCCGCCAGATCGGCGCGCTCCAGCACCGCCCAGCCCCCGGGCACCCGGCCGATCCACAGCAGCGCCAGCCCCGCCGCGACCAGACCCGCGGCCATCGCCGCCAGCAGCCGCCCCGGACGGGCCAGCCGCGGGGCGGGACCGTCGCCCGCCTCGGTGCCGGGCGGGGTCGCGCCGCGCAGCCGCGGCAACAGCCAGATCAGCAGCGGGCCGCCCAGCAGCCCGGTCAGCGCGCCGGTGGGAAACATCTCGGCCCCAAGACCCGCCGCGGCCAGAACCAGCCCGTCGCAGACCGACAGGAACAGCGCGCCCAGCACCGGCGACCAGGCCAGCAGGCCCGCGACCCCGCGCACGCCAAGACTGCGCGCCAGCGCGGGCGCGGCCAGCCCGACGAAGCCGATCAGCCCCAGCTCGGCCGAGACCGCCGCCGCCAGCATCACCGCGACGCCGATCGCCGCCAGCCGCATCAGCGCGACGTTCAGGCCCAGCCCCCGCGCCCCCTCGCCCCCAAGCGACAAAAGGCGCAGCGGCCGGGCCAGCGCCGCCGCGGCCAGCGCGCCAGGGCCCAGCACCAGGGCCAGCGCGGCGACCCCGGACCAGTCCTGCTGCACCAGCGCGCCGCCGTTCCAGATGACCAGCGACAGCAGATACTGCCCCTGCGCCAGGGTCAGCGCGCCCGCGACGGCGCTGGCGGTCAGCCCGACCAGCATCCCCGCAATCACCATGCTGACCGGCTGAAAGCCCCGCCGCGCGCCGATGGCCATGACCAGCGCCGCAGCCGCGCCCGCCCCCGCCATTGCCACCGGCCAGCGCCCCGCCTCAAGCAGCGCGGGCGCGAGGATCGTGGCCAGCACCAGCGCAAGCTGCGCGCCCGCGCTGATGCCAAGCGTCGTCGGATCGGCCACCGGGTTGCGCAGCACGACCTGCAGGATCGCCCCCGACAGGCCCAGCATCGCCCCGGCCAGAAGCGCGATCACCCCGCGCGGCATCAGCCCGTAGGCCATGCGGATCTGATCGAGGCTCATCGCCTGCGCGTCCCAGGGCCATGCGGGCATCGGCAGCGCCCGCGCCGCCAGCCACCACAAGAGCGCCGCGATCAGCGCCGCGAAAGGCGCAAGGGTCCGGGCCGTCACCATCTCAGGCCTCCAGCGCGCGGGCCAGCAGATCGCCGAAGCGCAGCGCCGCGGGCACCGCGCCGAAGGCGTTCATCGCCGGCAGATGATGCACGCGCCCCGCCGCCACCTGCGGCAGGGCCTGCCACAGCCTGCTGCGCGCCAACGCGCCCCGCGCCTGCTGCGGGATGGGACCGGCGATGACCAGCCGCGCGTCAGGCATCTCGGCCAGACGCTCCAGCGGCACGGGGGCGAGAAAGCCGTAGGCCGTCGCCTCGGACCAGGCGTTGCGCAGCCCGAGCCGGGCCAGCGTGCTGCCATGGAGGCTGTCGGACCCGAAGGCGCGCAGGTGGCGCGCGTCGCCGATCTCGACCACTGCCACGGGGCGGTCGGCATGGCGCGCAAGGCGCGCGGCCAGCCGGTCCAGGCGGGTCTGGGCCGCGGCGCGTGCCCTGTGGCCCGCCGCCGGATCGCCGATCCGTCGGGCCAGCGCCCCGAGCGCGTCAATCGCGTGGGGCAAAGGCGGCTGGCCGGGCAGGTAGAAGGGCAGGGACAGGACCGGCGCGATCGACTCGAACCCTGCGTGAAGATGGGTGTAATAGGGCGAGCTGAGGATCAGCGTCGGGCGGACCAGCGCCAGCAGTTCGACATTCGGCGCGCCGCGCAGCCCCAGATCGGTCACGCTGCCGGGAATGGCCGGGTGGCCGACATCCGCGCGGAAGCGGATCAGTTCGGTCGCGGCCACGGGCATGTGACCCAGGGCAATCGCCGTTTCCAGCATTGCCCAGTCGATCGCAGCCAGGCGAGGCGTTGCCTCGGCACGCAGAGGCAGACCCGCCGCCAACAGGGCGCCGGCGGCGGCAAGGAACGTGCGGCGGTCGGGCCGGGGCGATATGGCGGCGCAGCCTACCACCGATAGGCGACCCGCGCCGCGATGCCGCGCCCTTCGCCGTAATAGCAGCCGAAATTGCCGCAATTGGCCAGATAGACCTGGTCGGTGAGGTTGGTCAGATTCACCCCGGCTTCCAGATTGCCCCGCCTGTAGCTGGCGGCCAGTTCGACCAAGGTGACGCTGTCCAGATCGAAGGTATTGGCAAAATCGCCCTTGCGTGCGCCGATATGGCGGATGCCGCCGCCCATGCGCCAGCCGCCCCCGAAATCGCGATCCAGCCACAGGCTTGCCAGATGGCGCGGCGCGTTGGGCATGTCCAGCCCGTCCTCGGGGCCGCCCTTCTGTTCGGTCTGGTTCCAGGCATAGCTGGCGCGCAGATCCCAATCGGCGCTGAGCGCGGCGGTCGCCTCAAGCTCGACCCCGCGCGAGCGGACCTTGCCCAGCTGCCGGGTCTGGCCCTGGCCCAGATTGCGGACCAGGTTCTGCTGGGTCAGGTCATAGATGGCGGCGGTGAACAGCCCATCGAAATCAAGCGGCTGATACTTGACGCCCAGTTCCCACTGCTTGCCCCTGGTGGGCTTCAGCGCCTCGCCGGTGGTGGAATCGGTGCCGATGGTCGGATCGAAAGAGGTCGTGTAGCTGACATAAGGCATCGCGCCATTGGCCAGGACATAGCCCAGACCTGCCCGGCCGGTCGTGGCGCTGTCCCTCTGGTCGATGGTGCTGGCGCCCGCGAAATTGGTGAAGGCGCTGCCGGTCTGTTCGGTCCAGTCATGGCGCAGCGCCAGGCTGCCGCGCCAGTTGCCCGCCGTGATCTCGTCCTGCGCATAGAGGCCGATCTGCCTCTGGGTCGCATCGCTGGTGCTGGTGTACCAGGCATCCGCGTCGGGCAGGCCGCCATAGACCGGGTTGAAGGCATTGATGGGCTGGCCGAAAAAGAACTGCGTGAGCGTGTCGGCGTCATACTGGCGGATGTCCAACCCGACCAGAAGGTCATGCGTGGCCGCGCCCATGCTGATGCGGTTCGACAGCCGCGTGTCCAGGTTCAGCCCCCGGGTCGCTTCGTCCTGCAGGTTCGCGCCGCGCGTCACGAATTGCCCGTCGGCCGTCAGCCCGCTGACGTAATGGCCCGTATAGGTCCAGTCGAACCGCTCGACCCGGAATCCCTGCGACAGGGTCCAGCCGTTATCCAGCTGGTGGCTGAGCTCGACGCCGAAATTGGCGATCTTGCGGTCGCTGTCGTCGAATGCCGGCTCGCCAAAGTAACGTTCGCGCAGCACCTTGCCGGACTCGGCTTGCGTCAGGGCAAAGGGGACGCCCGGCGGAGAAATCGGCGAATCCTTGGTATAAGAGCCGATCACGTCCAGCGTCGTGGCCTCGTCGGGCGAATAACGCAGCGCAGCGCCCAGATAGCCGCGCCGGTTGGTCAGCGCGTCGATCTGCGTCTGGCTGTCGCGCAGGATCCCGGTCAGGCGCCAGGACAGCGCCGGTCCCGCGACGCGGTTCACGTCAAAGAAACCCTGCGCGCTGCCGAAACTGTCGATGCCTGCCCCGACCTCGGAGAAATCGCGCGCCTGCGCACGTTTCTGCACCTGATTGATGATCCCCGCAGGCGATCCGGCACCATAGAGCGACGAGTTCGGCCCCTTGAGAACCTCGACCTGCTGAAGGCCGTAAATTTCGTAGGCGGGCGCGCCGAAGTCGCGCAACTGGCGCAGGCCGTTGACATATTGCGAGCCGCGCGCCTCGAAGCCCCGGACGGTGGGGCTGTCAAAGCGCGGATCGGCGCCGAAAGGCTGGCCCAGCACGCCGGCGGTATAGTTCAGCGCCTGGCCCAGGGTCTGGGCGCCCTGATCCTCGATCTGCCGGCTGGTCACGACCGAAATCGACTGCGGCGTTTCGGCGACGGGCGTGTTGGACTTGGTCGCAACCTGCGATTGCGTGCCGACATAGCCATCTGCCTGGACCGATGCATCCGAACCGGCGGTCAGGACGATCTCGTCCAGAAGAAACGGCTGATCCGGCTGTTGCGACCAGGCCGCGCCAGAGGACAGCGCCATGACACCGGCACCGACAAGAAGGACCGAGCGGGGATTGAAAGAGGACATGATCGCCTGCGCAATGAACAATTCCGCGAGTATCTGACAATTTAAATCGGGATCGTCAATCCGCCATCTCGTGGGGATCGGATGCGCCGCCTTGCGCAGGCTTTGCACCCGGTTGCAGGGGCGCGCGGCCAGCCCGGCTGCGCATTCGCGCGTGGCGGCAGGGCCGATATCGCAAGGCTGCGCCGTCCTGATCGCGCCGACCACGGCCAGCGAAAAAGCCCTTGTCAGAATCGTCAGGACGCCGCATTAAATTACGGAGCAAAGAGAATAAGACGGCCGAAAGCGTAACAACATCGGTCGCAACGAGGCGAACAAGGGGCAGCCGTGGACAAACTGCGACCGAATACGCGCATCGACAAGCTTGTCGGCGATCATGCGGCGGCATTGTCCAGCCGTCTGCAGGCCCATCGTGAACAGCTTTTCCCGCCCAATGCCAAGCGGGTGCTGCGCAAGTTCACCTCGGGCGAGGTGGCGGATCTGCTGGGCGTCAAGGACGCCTATCTGCGCAAGCTGGATCTGGAGGGCCGCGGCCCCTCGCCCGAGACACGGGCCGGGGGGCGGCGCTATTACACGCCCTCGGACATCCAGGCGCTGCGCGAATTGCTGGAAAAGGGCGCCAAGACGCCCGGCACCTATCTGCCCGGCCGGCGCGAGGGCGACCATCTGCAGGTCATCACCGTGATCAACTTCAAGGGCGGGTCGGGCAAGACGACCACCGCCGCGCATCTGGCGCAGAAGCTGGCGCTGGACGGTTATCGGGTGCTGGCGATCGACCTTGACCCGCAGGCCAGCCTGTCGGCGCTGCACGGGATCCAGCCCGAATTCGACCTGCCCGATGGCGGCACGATCTACGACGCGATTCGCTATGACGACCCCCTGCCCCTGCGCAGCGTCATCCAGAAGACCTATTTCACCAATCTGGACCTGATCCCCGGCAATCTGGACCTGATGGAATTCGAGCATACGACGCCCATGGCGTTACGCGAACGCTCGGGTAATCTTTTCTTTACCCGGGTTGGCGACGCTCTGGCGGATGTCGAATCGGATTATGATACGGTCGTCATCGACTGTCCGCCGCAGCTGGGTTTTCTGACGATGTCTGCGCTGTCGGCGGCCACCGCCATCCTTGTGACGGTCCATCCGCAGATGCTGGACGTGATGTCGATGTGCCAGTTCCTGCTGATGACCTCGAACCTGCTGGGCGTCGTGGCCGAGGCCGGGGGCAGCATGGATTACGACTGGATGCGCTATCTCATCACCCGTTACGAGCCGGGCGACGGGCCGCAGAACCAGATGGTCAGCTTCATGCGCTCGATGTTCGGGGACCATGTGCTGAACCATCCCGTTCTGAAATCGACGGCGATTTCGGATGCGGGGATTACCAAGCAGACACTCTATGAGGTTGAAAAGTCTCAGTTTACCCGCAGCACCTATGAACGTGCGCTGGAAAGCCTGAACGCCGTTCACACCGAGATCGAGGGATTGATCCAGGCCGCCTGGGGCCGCAGGAGGGAATGATGGCACGCAAGGATCTGCTGAAGAACCTGATGAACGCCCCTGCCCCCTCGGACGAGGCGCGGGTTGCCCATCGCAGCGACCGCGGCGCCATCGGGGCGGTGTCGAAATCCATCAACGAATTGAAAAGCCGCGCCATCATTGAGGTTCCGGCCGATCTGATCGACAATGGGGGCCTTGCCGACCGGCTGGACGACGATGCCGAAGGGATTGCGGCGCTGCGCCAATCCATCAGCGAATACGGCCAGCAGGTGCCGGTTCTGCTGCGCCATTCGCAGCGCGACGAGGGCCGTTACGAGATCGTCTTTGGCCGCCGCCGGGTCGAGGCGATGCGCGGCCTTGGCCTGCCCGTCCGCGCGATGGTGCGCCATCTGGACGACCGCGACCTGATCGTGGCCCAGGGTCAGGAAAACTCGGCCCGCAAGGATCTGAGCTTCATCGAAAAGGCCAATTTCGCCGCGCAGATGGCCCGTGCCGGGTTCGACCGCAAGGTCATCTGCGATGCGCTGTCCATCGACAAGACCGTGATTTCGCGGATGCTGACCGTGACCGATGCGGTTCCCGAAGCGGTCATCCGCGCCATCGGGGCGGCGCCCTCGGCCGGGCGCGACCGCTGGCTGGCTTTGGCAAGCCGGATCGCGGGGCATTCCCAGGACGAATTGATCGCCGCCGCTCGGGGACCGGATTCCGACGCCCGGTTTGCGGCCGTTCTGGCCGCCGTTTCCGCGGCCCCGCGGCCTTCGGCCCCCCTACCCCTGCGCAGCGCGAACGCGACGCTTGGCACAGCGCGGCGCAGCAAGACCCGGGCCGTTCTGGAATTGACCGGCGCGGGCCGGGCCTTCGGCGACTGGCTTATCGACAATATCCACGAGGTTCACCGAGACTGGCTGCGACGCCAGGGCGGGCAGGACGACTGAACCGCAACAAAAAAAGGAGGCACGAGCGGTCAAGAAAAAGCCCCCCAGGACATGACATCCCGAAGGGCCGTTTTCACGATCTAGCACCTCGCTGATAACGGACCTTGTTGACAGCTGTCAACCGCGTCTTGTCCGGCGCATGGCCTTTTCTTGCCTTGTGAAAGCGCATGAAGCACATTTCCATGTCCATTCCGGGGCATGGCGCGATACCGGCTGGCCAGCGGCCTGCCAGGACAGCGCCGGATGGCCCTGCTGCGTCGGTCGGTATCGACAAATGGGATCTGCTGCGGGACGCCGTGCAGGCGCGCCAGCATCTGGGCGTCAGCGACCGCGATCTGGCGGTGCTGTCTGCGCTGCTGTCCTTTCACCCTGCGGCGGGGCTGGATCTGCGGGGGCGGCTGGTGGTCTTTCCCTCGAACGCGTCGCTGTCGGCGCGGCTGCATGGGATGCCCGAAAGCACGCTGCGCCGCCATCTTGCGGCCCTGGTCCGGGCCGGGCTGCTGGCGCGGCGGGACAGCCCCAACGGCAAGCGTTACGCCCGGCGCGGCCCTGACGGGGGGATCGAACGCGCCTTCGGCTTTGACCTGATGCCTCTGGCGCGGCGCGCCGCCGAGATCGTCGCCGCCGCCGCGCAAAGTCGCGCCGAGGCTCAGGAAATGCGCCGCCTGCGCGAAGAAATCGGCGTCACTCTGCGCGAGGCGGCCCGCGCGCGCCTGGCCGCCCTGGCCGAGGGCAAGGCCCCTGCCCTCTCGGCCGAGCATCTTGCCGACCTGCACCGCCAGAGCCGCCGGAAATCGGACCTTGCCGCGCTGCGCAGGCTCTGCGCCGAAAGCCGGATCGCCCTTGATCTGGTCCTGCCGGCTCTGGTCGAAACAGCGATTCCGGGCGGCAATGACAGCCAGAATGAGCGGCAGTATCAGAGTTCAGAACCAGATGAACCTGAATCTGACTGCAATGAAGAAGGGAAAATCCGCGCGTGTGGCGCGACCCCTCTGACCATCCAGACCGTCTTGCAGGCAACGCCGGATATCCGCGCCTACAGCACCAGGCCCATCCGGAACTGGCGCGACCTGCTGGATGTCGGGGCATTCGTCGCCCCCATGCTGGGGATCACCCATTCCGTCTGGGCCGCCGCACGCAGGACCATGGGCGACGACGTTGCTGCCACGGCGATTGCCTGTCTTCTGCAGCAGGCCTCGCGCATCCGCGCACCCGGTGCCTATCTGCGGGTGCTGACCGCCCATGCGGCGAAAGGCGCGTTTGATCCGGCGCGGATGGTGAATGCGCTTCTGAACCTAGGCGCGCGGCCTGCAGGAAGTTGACAGCTGTCAACTCTGGCAAACGTCGATCACGGGACTGGGCTTCTTGCGCCGTAGAGAGCGCAGCGGCGAGGGGCAGGGACCGCGTCACGCCGCTCACGTCACCGGCGGCTCGGCTGGCTGAATCAGGCCCAGCCTCTCGGCGCGCTGCAACAGCATCCGGACCGACGAGGGCTGCCATCTTGTCCGGCCGCGCGGCGTCCTTTCGCGCATGGCCTCCAGCCGGTCGCAGATGGCCTGAAGCGTGATGTCGGGATCTGCGCCCCTGATGGCGGCCACAATGGCGGGCAGGCGGTCATCGGCCTCGCGCCGCCTCGCGCGATCCAGAACGGTCCGGGGCAGAAGGCCATCGCGGACATAGGCCTTGACGGCGCGGATCAGCCGGGCCTGGCTCCAACGGCGATCATGGGGCAGGGGGGCGTTGATGATGCGCAGCACATCCTCCCACGCCATTTCGGGGCGCAGGCGGCGCACATGAGGCACCCAATCCGGCGCCGTTCGGGAAAGGCGCTCCGTATAGCTGCCCTGCCGCGCCAGGCGAAGCTTGCGCAGCGCCGCCGGGTCGCGGGCCCGCAGGCCCGGATTGCCGCCGACACGGCCCCGGCTGCGGGCGCTGGCCAGGCCGGCAGCGGTTCTTTCGCGGATCAGCGCCCGCTCGAATTCGGCCGCGGCGCCCAGAACCTGCAGCGTGAACTTGCCCTGTGCCGAGCCCGTGTCGATCGGGTCCAGAAGCGAGCGGAAAAAGGCGCCTTTGGCTTCCAGGCGCTCGATCACCTCCAGCAGATGCGACAGCGACCGCGCCAGGCGGTCGATGCGCAGCACGACCAGCGTATCGCCGGGGCCAAGCCGATCCAGCACGCGCGCCAGGACCGGGCGCGCCCGGTCGCCGCCCGAGGCCAGTTCCTCGTGGATCTCGGCGCAACCTGCGGCATGG
The DNA here is from genome assembly GCF_019431455.1 of Paracoccus bogoriensis. Taxonomy (GTDB): domain Bacteria; phylum Pseudomonadota; class Alphaproteobacteria; order Rhodobacterales; family Rhodobacteraceae; genus Paracoccus; species Paracoccus bogoriensis. The sequence goes on from NZ_JAHYSR010000034.1 coordinate 28,267, forward strand.
AGCGCCTTGGATTGGGGCAGGGGGGTCTGGTCGCCGGTCGAGACTCGGGCATAGCCGATCAGCATGGCGCAAAGGGGTCAAAGGTCGGCACGCCGCTTGGCGCGAAATCGTCCACGTTTCGGGTAACGACGGTCATCCCATGCGCCAGGGCGCTGGCCGCGATGATGAGATCCGCGCCGCCATGTCCGATCCGGGCGGAAAGCTGGCCCCAGATCCGGGCGGCAGGCGGATCGAAGGGCAGAATACGGTCCGCGAACAGCAATTCGGTCCGTTGCAGCCACTGGCGCAGATCCTGGGCAAAGGCCGGGTTGCGGGTCTCTTGCTGGGTGATGCCGCGCTCGATCTCGCCCAGGGTCACAACAGAGAGAAACAGCGTTTCGGGGTTCTGGCGGCGCAGCCAGTTCTCGACTGCGGGCGCGCGTTCGGGACGGCGCAGGGCCGAGATGACGTTCGTATCAATCACCCACATCAGAAGGACACGTCGCGCGGCGCCACCTTGGCCCGCGGCAGCGCCTTGTCGTCGCGCGGAAAGGCCAGCAGATGGTCCACGAAACTTTCGCGCGCCCCGCGGGCGGCCGCGAGAAGCTGGGCATAATCCGCCTCGGACAGGACAACGACCGCCGGCTTGCCGCGCCGCGTGACATGCTGCGGTCGGCCGGCCAGAGCATCCGCGACCAGGGCGCTGAACCGTGTCTTGGCGTCCTGAAGGTTCCACATTGCAGTTCTCTTGCCTTGTTGGATGACCAGCTACCTGACCAGATAGCACCGAAAGGGTTTTTCTTCAAGCCTGCGGGCCGGGTTTGGCAATATCGGATCATACGAGAAAACGACCGTTTGCAAACGTAAGCAAGGAACGATTCCCTGTCGCGCTGAGCGCGGGACGCCTTGTCGCGAAGGGCCGAGGCCCCAAGAGGGCTCCGGGGCTCTTGAAAAGACGGCGTTCCCAGAGACCCCTGCATCAGAGAAAACCACAGTCGCTCAAAATCCATCGCCAAGCGCGCATAATCCTCATATAATGCGCGCGTGAGCCGATTAAGAAAGACAGACATGGACGACGACGGGGTGCCTTCTCAGGACATCAGCGCATCCCAGGACCGGGATGACGCTGACCTGTGGTTCCTGCCCGGGCCGATCGGGAACGAACGGGATTGCCTGCCTCCCGGACCCGCGCCCGAGACGAAGGAATCCGATGTCGTCGATGCCTGGCGCGCGGCCGAGGCCGGGCAGGCGGCGCAGCTTGCCCGCGTCGCGACCCGGTTGGGGATTCTTGATGAGCGCCTGCGCCGCGGCCCGGTCGGCTGGCGGCAGCGGCTTGCCCTGATCGAGGCATCGAATCTCAGCTGGCTCACACAGGACCGGATCGGCCTCGACCGGCTTTCCCTTTACATGGCGCTGCGGGTTTCGACCGTAACGGATGATGCGCAAGCGCTGTATCGGATCAGCTGGGCCGTGCGCCGGCTGACCGGCGGGCCCGCGCCGTTGGCGCGTCGTTCGGGTGTGGGCGACCTCGAAACCTTTCTGGATCGGCGCGACCGACCGGGGCAGGGCGAGCGTCTGAGGGATCCCAGGGTTTCGCCCCGAATGGTCGAGATGGCAGAGCGCGGAGCCTTTCAGGACCGGGCTGCCGGATGGCTCGCGATGATGGACCAGGCCGAAGACCTGCATCCCGTGACGCGGGCCTGCATGGGCTTCCATCTCTGGCACGTCGCAGAGCTTTCGCCGATCGACGATCCGCTTGAGGCTGCGGTGACGGCTGCGCGTGTCGCGGTCGCCGATCTTGCGCCGGCTGGCAGTATGCCCGGCGCGGTCTTCGCCCCCATCGGCATGGGTGGGGGAGGGGGCTTCCGCGCGACAGGGGATCCGCCCGCCCGATTGGCGCGCTGGCTGAATGCGATGGACAGCGCGACCTTCGCAGCCCTGCGCAGCCTCGACGAGATAGAGGCTTGGGCGGCTTCCGCGGAACGAAAGATGGCGGCGCTGTCCGGCAGAACACCGCCGATGCTGCGGGACATCTTCACAAGCTGGCCGCTGGTGTCGGTGCAGATGGCCGAAAAGCTGACAGGCGCGCATCGGGCAACCATTCAGCGCAACATCGACTGGATCGAAAAGCGGGGCTTGGTCCGTGAAGTCACCGGGCAGGGGCGCTATCGCCTGTGGCGGATCGTCGAGACACATGCGACGCAGGCCAAGGTCAACCTCTGATGGGAATGATGGGCCGTCGGCTGAGGATCTCTGCGATGTGCTGGCCGCGCGGCAATGACACCCGGAGACGGGCCTGTCAGCCGTCTGCATTCCGCAGCTCCGGCAAGGCAGCGGGGTAGCGCGTCAGGCGGCGCATGTCCTTTTCGTTCAGCGCGGACAGTCGCGACGCGTTCAGGCTGTCGAGGATGTCGATTCTCTTGACCCGACGCGCAATCTTGATGCCTTTGGTGCGTCGGACGAAAGCCACATAGACGGCCTCGCTATCGCCTTCATCCTCGGGCCTCTTCTTGACGAGGCGCAAGGCGTCGAGCAGCGCCGGGGCGAACCCTTCTGTTTCCAGGCGCTCGAATGTCCAGCTTGGACAGTCTTCAACCACGTCACGCAGGACGCCCACGAGCCCCGCATCTTCCTCCAGTTTGAGGTAGAGTCCTCTCCAACCAGGAGACGAACAATGAAACGGTCAAGGTTCACGGAAGAACAGATCATCGGGATGCTGAAGGAGCAGGAGGCGGGCATGGCGACGACCGATGTCTGGCGCAAGCACGGGGTCAGCGCTGCGACGTTCTAAAAATACAAGGCGCGCTTCGGCGGACTCGAGGTGTCGGATGCCGGCGGCTGAAGGCGCTCGAGAACGAGAACTCGAAACTGAAGAAGCTGCTGGCGGAAGCGATGCTCGACAACGCGATCCTGTAGGATGTCGCCTCGCGAAAGTGGTAGCGACCGGTGTGAAGCGGGAGGCGGTGGCACATGTCGTGGCGGTCCACGGTGTGAGCCAGCGACGGGCGTGCACGGGTAATCCTCCCCGTTTTAGCGGGGCGCGACCGTAGAACTCACGCGGCCATTTTCAGCTTCATGGCGGGTG
>NZ_JAHYSR010000035.1 GCF_019431455.1 Paracoccus bogoriensis
AAGCTTCGGCGCGATCGCCTTGTAGGCGGCCGTGTCGCTCGCGTATTCGGCGCGGTTCTCTCGAAAAAGCCGAACACTGCGTTCGCGAAGCTCGGCCGGATAGGCGGGGGGTGAATCTCTGCTTGCTCATAGGGCTCATCCCTTGAGTGTCTTGCTCTCCGGTAAACCAGGGGCGGTTCAGGCGCACGGCAACTTCGGGATCGATGCCAGGGCGACCGTTCTCGGCGCAATAGAGACCGGCCACTTCGCCGCGAAGCTACGAGAGGACGAGAACCTGATCGATCTTCACCAGCACATGGTCATCGGGGATCAGATCCCGCGACGACCCGGTGATGAAAAGCTCCAGTTGCCCGCGCTCCTTCCGACCCAGCATCGCAGCCTCCCATCCTCCGATACACAAAGTGAATCAGAGGCATGGTGCTTTTTCAACAGCCCCTGTTGGACGTTTTGCCGTTACCGTGGGCAGACTTGGCGGTTAGCGTCAAGCGGAACGCCGCCCATTCAGGGCGGCGGGCCGGCCGATTGCCTGAGAATCAGGCAACGGGCCGGGCTTGGATGTCCTGCGCCAGCGCCCCCTCGGCCCCACCTGCGATGCCTGCGGCGTTCGCCTCGTCCGTGTCGATATGCATCTCGGTCACGGCCTGGGGCGAGACGCGGACCAAGGTCCGGCCAAAGACCAGACCGCGCGATCCGCCGCCCTGAACCTCGACATCGACCATGTCGCCATCGGCCAAACCCATCGCAGCGGCATCGGCGGGGTTCGTGTGGATATGGCGCGCGGCAACGATCAGACCGTCGCTGTCCAGCACGCCGGCAGGCCCGATCAGCCGCACCCTGGGCGTGCCGTCCAGCTGCCCGCTGTCGCGGACCGGCGCGTCAAGGCCAAGCGCGAAACTGTCGGTGCGCGAGACCTCGATCTGGACGCGCGGACGCAGCGGGCCGAGGATCGCGACACGCTCAAGCCGGCCCTTGGGCCCTTCCAGCGCGATGCGTTCGGCGGCGACCCAGTTGCCGGGCTGGCGCAGGGGCGCGGCCTCGGTCAGGCGGTAGCCGGGACCAAACAGCGCCGCGACGGCATCGACGGTCAGGTGGACATGGCGCCCCGAGACCGCCACCGGAATGGCACGCGGCACAGGGTGCGGCACGGGGCGCGGACGGGCCAGCAGTTCGCGCAATTCGCGCGCGATCATCAGCTGTTCGGCGGTTTCGGTGACGATCACGGCGACGCGGCTGCCCTGCGCCTGGATCTGCGGCGCCTTGCGGTCTGTCAGGTCCGGCGCGCGGTTCAGATCCTCGTCCAGCATCAGGCCCAGAAAGCCCATCCCGTCGCAGATCCGCCGCCGCATCGAGGCCGAGTTCTCGCCGATCCCGCCGGTAAAGACGACCGCATCCAGCCCGCCCATCGCCGCCGCATAGGCGCCGATATACTTGCGCGCGCGATAGGCATAGAGGTTGATCGCAAGCTGCGCCTCTGGATCGCCCGAGGCCGCGCGATCCTCGACATCGCGCATGTCGGAACTGCCCGCCAGCGCCTTGAGCCCGCTTTCGGCGTAAAGCGCGGCTTCGATGGCAGGGATGTCCAGCCCAAGCTGGCGGTGCAGGAAGCCGAATGCGCCAGGGTCCACATCGCCCGATCGCGTGCCCATGACCAGCCCCTCCAGCGGGGTCATGCCCATCGAACTGTCCATGCTGGCGCCGAACTGCACCGCGCAGGCGCTGGCGCCATTGCCCAGATGCACGCTGACGATGCGCAGATCGGTCAGGGGGCGGCCAAGTGCCTCGGCCGCGCGATGGGCCACGTATTTGTGCGAGGTGCCGTGAAAGCCGTAGCGCCGCAGCCCCGCCGCGCGCCAGGCGGCAGGCACGGCATAGGTCGTCGCGCGGGCCGGGTTCGTCAGGTGGAAGCTGGTATCGAAAACCGCCACCTGCGGCAGGTCGGGCCAGAGGCTGCGGGCCAGGTGCATCGCCTGAAGCATGGCCGGATTGTGCAGCGGCGCCAGCGGCGTCTGCGCCTCGATCGCGGCGATCACGGCCTCGTCGATCAGGGCGGGGCCGGTGAAATCCGGGCCGCCATGGGCAAAGCGGTGCCCGACCGCGTCGATGGCCGCATGGCCGCGTTCGGCCAGCACGCCCGGCACGGCGGCAATGGCAGCGGCCAGATCACCATGGGGCGCCCGGCCCCTGTGGCCGTCTATGGCGACATCGCAGCCGCCCTCGCGGAAGCGGTCGAAGCTGCCCTTGAGGATCTGTCGGTCCCCGTCGAACAGGCCGAATTTCAGGCTGGAACTGCCTGCATTGAAGACCAGAACCCTCATGCGATCCCCTCGGGTTTGCGCTTCCACCATGCGGCGGCGCGCTTGTCGAATTCCAGCACCGCCAGCAGCAGCACCCCCACCGCCGCGCAGGCGGCCAGTTGCCCCGGCCCAAGCGGCGCCGTGGCGAACAGCGCCTGCAGGGGCGGCGCATAGGTCAGCAAGGCCTGCAAGCCCAGCACCACGGCCAGCGCGACCAGCACCGCGGGCGTGCCGCGCACCCCCTCTGCGGTGGCCGACAGGCCGTGGCGGTAGCGGACCGAGAACAGGTAGAACACTTCCATCGCGACCAGCGTGTTCAACGCCATGGTCCGCGCCGTGTCGAGATCGGCGCCCATCGCCTGGGCTGCGGCGAACTGGCCGAAGATGCCCATCGAGAACAGGACCGAGACCAGCATCACCCGCCACAGGATGAAGCGCGACAGGATCGGCGCGTTCGCGGGGCGCGGCGGGCGCGCCATGACGCCGCGCTCGGGCGGCTCGAAGGCCAGGGCCATGGCCAGCGCGACCGAACTGAGCATGTTCACCCACAGGATCTGCAGGGGCGTGATGGGCAGCATCAGCCCGAACAGGATCGCGATGATCAGGCTCATGCTTTCGCCGCCATTCACCGGCAGCAGGAAGGCGATCACCTTCTTCAGGTTGTCATGGACCGTCCGGCCCTGCCGCACCGCTTCCGCGATCGAGGCGAAATTGTCGTCGGCCAGCACCAGATCCGAGGCTTCGCGCGCGGCCTGCGATCCCTTCTGGCCCATCGCGATGCCCGCATCGGCGCGCTTCAGCGCGGGCGCGTCGTTCACCCCGTCGCCGGTCATCGCCACAACGGCACCGGGTGCCTGAAGCGCCGTGACCAGCCGCAACTTGTGTTCGGGGCTGGTGCGGGCGAAGATGTCGGTCGCTTGCGCGGCGCCGATCAGCGCATCGTCGTCCAGCGCATCGATCTGCGCCCCGGTCAGCACGCGGTCGCAGCGGCGCAGGCCGATCTGGCGGCCGATGGCGGCGGCGGTCCCGGCATGATCGCCGGTGATCATCTTGACCGCGATGCCGGCCCGGTGGCAATCGGCAACGGCGCGGATCGCCTCGGGGCGGGGCGGGTCGATCAGGCCGACCAGACCGACCAGAACCAGCCCCCCGGCCAGATCGTCATGCGACAGCCCCGACCCCGCATGTGGCTTCTGCGCCAGGGCCAGCACCCGCATTCCGTCCGAGGCGATGGCATCCGCCCGGCTTTTCCATTCCGCCGCATCAAATGCGCCGGTCGCGCCCAGCACGCTGTCGCAGCGGTCCAGAATGGCCTCGGGGGCGCCCTTCGCCAGCACCATCCCGTCATGCAGCACCGCCATGTAGCGATAGCGCGCGTCAAAGGGGATGGCCGCGTCGGGCACGGGCCGGTCACGCCATGGCGCGCCCAGCTTGCCAGCCAGCGCCAGCAGCGCGCCCTCCATCGGGTCGCCCTCGACTCGCCAGCCGCCTTCGTCGCGCAACTCGGCCGTGTTGCAGAGCGCCGCGATCCGGCCAAGCGCGGGCTCGGCCGGGCCGTTCACCGCACCCTCGGGCGCATAGCCCTGCCCTTCGATCCCTGCCTCGCCCGCGCCCGTGAGGATGCGGGTCACGACCATCTCGTTGCGGGTCAGCGTGCCGGTCTTGTCCGAACAGATGACCGAGACCGCGCCAAGCGTCTCGATCGAGGGAAGCCGGCGGACGATCGCGTTACGCGCCGCCATGCGCTGAACGCCAATGGCCAGCGTGACGGTCAGGACGGCGGGCAGGCCCTCGGGGATGGCAGCGACGATCAGGCCGACCACGACCATGAAGCTGTCGGCGAATGCCATGCCGCGCCCCAGCACGGTGAAGGCCAGCACCCCGGCCGCCACCGCCAGCACAAAGCCGGTCAAGACGCGCGCAAAGCGGTGCATCTGCGCGATCAGAGGCGTGGTCAGCACCTCGACCGCCTGCATCATGCCGCTGATGCGTCCGATCTCGGTCTCGGCGCCGGTCGCGGTGACGATGCCGGTCGCTGTGCCCTCGGCCACCATCGTGCCGCTGAAGGCCATCGACCGGCGGTCGCCAAGCGCGGCATCAGGGGCGGCGGGCGCGGTGTGCTTGCGGACAGGCAACGATTCGCCGGTCAGCATCGCCTCTTCGACGGTGAGGCCCGCGACCTCGATCAGGCGCAGATCGGCGGGAACACGGTCGCCCGCCTCGATCAGCACGATGTCGCCCGGCACCAGCGCCGCCGCGTCGATCCCCTGCCGCACTCCGTCCCGCAGGACCGAGGCGCGGGGCGCCAGCATGTCGCGCAGGGCCTCCAGCGCCCGTTCGGCCCGGCCCTCCTGCACGAAGCCGATGACGGCATTGACCAGCACCACCGCCAGAATGACGCCGGTGTCGATCCAGTGGCCAAGCAGCGCCGTGATCACCGCCGCGACGATCAGGACGACGATCAGCAGGTTGTTGAACTGCCGCGCCAACCGCACGATGACCGAAGGGCGCGGCGGCTCCGGCAGGCGGTTCGGCCCGTGCCGCGCCAGTCTTTCGGCGACCTCGGCGCTGCTTAGCCCGTCGCGCCTGCTGTCAAGGGAGCGCAGAATATCTGGCGCGGTTTGCGCCCATGGCTTGTGCTGATCCATTGCGATCCCCTACGGCGCGGTGTAGCCGCCATCGACCAGATGATAGCTGCCAGTGATGAAACTTGCGCGACCCGACAGCAGGAACAGCGTCAGCGCCGAGACCTCGGCCGGCGTGCCGATCCGCCCCATCGGATGCAGCGCGGCCAGCCCCTGCATCATCTCGGGCGACAGGTTGGCCGACAGAAGCGGCGTGTCGATGAAGGCCGGCCCGACCGTGTTCACCCGCACGCCCTGCGCCGCATATTCCATCGCCGCCGTCCGCGTCAGCCCCAGCAGCGCATGCTTGGCCGCGACATAGGGCGCGGCATTGGCGAACCCGACCGAGCCCAGGATCGAGGACATGTTGACGATCGAGCCACCCCCCGCGCGCAGCATGGCCGGGATCTGCCAGCGCATGCCGTAGAAGACGCCGTTCAAGTTGACATCGATGACCCGCCGCCAGTCATCGGCGGGATACTCCCCCGTGGGCAGGCTTGGCCCCCCGATCCCGGCATTGTTCACCGCCATGTGCAGCCCGCCCCATTCTGCCTCGGCGCAGGCGACGGCCTCTTTCAGGGCCGCCTCGTCAGTGACATCGGCCGCAAAGCTGCGCGCCTGGCCGCCTGCATCCCTGATCTCGGCGGTGACGCGGTCGCAGGCCGCGCCATCCAGGTCGCTGACCAGGACTGAGGCCCCCGAAGCCCCCAGTTCCAGCGCGATGTCGCGCCCGATCCCCGAGGCCGCCCCCGTCACAAGCGCGATCCTGCCGTTGAAATCAAACCGGATATCGGTCATGGCATGTCTCCTGCTGTCATCATCCGTAGCCCCGCCGGGCGCCACCGCGCAGGCCCGGCCAAGGTCCCGTCCTGGGTCCACACCGCCGGGGGGGCCACATGCCGATCTGCGCGGATCATGCCGTCTGCCCAGAGCGATCCTCGCACCCGCTGGCATGTGGCGCAAGTCAAACCGGACGGTTTCGTGCATGCCGCAAAGCGGGGTCAGAAAGCACTTGTCCGCCCTTGGCAATCTCCCTATACGGGTCGGCGGAGACGTGGCCGAGTGGTCGAAGGCACACCCCTGCTAAGGGTGCAGACGGGAAACCGTCTCGAGGGTTCGAATCCCTTCGTCTCCGCCACTTCCCTTTTCCAAGTTTATGATCTTACGGTTGTTTTTTCCCTGAACCGGCTGCGGGGTAGCGACCGGGGTAGCATTGCATCTTTCCGAGCGCCTGATCCGTCCCCACTCCGGACAGGTATTTAGGCCAGCTAGTGAACGCCGAGGTCAGGATGATCGTTCTGATCGGCGGGGTCCAGTTCCACCGTGATGCCCTCCGCTTTCAGACGTGATCGCACAAACTCTCTGGGCCGGTCCATCGACAGCAGGCGAGGCACGCCGCCCCGCGTCAGGACGGCCGCGACGGTGATCCCGGGGTGTCTTGCCGACAGCGCCTCGATCCGCTCCAGGGTAAGGGCGTCCGGGGTTCCCAACGCGCCGAGGCATTGCGGTGTCAGGACGACCACCACGTCCGTTCGCGCCGCCACATCGGGACCGGACCCCACGAAGTCCTTCCAGAGCGCAGCTGCCCGCTGGCGCAGGGAGGGGGCCTCGGCAAGGCAGACCGGCCTGCATCCCCGCAGCCTTGCGGCCATGTGGGCACGCAGCGCCTCCGCGGTTCCGGCAAGCGGCGTTGCGGGGCCGCCGGGGCGTGGCCTCGGCCATGCCATCTCCTCCGGGCCGCTGATCCAGCGCTTCGCCTGCGCCAATGCCCGCGCAAAGCTCCGCGCCATGGACGCCCGGGCGGGGCCGGGCCGCGCCAGGAGAACGATGTCCGGGTGGATGCGGACCGCGCTGCCGTCGTCGAAGCCGATCCTGACGGAGTGGTCGCCGCGGCGGATGGTGGGGAAGGCTGCCAGACCAAGCCCCCGACAGATGCGCCGCGCGAGCAGGAGCAAGTCCAGGGCGCGCCTTCGTCTGCGAACAGGTCGTCGCCGAGTGCGGTGATCGCCTGGTCCAGCGCGCTCTGGCCGCGGTTCAGGCGCTGCTGCGTCGCCTCCATCGTCTGAAGCCGCGATCCGAGGGTCCGCACCTCCTGCCGCAGGTCGCGTTGCGCCGAGACCAGGGCTGCCGTGTCCCGCGCGGCCCCCTGGACGGATACGAGGATCTGGCGCAGGGCTTCCGCCAGCTGCCGACCCAGCTCCTCCTGATCCTGCGGTCGATGCAGCAGGTCCAGAAGCGCCGTCAGCGGCAGGACCGTCTCGTGGGTCTCGCCGGAGAGGTGCCGGATCTCCTGCTGACGGTCCACAAGCAGGCGCAGGGCCTGCATGATCTCGGGGGTCGTTGCGGCCCGGGGCGGCGGTTCGGTGGTTTCGGTCATTCCTGATCCCTTCATAGATGTCCCGCAGCGCGGCATCGGCCGAGGCCAGGGCCGCCAACAGGTGACGCTGGTCGATGAGGCCCCGAAGACGGCGGGATCGCCTCGCATGATCCAGGATCGACAGCAGGTTGAACCGGTCCAGCTCATCGCTGAGCGCGCGGCCGGGAACCTGCGTCTGGCCCAGCCTGAACGTGATCACGCGGTGATCGTCCTTCCTGACCTCCTCCACCCGCACCGGGGAGCCGGAGGCCACGAGGGCCGCCTGCAACGCGGGCAGGCTCGTCGGCTGCCACCGGACCAGGGCGGTGCCAATGTCCGAGGCCATCCGGCGCCGGCCCGCGCTGCGCAGGCGGCGCGACGGGCAGAACACCGCGAGGCGCGGCCCTGCCGCCGGCCGGTGATAGCGCGGCGGGGTGAGGCCGAGATGGCGGCAGAGGCGGACATGAACCTCATCGCACCGCCGCTGCAGATCGGGCAGGCCGAGCGGGCGGCCCGCGAAGGTCGCGGCCATCAGCATCATGTGCAGGTGATCGCAGGACGTGTCGCGGTGCCGGAACGCCAGCCAGGGAATGCGGCGCGGCGGCAGGCACAACCCGCCGATCGCCATCCGCGCCATCTCCACCCAGGCAGGGCGGTCCGCGATCATCCCGTCCGGCAGCGAGAGCGTCACGTGAAGGACATTCTTCGCATGGCGCGACGGGCGCGGCATGCGCTGCGCGTGATGGAGCGTCGGGCCGAGGCCAAGCCAGGGGATGGTGCCGCCGATCGGCTCGGGCGGGCGCAGGGCGCCGGGCTTGTCGGTCTGGGTCAGGTAGCCCAGCACGGTCGCGACGGAGTCGTGGAAGGACACGTGCGGCCTCACTCCCACCCCCTGCGGTTCAGGTCCCGCAGGATCCGGCGGATCAGCGCCGCGCCCTCGGAGACAAGGCGGGCGAGATCGCCGCCAGACACGTCACCGCCCGCGGGCGCCGCATGCGCGATGTCGTTCAGCACGAGGCCGAGCAGGCCCAGTTCCTCGGTCAGCCGGTCGGCCCGACCTGCGCGCCCGGCCAGCAGGCAGTCGCGCAGATAATCCGCGCGGCTGGCCGCGCCCCGCAGGCGCATGTCGGCGAGGACGGCCTTCGCCTCGTCGGGCATCAGCCGAACCTCGAAGCGGAGGGTGCTCACAGATCCTCCGGGGCCAGCTCACCCGTCGGATCAAAAGAATGATCATCGTAGGCCACATGCGCCAGCTGCCGGATGAAGCGGACGACTTCGTCCTCGACCCACCGGATCGAGCCGGGGCCGAGGCGGCGCGGCTGCGGGAAGCCGGGATCAGCGCGCAGCCAACGGTCGATCGAGGCCTCGCTGGCGGCCAGGCGGCGGCAAAGCTCGTGCTTGGTGATCAGCCTGACATCGGCTGCGGGGTGCTTCTTCTGCATCGTCTCTCCTGTGACGTATTCCTGGTTCAATTCAGGTTGACAGTCTTTCCGTCGGGCCGCAGAGGTGATGCTGTTCAGGCCATCCATCCGCGGCTCCCCTCGGAGATCGCGTGGTCAACCCTATGCCGCCGCGACCTCTCCATTTTAGGGCGCGTCCGCGAAACCGCCCATCCTCCCGCCGCACTTGATTGTGGATAACGGTGCGGGACCAGCACATGCTGGGGAAAGAGGGGCGATTTCCGGCACGGTTTTTTAGGTTCTTGAACCGGCCAGAACCTCCAGAATGTCCGGGCTACGGTGATCTTGGTCGATAAAGGCCCTCCAGACCTCCTGCACTGGGCTGGGAAGGGGACCGATCACCCGGTTCAGCCATCGGTGCGACGCCGAAAGGATGCGATATTCCTTGTCCCATGCCGCGCGGTCATCCTGGCGCGCGGTTCCGAGCCCGGTCCCGGAACCGGAAAGAAACCGGGTATGATTGACTGACCGGTTTCATCGCTCGGCGCCCCCGGCGTGTTCGGGCGGCAGATGACGGTCCGCATTACTCCCGGCGACGGGCGCCAGAGCCAATGCCAGGTCTGCTTCCAGAAGGAACCCGCGGATCTCGAGATCCCGTGCCAGGCTCTCCAGAAGCGGCCGGTATTGGCGCAAGACCTCCAGCGCCAGCCCGAAGGCCTGATCCAGATCGCGCTGCATCTGCTGCCGCGTGGCGGGCGGCAGCGAGAGCAGCGCCGTTGTGGGCGGCGGCGCACCGACGGAGAGATGACCCATGCTGCCGAGGCCAAAGGTGATCTCGCATTGCATCACCAGTCGCGTTGCCTGGTGCAGATCGCTGTCCTCGGTGCCGCCTGCGCCGCCGCTGGCCGTGCCGAGCAGGAGGATCTCGGCCGCGCGCCCCGCGAGATGCCCGGCGCAGCGCCGCTGCAGCAGGTCCCGTGTCGAGTCGGAGTCGAACCAGCGCATGCGCGTCTCGCCGCCATTCGGGCCAAGCCGCAGGGCCTTGACCTGCCCGAGGCCGAGCGCGGTCATCACGACCGCATGGCCGGCCTCGTGGATCGCCGCCCGGCGGCGCATCTCTGGCGGAAGGGCCAGATGGTCCGGCACGAGGGCGGCGCGCAGATCTTCGGCCGTCAACGGGCACTTCTGCCGCCGCGCGGCGGCGCGGGCCGCCCGGACAGCGGCGGCGCAATCCGCGCCCGAGAGGCCGAGGGCCATCTGCCCGAGCATGGCAAGGTCCGCCTCGGGCAGGTCAGGCCCGAGATGCTGGCGCAGGATGATGGCCAGCGCCTCGGCGTCCGGCAGGCGCAGCGTAACGCGCTGATCGAAACGACCGGCCCGCAAGACCGCCGGGTCGATCACCCCAGGGTGGTTGCAGGCGGCGACGATGACGACCCCCACCCGGTCGTCAATTCCGTCGAGCTGCTCGAGCAGGGCGGTGATCACCTTGGTGTCGTAGCTCTGGTGTTGCGTGATGCCCCCTCCCATCCGCGACCCGAAGGCGTCAAGCTCATCGAGGAACAGGATCGACGGCGCCTGATCGGCCGCTGCGGCGAAGCTCGCGCGCATCGCCTGGATGAGGTCGCCGAGATGGCCCCGGGACTGCCATTGCGCATAGCTGGCACTTTCCAGATGAATACCGGGTTCGCGCGCCATCGCGCGGGCCAGCTCGGTCTTGCCGCAGCCGGGCGGGCCCACCACCAGCAGGCCACGATGCACCGCGTCCCAGGGCAACTCGCCTGCATGCCAGGCGCGCAGATCCTCGACGATCCCGAGGGCCACGTCACGTGCGGCGCCGAGGCCGGCAAGCTCGGCCAGACGAATGCCGGGCTGTGTCCGTCCCTCTGGCAGGTCCATGCCGGTCGCGCCCGCCTTCAGGTCGTCCTGTCGGGGTCGCGCTGCGGACGTGCCCGTCGTGTTTCGCAGAATCCGCACCGCGTCCTCGACGCTTTTGCTGCGCAGGGACAGGATCAGGGGCAGCATCGGCATCACGGCCAGCTGATCGTGCGGCGGAGGCCGCTCGCGCAAAGCGGCAGGGTCGGCCTGCGGCCAGGTCAGCGCGAGAAGCTCGGCCACGATCTCGCGATCCATCCGGCGGAAGGGCCAGAGCGGCAGCTCCGCCCCTCCGGGAGCCTTGGCCGCGGCCAGGTCTTCGGGCAGCAGCAGCACAACCGGCACATTGAAGGTCAGGGCCGTTTCGAGAATCCTGGTCAGACCTTCCTGGGCATAACCGTTATAGGTCGGTGCAGGCTCGACGACCGCGACCGCGCCGGGACGTCGGCGCTCGTGCGCGCTTCTGGCGATCCGCCAGCCCGGCGGAAGCAAGAGGGGCAAAAGCCGACGCGCATCCGTGAGCCGATCATCGGGCAGACCGATGATCGCGACGATCGCACCCCGCTGCAGTTCTGCCCGCAGCCGATCTCCGCTGCCGATCGTGGCCGCGAGGCAGAGGATCATCACCTGGTCGCGCGGTGACGTGAACGAGACGGCGGCGTCTCCGGGCAGCCGGGGCAGGACTTCATCCGCAGCGTCATGGTCGCCCAGCAGAGTGGCGCGCTCGGCATCGGTGCGCGCCTCCATCTCGCGCGCGCGGTTCAGGATGGCGGCGGCGTATGCGCGCCAGGCGGGGCGGGACGGCGCAGCCGTCCCCGTGTCAGGCTTGGTCATCGGGACCTCCGGAGGGACTTGGGTGGGGGGCGTGGTCGGCGCTTCCGGTCAACCTGCTTTGGCAGAGCCGCCCGTGCGCCTGCGACGCTGACGGTTCCTCGCGCGGCGGGCGTCCTGCCGCGCCCTGCGCCGGGCGAGCTTCGCCCCGCGCTTTGCCAGCGACCTGACCCGCAGCTCGATATCGTCCAGCAACGCCAAGACCTCAGGCTCAATGCTGGCGCAGTAGAGTTCCGAGAGAACACGAACCTCGCCCTCGAACTCTGCCCGATCGAGAACGGCATCGGGAAAGTGCCTGCGCAGGGTCACGTGCAACCGCTTTTCGTAGCAGATTGCCTGGTGACCTGTTGGCACCGGGATCACCCGGAGCAGTTCGGCATTCTGTTCGAGATCCGTGACGAGCTGATAACGCAGCCTCGAGGCAGGGTTGCGAGAAAATCCCGCTTTGATGGCGATCCGGCCGCTGTGCAGAATGAAGCGCATCAAGTAGATGAGGCTGGGATCGTTCGTCCACGTGTCGCTGCAGGCGTGGCAGGTGAAACGGCCCGTCTGCATGTTCACGATCGCAACCCGCTGCGTGTGCCCGCATTCGTGACGATACAGCCGATAGTTTCGATCACCCTTGGGATCAGGGTCCAGCAGCGTCCAGCCGCGGCCGCGCGCTTCGGCTTCAAGTCGCGCCTCGAGGCAGGCGTCGCAGCGGATCTCGGTCTGTCCCGCTCTGACGCGCTCAAGGAACTCCTGCTGCCGGCTCGTCTCGTGCCCGCAGCGCAGCCGGATCCGGAAGTCGTGCGATCCGTTCGCCTCGATGAAGGTGACGCCAGCATCGACACACAGGCGCTTGCGGCGATCCTCCAGACAATGCGGGCAGCGCGGCGTGCCTGTGCGCAGCACGAAGACCTTGGAGATCATGCGGCCGCCGCATGCGCAGCAACGCAAGAGGAGATGGTTCTTGTCGATCACGCGTGCGACGATCTCATAGCCCTGCGCGGTGGCCCAATAGTGCCAATGGTCCGGGATGTCCCGGTCATAGATCGGATGGTCTTCCTTGCCGCCAGGGTCGGTCGGATCAAAGTCGTCAAAGGACATGCGTGGTCCTCCCGTTCGGGTTTGCAAAATGGAAAAGGACAGCCGGGCAGCGCGCCGCGCCTTGGCGATGGACGCCAAGGCGTCAGGCAGCACGGCATTGCCGCCCGCGCGAGTGCGGAGGATCAGCCTGGACTGTCAGCGGTCAGGGAAGGTATCAGGCCGCGAGAAGCTCGGCTTCGAGCGCGGCACCCTCGGCGCGAGAGCGGGACAGCCGCGCCATCAGGGCGATGCGGCGCTCCGCTGCGACGAGCATCTTGCGGACCTCAGCGACCGCAGGACTCTCGCCGGGCACGACGAAGAACGGTGCGAGATCGCCCGCCAGCGTCTCGTAGCGGGTGAAGGCCGAGGCGCGGTTCTCGCGCACAAGCCTCGCCACGAGCAACACCATCCGGCGCAGAGGCTCGTCGAGCGGGTCGGACGGCGTGGCTTCGGTCATGGCGAGCAATGCGTCATGAAAGCCCGGCAGGGCCTCCTCGACCCGGGCCTGCGCCCGCCCGTGACGGGGATCGGTGGGCTCGGTCCATGCCAGGATACGCTCTGCGGTGATGTGCTCGCCCCAGGCGTTCAGCAGGGCAATGAACCGCCGCCCGTAGGGAGTAACCGCCCATATAGGCGCTTTCGCCGCGCAGGGCGCGATGCTAGAGGGCTCGGTAGCCATGTCAGTCTCCAAGGAAGATTGACAGGTTAGGGCCTTGGCGGGGAGGTGAGATGCCCTGCCGAGGCCTGCCCGGCATGTGCCGCAGCATGAGGTGAGTCTGGCGGCCGCGAATCACCGTGTCAACAGGACATTTGAAATAACATTTTCGTTATCAAATGGACGATCTTCGCTCACTGACGCGATCTGCTGTGCCCTTCCTCCCGTCGAGACGGATGACCCGCCGTTCGAGCCCGACTGGAAATCCGGTAGGGGAATTGCCCGACCGGCGCCCCGCGCGATGACCGCCCAAGCCCGACATTCAATGGCTGAAATCCTCCAAGCAACTGATTTTGAGTGAATAATCCTATTCTCCCCCGCCGTAACGGCCGTTACGCTGGCGTTACGCTCTTCGATACGCTCAAGCTATTGAAGTTAAATAAATAAATGTATTGTGTAACAGTGTAACATATATACATACATACCCGCCTACACATACGCTTATGCATACGCACATACGGGCACATAAATACATTCTCCCCCGGCGTTACAGGCGTTACGCCGTTACAGCATTGAATTCACGGAACTATTTCGTAACAGCGCCTGTTACCCCCGTTACGCTGGCACTATCCGCAACGGCGAGATCCGGGCGGGTTTCGCGTTTCACGCCGAGCGGCTAGTCTCTCCAGGACGGCAGATCGCTGGACCTTGACGGGTGCCTGGCAGGTTGATCGCGCTGGTTGGCGCCAAGGCGAGATTGGAAGAACGGGAGGCGGGATATGGATTTTCAGGAGGAAGTCTTTGCCACGAGCGCAACTCTGCGGCTGCCGACTTTCTGCGCCCGCCGCCCTCGTGGTCCGTTCAGTCCCGTGCTGCTCCACCTGCCCACCAGCGGGGTTGGCGAGGCCCTCGGGCGCAGCGCTGTGTTGGGCGAAGGCCACTGGGCCGCGATCCGCCATTTGGGGCGCGAGACCTGCAACGCCAGCCGCTCCGATGCCCTGGCATCTGCTGCGATGCCCATCTCGACGCGCAGGACCGTCTCCAGCGCACGCCTCCGGATCGAGATCGCAGGAATCGCTTGCCCGAGCCTAGATCAGCTCCACGAGGCAGCGCTTGGCACGTGCAGAGACGCCGGAGGCAGTCCGGACACCCGTCAGCGGGTCGCCACCTTGGTAGGCTGGGTGAGATTGTCAGCATCCGCCTGCCGCCGCCGGGGCCGGAATGCCAGGCCGGTGGCGCTCGATCTCTCCGGAGCCGACTGCAACCGTCGCGAAGCATTCATCGCAGGCGGGGGCACGTCGCCAACCGCGTCGGCTATCCCTCACCCGCCCGCCGCGATGGCCAGCCCGTCGGCAACGGCCGTGAAGACCTCGCTGGTCTGGTGCTGCGCCTCGGGGAATAGCCTCTGCATGGCGCGGGACACCATCGCCATCAGGCTGGAGCCTCCGACATGGATCACCGTCTCCACCTGCGCGGCGTCCAGATCGGCCAGACGCAGCGTCTCACGCGCGCCCTCGGCCAGTGCCTCGGCATGGCGGCCGAGGCTCTCGGCCAGGGCCTCGGCCGAAAGGGGCACGGCGAGGCCCGCCTCCAGCGGGTCCAGCAGGATCGACGCCGCATCTCCCACATTGGCGGCGATCTTGCCGCGCTCGACGGCGAAGCTCAGATCGTGGCCCAGCTCGTCCTGGAGCGCGCGCGCCAGGCGCGCCAGCTTCTCGGGCTCATGGGCCAGGCGCAGCATCTCGGCCACCATCCGGCGGTTCTGCGGCGTGTAGAGGAAGGGGATCTTCTCCCATGTGGCCAGGTCGTTGAAGATCGCGTTCGGCACCGGCGAAGCGCCCGACCCCATCACCTTGCGCAATGCGCTGCCCTTGCCCAGAAGCGGCATCACCCGGTCGATGCTGATCGCGCGGTCGAAATCCGTGCCGCCGATGCGGACGCCGTGATTGGCGAGGATCTCGACCCCGTCCTGAACCGCGCGGAACAGCGAGAAATCCGACGTGCCGCCGCCGACATCGACGATGAGGCCGACCGATCCCGGCCGCAGCGCGCCGCTGGCGATAGCGGCGGCCTCGGGCTCGGGCATGAAGGCGACCTCGCGGAACCCCGCGGCCAGATAGCAGGCGCGCAGATCCGCCTCGGCCGCGGCCTCGCGCGGATCGCCCGCGCCGTGGAACACGACCGGCCGGCCCGAGAGGACGCGGTCGAAGCGCATCCCCGCCTCGGCCTCGGCCCGCGCCTGCACCTCGGCCAGGAAGCGGGCGATGATGTCGACTAAGGTGACGCGCTCGTTCAGGATCTGGCGGCGCTCATGCATGAGCGAGGTGCCCAGCACCCGCTTCAGCGCCCGCATGAAGCGCCCCTCGGCGCCCGCCAGCAGCGCCTGGTTGGCGGGCTCGCCGATCAGCATGCGGCGGCTGTCATGGTCGAAGAAGAAGGTGGTCGGCATGGTCGTGCGCCCCGGCGCCAGCGGGACCAGATGCGGCCGCCCGTCGCGCAGATAGCCGGCGGCCGTGTTCGACGTGCCGAAATCGATCCCGAGCCCGCGGGCCTGCTGCGCCATGCTTGTGCTTCCTCTGGACGGTCGGGCCGGGGTGAGTAGAGGGCGCGGCTTGGCCTGTCAAGCCGGGGTGGCGGGTGTCACACCGGCCCGTCCACCAGCGCCAACGCCCCGTCCGGCAGAGGCCGCTGCAGATCTTCGGCCCGGATGCCGTCCAGCCAGGCCCGCCATTCCTCGGGGCGGGTCAGGATCACCGGCATGGCCTTGGGATGGATGCGGCCAACCTCGGCATTCGGCGGACAGGTCAGGAAGGCGTAGAGATCGTCCACCGTTTCGCCATCCTTGACCTTGCGGAGCGAGGTCCAGCCCCGCGTCTCGATCCCCGCGAAGAACATCGCGGTCTGCGTGTCACGCGGCGCGAACCATTGCACGCCTAGCCCCTTGCCTCGGGGTTCGGAGAAGCTCGTCACCGGCACCAGGCAGCGATGGCCGCGGCCGAGCCAGCGGCGCCAATGCGGAGAGGAAAGGTTGCGCACATTCGTCACCCCCGGATCGCGGGCGGTCTTCAGCACCGATGGCGGGGAGGGCATGCCCCACCGCGCCTTGACCAGTTCCGGCCCGGCCTGGCCATGCCGGATGATCGGCGCCATCTGGTCGGGATAGACGCTGCCCGGGGCGACATTGCCCGCCCGGTCGGTCAGCCCCTCGACGAGGCGGATCATCGCCTCCTGCGTGGTCGTGACATTGTAGAGATTGCAGATCGGCCGGCCCTCCTGCTGTTGTGACCGATCTTCGGCCCGGCCCGCCCCGGAGTCAATGTCCAGGCGTGACGCCGGTCGCATCGGCGGCTGGCGACTTATCCCCCGATTTGAATCCCGCCTTTCCAGAGCCTTGCAGGCGGGGCGGCGCATCGCCTGCCCGGATCGCCTCCGCCGCAGTTGACAGGACGGGACGGCGAGAACAAAAACGGAACTGTCAAGACACACCCACACCCGACTCGCAGGAGCCCGCACCCATGCCCGCCGCCCATCCCACCCTGGCCGACCTGCGCGCCCGGATCGGAGAGATCGACGGCTCGGGGTCGCGCCAGCACGGCGTCCTGCCCTTCGGCCTGCCGGCGCTGGACCGGCGGCTGCCGCAGGGCGGGTTGGCGCGCGGGGCGCTGCACGAGGTCGCGGGCGGGGGCCACGGCGCCGTGGATGGCGCGGCGGCGACCTGCTTCGTGGCGGGCATTGCCGCGCGGTGCCAGGGCCAGGTCCTGTGGTGCGTCAGCCAGGCGGATCTCTTCGCGCCGGGCCTTGCGCAGATGGGCCTGCCGCCGGAGCGGGTCATCCATGTCGAGGCGGGCGACGATGTCTCGGTCCTGGCCGCGATGGAGGAAGGGCTGCGCCATGGCGGCCTCGGCGCGGTGGTGGGCGATGTGGCGCGGCTGTCGATGACCGCCTCGCGTCGCCTGCACCTGGCGGCCAAGGGCACGGGCACGATCGGCATCGCGCTCAGGCGCTGGCGCAGGCAGGCCGATGCCAGCGATTTCGGGCAGCCAACGGCGGCGATGACGCGGTGGCGGGTCTCGGAACTGCCCTCGGCACCGCTGCCCGTGCCGGGGATCGGCCGGGCGCGCTGGCTGGTGGAGCTGATCCGGGCGCGGGCGGGCGAATCCTTCGATCTGGAACTGGAGGCATGCGATGGCACGGGTCATCTCGGTCTTCCTGCCGATGTGGCCGATCGACCGGCGACAGCGGCAGGCGGGCAGCGCGCCTTCGGCTGAGAGGCCGCTGATCATCGCGGGCCGGGCGGGCAGCAGGCGGGTCGTCACCGCCGCCTGTCCCGCCGCCCAAGGTTTTGGCCTGCGCCCCGGCATGGCCGTCGCACGCGCCCAGGCCCTGGTGCCGGATCTGCGGATCGAACCCGATGATGGGCCGGCGGATGCCCGGGCGCTCGAGCGGCTGGCGCTCTGGCTCCTGCAGCGGGTCGCGCCCATCGTCGCGGTCGATCCGCCGGACGGGATCGTCATCGACTCGACCGGCGCCGATCATCTGCATGGCGGCGAGGCCGCGATGCTCGAGGCGCTGGCGGGCAAGCTGGCCCTGTCGGGGATCACCGCGCGGCTGGCCATCGCCGACAGCTGGGGCGCGGCCCATGCGCTGGCACGATGGGGGGCCGGGACCGTCACCATCGTTCCGCCCGGCGGCGCGGACGCGGCTCTGGCACCTTTGCCGCTGGAGGCATTGCGCCTGCCCGCCGCCATGGCGGCCGGTCTGCGGGTTCTGGGCTTTGCGAGCATCGGTGACCTGATGGACCAGCCCCGCGCACCCCTGACGCGCCGCTTCGGCGCGGAGTTGTGCCGGCGTCTGGACCAGGCACGGGGGCTGGCCTCCGAGCCGATCGCGCCCCTGCGCCCCGAAGGCCTGATCGAGATCCGCCGCGCCTTTGCCGAACCCATCGCCGCGCCCGAGACCATCGCCCGCACTATCGGCAAGCTGGTGGTCGGGCTCTGCGAAGCGCTGGCCGCCAAGGGTCTGGGCGCGCGGCGTCTGGACCTGCTCTGCTCGCGCATCGACAACCGAACCGAGACGCTGCGCGTGGGACTGGCCGTCCCGCAGCGCGACCCGGCGCGGCTGACCCGGCTTCTCTGCGACCGGATCGTCACGCTCGACCCCGGTCTTGGGATCGAGATCATGACCCTGACCGCCACCATCGCCGAGCCCCTGTCGCCCCGCCAGGCCAGCACGCTGCTGGACGAGGGCGCGCCGGACCTGTCGGGTCTGATCGACACGCTGTCGAACCGGCTGGGGCCGCGCGCGGTCTTCCGCTTCGCGCCCGTGGCCAGCGAGGTGCCCGAGCGCGCGACGATCCGCATCCCGCCCCTTGCGGAGCCCGCGCCCGTCGCGCCCGATCTCGGGGCCTGGCCCGATCACTGGCCGCGTCCCGCCCGCCTGCTGCCCCGGCCCGAGCCGATCGAGACGATGGCGCTGCTTCCTGACCATCCGCCCCGCTGGATCCTCTGGCGCGGCATCCGCCGCCATGTGCAATGCGCCGACGGGCCCGAGCGCATCTTCGGCGAATGGTGGAAGCGCGAAGCCGAAGCGCAGGCCGTGCGCGACTATTTCCGCATCGAGGACGAGACCGGCGCGCGCTACTGGATCTTCCGACAGGGCGATGGCGAGGACAGTGCCACCGGATCCCATCGCTGGTTCCTGCACGGGATCTTCGGATGACGGCGCCCGGCTACATCGAATTGCAGGTGACGACGCAGTTTTCCTTCCTGCGCGGTGCGTCCTCGGCCGAGGAGCTCTTCGCCACCGCCGCCCTGATGGGGATGAAGGCCCTGGCCGTCACCGACCGCAACTCCCTGGCGGGGATCGTCCGCGCCCATCTGGCGGCCAAGGAGACTGGCGTGCGCCTGATCGTCGGCTGCCGGCTGGACCTGGCCTGCGGCATGTCCCTGCTGGTCTATCCGACCGACCGGGCGGCCTATGCGCGGCTCTGTCGTCTCCTGTCCCTCGGCAAGGGGCGGGCCGGCAAGGGCAAGTGCCATCTGGAATGGCCCGACGTGGCCGCCGCCTGCGAGGGCATGATCGGCATCCTGATCCCGGACCGGGCGGATGATCTCTGCGCGCTGCAGCTGCGCCGGATGCGCGAGGCCTTTGGCGAGCGCGCCCATCTGGCGCTGACCCTGCGCCGCCGCCCGAACGACCAGCTGCGGCTGCACGAACTGGCCAGCCTCGCCACGCAGATGGGCGTGGCCACGGTGGTCACCAACGACGTGCTGTTCCACTCCCCCGATCGTCGCATCCTGCAGGATGTGGTCACCGCCATCCGCCACAACACCACCGTCGATGCCCTGGGCTTTCGCCGCGAGCGTCACGCCGACCGCTATCTGAAGACGCCCGCCGAGATGCACCGGCTCTTCACCCGCTACCCCGAAGCGCTGGCCCGCACCGCCCGGATCGCCGAGGCCTGCCGCTTCTCGCTCGACGAGCTGGAATACCAGTATCCCGAGGAACGCGACGATCCCGCCGTGACCGCCCAGGCCATGCTGGAGCGGCTGACCTGGGAGGGCGCGGCCGAACGCTACCCCGAAGGCGTCCCGCCCGAGGTCACCGCCAGCCTGCGCCACGAGCTGCGCCTGATCGAGCGGCTGGATTACGCACCCTACTTCCTGACGGTCCACAGCATCGTCCGCTTCGCCCGCTCGCGCGGCATCCTGTGCCAGGGGCGCGGATCGGCGGCGAACTCGGCCGTCTGCTTCGTCCTCGGCATCACCTCGATCGATCCCGGCCGCAACGATCTCCTGTTCGAGCGCTTCGTCAGCGAGGAGCGCCGCGAGCCGCCCGATATCGACGTGGATTTCGAGCATGAGCGCCGCGAGGAGGTGATCCAGTGGATCTACCGCACCTATGGCCGGGACCGCGCCGCGCTGACCGCCGTGGTGATCCGCTATCGCAGCAAGGGCGCGCTGCGCGATGTTGGCAAGGCCCTGGGCCTGCCCGAGGACCTGATCCGCACGCTCTCCGGCCAGATCTGGGCCTGGTCCGAGGAGGGGATCACCGATGACGACCTGCGCGCGCTGAACCTCAACCCCGCCGACCGCCGCCTGCGCCTGACGCTGGAACTGGCAGCCCAGCTGCGCGGCACGCCCCGCCATCTCAGCCAGCATCCCGGCGGCTTCGTGCTGACCCACGACCGGCTGGACGACCTGGTCCCCATCGAGCCCGCGGCGATGGAGGATCGCCAGGTCATCGAATGGGACAAGGACGACATCGCGGCGCTGCGCTTCATGAAGGTTGACGTGCTGGCCTTGGGCATGCTGACCTGCATGGCCAAGGGACTGCAGCTTCTGGCCGAGCATAAGGGCATCCGCCATGATCTGGCCTCGATCCCAGCCGAGGATCCGCGCACCTATGCGATGATCCGCAAGGCCGACACGCTCGGCACGTTCCAGATCGAGAGCCGGGCGCAGATGTCGATGCTGCCGCGTCTGAGGCCGCGCACCTTCTACGATCTGGTCGTGCAGGTGGCCATCGTCCGGCCCGGCCCCATCCAGGGCGACATGGTCCATCCCTATCTGCGCAGGCGCGCGGGCCATGAACCCGTCTCCTTCCCCACCCCGGAACTGGAGAAGGTGCTGGGCAGGACCCTCGGCGTGCCGCTCTTCCAGGAGCAGGCGATGCGGGTCGCCATCGAATGCGCGGGCTTCACGCCGGGCGAGGCCGACATGCTGCGAAAATCCATGGCCACCTTCAAGTTCACCGGTGGCATCTCGAAGTTCCGCGACAAGCTGATCGAGGGGATGGCGGCGCGCGGCTACGACCGCGACTTCGCCGAACGCACCTTCCGCCAGCTGGAGGGCTTCGGCAGCTACGGCTTTCCCGAAAGCCATGCGGCGAGCTTTGCGCTGATCTCTTATGCCTCGGCCTGGCTCAAGTGCTGGCATCCGGACGTGTTCTGCGCGGCGCTCCTGAACAGCCAGCCCATGGGCTTCTACGCCCCCGCCCAGATCGTGCGCGACGCGCGCGACCATGGGGTCGAAATCCGCCCGGTCTGCATCAACGCCTCGCATTGGGACTGCACCCTGGAGCCGCTCGGCGACGGTCGGCGCTTCGCTGTCCGGCTCGGGCTGCGGATGGTCAAGGGCCTTGCCAACGCCCGTGCGGCAGCGATCGTGCTGGCCCGCGCCGACGAGCCCTTCACCTCGGTCGAGGATCTGCGCCGCCGCGCGCCGGTGCCGGTGGCGGCACTGACCCGCATCGCCGAGGCGGACGGCTTCCGCCCGGCCTTGGGCCTCGCCCGCCGCGAAGCGCTCTGGCAGCTGAAGGCCCTGCGCGACGGTGACCTGCCCCTCTTCGCCGCGACGCCGGCCGGGGATGCCGAGCCCCCCGTGACCCTGCGCCCGATGCCTGCAGGCCGCGAGGTGGTCGAGGATTACGGCCATACCGGCCTGTCGCTGCGCCGCCATCCGGTGGCATTCCTGCGCGAGGATCTGACCCGTCGCCGGATGATCCCTTGCGCCGAGGCCATGGCCGCTCGCAACCGCCTGCGCTGCGAGGTTGCGGGCATCGTGCTGGTCCGTCAGCGCCCGGGCTCGGCCAAGGGCGTGATGTTCATCACGCTGGAGGACGAGACCGGCATCGCCAACCTGGTCGTCTGGCCCAAGGTCTTCGAGGCCAACCGCCGCACGATCCTGGGCGCCGGGATGATCGCCGTCGCGGGCCACGTGCAACGCGAGGGCGAGGTGGTCCACCTCGTCGTCCAGCGCATCACCGACCTCTCAGCCGATCTCGCCAGCATCGGCCAGCGCGGCGGGCCCTTCCCCCTGACCCATGGCCGCGGCGACGAGTTCCGCAGCGCGACAAGCGCCCCGCCGCCAAGCCCGCGCGACATCTACATCCCCGACCTGCATATCGACAGCGTCAGGGTGAGGACGAAGGATTTCAGGCAGGCGTGACATTGCAGCGCGCCGCCTGCTCTTCCAGCCGGTCCTGCGGGCCAGAGGGCACGGCGGCGGGACATGGCTGTGCCGACGCTGCGCTTGCCCCAAGAATAAGAAGGCTGGCGCTGACCGTGATCGTCTTCATGCTCGACTCCCGTAACAGGATCGGCCGGGAGCGTGTTCGCCCCCGGCCCTTCGCTGATATTGCTAAGCCCTGATATTCGGCCATCTGCTCGAGCTGCTCGCGCGTCGCGTCCACATAAACCCGCAGATCGTTCCCGCCGCGGTGCAGGACCGACACCTCGTCCATGCCGAGGGCAATGGTGTGCGCCCCGAGACCGAGGAAGCCGCCGATGTCGAGAACAATATACTCGGCCTCTCCGCCTTGCGATGCGACGACATCCTGCACGTTGCCGATGTTGTTGTCGCCGGCGCCATAGACATTTGCATTCATCAGGTTGACGACAGACAGCGACGAAGGCTCGGCCCGCTCGTAGCCCTGAAGCTGGACCTGCGGTGCCGACATCGCCTGCCGGCCGCCGCGCCAGGCGTCGTCACCGGCTCCGGCCTGTCGTTGCGCCTGAGGAGGACGGGCCTGCTGCTGCTCGGTCGCCTGCGTGCCCGCCTGCTGCTGGGCGGCCTGCTGCTGGCCCGCCTGCTGCTGCCCGCCGTCCTGTCCTGCGAAGGAGATGTTCGGCTCGCCGCTCTCGGTGAACTGGACCTGCGGATCGCCGCCGCCCGAAAACTCGATGTTCGGCTCGGCCGCTTCATAGGTCACGCGCGGCTGCGCCTGCTGCAGGTCGACCTGCGCCTGCTCGCCCTGTTGCTGCTGCAGTCGGATCTGAGTGGTATCCTGCTGGACCTGGACATCCGCCTGCGGCTGGCCCTCGTGTTCGGGAGTGTCTTCCACGGCCACATCCACCTGCGGCTCGCCCTGCTGCACGCTGACGCGCGGCTCGGCCTGGTTCACCTCGATCTGCGGGTCGGGCGTCTCCACCGAGACCTGCGGGTCGGGCATGCGCACGATGATCTCGGGCTGAGGCTGGGCGACGGACACGCGCGGCTCGGACTGGGTCACGTTGACCTCGGGCGCGGGCTGCTCGACGGCGACACTCGGCGGCTCTTGGGTCACGACGATCCGGCCCTCGATACGCTCTGCCTTGTTGCCTTGGGCCATGGTCTGCTCGGCCTGAGCGACATAACGAGCGCAGCGCCGGGGATCATCGCTTTCCGCGGCCCTGGTCGCTTCATCAAGTCATGTCTGCTGGAATTGGTCTTTTTCCTGCACGACTTGCGTCATCTGCCGGCAGGCCTGCCCGTCCTGCGGGGCTTGCTGCGCCACCGCGAGCACAACGGCAGTCGTGCTGAGCATCGAAGCCATGAACAGTTGTTCCGGTCCTTCTGCCTACAGAACGATCATCTTCTCGGAGCGGCTTGAGTTCCGGTTCGGTAAGCCGCTGCTCTCGAACCCCAATTCGCCACGGCCGCTGGATTGTCCTCGCGGCGCTTACGTCCATTCCCAACCAGTGGCGTGATGACTGTTTCAGATGAACCAGAGGACGGCGCCGATTGCGATATTTCCGACGCTGAGAAGAAGAACCAGTGCTGCAATGCGGACACGTGCTTGCAGGCGGGCCACCTCGTTCGTCAACCGTCGCCTGGATCTGCTGTGTTGCAGCCATGCCCCGATGAAGATCACCTGCGCCGCGACCAGAAAGGCTGTCGCAGCCGCTTTGGGCACCCAAGTCGGCTGGAAGGGACCGAAGACGGCATGCAGACCGATGGCGACGCCAGCCGCGGCAAGCCCGGTCCTGATCCACCCGGACAACGTCCTCTCGGCCGCAAGCATCGTGCGATCCGCGGCCAGATCCTCCTTCGGAGACATGGCACCTCCTCGAGCACTCACCAGAAAGGTAAGCGGGAGGTTGCCGGAAGGGTTGCAACTGAAATAGGGCGCTCGCTTGCTTGATCCTGGAGACAGGTCCGCGCTATCAGGCGACAACAAGCATGGACCCGGTGAAACTCCGGGTGGCTCTTCCGGCCGCCGATCCGCCGGACAATCCTTTGAAGAACCCGAAACAGCTGCCGGAATGTCTTGCGAAAGACCTCCCGTGCCGGGTCATTGGAACAAACATGATCTCCTTCTCCGACTACCGCGCGCAGTGGTTCGGCAACATCCGCGGCGACCTGCTGTCGGGACTGGTCGTCGCGCTGGCGCTGATCCCCGAGGCCATCGCCTTCTCGATCATCGCGGGCGTCGATCCCAAGGTCGGGCTCTATGCCAGCTTCTCGATCGCGGTGCTCATCGCCTTCGTGGGCGGCCGGCCCGGCAAGATCTCGGCCGCGACGGCGGCAACTGCCATGCTGATGGTCACCCTGGTCCGTGACTTCGGCCTCGAATATCTGCTGGCGGCGACGGTCCTGGCGGGGCTCATCCAGATCGGCATGGGGCTGTTGAGGCTGGGGCGCTTCATGCGCTTCGTCTCGAAGTCCGTCATGACGGGCTTCGTGAACGCGCTGGCAATCCTGATCTTCATGGCGCAGCTGCCCGAGCTCAACTTCGCGACCCCCGGCGTCACCTGGCTGACATGGGCGCTGGTCGCGGCGGGCCTGGCGATCATCTACCTCTTTCCGCGCCTGACGACGGCGATCCCCTCGCCGCTGGTCACGATCATCCTGCTGACGGCGCTGACGCTGGTGATGGGCTGGGACGTGCGGACGGTCGGCGATCTGGGCGCGCTGCCCGACACGCTGCCGGTCTTCCTGACCCCCGACATCCCGCTGACGCTGGAGACACTGTGGATCATCCTGCCCTATTCCACGGCCATCGCAATCGTCGGGCTGCTGGAAAGCCTGATGACGCAGAACATCGTCGACGAGCTGACCTACACAAAATCGGACCGCAAGCAGGAATGCATCGGCCAGGGCATTGCGAACACGGCGACCGGATTCATCGGCGGGATCGCGGGGTGCGCGATGATCGGACAGTCGATCATCAACGTGAAATCGGGCGGACGCGGCCGGCTTTCGGCCTTCACCGCCGGCACGGTGCTGCTGATCCTCGTGGTCGGGCTTGGCGATCTGGTGGGCCTGATCCCCATGCCCGCGCTCGTCGCGATCATGATCATGGTCTCGATCGGCACGTTCAGCTGGTCTTCGATCCTCAACCTGCGCGCGCATCCGCGCTCGTCCTCGGTGGTGATGCTGGCGACAGTCGCAACGGTCGTGTGGACGCACAACCTCGCCATTGGTGTGGGCATCGGCGTCCTGCTGTCCGGGATCTTCTTCGCGGCCAAGATCGCGCAGCTGTTCCGCATCCGCTCGACCCTGTCGGATGACGGGCGCACGCGGACCTATATCGCCGAAGGCCAGCTGTTCTACGGCTCGGCCGAGGCTTTCGCGGCCGCCTTCGACTTTCGCGAGGTGGTGGAGCGAGTGATCATCGATGTCAGCCGCGCGCATATCTGGGACATCAGCTCGGTGCAGGCGCTGGATGCAGCGATCCTGAAGTTCCGCCGCGAGGGTATCGAGGTCAGCCTGATCGGCATGAACGAGGCGTCCGAGACGCTGGTGGACGGCTCGGCCTATTCGGAAAGCGTCTGCCACCACACCGCCTGGATCGCGGGACGACTGAACGCAGACGTGGACGTCATGCATGTTCTCGGCCCGCGCGAGGGCGGCGCGCCGCGCGATCTGTCCGGTGCAATCGGTCTTGGCGCGCGCTCGGCCCTGCTGGAGGAACTGGCACGGGCCGATGAGCAGCGCGCGCGTCTGGCGCAGGCCCACGGCCGCGCCATTCTCGAGGATTCCGAGGCGATCCTGCGTGCGCAGAATGTCGGCACGATCAAGGTGCATCTTCGCAAGGGCGACATCCTCGAGGCCGTGCGGCCGGCCGAACCGGACCTGCGCGCGATCGTCATCGGCAAGCGCGGCGAGGGCGCGGATTTCGCCACCGGCCATCTGGGCTCGAACCTCGAGCGCATCGTGCGCGCCTCGCAGGTGCCGGTCTTCGTCGCCTCGCGCGCCTTCAGGCCAATCGGCACGGTGCTGGTCGCCTAGGGAATGTCCCGCCCGATGTTGAACTTCGTGGGGTGAGGGGTGGCGTTGCTCTCGCTGAGCCGTAGGCTCGGGGTGT
>NZ_JAHYSR010000036.1 GCF_019431455.1 Paracoccus bogoriensis
GAGCCGGCTGGGACGACGACTTCCTTCGCAGCGTTCTCAATGGCTTGGCGATCGAATGAGCCATATGCGATTGCCCTTCTGCGCGACCGGGCCTCCACCGCCTCTGGGCTCGGCAGCTTCGCGGCGGGATGGTTTGCGCATGGGACGGTCGAGTGGGCATCCGGTGCCAGTGCCGGGCGGCGGGCCGAGGTGCTGGCCCATGATCTGGTCGACAGCCTTGCGATCCTGACGCTGCTCGAGGCTCCGGTGCGCCCTGTCGCCGAGGGCGATTGCTTCATCGCCCGGGCGGGCTGCGACAAGCGCGTCGCGACCTGCAGCGCGAAGTTCGCCAATGTCGCGAACTTCCGCGGCTTTCCGCATATCCCGGGGCAGGACACGATCCTCCGCTACGCCTCGCGCGATGGCGGCCATGACGGGGCGGTGCTGTGACAGCGCCGCGCGCCGCCGCCGATCCTGAGAGGGTTGTCGCGGCGGCGCGGTCCTGGCTGGGCACGCCCTACCACGACCAGGCGAGCCTCAAGGGCGTCGGCTGCGACTGCCTCGGGCTCGCGCGCGGCGTCTGGCGCGAGGTGGTCGGCCCCGAGCCGTTCCCGATCCCCGCCTACAGCCGGGATTGGGGCGAGACCGGGCCGCGTGAGGTTCTGGCCGAGGGCGCACGGGCGATGATGATCGAGGTGCCGCCCGCCAACGCCCCGCCCGGCGCGCTGGTCCTGTTCCGGATGATGCCGCGCGCCATCGCCAAGCATGTCGGCATCCTCACCGGGCCCGACACGTTCCTGCATGCCTACGAGCGGCTCGGGGTGATCGAGGAGCCACTCACCCCCGCCTGGCGGCGGCGCATCGCCTTCGCCTTCCTGTTCCCCGCCGGAGACTGATCGCAGCCATGGCCACCCTCGTTCTCGGCGTCGTCGGCTCCAGCATCGGCATGGGTTTCGGCGGGTTCGCCGGCGCCCTCGGACCAATGGCGGGCGCCGGCTCACTCCTCGGCCTGTCCGGCGCGGCGATCGGCGGGCTGATCGGCTCGACCGTGGGCTCGGTCATCGACAGCTGGATCATCTCCTCGCTCGCCCCCACCCAGCGCATCGAGGGCGCGCGGCTGGAAAGCCTGCGCATCACCTCCTCGACCGAGGGCGCCGTGATCCCGCGCCTCTACGGTCGCATGCGCATCGGCGGCAACATCGTGTGGGCGACGGATTTCCGCGAAGAGACGAAGACCATTACCCAGCGCGGTGGGGGTAAAGGCGGCGGTGGCGGCAAGGTCCGCACGACCGAGTATCTCTATTACGCCAGCTTCGCCGTTGCGCTGTGCGAAGGCTCCGAAGCCGGTCCCGGAGGGACCATTCTCTCCAGTGGAGAGAATGGAGGCGGAGGAGGCCCGGCAGGGCGGGGGATCACCGGCATCGGCCGTATCTGGGCCGACGGCGAACCGCTCGACATGAGCAGCATCACGATGCGCTGGTATCCCGGCGACGAGACGCAGGCCCCGGACCCGTTCATCGCCGCGAAGATGGGCGCGGCCAACATGCCGGCCTATCGCGGCACGGCCTACGTCGTCTTCGAGGAGTTGCCTCTCTCGGATTTTGGCAACCGGATCCCGCAGCTCTCTTTCGAGGTGTTCCGCCCGCTCGCCGATCCCAATACGGCCGAGGGGCTGACCCGGGCCGTGACGATGATCCCGGCCTCGGGCGAGTTCACCTATGCCACGCAGGCGATCCGCAAGACCACGGGCGGCGCCTTCGGCGGCACGAGCGGCGGCACCACAACGGCCGAGAACCTGAACGCGCTCCCCGACACGACGGACATCGTCGTCGCCCTCGACCGGCTGCAGGCCATGGCGCCTGCGGTCGAGAGCGTCAGCCTCGTCGTTGCCTGGTTCGGCACCGACCTGCGCGCAGGCAACTGCCAGATCAAGCCGGGGGTCGAGGTGGCGGCCAAGGCCACGAGCCCCCGTGTCTGGTCGGTGAACGGCGTGGGCCGCGCGAGCGCCCATCTGGTCAGCCGGGGTCGCCTGCCGAACGCCACTGGTTCGAGTGAGGCAGGCGACGAGGACCGCCCGGTCTATGGCGGCACGCCCTCGGATTTCGCGGTGGTGCAGGCGATCCAGGAGATGAAGGCCCGCGGGCTGCGCGTGACCTTCTATCCGTTCATCCTGATGGACGTGCCGCCCGGCAACAGCCTGCCGAACCCCTACAGCGACAACGCCGCCCAAGCGGGCCAGCCGGTGTTCCCCTGGCGCGGCCGGATCACCTGCTCTCCGGCTGCGGGCTTCGCGGGCACGGTCGACAAGACCGCCACGGCGGCCACGCAGGTCGCGAGCTTCTTCGGCAGCGCCACGCCTGCGAATTTCTCGGTCTCCGGCGAGTCCGTCAGCTGGACCGGCCCGGCCGGAGACTGGGGCCTGCGCCGGATGATCCTGCATTACGCCCATCTCTGCGCCGCCGCCGGCGGCGTCGATGCCTTCCTGATCGGCTCGGAGATGCGCGGGCTCACCACGATCCGCTCGGGCGCCAGCAGCTACCCGGCGGTGCAGGCCTTTCGCGATCTTGCCGCCGCCGTGCACAGCATCCTCGGCCCTGCAACGAAGATCAGCTATGCCGCCGACTGGTCGGAGTATTTCGGCCACCACCCGCAGGACGGCTCGGGCGATGTATTCTTCCACCTCGACCCGCTCTGGGCGGACGCCAACACCGACTTCATCGGCATCGACAACTACATGCCGCTGTCGGACTGGCGGGACGGATTCGACCATCTCGACGCGCAGGCCGGCTGGCCCGCGATCCACGATCGGGGCTACCTGCAAGCCAACATCGCGGGCGGCGAGGGATACGACTGGTTCTATGCGTCCGAGGCCGACCGGTCGACCCAACTGCGCACGCCCATCACCGATGGCGCAGTCGGCAAACCATGGGTCTTCCGCTACAAGGATCTGCGCGCCTGGTGGTCCGAGCCCCACTTCAACCGCCCGGGCGGGGTCGAGAGCGGCACGCTCACCGCGTGGGTGCCGCAGTCGAAGTCGATCTGGTTCACCGAACTGGGCTGCCCGGCCATCGATCGGGGCACGAACCAGCCCAACGTCTTCTTCGACCCGAAGTCGTCCGAGAGCTTCACGCCCTACTTCTCCCGCGGCTGGCGGGATGACGCGATCCAGCGCGCCTATCTCGAGGCGACCTATCTCTGGTGGGGCGCGGCAGCCAACAACCCGGTCTCGACCATCTACGGCGGCCGGATGGTGCATGTGCCCGAATGCGCCGCCTGGACATGGGACGCGCGGCCCTATCCGTTCTTCCCCGCACTGACGGATGTCTGGACCGATGGCCCGAACTGGCGGCTTGGTCACTGGCTGACCGGGCGGCTCGAGGCGGTCTCGCTCGCCGCCCTCGTCCGCCACCTCTGCCTGCGCGCCGGGCTGCCCGAAAGCCGCATCGACGTCACCGGCCTCTGGGGGGCGGTCGAGGGCTATGTCATCGGCGCGCTGGAAAGCCCGCGTGCCTCGATCACCACGCTGGCGCGGCATTTCGGCTTCGATGCCGTGGAGACCGGCGGGATCATCCGCTTCGTCATGCGTGGCCGCGCGGCGGTGGCCGAGATCGATGCCGACGATCTGGTCGCCGCCCCGGACCCCCGCGCCGAGGGGCTGGAGCTGACCCGCGCGCAGGAGACTGAACTGCCGCAGGCGCTCAAGTGGCAGCTGGCCCGGGCCGACGAGGATTACGACGCGGCCCAGGTCGAGGCGCAGCGCATCACCGTCTCTGCGAGCCGCATCGCCTCCGAGGCCTTCCCCATGGCCGTCGCCCCCGAGGAGGCCGAGCGCCGTTGCCGCCGCGCGCTGATGGAAGCCTGGATCGGCCGCGAGACCGCCAGCTTCCGCCTGCCGCCCTCGCGCCTGGCACTGGACCCGGCCGACGTGATCCGGCTTGTCCACGACGGGCGCAGCCTCGATTTCCGGCTCCTGTCCACCGCCGATGCCGAGGCGCGCGGGATCGAGGCCATCCGGCAGGACCGCGCCGCCTACGACCTGCCGCCCGGCGATCCGCGCCCCGCGACGCTCGCGCGCCCGCTGGTGCTGACCGCGCCGGAGGTCGCGTTCCTCGACCTGCCGCAGCTGACCGAGGACCAGCCCGCGCACCGCCCCTTCCTCGCCGCCCATGCGCGGCCCTGGCCATGGGAGCTGGCGGTCTTCCGCAGCCCCGGCAGCGACGGGTTTGAGCTTCTGACCACCGTGCCCGCCCGCGCGCGGATGGGCGTTCTGGCCTTCGACCTCTGGCCGGGCCCGGTCTCGCGCTTCGATCTCGGCAATGCGCTGACGCTCGATCTGTTCAC
Source organism: Paracoccus bogoriensis (assembly GCF_019431455.1). Classification (GTDB taxonomy): domain Bacteria; phylum Pseudomonadota; class Alphaproteobacteria; order Rhodobacterales; family Rhodobacteraceae; genus Paracoccus; species Paracoccus bogoriensis. The sequence continues at coordinate 4,321 of NZ_JAHYSR010000036.1, forward strand.
CGGCTCGCTGGAAAGCGTCTCCGATCTCGCCCTGTTCGGCGGGGCCAACGCGCTGGCGGTCGAGGCCAGCCCCGGGGTCTGGGAGATCGTCCAGGCAGGCGCGGCCGAGCTGATCGCACCGGGCCGCTATCGTCTGACCCGTCTCCTGCGCGGCCAGCGCGGCACCGAGGGGGCGATGGGCAATCCGGCTCCCGCCGGAGCGCGGGTCGTTGTGCTCGACAGCACGCTCACCCCGCTGCCGATCGCGCTGGGGAACATCGGCCTACCGTGGAACTGGCGCGTGGGTCCGGCAACGCGGCCACCCTCCGACGAGACCTATGTCGCGCAGGCCTTCACGCCTGCGGGCACGGGCCTGCGCCCCTTCGCGCCGGTCCATGTCGAACAGCCCTGGCGGCAGGCACGCATCCACAGGATCCGTCCGTTCGCGCTCGCTCCGATGACCGTCGCGGCCGCAGCCGAGGCCGACGGGAAGCTGTAATCGGCGGTGAAGAGCAGAAACTCGCCCTCCTCTCGCAGGACGCCCGTTTCCATCAGCGTCCGGCGCATCGCCGCCGTGCCGCGCGGAATGGTGGGCGTCGTCCGCACCCGCGCCCGAGACCCGGCCAGAACCACGAACTCGCCCGAGGCGCCCAGCTTCATTTCCGCAGCAAAGCCTTCCCCACGGAAGAAGAAACGCAGATCCTCCGCGGTATCGCTGCGCGAGACTGCCGCAGGCACCGGCGCCGCCTCTGGCGCGCGGCCGCGCAGCTCGCGGAACAGATCCCAACCCAGCGCCCCGATCAGCGTCTTGGTCTGATCCACGAACTCGTCCATGGCGGCGCGGTCCGGCAGAGGGAGCTTGCCCGCATCCTCGGAAGGGCGCTTCATGTTGGGGATCGTCCAGCGCGGGTTGCTGCCCACGCTCCGGATCAGACAGGCCTCGACATAGCGCGCATGGCTCTTCGTGAGGTTCTCGTCCTTGCTGATCAGAACGACCGTGTCGGTCCAGAACCCCTTTGCATCCCGACCCGTCTCGTTCGCGTTGTGATAGGCAAGGCGCGCGCCGACATCTTCGGACTCGCCGATATAGGCCAGCTGACGCTCGGGTTCGTTCTCGTCGCCGCCGACCAGAACATAAACGCCAGGGCGCGCGATCTCGGGGAAGGTCTCGCGGACGCGCTTGAGCTGGTTGCGCCGGAAGGCGATGGCCTGGATCGTGGACATCGAGATCTGCGCCACCCGGATGCCGTTGGGGTCGCCGTCGAGAAGGAAGATGTTGATCGAGCGGGGTTTCATGCCGCCCCCTCCGCCGCCTTGCCGAACAGCTGCGCCCGGTGCCAGGCGAGATGGCGCCGGTGCGCATCGGTCAGCGGCAGGGGGGCCTGCCAGACCAGCGCCGCCCGCGCCGCCCCCGACAGGCCCGGCGCGAACATGGGCGTGCCGTCGTCGGCAAAGCTGACAAGCCCGCGGTCGAAGGCCGCATCCCACAGCGCCGACAGCAGCAGGCCGTTGTGCACATCGAGCCTTTGCGCATCGCTTTCGCAGGCGGCCCAGGGCACGATATGCGAGGCGCGCAGAAGGGCGGGCTCGGCGATGCCGGTCAGCGGGCAGCGGCCCTGCCAGTAGTCCATCAGCGCGGCGCGGAAGATCTCCTGCCCGATGCGCTGCACCGTCAGCCGCTCGGCCTCGGTCGTCTGCGGCAGGGCGCGGGTGCGGGCCTCGAACTGCACCAGCGGCGCGTCAGGCAGGCTCGCGGCCAGCTCATAGACGCGCCTGAGCACCTGATAGAGCGGCGTGAGGCTGTCGAAGCGAAAACGCGCAAGGCCCGGGCCGGGCAGCGGGGCCGGAGCGAGCCCGAGTGCTGCGATCACGCCGGCGTGGTCGAGCGCGAGATACCACGGGCCCCCGGGGCCCTGGGCGGCGAGATGCACCGTCCCCGGCACGGTGGTCGAGGCGAAGCCCGCCCAGCCCTCGCGCTCCCCCAGCACCCGGCGAAAGCCGTTGTCGCGCGCGGCCTTGTCGCATTCGGTGGCCACCACGAAGGATTGCGGCGCCTCGATCATGGCAGGCCGAGTGCGGCGAAGGCGCCGTCCTGCTCCATCCGGTCCCAGGCGGCGAGCGTCAGGCGGGCGGTGCGGAACTCGCCGTGCTGGCGGATTTCCTTCTCCTTCAGCACGCGGAAGGTTTCCGAAGGGTAGTCCGCGCCCATCGCCTCGGCCGGGTCGAGGATGTAGAGCAGATCATCGCGCGAAAGCCCATAGGCGCGGGCGTAGAAGGCATCGAGCTGGGCGCGCCGATGCGCGCGGCGGGCTTCGTCCCAGGCGAAGGGCGGGCCGGCGTGGCCCAGATCGGCCGCGAAGGGGGCGAGGCTGTGGGACGTATAGGCGAGTTCCAGCACCCGGGGGGTGACGAAGGCCAGCCGCTCGGGCGTGTAGAAGGCGGGGGGGAGGAGTGGGAACTGCCGCAAATAGAAATAGGTCAGGTTCGTGCCGCCGACCTTCTGGCGCGCCACAAAATCGAGCACTAGCGCGTTCAGGTTCGCCTCAAGGCCAAGCCAGAGCGCAGGTTCGGCATCGCAGAACATGAGCGGCAGCTTGTGATTGACCCCCACCCGCGGGAAGACGGTGGCGATGACGGTGCGTTCGTTGGTGGCGTTGGTGATGTCGCGCCAGCCCATGAGCCAGCCGCGGCGCCAGCCCTTGGCTGCAAGGCGGGCGGTGACCTCGGCCTCGGGCACCCAGTAGCGGGGGGCGGGCTCGAAGGCGGGGTCGGCTTTCTGCGCGGGGGTGATGTCGGCGGTGTCGGTGCCGTTTTCGGCATAGCCCGCCCAGCGGTGATCGAACTGGTGGATCATCTTCGCCTCGTAGAGCGGCACGAAGTGCTCACCCCCCTTGAGCCAGTCGGCGCCCGCGCGGGCAAAGCCCCCGTCGGCCAGCTGCGCGGCGGTGCGGAACAGGTGGCTGTCCGAGGTCATGTTGAACAGGCCTTGCCGGAACTCCACGCCCCAGGGGTTGCCCTCTGCCCCCTTGCCTTCGTCGATCAGGACCGGCACGCGGGCATAGATGCGGGCGGTCAGCGCGGCATCGGCGCGGGAGCGGAAGACCGGCGCGGTGCGGGTGTTGGGATTGATGGCGGCGATCGCTTCGGAGCTGAGGGTAAAGCTGCGCTCGGGCTCGGCCAGTCGCGCGGGGTCGGTGAGGAAGAAGGCAAAGCGCGCCTCGGGCTCGTTTTGCCCAAGCGTGAGCAGGGCGAATTTCATGCGGCTGTCCACCGCCGGAAAGAGCCCTGCGCGGTTCTCGAAATCGACGAGCCGCGCCAGCCGCCTTGTCTCCACCAGATGGGCGAAGAAGGGGGCGGTGGTGGCATCCGTCGCAATGCCCGTGGGCACGATCACCCCGGCGCGGGCGCGGGCGAGGGTGGCGAACAGCTCGGCGAACAGGGAATAGGTGTTCACCTTGCCCCGCGCGGTCAGGTCGAAGCGGCCCGATGCGCGGGCGAATTCGTTCTGGGCCTCGAACTGCCGCTTGTCGGTGACGAACTGGGCGAAAAGCTCTGGTGCCTCCGTCTCCAGCGCGGCGATGGCGCGCTTGCGCGCCGCCCCGGCAAGCGCGGCGATCTCGGGCCTGCGGGCGGCGAAGTATTCCTCTTCGCCAAGCTGCATCACTTCCCACGGCGGGTTGCCGAGGACCACGTCGAAGCCGCCTTTCGCCATGACATCGGGGAAGGCGAGCGGCCAGTGCAGGGCGCGGGCGCGGCGGGCGGCGTCGAGCGCGGCGCCGAAGAGGGGGCCATAGGGGGCCACCCCGCGCAGCCATTCCCAGAGCGTTCCGCTGGTCGGCACCATCTCGGCCCCCCGGCGCGGCATTCCATCCGGCCCCGCGCCGGGCCCGCCCTTGCGCTTGGGCAGAAGGAAGGCGGCGGTATAGAGGTCGCAGGCGTATTCCAGCTCGAGCCCCGCGCCGCCCCGGGTCAGCGCAGCAAGGCGCTTGGCCTTGGCCTCGATCTCTTCGACCGTATCCTCGGGCATGGTGCGCAGGGCGGCGAAATCGGCCGTCAGGCTGCGCGCGCGGCCGAAGCCGAAGCCCCTGGCGATGCGGTCGCGTTCGCGCCGCTCGCGCCTGTTCTTGTCGGCGTAGTGTTTCGCCACCGCCTTGTCGTCGCCCGCCAGCGGCTTGAAGGCGGCGTCGGGGATGCCCTCTTCCAGCACCTTGAGGTCGAGGACGCCCAGAAGCGCATCGCCGCAGCGGATCTGCGCGTCGAAGAAGCCAAGCGGGAGGCCCGGGTCCACCGTCTCGATCCAGAGCGCGACCTTGGTGAGCTCGACCGCCATCGGGTTGCGGTCCACCCCATGCAGGCAGACGCGCGCGACATCGCGCAGGGCGTGGCGGAAGTCGGCGGTCCCGGGCGTGCCCTCGGCGCGCAGGCGGGCAAGGCGCGTGGCGATGCGCCGCCCGGCCGCCAGCAGGAAATGGCCCGAGCCGCAGGCGGGGTCGATCACCTTGAGGTCGAGAAGCGCGCGCCCGGGGTTCTCGGCAGCCTCGGCCTGATCGAGCACCGGGTCGAGCGCGGTATCGAGCAGCGCCTGCACCAAGCTGTCGGGGGTGTAGTAGGAGCCGGTGGTCTTGCGCTGGTTGCCGCGGGCCTCGGCGGCGGTTTCGGCAAAGCGCAGGCTGCGGCCGTCCTCGGCAAGCTGGGGCTGGAGTTCGAGGAGGGATTCATAGACCGAGCCCAGTTCCTCGGTCTCCATCGCGCGCCAGTTGACGGGGACCAGGCCCTTGCCCTGGTCGAGCCAGGCAAGGCGATAGAGCGCCTCCATCAGCGCGCGGTTGCGCAGGCGCGCGGGTTCGAGATGGGGCAGAAGGTTCGCGGCGAAAAGGCCGCCCAGGGCGGGCAGGCCCAGGCGCGGCTCGCCCCGGGCGAGCGCACGGAAGACGATCTTGAGCCCCTCGTAGCGGTCATGGTGCCGGTCCCACGCGGCGCGGCGGACGGATTGCGCGCGCAGATGCGACAGGCTGTAGCCCTGGGCGTAAAGCGCGCGCGCCTCGGGCGTGGCGCCGGGCGGGTGCAGAAGGCTGCGGTCCTCGGCCACCATCAGGAAGATCAGCCGATAGACGAGGCGCAGGAGTTCGTTGAACCAGTCGGTCAGGCCGATCTCGCCCGCGGCGAGGCGGCGGGCGAGGTCCGGGTTGGCTTCCAGAAAGCCCGTGCCGAGGGTGGCGAGCGCCTGTTGCACCTGGCCTGCCAGCCGGTCGCGCGCGGCCTCGCCCTCCTTCGCGCCGGCCTCGCGCCAGCGTTCGAGTGCGCAGTCATGGGCAGGCGTGCCCGCGGTGCCGAAGCGGCTGCGGTGGATCAGGAGCCAGAGGGTGGCGAAGGAGGCGGCGTCTTCGGTTTCGAATATCTGGGCGAGGTCGGCCTCGATATGCGCCGGGCGGGTGAGCGAGGCGTTGTCGCGCATCAGCCGGATGCGGGTGCCGTTGGTGACGAGGCCCCAGAGATGGGCGTCGGTCGCGTTCAGGTGATCCTGCAGCGCGTAGGCGGGCGAGCGGGGGCGGTCGGTCGAAAGCGTGGGGCTGCGCCGGTCGAGCCGGTCCTCGGCGGGGGGCACGCCGACGATGGGCACGCGGTCGCCGGCGATGAAGGCCAGGGGGGCCGCCGCGGGGGCGAGGTCGTCAAAGCCGAAGGTCTCGGCGAGGAGCGCACGGATGAAGCGGCGCGTCGCCTCGGCCGAGGGGTTCGGCAGGCGGGCGAAGGCGTCGAAATGCGCTTGCCCTACGCGGAAGGCGGTGGCGATCTCCTCGCGGATCGTCAGCCCCTTGCGGATGCGGTAGCCGGCGCGGGTGTCGTCGGTCTCGTCCGGTGCGGCGATCTTAGCGACCATCGCCGGTGCGATCAGGTTGCCCTCAAGCGTAAGCGAGGGCCAGGCGGCAAGATCGGTGAGCGCTTTGCGGGCCATGGCTCAGCCCACGTCCGGCAGAAGGGTGAAAAGGCCGATGACATCGGGCGGCAGGACGGGCTCGACGCTGACCCTTGTGCCGGTGCCGGCGGCGGCGCGCAGGCGGCCGTGGTCTTCCCGCAGCGCCTCGGCCCGGCCCTGCACGAAGGCGGCGAGGGGGCCGGAGATCAGCGCGCCGAGTTCCTCGTGCGCCCTGGCGATGAAGCGGTCACGGGCGGAAGGGGCAAGGTTACCCGTGGCCGGGGCGGCGATGAGCGCGCGGGCGTTTTCGCCGGTGGCGACGATCTGGCCGCCCCCGAGCGCCACAAGCGCGGCCTCCTCGGCCAGCAACATCTGTTCGCGCCGCGCATGGACCGTGACCTTGTAGCGGATCCGCAAAAGCGCAAGGCGCGTGAGCCGCTGCACCGCAGCCGTGGGCCAGGCGCCCACCCGCCCCAGCCCGAGCGCCGCAGGCGCCTCGGCATCCAGGGAGGCTTCGATCAGTGTCTCGGCAAGCGCCGTCGTCAAGGGGTGGGTACGCGAGATGAGCGTTGTTCCGGACGGCGCCGGTTCCGAAGTGGCAAGGCGGATCGAGCCCTCAAGCCCCCGCTCGGCCAGGCGCTCGCGCAAGGCGGGGTCGAGCGCCGGGAGATGGGCGATAAGCAGGGACTTCCGCGCCTCGATCGGCGCGCCGAAGCGCACCATGGCGCGTTCGACGAAGCGGCGGGCATCTTCGGGCGTGCCGAGAAGCGCGCGCGCCCTTGTCCATTCGGGGATGACCTCCTGCGGCTTCATGGCGTTCTGTGCGAAGATCGTCCGTGACCGCTTCTCCTTCTCGGACACATCGCGCCAGCGCGCCTCCACGGCGCGGCTGCCGTCCTCGAGCCTGAGGTCCAGCGCCAGCTGCTGGGCCTTACCCTGGCGCAGCATGACGGCAGCCATCAGCGCGTCGGTGACGGGGCCGCGATCTTCCGGCAAGGGAACGGTTACCCCTGTCGCCTCACGAATTTTCTTGGCCTTGTCCAGGATCACATCGAGGACCGCGCCGTCGATCGCACTGTCGGGCGAATACATCATGATCGAGCGCACAAGCGGTGCGGGCTGGCCAAAACGGTCGACCCGCCCCTCGCGCTGCTGGTGGCGCGTGGGGTTCCAGCTGAGGTCGTAGTGCACCACGGAGTCGAAAAGCTGCTGCAGGTTGATGCCTTCCGACAGGCAGTCGGTCGCCACGAGAACGCGCTGTGTTGCCTTTTCGTCCTCGTCCCCAGCCATGTCAGCGACACGGTCGCGGCGTTCGTCGGGAGTCAGCACACCGGTGACCGCCTCGATCCTGATTTTCGGAAAGGCCCGCCGCAAGCCGTCGCGCACATGGTCGGCCGTGGCTAGATAACGGCAGAAGACGACCGGATTGGCCCCCTTTGCCAGGAGGGGCCGCAGGGCCTCGATCAGCGCCTCAAGCTTGGGATCGGGACGGCGGAGCAGCGCCTCCGTCTGACGGATCAGGTCGAGGAGTGCGGGATCGGCCTCGAAGGTCGTGTTGGGTTCGAGATCGACCGCGTCTTCGTCGTCGCTGTCCTCGTCGTAGATCTGTGGCTCGAGCCGCTCGCCCGCGCTGGCCGCGCGATTGCGCAGTGCAGACAGCGCCGCGGCTGGCGACGAGCCCACGCAGCGCATCAGCGCAAGCGTCCCCCAGAAGGCAAGGCGACGTTCGCGCTGCCCTGCACCGGCGCGCTCGACCACGCCGAAGCAGTAATCGAGAACGGCCTCATGGTAGGCGAGATGTTCGGGCGACAGGCGGTAGGGGTATTCAGTGGTCTCGTGCTGCGGGAATGCGCGCGTCTCGCCCCAATCGGCGCTCAAGAGGTCCGCCCTGCGCCGCTGCACGAAGTGCCGCGCGAGCCGCTCGCGGAAGCGTGTCTCGTCGAAGCGCATCGCGGCGAAGGTCGGATCGATGAGCGACAAGAGGCGCCCGAAGGCTTCCTCGTCGCCCGAATGCGGCGTGGCGGTCAGCAGAATCATCCGCCGCGCCGGATCTTGCGCAAGCCCGGACAACAGCGCGAACCGCTGTTGCTTGCCGCGCTGCGTGCCGACACAGGCATGGGCCTCGTCCACGATCACGAAGTCGGGGCAGGCCTTGGCAAAGCCCTCGCGGCGCTTCTCGGCCTTGATGTAGTCGAGGCTGACCACGGTGTGAGGGTAGGCATCGAACAGCGTCTGTTCGATGGGCAATCCGCGTTCGAGCCGCGCGGCGCTGCCGGCCGTGACCGCCGCGGCCTCGATCCCGAAGCGCGCGCTGAGTTCGATTACCCATTGCTCGACAAGATGCGGCGGGCAGAGGATGGCAAAGCGGTCGACCTCTCCCCGGTCCATCAATTCGCGCAGGATGAGGCCTGCCTCGATTGTCTTACCGATCCCCACATCGTCGGCGATGAGCAGACGCGGCACGGCCAGCCGCAGCGCCATCAGAAGGGGGACGAGCTGGTAGCTGCGCGGCTCGAAGGCGAGCTGTGCGGCGGATCGAAAGGGTCCGGCACCACGCCGAAGGGTCAGCTGCAGCGCATCGGCCAGAAGCTCGGCCTTGGCCTGCACGGTGGGGGGTGCTTCGGGTGGCAGATCGAAACGCGCGGCCTCGACCGGCTGAAGTTCAAGCCGGGGATCGAGGATGACCATGTCGGTCTCGCTGCCCGACAGTGGGCGCAGCGCCAGAAGCCCTTCGCGCGGGGCGGGCATCGCCACCCATTCGCGGCCCCGCGCCTGCACGAGATCGCCCGGAGAAAATGAAAGGGTCATGGCGCTATTCCTTGAGGCGTTCAATCAATTCCGTGGACACCCCCTCCGCCGGGTCGGGTGCGAGAGCGTAGAGCTCCCAGGCGCGCGCCTCGGCCTCCTCCCGCGCGGAATCGGAGATGGGAGTCGTCGATGCAGCCACCCGTGCGCTGGTCCATACAAAGGGGATCTCCTGGCCAGCGAGCACGAGCAGCTTGCCGTCTGGCGCCGGAAGGCCAGCCGACTTGAACACCGCATCCCAAGCCGTAAGGCGCGGAGCTTCCTTGCGCTTCAGGGTGCCCCGGGCGAGGTCGATCAGCAGCTTCCGCGCGGCGGGGTCCGCCCTGTCGATCAGCTCGTGGTCGGGCTGGTTATAGTAGGACAGAAGGCAGCGGTAGCAGGCCCGCGCGCATTCGGTTCCCGGCGCATCCGTGAGAAGCGCCGGATCCCCGGCCGCGACCGCCTCGTTGACACCCTCGAGGTGCATCAGCGCCAGCGCCGCCCGCGCCACGGCCGGAAGCGCCGCCGTGTCCTCGACCAGGCGGCCGAGCACCCCCGCGCCTCCTTCGGTGGCTTCATAGATCAGGAAGGTGCGCCGGTTGTCCCGGGTGGGCAGCGGGTCGCCCAGAACCTCGCCCTCCTCAAGCTGGAACACGATTGCGATCCCCCGCAAGAGCGCATGCTGAACCGTGGCGAAGGTTTGCGACGCGAGAGCCTCGGGGGCAGCGAAGCGCAGAAGCAGTGCGTTCTTGTGGTCGCGGACGATCGGCACGATGCGCACGGGTCTGGCGACATCCGGCTTCGAGTCGCCGTCGTTGGCTTCATCTTCTGACTTCGCCCACAGGCCCGTACGGGGATCGATATAGAAGCCGTATTCCGTCTTGTTCCGCCGCCGCTTCAGCCCGAGGTTGAGTCGGCTGATCTCTGCCCCGTTGGCGTATTGCAGGGTCAGAAGCGGTTCATCGCCAACGCGGACTTCAGCCTCGGTGATCCGGGGGCGACCGTCCTGCCGGGGCCAGGCGAAGACGGTCTGTACCTCGAAGCCCTGGCGCACGCGCTCCTCGTCATTGGCCGTGATGCGTTCGGCTGGGGCAGCCTCGACATTGTCGATCCTGAGCGTCCGCGCGACCGGGATCGCATCGGCCATCGGGTGATGGCAGGCATGGCAGCGCTCGGTTTCCTCGCCATGGCTGGCGCCGCAGTTGGCACAGATGAAGAGGTCCACGGCGTTGAGGTCGGCCCCGTCGCCGGCGCGCGCGTCCGGGGGAAGCTTGGCCTTCGTGACCCGATAGGCGCGCCCCTCGTGATAGATCAGGCTGCGCGGCCCGAACTCGGAGATCGCGAGGAACCGGGCGCGTTGCAGATAGGTGCCCGATTTGCCCTCGCCAGGGATGAAGGCGTAGAGTGGCAGCCGCGGGAAGTTGTAGCCCGGCAAGAAGCCCTCGGTCGCAAGATACCGGTAGGAATAGAAATCCGACCCGTTGGTCGCCTTACCCTGTTCGAGAATGCCGATCTGATCCTGCGCCTGCGCCTGGGATGCCTTGATCTTCCGGCGTTCCTCGTTCGAAAGACCGACGATTTCGGACCGTTTGTTGGCTTCAAGAAGCTGGGCGCGCGCGGACCTGTAGAGTTCGCGCCAACGGTCGAAGGCGCGGTCGAAGCGCTCCGGCGCCTCGGTGGCTACCTGTGTGACGAAGTCGTCCGGATCGCCGAGCCAAAGGGGCGGCCCGCTGTAGAGCGCGTCCAGTACCTGCTTGAGAAGCCGGGACATCGGCTCCCTGGCACGGGCGACGAGGCCGGGTCTGCGCAGAACGTCGTGAACCTCGCGTTTCAGGGGGAAACCCTCTGCGTCAAGGTCCAGCACGTCCGGGATGTCGGGGGCGAGCGCGAGCCCGGTTTCTGCAAGCCATACCGCATTCAGATGCGACCGGATCAGATCCTCGTTGGTGATGTCGAGCGCAGGCGGGCGCACGACGCCTGCGACCATCTCGATGCGCCGCTCGAAGAAATACTGGTCATGCGGCGACTGGGCGGCGCAGTAGGTGGTGATGACGGCTGGCTGACCCGACCGTCCGGCGCGGCCTGCCCTTTGCGCATAATTCGCAGGCGTAGGCGGCACGTTTCGCAGGTAGACCGCATTGAGCGCCGAAATATCGACGCCGAGCTCCATCGTCGGCGAGCAGAACAGCGCCGGCAGGAACTGGATGGGTTCCCGCTCCTCGCGGAACTCGGCCTTGCGCGCCTCGATCCGCTCCTTGTCCTCCGGCTCGTAGCGAAAGCGCCACTCGCGGAACTCGCGTTGTCTCGGGGTCACCTGCGCGGTGTGCTCGCGGCTCTCGAGGCCCCACCATGCACTTTTGCGGCATCCCAGCTCCTCTGCGATGCGCAGGTAGAGGTCGCGGAAATAGGGGTTCAGCGTGCCCTCGGCCGCCGCGATCCCGGGGCCAGGCACCAGCCGGAGGGCGCCCGGCGAGAGCCGCCAGCCGCGCAGGTCGGCCTCGATCTCGACGGGAACCAAGAGCCCCTCTTCGGCAAGCCGGGACAGGAGGCCCTCCATGAACGCGAGATAGGCGTCGCGTTTCAGCCTCGCGCCCAGGAGATCGGGCGTGTTGACAATCCGCGCGATGCGCGAGTTTTGGCCGGCACGCAGGATCGTGCGTTCCTCCTTCAGCGACACCCTATCCTTGCCGGGCGCCTGCAAGAGCAGGGTGGTTCGGGCGCGCAATCCCTCGCGCTGGTCGATTGACCAGGGCGCGCGCAGATGCGTGCGCGAAAGCTGGCTCACACCGTCCAGAACGGCAGGATCGAGTGCTTCGGTATTTACCGCCAGCCCCTCGACAAAGGCAGGAAGCAGCCGGCTCAGAAGATCCCTCAGCCGCGGCGGGTCGAGCGCAGCGCCTTGCGGCAGAAGAGCATCGAGTGCTGCGGCGTCTTCGGCAACGTCGTCGAGCCCGATGAAGTCAAGCCCAACGAGTTGCAGCCCCGTCAGGTTGGGGCTCGTGAAGCGCCAGCCGCGGCGGAGGTCGGCCCAGACGCGGTGCGCGAGAACTTTCGCCAGGGCGCGCTGGGCTTCGTCCCGCGTGACCGCGCCGGCTTCGGGATCCATGAGCCAGTGGATCCTGACCTCCCTGTTGGCGGCAAGAAACCCGAGTGCCCGAACCACCCGCAGGCCGAATTCGTCCTCCGACAGACCGCTCGCCCCGGCATCAATGACGGCCCGAAGGATCGCCCCGCGCAGAAGGCTGACGAAGACGAAATCGTTGAAATGCCCGGCCTGGAGCGCGGCATCCTGCCGGTTATCGGTAAAGCCGAGGATCTTGCGCTTGTCCTCTGGCACGCCGCTTTCCTGTTGCTGCATCCAGCGTAGCGCCGAAGAGACCAGGAGTGTCGTCGCCGAGCTTCGGCCCTCGCCCGAGAGCCCGGGCAGCTTGCTGCGCTCGCGCGCGCTCGGGTTCGGCTCGTCGAGACATCGCGGGCAGAAGCCGAACTTTCCGGGCAGGAACCAGAAATCGCGCCCGGGGCCGGGGCGCCCATCCGGTCTGACCGAAACGCGCTCAGGCACGCGCCCCTTGCGGTTGGCCCGGACGCGCTCGACGCCCGCTTTCTCCTCGCGCCAGCCCGCCGGCAGCGTGTCGATCTCGCCCGAGAAACGATAGTCGGGGTCATCGTCACCCGTCGGGGTCAGGTAGCCAGCTGTGTCGCCTTCCGGATCTTCGCGGGGCGTGTCGTCGATGTCGCGCGGCAGAAAGATCGGGCCATTGCCGTCCTCGCTGCGGGTGACAACATGAAACTCCTGCCCGCAGCTCCGGCAGAAGCGGGTGGGATAGAGCCGCGTGCCGCGATCCTTGGGATCTTCAAGCTGGCCTTCGAAGAACACGCGACGCGGGGGCTCGCGCAGGGTCGTGTAGACTTCGCCTGCGCCCGAAATGAACCTGTGGAGCTTGAACGCCAGAAACGCCGATGCGCCGTCGCCGCCACGCTGAGTCTCGGGCAGGCTCACCCGCGTGAGGAACGCCTCCAGCGCCGCGCGACACTCCGGCTCGGGAAGTTCGGTATCCTCGGCCAGGCGCCTGACTGCGTCGCCGAGGGGAATCGGCGGCTTGCGGCGCAGCACCAGCCCGTCCTCAAGGCCAAGCGCAAGCTCGCACCAGACGGCAAGCGGATGCCGGCGCAGGGCCGCATCGGACAGGGCCTCGGGCAGCGGCGTGCCGATCACCCCGGCAAGTTGCGGGCGCACATGATCAAGCTTCAAGGCGTCGTCGGTCGCGCGGACAAGCGACTCGTCGATCACCGCGTCTGTCCCGACCGGCGCTCCGAACAGCCGGGAAGCCACCCTGGCCACCGCTCCGGCGCGGTCCTCGTCCGTGCCTTCGCTTGCCATGGTCGCCGAGGTGCCGATGCACAGCGGCTCTGCGCCGTCCGCACAGCGGTTGCGCAGGCGCCGCACAAGCAGCGCGACATCGGCGCCTTGCCGCCCGCGATAGGTGTGAAGCTCGTCCAGAACGATGAATCTGAGGCCGCGGGCGTTGTCGATCACGCGCCGGTCAACCTCGTCCTGCCGCGTCAGGAGCAGCTCGGCCATCATGAAGTTCGTCAGCAGGATGTCAGGCGGGTTTGCCGCAATCTCCTGCCTTTCGCCCTGTGTTTCCTGGCCCGTGTAGCGGCGCACGACGGGGCGCAGCGCCTCTGGCAGATTGGCCTGGTCAAGGAATTTCTCGATTTCCTTGATCTGGCTGTTCGCGAGCGCGTTCATCGGATAGATGATGATCGCCCGAGTTCGCCGCGCCGCCCCAGCCTCGCGGGCGCGGATGATCGCATCGATGATCGGCACGAAGAAGCACAGCGACTTGCCCGAACCCGTGCCGGTGGTGACGACGAAGCTTCGCCCCTGTCGTGCCTTGGCGACAGACTGCTGCTGATGCTTGTGAAGGGTCAGCGGCGCGCCATGGATGCGGAAGACCTGGCCGGTGGCCGGGTGCAGATCTCCAGCGGCAACCAGCTCGGAAATGGATGCGCCGCGTTCGTATCGGGGGTTGAGGGACAGCAGCGACTCCGGCCAAAACCGGCCTGCAGCGTATTGTGCATCGACCTCGGCGAGAATGTCTTCGGCCCGGATCGACGCAAAGGATCGGGAGAAGCTTTCGTAAGCGTTGATGAGTTCGTGATCGTAATCGAACGCGCGCATAATTCCTCCTATCCCGCGGGCTGCTCAGCAGCTGGCCCGGGGCGAAGATCCGGGTTGACGAGCACGATCTGCTGGTCCTGCGGGCGTCTCGCAGTCGGGTCGGTGTCCAATCCGAGCCGCTTCAAAGCATAGTAGAGAAGCGCCCGGCGCACCTTGATGGTGGCCCTGCCGCCCTGCATCCCGTAGTCGCGTTCGATGACCCTGGCCTGCGCCGGCGAGAGGCCGGGGTGGGGTGCGATCTCCAGCATGACCTCCGAGTGCCAGTCGTGGTCCGCCTCCGGCGAGATGTCGCTCTCGCGCGACCCGCGGATCTCGAGGATCCGCGAGAGCAGGAAATCCTTGAAGCATTCATCGGCCTGGCAGAACGCCCGCGCGTGCCAGCGGAAGCCGTCGAAGGCGATGGCGTGGGGGGCGACCCAGCGCCATCGGGGCTCGGGGCTGGAGAGGGACTGGTATCTCACCTCGATCGCCTCCGACCGGCGTATGGCGCCGACCACCGAGCGGAGTGTCACCGGATCGATGCCCCGCACTGGCGTCGGCGCGGAGGCATAGGGCGGCAGGTCAGGGATCCAGCAATCCTCGCGCTCCAGCACGTCTTCCGCAACCAGTCGGAGCTGCGAGAGGTAGTGCGCGGCGTCCGGAGGGCGGAACTTGCAGTCGAAGTTCCGGCCGCGGACGTAGGTCCGCGCGCTCTTGTCATAGACCATGTTGTTGGGCGCCAGCGCGATGTAGCGGTTCAGGTCGGCGGACGCCTGGTTTACCGAGACCCCGAACTGTTGCATCACGTCGATGCGATTGACGTGCCCTTCCCAGAACAGGCGGAACTCGATGAACTCGAGGCGTTGCTCGACGCCCCAGCGCAGCTCAGCCTTTCCCTTGCCCACGTCACTCTCCCGGTCCATCTTGAGCGCACGCCAACTGTGCGCGCCCAATTTATGGGCCTACCGTAGCGGCGCGGGCCGTCGCGATCAATCGAAAATGGTCGGGCGGGTGCGCAATTGTCCCAAGGATTGTCGCAGGTTCTGCGCCACCGCATCGGCTGCCATCCGCACCGGATCGGCGGCGAGGTGGGCGTAGCGCGCCGTCGTCTGGACCTGTGTGTGGCCGAGGAGCTTGCCGATCATCGGCAGGCCCTGACCGGCGGCGACGGCCGTGGAGGCGAAGGTGTGGCGCAGGTCGTGGATGCGGACGTCCTTCACGCCGGCGCGGGCGCGCGCGCGTTGCCAGAAGGGTTGCAGGTCGCTCAGCGGCTTGCCCGGCAGGGTGCCGGTGATGACCCACGGGTTGCCGTCGATGCGCCGGGCTTCGCGGAGCAGCTCGACTGCGGGCTGACCGAGATGGACGAGCTTGGCGCCGGTCTTTGAGTCTGGCAGGCGCAACACGCGCTCGGCCAGATCGACATGGGCCCATTGCAGCCGCATGATCTCGTTCAGACGGCAGCCGGTCAGGATCAGCAGGCGCGCTGCGAGGATGGCCGAGGGAAGCTCGATCCCCTCCGCCTCCATCTCGCGCAGCACCTCGCCGATCTGTCGCAACTCTGCCGCGCTGAGGAAACGCTCGCGCTTCTCCTCGGGATACTTGCGGATGTGCTTGCGCGGATTGGTGCCGTCAGGGCGCAGACCCCAGAGCTCGGCAAGGCTGAACATCTTCGAGATCACCTCGAGGCAGCGGTTCGCCTGGTAGGGGATGTGGCGCAGGTCGTGGTGGAATTTCGCCACGTCCGCCCGGGTGATCCCGGTGACCGTCAGCTGGCCCAGAGCGGGCAGGATGAAGCGCCGCAGGTTGCGCCGATATTCGTTGGCAGTGCTGGGTTTGAGGCGGACGGCGATGTGCTCCTTGTCGAAGCGCTCGGCCAGTTCCCTCACCGTGATCGCCCTGCGCCCCGCGTCCCGCTCGGCAGCAGGGTCCTCACCGTTGCGGGCCGCGGCGATGATGGCGATGGCGCGGCTGCGCGCCTGCTCGCAGGTCAGCACCGTGCTGGGCCCGAGGCTGATCCGCCGGGACCGGCGTCCGGCGCGATACTGGACCACGTAGCCCTTGCGCCCGCTCGGCAGCACCCTCAGCCCGAATCCAGGGATGTCGCTGTCCCAGAGGAAGTATTCGGCAGGCTGGGGTTCAGCGGCGTCGACGATGCGTTTGGTGAGCTTGGGCATGGCGGTCGGTCCTTTCCCGTCCATAGTCCCGATGCCCGGGCGACAGTCAACGAACGCATTGAAATAGCGCAGAAAAAGGAATTAGAGCGCTTTTCCGCGCAAGGCGTTTCAGCGCGGTGGAGCGGAGAATCGACGAACCCCGCGAATCAGAACGCAGGTTCCAGACCCCGCGGACGGCTGATAAGCTTGGGGAAAAGAAACTGGCGATCCCGATGGCTTCCAAGACCACCCTCAATGCCAAGAACCTCGAGGCCCTGGGCGCACAGCGCCTGGCGGAACTGCTGATCGAGGTCAGCACCGGGAACGCGGCGGCCAAGCGCAAGCTGCGGCTCGCGCTGGCCGGGGCCCAGAGCCCGAGGGAGGCCGCGCGGGAGATCACCAAGCGATTGACCAGCATTGCCCGCGCCCGCAGCTTCATCACCTGGAAGAACCGCAAGGCGCTGGTCACGGATCTCGAAACGTAGCGGCGCGCCATCGTCGAGCAGATCGCGCCTGCCGATCCGGATGAGGCGTTGGCGCTCATGTGGCGGTTCATGGCGCTGGCCACGTCGGTCTTCGAGCGGTGCGACGACTCCAGCGGCACCGTCATTGGCATCTTCCGCCAGGCCTGCGCCGATCTCGGCCAGCTCGCCGGGAAGGTCCGGCCGGAGCCGCAGGCGCTCGCCGACACTGTCCTCGATGCGCTTCAGGACAACGGCTATGGCCAGTATGACGGCTTGATCGGCATCATGGCGCCTGCGCTTGGCGACGAGGGGCTGGCGGCCCTGAAATCGATGGCCGAAGAACTCGGCCGCTCGCATGTGCCGGTTCCGCCGAAGGATCAATGGAAGGCGGTAGGCTGGGGGCCGGGCGGCACCACCTACGAGCACGAGATGCGGGCGCGTGAGCGCACGAGCACGGTCGCCATGGCGCTCAAGGACATCGCGGACGCGCAGGGCGACGTCGACGGCTTCATCGCCCAGTACGATCCGAAGACCCGCAAGGTGCCGCAGATCGCGGCCGAGATTGCGCAGCGTCTGCTGGCAGTCGGCAGGGCAGGCGAGGCGTTGGGGTTCCTCGAGCGCGCGGAGCTCGGCGACGGGATGCGGGTTTCACTGGCGTGGAAGGACATCCGTCTGCAGACGCTGGAGGCGCTGGGTCGTGGCGAGGAGGCGCAGGCGTTCCGGTGGGACTGTTTCGAGCGCACGCTATCGGACAGCTACTTGCGGGCCTATCTCAAGCGGCTTCCCGACTTCGACGACATTGAAGCCGAGGAGCGGGCGATGGCGCACGCCATGGCCTATCCGAGCCTTCTTCACGCCCTGCAGTTCTTCCTCGACTGGCCAGCGCTGGATCGCGCCGCCGAACTCATGGTGGCCCGGCACGACGAAATCGACGGGGACTACTACGAGTATCTGGCGCCCGCGGCGGAGGCCCTGTCAGAGCGTCATCCGCTGGCCGCGACGCTGGTGATCCGCGCGATGATCGACTTCACGCTCACCCGATCGCGGGCGAAGCGGTATCGCTATGCCGCCGAGCACCTGGTCTCCTGCGCCCGGCTCGCGCGGGACATCCCGGACTTCGGCGCGTTCGAGACGCACGACGCCTACGTCGCCCGGCTGAAGGAGGAGCACGGCAGGAAGTTCGGCTTCTGGTCGCTGACCAAGGCCTGATGGTCGTGCTACCGGAAAATCAGGTGTCGGCCCCTTGGAAGCATGGTGGAAGCACGAGGGGACAAAGTGCTGCCAGTTTCCGCGCAATCGAGCGCATGGCACCTGCGGGGCAGGGCAGGGCAATCGCATATGGCTCATTCGATCGCCAAGCCATTGAGAACGCTGCGAAGGAAGTCGTCGTCCCAGCCGGCTC
>NZ_JAHYSR010000037.1 GCF_019431455.1 Paracoccus bogoriensis
GGTGAAACGGCTTTTCCTCAAGTCGTCGCTCCTTCAGGTTGGGCAGACTCTCGATCACAGCGAGGGAGCGTCCGGGGGGGGGCAGGTCAAGGCCCAAGCGCGTCGAATGGGATCAGGCCAAGCTCGCCGCCATGGTCGAGCATGGTCGAGCGCATCCGCGCCGCAGGCGAGGATCCGGCCGAATATGTCGAGATCAGATTCAAGGTGCCCGAGCGCGCCTATGCCGCCTGGCCCGAGGCGAACCGTCAGGGCTTCGAGCCCGCCCGCACGGTGAAGACCGGCGCAAGATCTTCACGCTGATCGGTCTCTACAGCCCCAAGGGGCCGGATTGGGCCAACATGGGCCGCAGCATGATCCGCGGGATGCTGAACTCGGCCCGCGGGATTTCCGACAAGGACCAGTCGCCGCAGGCGCAGGCAGCGCGGCGCATCAACGGCTTCGCCGATCTCGACGGGATCGAGTTCGTCGCCCGGATCGACGTCGGAAGCGACGCCATGGGCGAGGAGAAGAACGAGATCCGTGCGGCGGTGACGCCCGACCATCGCGACTATGCGCAGGTCATGGGGCTTGCGGCACAGCACGGTGACCTGCCGCCCGCGCAGACGGCGCCCCAGCAGGCGCCGGTCCAGCAGCCCGCGACATCGCCGGTGCCGGGCCGTCCGGCCTGGGCGCAGTGAGGGCGGGCGATGCTCCTCCGTCCCCGCCAGAAACTCTTCGTGGAGCGCAGCCTCGCTGCGCTCTTCGCCCGCGACAACACGCTGGGCGTGGCGCCCACCGGCGCGGGCAAGACGATCATGCTCTCGGCCGTCACCGGCAGGATGACGGGGGACGGCGCCAAGGCTTGCGTGCTCGCGCATCGCGACGAACTGACCAGCCAGAACCGCGCGAAATTCGCCCGGGTCAATCCCGCTCGCGCGTGAGCGCGACATAGCGCGCGAGCAGCCACATCGCCGTGCCGTTGATCGTCATCGAGGTGTTCATCTGCTCGATGGGGATCTGGTCGAACAGGATGGCGAAGTCATCAAGGCTGTAGATCGGCACGCCGACCTTGCCCACTTCGGGCCGGGCGATGAGGTCGTCGCTGTCATAGCCGCACTGGGTGACGAGGTCGAAGCCGATGGAGAGCCCCGTCTGCCCCCGCGCAAGGTTCTAGACCCTGTCTGCATTCATCTGAGCCATGCGAGAGCTGAGACGAGGAAGACGAAGCCCATGAAGCTGGTAAGCGTCTTTTCGCAGCACAGGGCGATGCGGCGTAAGCGCTTGAGAAGCTGAAAGAAATTCTCAACCTTGTGACGCTTGGCGTAAAGGTGGGGATCAAGAGGCGGCTTGATTGCACGGGAAGGGTTGGCCTGGATATGGGCCTCGGCCTCGAGGTCTTGCTCGTTTTTCTGGCGCAAGGCGCCGGAATCGCAGGCCGCATCGGCGATCACATGGCCCACACCGTCGAGCCCGCCGATCAGCGCAGCGACCTGCGGACAATCGCCTCGCTGCCCGGCGGTCGGGATCAGCCTTACCGGCAGCCCCAGCGCATCGACGGCGGCGTGGATCTTCGTCGTCAGGCCGCCACGCGACCGCCCGATCCCGTGAGCCTGAGTCCCCCCTTCCGCCCGTCGCGTCCGCGTGGGCCAATGTCACTCGGACCATTGGCGTTCCATTGGCTTACCCTTGCAGATCGTGCTGTCGATCAGGACATATTCGAAGTCTGGATCTGTGCTTGACGCATTGAAAAGGCGTTCCCAGACCCCCGCCATTGCCCAGCGTCGGAAGCGGGCATGCACGCCGGTCCACTTGCCGAACTCGGGCGGCAGGTCTCGCCAGGGCGGGGCCGTCCGCTTCAGCCAGAGCACCGCATCGATAAACAGCCGATTGTCCGCCCCGCTCCGCCCCGGCAGCCCCTCACGGCCCGGAAGAAGCCCCTCGATCCGCTCCCATTGCGCGTCCGTCAATGTCCGTCTGCTCAAGATCGCCTCCGTTTTCGATCTTGAAACAGACCTCACATCAAAGGGGAATCCCCCAAGTGCAGACAGAGCCTAGAGCGCGTTCGTGACCTTGGCGCTCGAATGCCCGGCATAGGTGCGGATGATCCAGGGCTTGTCCCGCGTCACCCGCCCGTCGGGCCCCGGAATGTGATGGGGCCCCAACGGCTGGGCTGCGGCCCCCCTGCACCATGTCCGGTTTGTTCAGGATCCCGCACCCCCCGGCTGCAGCTCATGGTCCCATGCCGGCGCGAGGCTTGCCACCAGGCTCGCGTCCAGCGCCTCGAAGGCGCTGAGGTTGATCGTGGCATAAAGTTCGGCCCGGGTCTGCATCTCGGGCAGCATCGCCCTGGTCGAGCCGTCGCGGGCGAGCGTCTCATAAAGCCGCTCTTGCGCCTTGTTCGCCACCCGCAGCGACGAGACAGGCCAGATCACCATGTCATAGCCCAGTGCCTCGAACTCGGCCGCGGTCAGCATCGGCGTGCGGCCGAATTCGGTCATGTTGGCCAGAAGCTTCACACCGGGCAGACGGGCGCGGAAGTCGCGGAACATCTCGACCGAGGTCAGCGCCTCGGGAAAGATCGCATCGGCCCCGGCCTCGATATAGAGCCGCGCGCGCGCAACCGCCCCCTCGATCCCTTCCGAGGCGGCGGCATCGGTGCGGGCGATGACGACCAGATCGCGCCGGGCGCGGGCCGCGGCGGCCACCTTGGCGGCCATGTCCTGAGGGCTTGCCAGCTTCTTGTCGTTGAGATGCCCGCATTTCTTGGGCAGAAGCTGGTCTTCTAGATGCACGGCACCGGCGCCCGCCTCTTCGAAGACACGGACCATGTGCATGACATTGAGCGCCTCGCCATAGCCCGTGTCGCCATCGACCAGCACCGGCAGGCTTGAGGCCCGCGCAATCTGGCGGATGAAAAAGGCGACCTCGTCCACCGTGATGATCCCCAGATCGGGCAGGCCCATCGAGGCGGTCATCGCCGCGCCGGAGAGATAGAGCGCCTCGAACCCCGCGGCCTTTGCCTGTAGCGCAGCCATGCCGTTGTGCGCGCCAGGAAGGCGCAGGATGCCGGGGCGGTCGAGCAAGGCCCGGAAGCGGCGGCCTGCGTTGTCGCGCGGCAAGTCGGCGGAAACAAGATAGGGCATGGATTACTCCGCTGCAAAGGACGCCGCGATGCTCTGGCGCTGGTCGAGGGGTACAAAGCGCCGGTTATCGGGGCCGATGTAATTTGCCGAGGGGCGGATGATCTTGTTGTCGAGGCGCTGTTCGATCACATGCGCGCCCCAACCGGTTGTCCGCGCGATCACGAAGACCGGCGTGAACATTGCTGTCGGCACACCGAGGAGGTGATAGGACACGGCCGAATACCAGTCGAGATTGGGGTACATCCGCTTTTCTTCCATCATCACCCGCTCGATCCGGTCGGCAATGGCGAACATCTTCATCGAGCCCGCACCCTCGGACAGTCGGCGCGCCACCTTCTTGATCACGACATTGCGCGGGTCCGATACGGTATAGACCGGATGGCCGAAGCCGATGATGACCTCCTTCGCGGCGACCCGGGCGCGGATATCGGCCTCGGCCTCGTCAGGGGTGGCATAGCGCTTCTGCACCTCGAAGGCGGCCTCGTTGGCGCCGCCATGCTTTGGCCCGCGCAGCGCCCCGATGGCGCCGACGATGCAGGAATAGACATCCGAGCCCGTGCCCGCAATCACCCGAGCGGTAAAGGTCGAAGCGTTGAACTCGTGCTCGGCATAAAGGTTCAGCGTGGTCTGCAAGGCGCGCACATGCGCGTCACTGGGCCGGTGGCCATGCAGAAGGTGCAGGAAATGCCCGGCGATGCTGTCGTCATCGGTCTCGACCTCGATGCGCCGGCCATTCTGCGCGAAATGGTGCCAGTAAAGCAGCATCGAGCCCTGCGCCGCGAGCAGCCGGTCGATGATGTCGCGTGCACCGGGGATGTTCTGGTCGGCCGCTTCGGGCAGGGTGCAGCCCATGGCGCTGACGCCCGCGCGCAGGGCATCCATCGGATGCGCTGCGGCCGGGATCGATTCCAGTGTCTCGCGCACGGCCTTGGGCAGGCCGCGCAGCGCCTTGAGCCTGGCCTTGTAGGCGCAAAGCTCGGTGCGGGTCGGCAATGCGCCATGCACCAGAAGATAGGCGACTTCCTCGAATTCGCAGGCCTCCGCCAGATCGAGGATGTCATAGCCGCGGTAATGCAGGTCATTGCCGGTCTGGCCGACGCTGCAGAGCGCCGTATTGCCGGCCGTCACGCCCGAAAGCGCCACGGATTTCTTGGGCTTGCGCATCTCGGTCATGTCACTTCCCCCAGTCGAAGACGCCCCGCGGCGCCGCCGCACCAAGCCCGGCTTGCGGTGCATCGAGGTTCAGGGCGTGCAGGCCACCCGCGGGCAGCGCCACCGCGGCCTCGGCCGCATCGAGGAAGCGCTGCGCCTCGTCCGGGGCGATGATGCCTTCGGCGAGCGTTCGGAACTTGCCGACATATTCCTGCCGTGCGAAGGGGCGCGCGCCATCGGGATGCGCGTCGGCCAGCGCTTGTTCGGACACGATCCGCCGCCCGTCCTTCAGGATCACCTCGGCGCGAGCGCCGAAGGCCTTTTCCTTCGGATCGGTAGCGTGATAGCGCCGTGTCCATTCCGGATCCTCGCGCGTCTCGACCTTGTGCCAGAGCGCCACGGTCGAGGGACGCTGCGCGCGCTCGGGCGCATAGCTCTTCTCGTGGTGCCAGGCGCGATCCTCCAGTGCCACGGCGAAGATATACATGATCGAATGGTCCAGCGTCTCGCGGCTGGCCTTCGGGTCCATCTTTTGCGGATCATTGGCGCCGGTGCCGATGACGTAATGGGTGTGGTGGCTCGTGTGCAGGATGATCCGCTCGACCTGTCCCAGATCGCCGATCTCGGGCGCAAGCCGCCGCGCAAGGTCGATCAGCGCCTGGGCCTGGTATTCGGCCGAATGCTCCTTGGTATAGGATTCCAGGATCGCACGCGCGGGCCGGCCGGGCAGCGGCACTTCATAGACCGCCTCGGGCCCGCCGAGCATCCGGGCGATGAAGCCGTCCTCCCCCTCCCAGGCGGGGCTGGGCGCGCCTTCGCCGCGCAGGGCGCGGTCCACGGCCTCGATGGCCATCTTGCCGGCAAAGGCGGGCGCATAGGCCTTCCAGGACGAGATTTCGCCCTTGCGGCTCTGGCGCGTTGTGGTTGTAACATGCAGCGCCTGCTGGACCGCCTGATAGACGACCTCGGGGGCAAGCCTCAGCGCCGCCCCGATGCCGGCGGCCGCGGCCGGTCCGAGATGGGCGATATGGTCGATCTTGTGTTCGTGCAGGCAGATGCCCTTCACCAGCGCGACATGGATCTCGTAGGCGACCATGATCCCGCGGAACAGATCTTCGCCCGATAGCCCGCAGTGCTGCGCCACGGCCAGGATCGGCGGGATGTTGTCGGCGGGGTGCGAATAGTCGGCTGCAAGGAAGGTGTCGTGGAAATCGAGCTCGCGCACCGCGACCCCGTTCGCCCAAGCCGCCCATTCGGGCGAGAGCCGCGAACCGGCCAGACCGAACACGGCCGCACCAGGTTGCATCGGATGGCATAGCGCCTGTGCCCGGGCCGAGCGCACCGGCCGGCGCGCCAGCGACGCCGCCGCCACTGCGGCATTGTCGATGATCCGGTTGGCGATCATCTCGGCGACATCGGCCTCGATCGGGCCGGGATCGGCGGCGAAGGCGGCGAATTTCCAGGCAAGCTGGTCTTCACGCCGCAGGTTTTCGGCGGATTTGTGGCTGCGCAGCCGATGTCGGGCGGGAATAGGCGTGGGGGCGTTCATGCGAAACTCTCCGGTCGGGATTGGTGGGTGGGGACAGGCCGCGGGCGACCGGCGTGGTCGGTTGCGACCATGACGAAAGAGCCCTCGGCAAAGACGGAAGCCGGTCGCCCGGGCGCAGCAGCCGTTCCGACCAGGGTCACGGTCATCGAGGCCCGGCCGACCCGGGTCACCTGCGCGGCGATCTCCACCACCTCGCCCGGCAGGACGGGGCGGCGGAAGTCGCAGCGTTCCACCGCCGCCATGACGACATTGCCTTGCGCGGCCCGCGCGGCAGCGATCCAGGCAGTCCGGCTCATCAGCACCAGCGCCGCGCCGGCAAACAGCGTGCCATGGCCGTTGCATTGATCGAGAAAGACCACATCGGTAACGACGGCCTCCGCAAGGGCGAGATCGTGGCCTCCGTCAGCCATGGTCGCGATCCTCTCCTGGATTGCCCTGTCCGGGCTTGCCTCTGGGTGCCTGGCCCTGGGCTTCCGTCGAAGCCGCGTTGCCAGACCTGATGATTTGCAGTATTCGCAAGATGAGCTTCCTTGAAGGCGTGATCATGCGAATAAAGCCGAAGATTTTTGCCGGTTTTTGCGAAGGTTGCGAATAGTGAGCGCGCGCAAGCTCTTTCTTGGCGGACGGCTGCGGGCGCTGCGCGAGGATCGCGGGCTGACCCAGGCAGAGTTTGCCCAGCGGCTTGGCCTGTCGCCCTCCTACCTGAACCAGATCGAACGCAATCAGCGGCCCGCCACGCTGCAGGTGCTCCTGGCCGTGAACCGCGCGCTGGGGGTCGATCTGCAGGCGCTCGTCGAAGGCGACGACCTGCGCCATCTCACCGAGTTGCGCGAGGCGCTCGCCCCCGATGGCGGCCTGCCGGCCGAGGATCTGCGCCGCCTCTTCGCCGACCTGCCCCGGCTTGCCGACCGGATCCTGGCGCTCGCCCGCCAGGCACGGGCGGCCGAGGCAAGGGCCGAGGCGCTGGCGCTTGCGACCGGCGATCCGGCGGCGGCACAGGCGGCGGCCGTCACCCCGTTCGAGGAGGTGCGGGATTTCTTCTACGATCATCGCAACCATTTCGAGGCGCTCGACCGCGCGGCCGAGGCGCTGGCGGCCAAGATCGGCCTCGGTCCGGGGGTGGCGGCAAGCCCGCGGCTTGCCGAGGCGCTGAATACGCGGCATGGGCTGACGGCTGTCACGGATGCGGCGCTGCCCGAGGGGGTCTTGCGCCGCGTCGATCGCGCGCGGCTGCTGCTGGCGCCCGGGCTGCCGCCCCACCGGGCAGCGTTCGAGATGGCCCAGATCCTTGCCCAGCGGGCGCTGGCCGCGCCCATCCAGGCCGCCCTTGCCGGCGCGCGGCTGGCCCCAGAGCCCTTGGCACTGGCCCGGCTGGGGCTTGCGCAATACGCGGCGGGGGCCGTGCTGATGCCCTATGGCGCCTTTGCCGCGGCGGCCGAGGCCGAGGCTCACGACATCGACGCGCTGGGGGCAGCCTTCGGCACGAGTTTCGAGCAGACCTGCCACCGGCTGGCCACGCTGCAACGGCCCGACCGGCCGGGGCTGCCCTTTTTCTTTCTGCGCGTGGACCGGGCGGGCAACATCTCGAAGCGGCAGTCGGCGGCGGATTTCCAGTTCTCGCGCCTTGGCGGATCCTGCCCGCGCTGGCGCCTGCACGCCGCCTTCGACCGGCCGGGCGACATCCTGACCCAGGCCACGGAAATGCCCGACGGGCGGCGGCAGTTCTGGATCGTCCGGGCGGTGATCGAGCGTGCGGCGCGCTTCGGCCCGCCGGTGCGCGAATTCGCCATCGCGTTGGGCTGCGATATCGCCCATGCCGGGCGGCTGATCTATGCCCGCGGGCGCGACCTGACAGCGCCCGAGGCCTTCACCCCGATCGGGCCCGCCTGCAAGACCTGCCCCCGCGAGGGCTGCACGCAGCGCGCCTTTCCGATGCTCGGCCGGCCGCTGGCCACCGATCCGGACGAGCGCCGCAGCACCCCCTATTCGGCCGCACTCGGATAGAGGCGGGGGGGGCGGCCAGATTGCGGCGCCGCGTTGCATCGAAGTGCTGTCGCGGACAGCCCGAACGGGTCGGCCTCCCATAATGCGATCCGGATCAACCGCACCAGCGGCCCGGTCGAACTGCCCGAGCCCATTGTCCTGCCCGGACGCGTCACACCGCCCGACCCGTCGTCTGCAGGGCGCATCCATCTCTATGCCCGCGACCGCGCGGGGTTGGCCTGCTCAGGTCATGCGTCCCTCGGGGCGGCGCTTCCCGCTGCAGCCGCATTTCGGGGTGAATAGGATCGCCTACTGGGCCCCGTCCTCGGGCACAACGATCAACGCGATCGGCATGCCTTGGACCGGCGTAGGCACCGCCTCCACACCCGGCCTCGCCACCACCAACCTCTCCACCTCCATGCGCCGCTGGCGGATGACCAGCGCCGCCACCGTGGATGGCGCGGCCGAGGAACGCTTGGCCGGCTGGGTCTGCTGGCGCGGCAATGCCGAGGGGCTGGCGGCTTCGCCTTTACAGGCAGGTCGATGACGTTTCTATCCCGGCGCGGAAGATCGGCCAGTTTCCCGACGCAGCCGCAGCCCTGGCCGCAATCTGCGAGGATGGGGCGGCCCTGACCGACACACCTATCACCCCCGGCATGGTGGCGCAGGCAGCGCGCGCAGAGGACGGTGACGGATTCGCGCGTTCCTCGACGGGCGGCATTGACTTCGGGCGAATCGACAATGAAATCGCAAGTGCGAACCGGCGCCGATCAGGCTGCGCATCGGCAATGAGAGGGAGGGCCTTGTTCACATTTCGCGAGAAGCCCGGCCCAAGGAAATCGAGCGGGCTGGATTCGCGTCCGTCAAGGATTTTGTGAAAGATGTAGCCAGGAATTACGATGCCATCCATCAGGGGCGAGACCGGTCAATCTTTCTTGTGAAGCGGGCGAACACGCCCAACCGGACATGGGTGGTCCAACTGGGGCCTGGCGCGGATGGGTTCTTTTATGATGTGAAAACCGCCCTTGTATCGCGGCCCGACTTTATGAAGGGGAAACTGTTGCTTTGGGAACGGGCGCAGTCCGATCAGAGCGTTGCCGTCCCCCTAGCGCAATCTCGGGCCAAAGCACTGCCGAGGTTAATTCCGCCGTCGCAGAAAATCAAGATGATCGAGCTATTGCCAATCAGGCGCTCCGCGACCCGGCAAACCAACGCCCTCGCCCAAGGGCAAGACTGCCTCGCGCCCCAACGCGCCCGATGCGCTGACCGCCGATCCAACCCACACCGTATCCGGCATCGCCGCTGCGCTGTCGCCGGAAGATCAGGCACGCATGGCCGAACTGAAGAAGATGGGGTGCCCTCGGCTGCGAGTTCCGCGAACATCGCCAGCGCATCCGGCCACCAGTCTTCTTGCACAATGTGTTGGTGTCGCGCCGTGTCGTGCCTCCGTCCCGTCACTCTGCCATAGGTTGCGTCGGAGGTCGATACATGATCGAAAGCAAGCCTCTATCGACTTGCCCGGAAGCCGCCCATCGTTTAAACGTCGCAGACTTGGCCCCTTAGCTCAGCTGGATAGAGCATCCGCCTTCTAAGCGGCAGATCGTGGTTGCAGAAATGTAGGATTTAGAGGAAGATAGCAGGAATACCGGCTCGCTCGAACCGTCTAGCGAACCGTGTTGCGGCCCCGTAGCTCAACTGGATAGAGCAGGCGACTTCTAATCGCCAGGTTGAGGGTTCGAGTCCTTCCGGGGTCGCCAAGTTCCCCTATTCTGCCGCCATAAACTGCTGAAAATTCTGGATCTCTGGCGCTCCTACGGCTAGAGTACGCGACATGAAAATTGTTCGTGTAGAGAAAATCATCGAGCGGGGGCCGTTCGCGGCATCTCAGGAGTGGAAACGCATACGGAGGCAGGCTCTGGCGGCGATCCAGGCCGCCGAGTGGCCCGTCGGTTCGGGCAGCTTCACAGTCTATCCACAGAGCGGCAAGAAAACTGGCGAGGGCAACGGCGTCAAGCCGATCAAGGACAACGTCATCAAGATGCTCACCGGGGGTAAGCCGAAGTACGGCGCGCTCATTAAACAACGGCTCAACGAGCGGAATAACACCGCAATCCTGGACGAGTGGGTATCCGAGTACCCGTGGCCGGTGGGCGAGCGAGAGAAAGAGACCGGAGGCTCGCGCCCAGGGGGAATGGACGCCGCCTACGTCTTTCGTGAAGGTCTCGTCTGCTTCGAGTGGGAGACGGGCAACATCTCGTCCAGTCATCGATCGTTGAACAAGATGTGTCTGGGGCTCCTAAAGGGGCGGATCAAGGGGGGTATGCTTGTTGTGCCATCTCGCGAACTCTACCGCTACCTCACGGACCGCATCGGCAACATCGCGGAGCTGGAGCCCTACTTCGACCTTTGCCGCTCCATATCCTGCGAGGATGGCGTGCTCGACATCATTGTTATCGAGCACGATGCACTTAGCACCGATGTGCCAAAGATACCCAAGGGCACTGACGGGCGGGCGAAGGGCTAGTCGAGGTCCAGTACATCATCGTTCTTGTGAAGGAAAAGGTCGCCGGACAGCCGCTCGCGAATCACTGGTGCGAAATCAATGTCGGTTCCGAGCCAGCGTCGATGCTTTGCCTCGCAGACGGCGAACGTCGTCCCGCTGCCGCCGAATGGGTCAATAACTAGGTCTCCTGGCTCGGTGGACATCTCCACCACACGGTCGAGAAGTTTGGAGGAAAGGGCATTTGCCTTGCGGTCGATGGACTTGTACTTCCAGTGGCGCACGGGCGGAATGTCGTTCCAAACGTCGGTTAGGTTGACGCCCTTCGGATTCATCGCGTGCCGGTGTCCACCATAGTCTTTGATTTCTCCTCCGCAGTGGCGGCATGTTTCGATCGGTGTCCGGATCTTTCGGAACACGCGCGGCTTACCCTTTGTAAAGTAGAGCAGGCTGTAGTGGCTCGGGTAGAGACGCCCGCGTATAGGCAGCCCAAATTTGATATTGATCGTAATCCAGTGACGGAAATCCAAGCCAATCTCGCTCATATAGGCGCCGAGAAGAATATTCCACTTTGGGATGTTGTAGAGAAAGAAAGCCCCTCCTGGCTTGAGGGTGCGGGTCGCCTCATCAATCCACAGCTTACACCATGCAATGTATTCATCCGGCGAACGATTGTCATTTGATCTTGAGCCATACTCTTTCTTTAGGTTGAAAGGTGGGTCTGCAAAGACCGTATCAACCTGCTCATCACCGATCATTCTTAGGAAGTCGACACAATCGATATCGTACAAAGCCCCGTGATCTGTACAAAAGAACGGTTCGTACTTTGCTGGCCCCTTAATATGCGGGTCAGGTCTGAAGCTACTACCAACCAGTGGCAGAAATTCGGTTCTTACGTCCATATCGGTTACTTGCCTTGTGTTGTGTTCTGCCCACAGTGCACGATTGATGCTCCCTCCGAAAGTCGAAAGCTGCATATTTCAGGATATACAACATGTGCAGTGGAAAGGGGTGAGGCGACCATGTTGGAAGACACGTCGCGCGACGGCTGCGTAGCTACGCACCCAACACCGCTTGCCGCTCCGCCGGATCGACAACAAGCGCGCCGTCCATCACCTTGACGGCATGACCGCCGTGCCAGCGGCGCAGCTTCTTGATCGCTCGCTTGACCTCCTCGGCACCCATCTGGGAAACGGCTTCGTCCAGCGTCTCGCAGCCCACCAACAGCCGCGCCCGCTCCAGCGTCTCGGGCCGGGGCTTGCGAGCCTCGAAAGGCTTGGCGGAGCGCCCAGCGGGGCGGTCGGGGACGGGGCGCAGAGCGAAGCCATCGTCGGTTAGCACAAGGCCATGCTGGGAGCAAATGAGGTCGGTCAGCGCGTCGAGTTCGGCCCGAGTGGCCCGGGCACCGGGGCTGGCCACATCGAGACCATGGTCTTCGATGGCCTTGATGATGAAGCTGCGAAGGGTGGGAGCGGTGATAGCCATGATAGCCTCCTTTTCTGGTAGGCTAAGGTTGCGCGCCGCAGCAGAGGAACGAAAGAGGAATCTTGGCGCCCGACCGAGAGGCCCATGGGGCGTAGCCCCTCGGCCGAGGTCGCGCAGCGCCTGATCGAAGACGGAAAGCCAGAGGGACCGTTCACCATGCACCGTGAACCCTCGTGATGGTCAGGTTTGGCTTCCAGTCGGGATCACGGTCCCAAAGGCAGTTGAACAGGAAGTGGAGTGCCCTCTCCTGCTGCCGGTCCACGATGAGGCCCGCAGCAAAATCACCGTCTTGCACATGAGCCCACTTGGACATCTCGACGGTCGTTGGGAGCCACCCCTGCGACGCGAGGACCACATGAACGGGGGCGTTGTGCATGATGGCCGCGTGGACGATTGGGAGGAAGCCGGTCACGTTGCGGTCCATGAGGTAATTGATGGTTCGATGGACCTCATTGCCGAGCGCCTCCAGCCGGTCGAGGGTGAATTTCGTCTGGAGTTTCATCCTGCAAGCTCCCTGATCTTGCGGCTGGCGACCACCTTCGGGTTGTCCCTCTGGGCGAGGACTTTCGTGTAGGCGGCAGTCAAGGATGCGGAAGCACGGATCGCATGTTCCGTCATGGCCGCTACCGCGTCCGCCTGTCGCCGCTCGACCGGGCACCAGCGTTCCTCGGCCATGCGCTTGAGGAGCTTCGCCTGCTCGTCCGTGAGCCCAGAGAGGAAGGGCGGGGCGAGGAGGATCGCGGCCACGGTGCTGCGGTCGTCGGCTTCGATTCGCGAGCGAACGAAGTCGAGGGCCGAATCCTGACGGCTGGCGAACGCTCGAACCTCGTTCGCGTGAGCGGTCTTGTTCGTGGGCGCGTCCCACATCTCGGCGATGGTGCCTTCGAGCGACTTTGCCGTCGCGCGAAGCCAGGCGATCCCCGTGTCCACGGCCTTGGCCGACCGATTGAATCGGGCTTCGACGGCGGTGATCAGCTCGTCCGAAGGCAAGGTGACTTCGGTCACCTTGCCTCCGACCAACCGCCGTTGCCGCCCTGCGCCAGATTCCTCGAAGGCTTGCACGGCGTCGTTGACGGCGCCAACGGAAGTGTAGATTTCGGTGAGAACCCCGGTGGCGAGGCTGAATGCCGAAGGACCGGAGGTGCCTTCGACATTCAGCACCTCGGAATACCGGGCCAGCGCGCCAGGGTGAACTTCGGGGGAAATGTCCGAGCGGACGGGGATGTCAGTCATCGTAGATTCCTCGCATGGTGCGTTAGCGGCTTGGCGTGGGTTTGATCGGCTTCGGGTCGCGCTTCGGCGGGTGCGCCGTGGTCGCTGGCATCTTCGGCGCGGACGGAATGTGGGGCATCGGAACGGGAGCCCGGTCGCCCATCGGTTGCTTCGTTGGATGGGTCACGGAACGGCATCTCCTTGTAGCGATTAAGGCCTTGCAGCCATTGAATTTTACGGTCTTGGAGTGTCGGGTCCGAGACCTTTTCCGCCTGAGCGGCGCAGTATTCCAGCCATCGGAGGGCGGGGTCGTCGGCGGTGGTAAAGTCCAGCATCGGGCCAAGGTCGCTTGTCCGAAGCCGGGCACCGCCATATCGGCGCTCGGTGTCACGGGCGCGGTGCATCAGCGCGATGAGTGAACGCAGATCACTCATCGGCCTTCTCCTTCGCCTGGGCGATGTCCTCCAGAAGGCCAAGGAGGAGAGCTCGTTTCTCCTCCTTGAGCAGGTAGATGTCCTCGGGGGCAAGGGTGACTTGGAACGACACCGACCGGCTGTCGATCTGCCCGGAGTGCTCGACCTTCCGGGTTTCGCTCCACGCTTCCGGGTCGAGGCGGCGGGCCAGCGACAGGAGCAGCTTGTTATCCACGACAGTCTCGTAGCCAACGATCTGCCCGCCCGAGACGACCGGGCGCTGGGTGCCATTGATTGCCCGGTCCCAGATGGTGGACTCGACCTTCCCGAGCGCGGTCTGGATGGCCTCGTCGCAGGCGGCGGCAAACTCCGGGTCGATGGCGCGCAGGCGGCGGAACGTCGAGACGGCGGCGGATCGATTGGACGAGTATGGGGTCGCGGCCTTCGCGGCGGCGGCATAGCTGCCCGTTTCGGCCAGCGCGCGGAGGAAGGTCTTTCGGCGGGCCGGGGTTACGGCGGTGTGGCGGCGGACAGGCGGTTCGCTAGACGGTTCGGCGGGGGCGGACATGGAAATATTCACCTTTTGTTCCTAGTGACTGGGGCGGCGGAGCTACCGCCTAGGGGGCGGACTTCCGCGCAGGGCGACCGTGCACGGGCAGCGGCGCGGCGGGGGAGCGGGGTGCCCAGCGGGGGCGGGTTGCCCGCCTGCGGTCGCCTGCGGCGGGCTGCGGGGGCACGTAGCCACGCGCGCGAGGCCAGCGCGGCCCGCTCCGACAGACGCGCGGCCCAGAAGCCGGGCAGTGGCAGTGAGGGCTGTAACCGCCCACCGAAAGCGGTTACGAAGCGGTTACGAAAATAACCACCTCTATTCAGCGATGTAACAGCGTAACCACTGTAACAGCCATACCAGAAAGGGTAGGCGGCTGTAGCGGCAGCTAGAAGTTTGCACACCCCCCGGTTACGGGTTACGCGGTTACGAAAGCGACGTTCCACGGGAAATTCAGCGGATTGCATCGTAACTGCCTCCGAGCCCGGGCATCGGGCCAGTTACGATCCTCGCCCCGCCCGGGTGCTGCATGACTGTTAGCTCCGTTTTCCCGTCACCCTTAGTGAAACCTTTGGTGGGCTTGCCGTCGATCCGAACGGTCTTCTTCGTCCAGCCAAGGGTGGCCATCGCCGCGTTGATGCGCCGGGAGTCTTGGTCTGTTCGCTTCGCCACTTCGACGCCCAGCGCGGCCCAAACATCCTGCAGGCTGATCCGCCCGTCGCGCCCGTCGAACAATTCGGCCAGATAATCGTGCCATGCGTTCTTCTCGACACGCTCGGCTTGCTCGGCTGCCGCCTCGGTCCATAGGCCGGGATCGAGGCGGATCGACTCACCGGACTGGTGGGCGTGCACTGCCTCGGCCCACAGTTGGTCGCGGTCCCTTCGCAGGGCGTCGAGGTCGAACCGTCCGATCTTTACGGGCCAGAAGCGCCGGTTGCCGGTGGTGTCCTGCAAGTATTCGTCGTTGTTCGTCGTGCCGATGAACACGCTGCGACGCGGAACCTCCACCGGCAGCCGCGCGTAGGCGAGCCGCCCCCGATCCGCTTGCCGCGATAGCATCGCCTTGAGACGGTCGATGTCGCTGCGGCGCATGCCGGTAAGCTCGGCCGCCTCGACGATCCACTTTCCGTTGAGCGCCTCGATGGCCCGCTTTCCGTCCGCGTCCAACGGCAGATCGTCCGAGAACCATTCGTCGCGCACGGCCAAGAGCGCCAAGGCAGACGATTTGTTGGTTCCCTGAAGGCTTTCGAGCACGAGCATTTCGTCGAACTTGCAGCCCGGCTCGAAGACGCGCCGCACTGCCGCGACTAGCACGATACGGCCAACCGCTCGGACATATGGCGTGTCCGGCGCGGCCCCATAGGCTGAAAGCCAGCGGCTGATCCGCTCCACTCCATCCCACCGCAATCCAGACAGATAGTCCACCACGGGGTTGAAGCTGTTCCGTCGCGCCTCGGCACAAAGCGTGTCGTGGAAGTATTCTTTCGCGGGCAGAAAGTTGAAGCGATCCCGCACGAGGAGCCGATGATCGTTGACAAGCCCGTCGTCCATCCACCGCCCGTCGATCAGAAGCCGGTCGGCGAACTCGTTGTAGGTGAAGGAGTGTCCCAGCTTCCCGACCGCCACGAGAATGTTGTGCTGATGGTTGGTCGGCCGACCATTGTCGTCGGTGATGAAACCAACATCCAGCGCGACCCGTTCCCGCGCGCGCTGGATCTGGCGCTTTGCATACTTCTCGCCACGAGGCAGCACCGACTCGCTGATGCCAAAGCCGGGGTCCAGCAGGATCGAGAAGATGACATCGTTGGGGACGTTGCATCGCACGAGGCCACATACGAGGTCGAAGACCCATGCCGAGCGCGAACTGTCCCCTTCCTTGGTCTCGTCGGGGTGGTGGCCCTGCACAGCGATAACTTTAAGCCGATCCGGCACCTCCCACTGGTCGAGGTCCTCGACCTCGACGGCGCGCGTTCTGAGCTCTCCGACCGCTGGCAGGTCGGTCGAGGCGACGACCGCCGCTTTCGGCATGGCGGCGAGGTCGTAGGTGAGGTCATTAAACTCCACCACGCGCGCCATCGCCTTCTGGCGGCCCTTCGCGCGCTTCTTCGCGTCGGGCAAGTTCCATGTACCCGGTAGGCGCATGATCCGGTCGATATTGTGAGTGTTGTCCCCGCCGAGCAACTCCCCCATTTTCTTCGACCAAAGGGCCAACTGCGCCGGATCGCCCTTGGCGGGCGTCGCCGCACGCCAAAAGAGCTGATAGCCACCGCCCGAGTCGATCACGAGGGTGAGCTTAGGTTCGGCCCGCGCGATGACGCCGCGAATGCGTTCGCGCTCGTCCTCCCAGTCCTCCCCGGCGCGCGGGTCGAGGTCCACATGCACCCATTCGAGCGCGGCAATGTCCTCGGCGGCGGCCTTCTTCGCCAGCACGCCCTTCGTCGGGTTGACGTGAAAGTAGAGATTGGCCTTCCCGTTCCACCGTTGCACGAACTCTTCCACATCGCGGGCTGTGGCACAGTGTTTGGCCCGGAGGCCCTCCTTTTCGTCGGGGACCACCCGGCAAAGAAACCATGGTCTGCCTGGTCGATACCTATCGAGGAACTCGGCGGCCGTGTCGCCTTTCAGTGTCGTCGTCTGCACAGTATGATACTCCTGTCGTCGTAGAGTTGGCCCGTCGCCCCGTCACCCTCGGGCGGCGGGCCTTTTCAGCCAGTCCTCGAGATCGTTGATGTGGTAGCGCACGGTCTTGTGCGACGGCCGATAGAATTTCGGCCCGCGCCCGGTGGCGCGCGCATACTCGAGCCCTTTGGGCTTCATCTTGAGAAATGCCGCAGCCTCATCGGTCGTCAGCCAAGGCGACGCCGCGCGAATATCGTCGATGGTCATGGTGGTTCTTCCGGCCCAGAAGCCGCACCCTACGGCGTCAATCAGGTGGCCCGGTCCGTTCCCGCCCCGGGATTTCGGGGCTCCCCTGCCAGCTCGCATGTCCGGGTCGCGGGCGACAGGATTGACTGTAGTAAGAATACCGTCCTATGCGTCCGAATGAAAGCCTAACCTTCGATGATCGTGAAAAATTCGCGGGTGACGGTCTCCTGCGCCGCGAGCAGCCGGTCGAACAGCGCACGTTGGTGCAGGTAAACCCCGTCGATGCCGGGCACGGTATGGTCGAGCAGGAGGCGCGCGGTCATGGGGTCCAGCCCCGCGCGCTGCGCCACCGTCCGGTAGGTGTGCCGCAGAATGTGGCCGGTTTCGAGATTACGTTCACGAACCACTTTCGTGGACGTGATCGTCCCTGCCCGGTCGCGCGTGGGGAAGATGTAAGGTGCTCTGGGATAGAGCACCTTACCCGCCTCGATTGCCTCCCCCAAGATCTCCTTCATCGTGCCAGAAAGTGGCAGCGCGAAGGACCGGCCTGACTTCATGCGGGGGATGACGATGGCTTCGCCCTGTATCCATGCAAGCTCCAGCGCCATGAGCGTGCCCGGACGCAAGCCCGATAGAAGGCCGAAGCGTTGCATCGCTCTACGAATCGGATTCTCGATCCGCATGGCCGTGGACCACCAGTCGGGCAGGTCTTCGGGCAGGATCACCTTGTCGCTGGACCGCTCCTTGTTGAAGGTGACGGCGGCAACGGAGTTGGGCGGCAGGTCGTCTGGGTCGTCCACGATCCGCAGGGCGAGGTTGTAGGCGGCCCTGTAGTCTCGCATTGCCATGTTGGCCACCTGGGGCCCATGGCGTTCGGTAATCCGGCTGTGCATCGCCCTAGCGTCGCTGCGGCGGATGGTGGACACTTCCCGCCCCTTCCAGTCGGACAGGTAGCGGTCGAGACGCGCCAACACGTCCTCGATGGAACGCTCGACGCAGCCCCGCCGCCGCATGTCGCGGGCATACTCGTCGAACAGCCGCTGCACCGTCCACGTCCCTGCCTCGCTGGACCCGGGGGCGTTCGGGTCGATGCCCCGCTTGATCTGCGAGATGACCTCTTGGGCCCGGAGACGAGCGTCCTCCAGGGTAAGCTCGTCGGTGCTGCCAAGGGTGAGGCGGACTGTCTTTACGAGCCGCCGCCGCCCCCGCTGGCCCTGCCACAGGTCGCGCTGCACCTTGTAGGTCTTGGAGGTCTTGTTCACCGCGAGGATCAGGCCGGTGGCCTTGGTGTCGCGGATGTATTGGGTCTTGCCGGTGTAGGCCAGCGCCTTCACTCGGGCTTCTGTCAAGCGTTCTGGCACGGTTCGCCTCCTTTCCGAGAACCGCCTACGAACCGGGTCCATCCCGGGCTGCGCGGGGCGACACGGGGCAAGCCTACCGCCTAGGTGCCTGTGGCGAAGGGAAAAACCGGGGCATCCGGTGGCTATCCGGGACACGGAGTAGCCTACTTCTAATCGCCAGATTAAGGGTTCGAGTCCTTCCGGGGTCGCCAAGGGGATGTCCCGATGAATGTTGAAATCGGGTCGGGGCAGCGTTGCCGGGCTCATGGTTAGGCGGCCGCTGCGGTG
>NZ_JAHYSR010000038.1 GCF_019431455.1 Paracoccus bogoriensis
GGTGAAACGGCTTTTCCTCAAGTCGTCGCTCCTTCAGGTTGGGCAGACTCTCGATCACAGCGAGGGAGCGTCCGGGGAGCAGGTCAAGGGGATTGCTCTGCCACTGCCTCGAACACGGGCAGCCAGAACCCCGCCTTGGCCCAGCGATCATCGCGGTTGTACACCGTCGTCCGCCGACCGTAGCGCTTGGGCCGGGCGCGCCACGGCGCGCCCGTGTGCAGATTGTGGAACCTGCGCAGGATGTGGAAAATGCCGCTGATCACCCGGCGGTCATCCAGCCGCGCCACCCCACGCGGCCGGTCGGGCAACAAGGGCTGCAATCACCGCCCGCTCGCCATCGCCCAGATCATGCCTGCCTGTCATCCGCACCTCTGTTTCCAGAAAGCGAGTCACAACAACCCGGCACAGGGCAACCTGTTTGAGGATTCGCGGCCTAGGCGGCCTTCGCGGCGGGCATGTCCGACAGAACCTCTGCCGCGATCTCGAAGCTACGCAGCCGCGCTGCGTGGTCATGGATCTGCCCGGTCAGGATGACCTCGTCGGGCCGATGCCTCGCAATCAGTTCGGCAAGCTGGTGCCGGACGGCGGCCGCATCCCCCACCGCACTGATCCGCAAGGCCCGATCCACAGCCTCGCGCATCCGCGCACCGATCACCGCGTCGATATCATCGACGGGAGGCGGGAGCTTGCCCGGCTGACCGCTGCGCAGCCGGGCAAAGGCAAGCTGCATCGTGGTCCGCAATCGTTCCGCCTCGGCCCGATCATCGGCGGCAAAAACATTGATCGCCATGATTGCCCGGGGCCGTTCGGCATGGCGCGAAGGGCGGAAATGCGCGCGATAGACCTTCAGCGCAGATTCCAGATGGTCGGGCGCGAAGTGGCTGGCGAAAGCATAGGGCAGGCCCAGATGCGCAGCCAGTTGCGCCCCGAAAAGACTGCTGCCGAGGATCCAGACCGGCACATGCGTCCCCTCTCCGGGCAGGGCGCGAACCGCCGCGCCGGGCCGCTCGTCGCCCAGGTACGATATCACCTCGACCACGTCCTGAGGAAAGCTGTCGGCTATCGGATCGCGCCGCAAGGCCCGGATGACAGCCCCATCCCCACCATGAGCGCGCCCAAGACCCAGATCGATCCGCCCTGGAAAGACCGTCGCCAAGGTGCCGAAAGCCTCGGCCACGGTCAGCGGCGCGTGATTGGGCAGCATGATCCCGCCTGCGCCCACGCGCATCCGCTCGGTTGCCTGCGCGACCAGCGAAATCAGCACCGATGTCGCGGCCGAGGCAGTGCCCGGCATGTTGTGATGTTCCGCCAGCCAGAAGCGGTGATAGCCCCAGCGTTCGGCATGGCGCGCCAGATCGACACTGTTCAGGATCGCCTGCCGCGCGTCCTGCCCCTCGGGCACCGGCGACAGATCCAGAAGCGAATAGGGAATATGCTCACTCATCCCCGAAAGCTAGGCCGCCCGCGCCCGGATTCAATCCCCGCCCGCGCATTTGCCTGGCAGAAATATCCTCAGGGGGTGAATTGCCCGGCACGGGCGAGAAGGGGCGCGAGCGCCCCCTGCCATTGGCTCGTAGGCCGGTCAGCCCATCTTGCGCAGATAGGTCCAGGTCGGCACGCGGGCATTGCGCGCGACCGACCAGCTTTCGGCATCGCCCAGATAGACGAAGCCGCAATTGGTCAGCACCCGGGCCGAGCCGGGATTGTCCTGAAAGGCCTCGGCGAAAAGCGTGCGCGAGCCATGCGGATTGGCCGCGACCAGCCCGGCTACGGCCTCGGTCGCAAAGCCGGTATTCCAGAACCCGGCACCGACCCAGAAGCCCAGCTCGGACTGGTCGCCCTCCATCCGGGTCAGCGACACGACGCCCAACAGCTCGGCCAGCTGGCTGTGCGAGCCGTCGATGGCCCAGACATCCTCGCGCCGGTCGGCAGCCAGGGCGCGGGCCACGAACCCCTCGGCCGCGCCGGGGGGCAGCGGATGGGGGATGGCGCGCGTCCCCTCGGCCACGCGGCGGTCGGCGGTATAATGGGCGATCAGCCCGGCATCGGACACGCGCAGCGGCCGCAGCAGCAGACGCTCGGTCTCGATCGAAATCTGGTCGGCGGCGCCAAGCGCCAATGCGTTGAGGTCGTCCAGAGCGGTCCCCTCCCTCAAGGGTGCAGACATCACCATGTTTCCTCCTCCGGAAACGGGCTTGAAACGGAACGTTGAAATGGCCGGGGGGACCGGCTTCCGCCGATCCCCCCTCTAGCAGCGAATTGTTACGCTCGGGTTACTCGGCGGCGTCGAGGGTTGCAGGCATCACCGAAACGAAGGTGCGGCCCTTCAGGCCCTTGCGGAAGGTCACCTGGCCATCGGTCAGCGCGAACAGGGTGTGATCCTTGCCCATGCCGACATTGACGCCCGGCCACATCTTGGTGCCGCGCTGACGAACGATGATGTTGCCGGCGACGGCGTCCTGCCCGCCATAGAGTTTCACGCCAAGACGGCGGCCAGCCGAATCGCGACCGTTGCGGGACGAACCGCCTGCTTTCTTGTGTGCCATGGGTCAGTCTCCTTACGCTTCGACGGTGGCTTTGGTGGAAGCACCGATTGCGGCCTTGACGCCGGTCTTGTCGGCGCCGGTTTCCAGCACGTCGGTCACGCGCAGCAGGGTCAACTGCTGGCGATGGCCGCGGGTGCGCTGCGAGCTGTGCTTGCGGCGGCGCTTGACATAGGTGATCACCTTGTCGGCCTTGATCTGGTCGATCACCTCGGCCTGCACGCAGGCACCGGCGACCAGGGGCGCGCCAAGGGTCGAGCCGACCATCAGGACTTCGTTGAACTGGACTTTTTCGCCAGCGGCGGCGGCCAGCTTTTCGACACGCAGGACATCGCCTGCCTTGACCTTGTATTGCTTGCCGCCCGTTTTCAGAACCGCGAACATCGCTTCACATCCTTTTCCTGCCGCGTCCTGCGGCCCTGCCGGATCGTGGGCGGCTGGCGCCCACCGAGGACAGAGTTGAGGGGCAAGGCCCCGCCTTCGGACAGCGCACCCGCCATGCGGGTGTCATG
This sequence comes from Paracoccus bogoriensis, assembly GCF_019431455.1. Classification (GTDB taxonomy): domain Bacteria; phylum Pseudomonadota; class Alphaproteobacteria; order Rhodobacterales; family Rhodobacteraceae; genus Paracoccus; species Paracoccus bogoriensis. Next base: position 3,056 of record NZ_JAHYSR010000038.1, read on the forward strand.
AACAAACGCGCCGACCAGAAACCTATGGCCCGACCGCATCACGCGCATATGGACGAGCGCGCGCCCGGTGTCAAGAAAGCCTCTCGAAACTTTGCGCAATCCGGCGAGGGAACCGCAGGCCGCCGCGGGGACTCTCTTGCTGTTGGCGGATCAGGAACCGGAATGCAACGCTTTGCCTGCCCCTGCTGCGGGGCCCGCGCTTATTTCCACAACCTCGACTGCCTCTGCGGCACGAGGCTGTGCTACGATCCCGAGACCCGAGCGATGGTGGCGGATGCGCCCGTCTGCGCCAATCGCGAACTGATACGATGCAACTGGGTGGCCGATCCCGGATCGGCGATCGGGCTCTGCCGGTCCTGCGCCATGTCGCGCGTCATTCCCGATCCGGGTATCGGCGACAATCGCCTGCTGTTCGACCGGGCCGAGCGCGCGAAGCGGTGGGTTCTGGCGAATCTGTCGAACTGGGGGTGGTTCACCAATGCCGATCCCGGCCGCCGGCCGCATTTCCTGATGCTGTCCGAGCATGTCGAAGGCAGGACCGAACAGATCACGATGGGCCATGCAGCGGGAGAGATCACCATCAACATCACCGAGGCCGACGCGCTGATCCGCCTGCAGCGCCGGCGCGATCTGGGCGAACAATATCGCTCGATGGTCGGCCATTTCCGGCATGAACTGGCGCATTTCCTGTTTGACCGGCTGGCCGTCGCCCCGGATTTCCTGCCCGCTTTCCGCGATGTCTTCGGCGACGAGCGTCAGGATTACGCGGCGGCGCTCGCACGTCACTACGCCGCGCCGCGCGATCCGGGCGAGGATTTCATCACCCCCTACGCGACGGCCCATCCCCATGAGGACTGGGCCGAAACGGCGGCCCATCTGATGCATCTTGTCGATTTCACCGACAGTTTCGCAAGCGCGGGACTGACCATGCCGGGAATGCCACCGGATTTCCGCCCCTATGAGGAAACCGATACCGACTTGTTGCTGAGCGTCGGCACCGAGGTCGCCATCGCGGTCAATGACATCAACCGGGCGCTGGACAATGACGACCTCTATCCCTTCGTGCTGACCCCGCAGGTGCGCCACAAGCTGCGCTTTGCCCATCGCTGGCTTAGTCGGCACCCCGGGCGGGACGCCTGAGCCGCCCCGTCCCCGAAGCCCCTCAGCCCTCGGCGCGCTCCTCAAGGGTCAGCCATTCCTCTTCGGCCTGGGCCAAGGCGGCCTGTCGTTCGACCAGCGCCTCCGAGGCTTTGCGGAACTTGGCGGGGGCGGTCTGGAACAGGTCCGGGTCCGACAGGAATTCGGTCAGCTTGGCGATCTCGGCCTCGAGCCGCGCGATGATGCCGGGCAGCGCGTCCAGCCGGTGCCTTTCGCTGAAGCTGAGCCCCTTGCGCAAGGCAGGCTTGGCGGCCTCGGCGGGGCGATCATCCCTGGCCGCCTCGCGCAGGGGCGCCGGGGGCGCCGCAGGCTGCGCCTCGGCGCGTTGGGCACGGTAATCGCTGTAGCCGCCGGCATAGACCGTGGCGCGGCCGTCGCCCTCCATCGCAATGGTCGTGTCGGCCACGCGGTCGATGAAGTCGCGGTCGTGGCTGACCAGCAGAACCGTGCCGTCATAGTCGCCCAGCAGATCCTGCAACAGGTCCAGGGTCTCGACATCCAGATCGTTGGTCGGCTCGTCCAGAACCAGCAGGTTCGAGGGGCGCGCCATCAGCCGGGCCAGCAACAGCCGCGCCTTTTCGCCGCCCGACAGGCTGCGGACCGGAGCGCGAGCCTGCGCCTCGTCGAACAGGAAATCCTTGAGATAGGCGACCACATGGCGCGGCTGGCCGCGCACCATGACCTGATCAGCCCGGCCCGAGACGCGCATCTCGGGATCGCCGGTCAGCGATTCCCACAGCGTCTGGTCGGGGCTCAGCGCGGCGCGGGCCTGATCGAAGACCGCGATTTCCAGATTGGTGCCAAGCGTGACCTGCCCCTGATCGGGCGCGATCTCGCCGGTCAGGATCTTGACCAGCGTGGTCTTGCCCGCCCCGTTCGGGCCGACAAAGGCGATCCGGTCGCCCCGGTTCACCCGCAGATCGAAGGGCCGCAATATCACCCGCTCGCCGAAGGTCTTGGCGATGCCCTGCGCCTCGATCACCTTCTTGCCCGAGACCGGACCCGAATCCAGCGCCATCGCCGCCGTGCCCTGACGGCGGATCTGGGCGCGCCGTTCGGCGCGCATGGCCGCCAGCGCGCGCAGGCGGCCCTGATTGCGCTTGCGCCGGGCGCTGATCCCTTCGACCGCCCAACGGGCCTCGGCCTTGATCTTGCGGTCCAGCTTGTGGCGAGCCTCGTCCTCGGCGGACCAGACGGCCTCGCGCCAATCCTCGAAAGCGTCGAAACCCTTGTCCTGGCGCCGCACCTCGCCCCGGTCCACCCACAAGGTCGCGCGCGTCAGGCGGCGCAGAAAGGCGCGGTCGTGGCTGATCAGCACGAAACCGGCGCGGGTCTGTGACAGATGCTCTTCCAGCCAGCCGATCGCCTCGATGTCCAGATGGTTGGTCGGCTCGTCCAGCAGCATCAATTCGGGCGCCTGCGCCAGAAGCCGCGCCAGCGCCGCGCGCCGGCGTTCCCCGCCCGAGGCCGTGGCGACGGGACGCTTTGGGTCGAATTTCAGCCCCTCGGCGGCCATGTCCACGCGGTAGCCTTCGTCCTCGGGCAGGCCCGCGCGGGCAAAGGCGCCAAGCGTGTCGAAGCCCGTCAGATCGGGATCCTGCTCCATATAGCCGACCGAGACACCGGCGGACAGGACGACCTCGCCCCGGTCGGGCTCGACCAGGCCGGCCATGACCTTCATCAGCGTGGACTTGCCCGAGCCGTTGCGCCCCACCAGAGCGACGCGGTCGCCGGGGTGGATGGTCAGCGAAAGGCCGTCGAATACCGGATCGCCGCCAAAGGTCAGCGAGATATCGGTGAGTTGCAGAAGGGGTGCGCGTGCCATGCGCGGGGCCTATCGCGCAGTTCCGCTCTGGTCAATCCGTCCGGATCCGTCGCGCGCAAGGGGCGATTTCGCGCGTGGCGCAGATTTTCTTGACAGCTTTCATCGGATTATGGCAAGAGCAGCCGGAAACCTGACAAAAGAGGTCAACATGCGTCTTCTGACCACCGCCGCCGTTCTGGGCGCCACCGCGATCCCGGCCTTCGCCCAGGAGGTGAACGTCTATTCGCACCGTCAGCCCGAACTGATCCAGCCGCTGTTCGACGCCTTCACCGCCGAGACCGGTATCACGGTCAATTCGTCCTTCGTGGACAAGGGCATGGTCGAGCGTCTGCAAGCCGAAGGCGCGCGTTCGCCCGCCGATCTGATCCTGACCGTGGACGTGGCCCGTCTGGGCGAGGTCAAGGATGCCGGGGTCACCCAGCCGATGGATGCCGAGGCGCTGTCGGTCATTCCCGCGACCCTGCGCGACGACGAGAACCACTGGTTTGCCCTGACCAGCCGCGCGCGCATCATCTATGCCCACAAGGACCGTGTGGCGGATGGCGAAATCACCACTTACGAGGATCTGGCCGATCCGAAATGGCGGGGCCGGATCTGCACCCGCACCTTCACCCATGACTACAACGTCGCCCTGACCGCCGCCCACTTGGCCCATCACGGCGAAGAAGCCACCCTGGCCTGGCTGGAAGGCATCAAGGCGAATCTCGCGCGCAGGCCCGAAGGCGGCGACCGCGACCAGGTCAAGGCGATCTGGGCCGGGGAATGCGACATCGCCATCGGCAACACCTATTACATGGGCAGCATGTTGGCCGATGACGAGCAGAAGGCCTGGGCCGAATCGGTGCGCATCGAATTTCCGACCTTCGAGAATGGCGGCACGCATCTGAACGTCTCGGGTGTCGCTATGACCGCAGCCGCACCCAACCGTGACAACGCACTGAAGCTGGTGGAATTCCTGGTCGGCGACGAGGCGCAACGCATCTATGCCGAGACGAACCACGAATTTCCCGTCAAGGAAGGCGTGGCACTGTCCGAGCTGGTCGCAAGCTGGGGTGAATTCGAGGCCGACGATCTGAGCTTGTCCGAGATCTCGGACCTGCGCCCGCGCGCGCTGGATCTGATCGAGCAGGTCAACTTCGACGGTTGATCCCGGCCGGGGGCGGGTGATCGGGACCAGCCCCCACACCGCCGGGATATTCGAACCAGGGCAAAGGCGCAGGCGGGGCTTGCGCCTTTCGCATGTCTGGCGCAGGTTTCGGCCTGATATTGGAGTGAGAGATGGCGCAGAAGATCATCATCGATACCGATCCCGGCCAGGACGATGCCGTGGCCATCCTGCTGGCGCTGGCCTCGCCCGAGATCGAGGTTCTGGGCGTTGTGGCGGTGGCAGGAAATGTGCCTCTGGCGCTGACCGAGGTGAATGCGCGCAAGATCGTGGAACTGGCCGGGCGTGCCGACGTGCCGGTCTTTGCGGGTTGCGACAGGCCGCTGGCGCGTGATCTGGTGACAGCCGAGCATGTGCATGGCAAGACGGGTCTGGACGGGATCGACCTGCCAGAGCCCGCCTTGCCGTTGCAGGAGCAGCACGGGGTCGAGTTCATCATCCAGACATTACGCCAGGAGGCGGCGGGCAGCGTGACGCTGGTGCCCATCGGCCCCCTCACGAACATTGCCGAAGCGTTCCGCCGCGCCCCCGACATCATCGGCCGGGTGCAGCGCATCGTGCTGATGGGCGGGGCCTATTTCGAGGTGGGCAACATCACCCCGGCTGCCGAGTTCAACATCTATGTCGATCCAGAGGCCGCCGCCGAGGTCTTTGCCTCAGGCGTGCCGATCGTGATGATGCCGCTGGATGTGACACATAAGGCATTGACATCGCGCGATTGGATCGAGGGGATGCGGGCGCTGCCGGGGCGATGCGGCCCCGCCGTGGCAAGCTGGACCGATTTCTTCGAGCGTTACGACCGCGAGAAATACGGCAGCAGCGGCGCGCCGCTGCACGACCCCTGCACGATCGCCTGGCTGCTCCGCCCTGATCTGTTCGAGGGTCGCGAGATCAATGTCGAGATCGAGACCGAAGGAAAGTTCACAACCGGCATGACCGTCGCGGATTGGTGGCGTGTCAGCGGCCGGACGCCGAATGCCCTGTTCATCCGCGACGTGGACCGCGACGGCATGTTCGCATTGCTGACCGAGCGGCTGGCGCGTCTGCCCTAGCAGGGTGCTGAAGAAGTTGGCGGCGCGGAACGGTTCTCTTTCGGCGCAGGCGACTGCATCTGGTCTTGGCTTCTGCGAGGCAGGTGAACTGCGTGCCTGACGCGGTTTCCCGGCATCAGGCAGCCAGCACGTTGGCGGTCATCGTCAGGATGAAGCGGAAGCGCGCCTTTTCAAGGCCGCGACAGACGGTCCGGGCCATGCCGCCGACGGTTTTGGCTCAGCCGAAGGCCTGCTCGATCCGCTTGCGGTCCCGCTGGGACCTGGCGTAGCCGTCGTGCTGGGTCGTGCAGCTGTAACCATCCGGTCTGACCGCTATCCGTTCCATCGCCATGGCAGCAGGCCGGTGATCCTGTTGATCTTGCAGTCCGGGATGCGGGCGAGGGTGTCGGCAAGCGGGGATTTCCCCGGGATTTCCGTCAGCCTCATGGCCAGCCATCGCTCAAGGTCGCCGAAGACCGGGGCGGCATGGTCTCGAACAGGTCTCCTCCAACGCGGCGCGCTGGGCTGGAAGGTCGATGGCGTCCAGAACAAGATCGGCGGCGACACCCACGAGGACGCCGAAGTCAGCGCCGCCACCATGCCCGGATGCCCACCCGCCTCGGCGGCAAGCGCTCGGCCATGGATGCGCCCTCGGGTCGCTGCAGCAGCGCGATGATCTGCGCCTGCTTGGTGCCAGCGCGCATGGTAACAGGCCTTGCCTCGTAGCCGGAGAGCGCCAGCGCACCGGAAAGCACGGCCGGAGCCATCCGGCGTGCATAGACGAGTCGGCAGAGCTGCCAGACCATGACCGAGTGCTGCCAGGCCGAGACGCGGCGGCGGCATTCGATCAGCGCGAGGCGCGAATTCGAGAAGTTCCCCTGCACCATGTCGTTGGCGAGGTAAGGGTAAGGGATGCCCAGCGCGGCGGAAATCTGCAGCAGCGTGCGGTACTGGAACGGCTCGTAGGTCTCGCCGCTGTCGGCGGGCTGGCCGACGGTGACATCCTCGCCCGGATCAAGGCGCACGATCTGGCCGGGGCTGATCTCGACCCCGTCTGGCACTTCGTCATCCGCGGCAGGTGCAAGCGGGTTCTCTGGCGCAGGCGATGTCACGAACATCGCATACATCGCCGCGACCTTCTTCCGGTCCAGCTCGGCATCGTCATACTGATCGAGCAGGAACAGTTTCACGATGGCCGGGGCCAGTTTCGACACGCCGCGCAGCTGACCGCCCTCGACCGGGTCGATGACATGGATCACCTCCGATGCCGGCACGCGCACGATCTCGCCCGCCAGCCCCGGATCGGTGCTGTCGTCGGGATGGCGGCGCAGGAAATGATAGGCCACGCGCCGCCCGATGCGGTCGAACTCGATCCCCTGCCGGATGGCGTTGCCGTTGGCCGCCGTCCCGGTCTGCTCGAGCGGCAGCATTTCCGCAGGCAGCATCTGCAGATGCAGCGGCACCGTGAGCCCGTCACCGGCGCGGCGCATCCGGATCCGGAAGAACACCTCACCCGCCATGAACACCTCGCGCGCGGCGCTGGAGCCCATGGAAATCCGTCAGCCCCTCGGCATCGGCCTCGTCCGTCCAGGCAAGCCAGAGACGCTGCAACTCTTCCTTGCGCGCAGCATCGCCGATCTTCGAGATCGGCTTGATGCCGTCGCCCACGGGGTCGGCGGCCCAGCTTTCGACCGCATTCACGGCATAGCCATTGTTGCGCACGAGCCAGCGCGCGGGCGGTGATATCGGGCCCGGCGGCGGCGATCAACGCGTTGACATGGGCGCGCGTTGCGCGGAATCCGCGCAGGCGGCGGTGGTACTGGCCGGCATCGAACCCGCCGATGAAGGCCCCGAGGCGCTGCCGCCAGTTCATTGCGCCAGTTCATTGCGCCAGTTCATTGCGCCAGTTCATTGCGCCAGTTCATTGCGCCAGCTCATCACAGATCCTTCACGGCGAAGGGGCGCAAGACGCGCCGGCTGGTCGGTTCCAGCGCCGCGATCCGGCGCTCGATATCGGCAATGGCGGCGGCCAGTTCCGCGTCCGAGCCATCATTGATGCTCTTGCCGTCATAGCTGACTGATCGCGTGCCGCTTTAGCGCGGCCAGCAGCGCGCTGTGGTGGGCCTTGAGATCATCGAGGGTCATGGGGGTCTCGGGTTGCCTGTCGCGCAGAGCGCTTGTTGTGAACACGCATCGTGTGTATTCTGGTTGTGTCGATGGAGGGTCCGATGCCGCAGAACAGCACCGAGAAGCAGCGCACGAATGTCTCGCTGACCGCCTCCACCCTTGCCGCCGCGCGCGATCTGGGTCTGAATGTCTCAGCGATCAGCGATGCCGCGCTGGCCGAGGCCGTGCGCGCGGCGAAGGCCGAGGCCTGGGCGCGCGAGAACGCCGAGGCCATCGCCGAGCGCCGCGTCTGGATCGAGGCCAACGGCACCCCACTGGCCGATCTTCAGGTTCTGAAGCTCGGCTGATGGCGCAGTTCCAGGTCTATCGCGTGCCGGGCGGGCGGCTGGTGCTCGACCTCCAGACCGATCTGATCGAGACCGGCACCCGCGTGGTTGCGCCGCTGGTGCCCGCCGCCTCGGGGCCGAAGGCCATCGGGCGGCTCGAGCCGGTCTTCGAGATCGAGGGTGCCGCGCATGTGCTGCACACGGCCGAGATGGCCGCGATCCCTTCGGCCCTCTTCAAGGCGTCACCCGTCGCGGATCTTTCGCGGTTCAACTACGAGATCCGGGGTGCCCTCGACATGGTTTTCTCGGGCTTCTGACACTCCATGTATCGGGGCGTGCTGATCTTCCAGCCGCGCCGCCTTGGCGTTGTGAATTTCCCGGCTTGCGGGGCTGTCGGTTTCTCCAGCGCGGCATCCATCGCGACAGCGGCGGTCTCAACCCCTGCCTGTTTCTCCATCTGCCGCCACATCCGCTCGTCGAAGCGGTCTGCACCGAGGATGCCGGTGCGGGTAACAGCGTTCGCGCCAGAGGCCCGCCCGCGCGCGAGGCCATCTCGCAGAGCCTTACACTGAAAGGCACCGGCACGGCTGGTCTGGCGACCATCGGTGCCGCTGGGGTCGAGGTTGCGCAGGAAGTCCTTGGCAGAAGCGCAAGGGCCGTTCTTCCGCTGGTGCAGCATCTCGACACCCCCGTTGGCTGTTCCTCCTGCTGGCGCTGGGCGGCCTGCCGGGCTCTCCGACGAAGAGATCGCCGCCTTCATGGACGAGGCCATGGCGGGCGACTACGACCATATCCTGCAGACCGCGATGCGCTGGTTCGAGATCAGGTGAGGTAAGCCGATCCGCTTCAGGAAGAGGCGTCAGACTGTATCCCGAAGACCGCCGCGCACTCGGCCTGCCATGCCGCGCGGTGCTGCCGGGGATCCTCCGGAAACCGGCCCAGCGCCACCGCGAGATCGAAGAAGCCCCGCCGGGGCATATCGCCCGCGCGGCTGATCACCAGTGCTGCGATCATCGGCCGACCAGCGGCGACATCCTCGCGCATGGTCTGCTCGAGCGCGGCGGCGACGCGCTGGATCGTGCCGGGTGGTTGCAGTCCGAGTGCTGTGGCCACGTCGTGATAGGTCGTGAAGGGGTCAGCCGGGGTGCGGCGCGACAGCAGCGCCCGCGCTTCACCCGCCAGCGCGGTCATTCGCCCAGCCCCAGCCGTTCACGCACATCCTCGAACCCCGGATCCTCGGCATAGACGCGCTCCAGCTCGCGCCGTCCCTGCGCCTTGCGGCCGACCTGGTCGTAGAGCACCGCGCGCTCGTAGCGCAGCTGGCGCAGGAGGGTGTCGGCACGGTCCTTGCGGCGGCGCAGCGCGAGCGTGAGCGCGTCGAGGGCGGCGTCAGCCAGCCCGAGCCGGGCGAGCGCGCGGCCCCGGTAGAGCAGGAGCGCCGTGTCCACCGGTGTCTCATTTGCGATCCCGGCAGTCAGGGCGATGACCCGTTCCAGCTGCGCGCGGTCCGCGTCGCCCTCGAGGGTCAGTTCCGCGAAGGACAGCAGGACCACCGGATCAGCCGGCTCGATCGCCAGCAGCCGCTCGACATGGCGCATCGCCGCAGCGCGGTCCCCGGTGAGCTGGGCGATCTCCACGAGCGCCAGAAGCGTGCCGCGTTCGCGGGGGCGGGCATGGGCATCGACCTCGGGCGTTACCGGAAAGGTCACCTGCGCGGCGATCCCGTATTTCTCGAAGAGACTTCCCAGCCGGTCGAGCCCGCCCAGCGCGGCCTCCAGATGACGCTGCGCGGGCGCGAACTCCTCGCGCCGGAGCCGCAACATCCCCGCCATCCAGGCGGCATCGGGCAGGCTGGCGGCCTTCTCGAACGCCGCGAGCGCCGCCCCCTCGTCGCCCGCGTTCAGCGCCTTCAGCCCTTCGACCAGCGCGCGCTCATCCGCCGGCGTGACCAGCCGCTGGAAGAAGCCGAGGTTCAGCCTGTCGCGCGCGGCGACCTGGGGCGCATTGGCGGCTGATGGGCGGCGTGGCTCGTGGACGGTGTAGAAGAGGCCCGTTCCCGGCAGACCGGCCGTGACCCGGTTGCCGCGCGGGCTGACGGTGTATTTCGCGCCGCGCGGGCCGAAGGACAGCGACGCCGTCGATTTCGACAGGTTCAGCGAGACCCCGGGAGCAATCCGGATGCGGCGCCAGAAGCGGAAGGACATGGCTCAGCCCCCGCGAGCACCGGCGGCGATCCGGTCGAGCGTGTCCAGCGCATCCTCGAGCGTCTTCACGGCACCGAACTTCTCCATCCCGGTCATGTTCGGGTTGGACCGGATCGCCCCCGTGCCCTGCACCAGCGCCTCGCGGACAGCCGCACCGCGATCCGGCGTGCCCAGCACGATCTGACCCATCAGGATCTGGATCAGCATGTTCTGGGCTACCAGCTGCCCCGCGAAGACCTGCGTGTCGTTGCCCTTCACTTTCACCCCCCTTTGCACTTCGGCAATCGGATGCCCGCTTTCCGGTGCCCCGCCACGACTTCGCCTGCGTCGTGGGCAGGTCATGCGCACCGAATCCCAACAATACACGACCGGCGCAAGCGTGATTTTATGTTGAGTCGCCGCCGCCTGCAGCGTATTCGAGGCCATGATCACGCAGAAGATGAAATATGCCCTGAAGGCGCTGATGGAACTCGCGGCCGAGCGCGCCGGTGAGGGGCGGCCGCTGCGGATCGAGGAGATCGCCACCAGGTCGGGCACGCCGAAGCGGTTTCTGGAACACATCCTGCTGGAGATCCGCAATGCGGGCTTTATCGCGTCCGTGCGCGGGCGGCATGGGGGCTACATCCTCATCAAGGAGCCGCGCGAGGTTCCTCTGAGCGAGCTCATGCGGCTGATTGACGGACCCATCGCCCCTCTGCCGTGCCTGTCGCGGCGGGCGTATCAGCGCTGCGAGGATTGCCCGGACGAGGGCGCCTGCCGCCTGCGGCAGGTCTTTGGGCAGGTGTTCCGGTCCTACCTGGTGCTTATCGACTCGCTGACGCTGGCCGACCTGGTTGACCGTCCTGCCACAGCCGAGGCGGTCGTCGCGGGCCGCCGGTTCGGGGCCTGATTCTGCGCCCGATTCGGGGCCCCAGTCAGGGCCTGACAGGTCCACAAGCCGCTGCGCCTGCGTGACCGAAGAACAATCATCTACTTTCACGACCATTTTTGACGTGATTATTTTGTTGCTTTCCCGATCATCTCTGTCGTGATTGTCGTTATGGAGGCATAGCGCCTCCCGATCGACAGGAGGACGAGATGTTCGCACGCCCCCGCTTTCCCACCGCCCCCACCCCGGAAGGCGATGACATGCTGGCCCTCATGGCCCACGCCATGGGCTGCGCTTCGCTGGCCGCGCCGCCACGGCAGTCGGTCGCGGCGCCGGCCAGACTGACGGCCGATCCCGTCGCCCGGCCGCGCCCCCTCCCGCAGCCGAACCTCGTCGCCGCACCTTGGGGGCTGCGATGACCGTCGAGTTCTCCCCCGCTCACTCAAGGCAGGCCGAGGCCGCGCCACATCCCGCAGAAAGGGCCATTCCCATGATCCACACCATCGCCATCGGCTCGCATGTCCTCGCCCAAGGCCCGCTCGTCGCACATCTGCCGGACGGTCGCCTCGTGATCGAGGCGGGGGGGCGGACAGTGGCCGGCCGGCCGCCGGCGGCCCGGACGGCCGGGTTGGGGGGTTGGAAAGGGGCCGTTGCGGCTGCCCTGTTCGGCCTGTCGTCGCTTCTTGCGACGGCACCCGGGGCCTCGGCCCAGACACTCTTGAACGTCAGCTACGATCCGACGCGCGAGTTCTACCGCGAATACAACATCTGGTTCGCGGACTGGTGGGTGGCGCAGGGCAATCCGCGCCCGACGATCCAGACCTCGCATGGCGGATCGGGCGCGCGGGCCCGCGCGGTGATCGATGGCTTGGGCGCGCATGTGGTCACGCTGGCGCTGGCGGTGACATTGACGCCATCGCAACCCAGACGGGCCGCATTCCCGAGGACTGGCAGTCGCGCCTGCCGCACAACTCCTCGCCCTATACCAGCACAATCGTGTTCCTGGTACGTGAGGGCAACCCCAAGGGCATCGAGGACTGGGATGACCTGATCGCCGAGGGCATACAGGTCATCACCCCGAACCCAAAGACCAGCGGCGGGGCGCGGTGGAATTACCTCGCCGCCTGGGGCTATGCGGAGCGCAACGGCCTCGACCCGCGCGAATTTGTCGGCGCGCTTTACCGCAACGTGCCCGTGCTCGACACGGGGGCGCGCGGATCGACGACAACTTTCGCGCAGCGCGGCATCGGCGACGTGCTGCTGGCCTGGGAGAACGAGGCCCATCTGGCGCTGGCCGAACTGGGCGAGGACCAGTTCGACATCGTGGTGCCTTCGATCTCAGTGCTGGCCGAACCCCCGGTGGCGCTGGTCGAGGGGAACCTGCCGGACGACGCCACACGGGCGCTGGCGACCGCCTATCTGGAACAGCTCTACAGCCCCGAGGCGCAGGCCATGGCGCTGCGACACTACTATCGCGCCTGGGATGTGTCGGCCGCCGACCCGGAGGATGTGGCGCGCTTTCCCGACCTCGTGCGGCTGACCATCGAGGATTTCGGCGGTTGGGCCGAGGTGCAGCCCCTGCACTTTGGCGACGACGGGATCTTCGACCAGATCTATCAGGGGCAGTGACGTGACGGCCCGCCCCTTCGCTCTGCGGTCGCCCACCCCGATGCCGGGGTGGGGGCTGTCCTTCGGGATCATGCTGACGATGCTGTCGGTGGTGGTCCTGATCCCCATGGCGGTGCTCTTGTGGCGCGGCTTTGTCGGTTTCGGCGCGGCCGAGATGTGGGCGGTGATCAACCGCCCCCGGGTCTGGAATGCGCTGGAACTCAGCTTCCGCGCCGCGCTGATCGCCTCGCTCTTCAACCTCGTCTTCGGCGTGCTGCTGGCCTGGGTGCTGGTCCGCTACCGCTTTCCGGGCAAGCGGATCATCGACGCCGCGGTGGACCTGCCCTTTGCCCTGCCCACCGCCGTGGCAGGCATCGCCCTGACGGCGATCTATGCGCCCAACGGCGTGTTCGGCGCCCCGATCCTTCAGACCTTCGGCATCCGCGTCGCCTATACCGAGATCGGCATCTGGATCGCGCTGATCTTCGTGGGCCTGCCCTTCGTGGTGCGCACCGTGCAGCCGGTGATCGAGGAAATCGACCGCGAGACCGAGGAAGCCTCGGCCACCCTCGGCGCCTCGCGGCTGCGCACGATCACCCATGTGATCCTGCCGATGCTGGCCCCGGCGGCGCTGACCGGCTTTGCGCTCGCGCTCGCCCGGTCGGTGGGAGAATACGGGTCGGTCATCTTCATCGCGGGCAACCTGCCCAACGTGACCGAGATCGCGCCCCTCCTCATCGTCATCCGGCTGGAGGTGTTCGACTATGACGGCGCGGTCGCCATTGCGGTGGCGATGCTGGCGATTTCGTTCACGCTGCTGCTGGCCATCAACCTGATCCAGATCCGGAGCCGCCGCCGCATGGGCGCGGTGTGAGGAGCAAAGCCATGACCGATATCACCGCACCCTTGCATCGCACCCACCGCTGGCGCCCGGCCACGACCGAGCCTGCGCTGGTCAAATGGGCGCTGATCGGCCTCTGCCTTGCCTGCTGACCGTCCTTCTGTTCGCGCCCCTGATCGCGGTCTTCGACGAGGCGCTGCGGCGCGGCTGGGCTTTCGCCTTGGCCTCGCTGTCGGACCCCGACGCGCAGTCGGCGATCCGGCTGACGTTGCTGGTCGCCGCTGTGACCGTGCCGCTCAACGCGGCCTTCGGGATCGCCGCCGCCTGGGCGATCACCAAGTTCGACTGGCGCGGCAAGGCCTGGGTCATCACGCTGATCGACGTGCCGTTCTCGGTCTCGCCGGTCGTCGCGGGCTTGCTGTTCGTGCTGATGTTTGGTGCGAATTCGGCACTCGGCGCGTGGCTGGTGGCGAATGGCTTCCCCATCGTCTTTGCCGTGCCCGGCATCGTGCTCGCGACGCTGTTCATCACCTTCCCCTTCGTCGCCCGCGAACTGATCCCGGTGATGCTGGAACAGGGCCGCGCCGAGGAGGAGGCCGCGCTGACCCTTGGCGCCTCGGGCTGGCGCACCTTCCTGACCGTCACACTGCCCAATATCCGCTGGGCGCTGCTCTACGGCGTGCTGCTCTGCAACGCCCGCGCCATGGGCGAGTTCGGGGCGGTCGCGGTCGTCTCGGGCAAGATCCGGGGCCAGACCACCACGATGCCGCTGATGATCGAGATGTTCTACAACGAATACCTTTCGGTCGCGGCCTTCACGATGGCGGGCGTGCTCGCGCTCCTTGCCCTCGTCACGCTTACCCTGAAATCCGCGCTGGAATGGCGATACGCCGACCAGCTTGCGGCCACCCACCGCCATTGATGGAGGATGCGATGAACATCGAAATCGAAGAGATTTCCAAGGAGTTCGGCACCACCGCCGCGCTGCATCCTGTGTCGCTGTCGATCCCCTCGGGCACGCTCGTGGCACTGCTTGGTCCCTCGGGATCGGGCAAGACCACGCTCCTGCGCATCCTCGGCGGGCTGGAGTTCCCCTCGGCCGGCCGGGTGCTGTTCGACGGCGCCGACGCCACGGGCCTGACGGTGCAGGAACGCCGGGCGGGCTTCGTGTTCCAGTCCTACGCGCTCTTCCGGCACATGACGGTCTTCGACAACATCGCCTACGGCCTGCGCGCCCGCCCGCGCAAGTCCCGTCCCCCGTCGGCCGAGATTGCCCGCCGCGTGAAAAGGCTGCTGGACCTGATCAAGCTGCCCGACATCGGTGCGCGCTATCCCAACCAGCTCTCGGGCGGCCAGCGCCAGCGCGTGGCACGGGCCCGGGCTCTGGCGATCGAACCGCGGATGCTGCTGCTGGACGAACCCTTCGGCGCGCTCGATGCCAAGGTGCGCAAGGAGCTGCGGCAGGGCCTGCGCGACATCCACGATACCACCGGCCTGACCACCGTCTTCGTCACCCACGACCAGGAGGAAGCGATGGAACTGGCCGATCTGATCGTCGTCATGTCGATGGGCCGAATCGAACAGGTGGGCAAGCCCGAGGACATCCGCGCCCGGCCCAGAACCCCCTTCGTGCGCGAGTTCATCACGGCATGAGGCGGGGATGGACGGTTGACCACGTCAGGCCCAGCCGAAGTGCCGCGGCGGCTGCGTTGGGCATTGCGCCTCACCACCGCCCGGTGGCGCCCGCCCACCGCTCTGTCCATCGCCGAGCGCGACAGCCTCCGGCAGGCGGAATGCAGCGGCTGGCTGTGACCTGCCCCTGTTTTAGGGCCACCCGTAAGTCGAGTTTGTTCTCTTTTTGTGTGCCATCATTCGGCGGCGTGAGCAATGGGCGCAGGCGCGAAGCCATCAATCAGCTCAAGCGGCTGCGCCCATTGCGTTTTATCGAAGGGCCTCGCTGCTGCGAATTCCTCCGGGGTC
>NZ_JAHYSR010000039.1 GCF_019431455.1 Paracoccus bogoriensis
AATGGCGCTTGCGCCTCACCCGCTTGTCCGTCCAAGCCGCTTCGTCCGGCGCGCCACGCCATCACCATGGTGTCCACTATCGGTGGTGGACACTGTCCGGCTCTCTCAGGTCGTGGCGGAGCGGAGGGTCAGGTCTGAAGCAATTTTATCTGCAGATCGTAAATCAGGGTCTTTGCAGAAGGGAGGCACCAGATCCCGCGAAAGCGAATCGAAGGAAATGCGGCTTCGCGAAGTTGTCAGAGGGAACTCCTGGCAAAAAGACGCAGACATCCTGGGAGCATCCCTGAATGTCGCGATACCCCATCCTTGCGGCAGTCAATCAATGCTCAAGGTCAATGCGCTCAGAGGCTGGCGGCCTCGTCGAGGCCCAGCATGATGTTCAGGTTCTGCACCGCCGCGCCCGACGCGCCCTTGCCCAGATTATCCAGCACCGCGACCACCGTGGCGCAGCCCGCCGCGTCATCGCCATGCACGCTGATTTCCACCAGATTCGTTCCGTTATGCGCGGTCGGCACCAGACGCGCGCCGATCGCCTCCGAGCGGGTCACGCGGATGAACCTCTGGCCATGATAATGGGCAGCCAGGGCCTGATGCAGCGCGTCGATGCTGCGATTCTGGTCCAGGTGCAGCGGCAGCTGCACGGCCATGCCCTGCGCGAAGTTGCCGACGGCGGGCGCAAAGACAGGGCGGCGGGTCAGACCGGTCTGGCGCATGATCTCGGGGATGTGCTTGTGGCCCTGGCTCAGACCATAGACGAAATGCGCGGGCGCCTCGCCCGATTCATATTCGGCGATCAGAGCCTTGCCGCCGCCCGAATAGCCGCTGACAGCATTGATCGCCAGCGCCTCGTCGGGCTGGATCAAACCGGCCGCGATCAGCGGCGCCAGGATCGCGATGGCGCCGGTCGAATAGCAGCCCGGATTGCTGACCCGACGCGCGCTGGCGATCCGCTCGCACATTTCGGGGGAGAGTTCGGCAAAGCCATAGACCCAGTCGGGATCGACCCGATGCGCCGTCGAGGCGTCGATGATCCGCGTCGGCAGATCGGCGCACAGCGCCACCGCCTCGCGCGCGGCCTCGTCCGGCAGGCAGAGGATCGCCACATCGGCGGCGGCAAAGGCCTCGCGTCTTGCCTGAGGATCCTTGCGGCGAGCGGGATCGACCTGCACCAGACGAATATCGGCGCGACCCCGAAGCCGGTCGCGGATCTGAAGGCCGGTCGTGCCGGCCTCGCCATCAATGAAGACGCTGTAGGTCATGGACGATCCCCCGTTGCGGAACGCAGCCTTCCTAGCGGAAAGCCATGCGCGCCACAACGCCGGGCCGGGGGCGGGTCAGTTGCTGCAGATCGCCGAGCGGGTCAGGAAACGCTTCTCGCGCCCGTTATCCAGGCTGAACATGCCGCCGCGCCCCGGCACCACGTCGATGATCAGGTCGGTATGTTTCCACGCCTCGTATTGGCTGGCCGAGATGTAGAAGGGCGCCCCGCCGATCTCGCCCAGTTTCACGTCCCTTTCGCTGATGCGAAAATCGGTCTGCGGATAGCACATCGGCGACGAGCCGTCGCAGCAGCCCCCCGATTGGTGAAACAGGACGGGGCCGTGATCGGCCACGATCTCCTCGATCAGCTTCAGGGCTTCAGGTGTCGCGCTCACCTTGCTCATGGGTCAGTCTCCTCCTCAAAAGACGCATGACCTGCCGCTCTTCGGGTCGCAGGCCGGGCTTGTCCAGATTGTCGTCGATCCGGCGCCGCAGATCCAGCTTCAGCTCATCGGCAAGATAAGCCTCGATCACGCCGGGATGGACATAACATTTCCGGCAGATCGCGGGCGTATTGCCCAACCGGGCCGCCACGGTTTCGATGGCTTCGCGGATCTTGCGCTGACGGGCGGCATCGCCCTGGACGGCCTCGGCTTCGGCCAGGGCCAGGGCAGCGAGGACGGTCCCGGTCCAGGTGCGGAAATCCTTGGCGGTGATGGGCTTGCCTGTCACGGCGCGCAGATAGAGATTCACATCGGTCGAACTGACGGGGCGGATCTGACCCTCGTCGTCGGTATATTGGAACAGGTGCTGGCCAGGCAGATCCTGCAGGCGCCGAATGATGCGGGCGACGCGCCGGTCGCGCAGACCCAGATCCCATTGCTTGCCGCCCTTGCCACGAAAGCGAAAGCGGATGCTGCTGCCGTTCAGGCGGACATGGCGCCCCCGCAGCGTCGTCAGCCCGTGCGAGCGGTTCTCGCGCGCATAGCTGTCATTGCCGATGCGGATCATGGTGTTTTCCAGCAGATGGACGATGGTGGCCAGAACCTTTTCGGGCGGGGTGCCGCGCAGGCCCATATCGCTGTCCACGCGAGCGCGCAGGCGTGGCAGGGCGCGGGCAAAGTCCAACATGCGTTCGTATTTGGCACTGTCGCGCACCTCGCGGAAATCGGGGTGATAGCGGTATTGCTTGCGCCCCCGCCCGTCGCGTCCGGTGGCCAGCAGATGGCCGCGCGGGTCGGGGCATATCCAGACCTCGGTCCAGGCCGGAGGAATGGCCAGCGCCGCGATGCGCCGTCTTTCGGCCGCGTCGCGGATCGTGCGGCCCCGTGCATCGCGATAAGAAAAGCCCTTGCCCGCCCGGTGGCGGGTGATGCCCGGCATGTCGTCGCTGACATGGATCAGGCCCGCGCTTTCGGCGGCATCCTCGGGGTCGATGATCGTGGTGGATGGGGACATGTCGCACCCGGCTGCCTGTCGCGGGGAAACGCAGCAGAGGCGCGGGCGGTTGCCACAGGGCGGCCCGAATGACAGGCCGCCCCCTGGCGTCGGATCAGAAGAAGCCCAGCTTCTTGGGGCTGTAGCTGACCAGCATGTTCTTGGTCTGCTGATAGTGAGCCAGCATCATGCGGTGGTTTTCACGACCGATGCCCGACTGCTTGTAGCCGCCGAAGGCCGCATGGGCCGGATAGGCGTGGTAGCAATTCGTCCAGACGCGACCGGCCTGAATCGCGCGGCCGAAGCGATAGCAGGTATTGGCATCGCGCGACCACACGCCCGCGCCCAGGCCATAAAGCGTGTCATTGGCGATCGACAGCGCCTCGTCGGCATCCTTGAAGGTGGTCACGGACACGACCGGGCCGAAGATCTCTTCCTGGAAGACGCGCATCTTGTTGTGGCCCTTCAGGACGGTCGGCTTGATGTAGTAGCCGCCCGACAGCTCTCCGCCCAGATCGGCCGCTTCGCCGCCCGCCAGAACCTCGGCGCCTTCCTGGCGGCCGATGTCGAAATAGGACAGGATCTTCTCTTTCTGCTCGGACGAGGCCTGCGCGCCGATCATCGTGGCGCTGTCGCGGGGATCGCCCTGGACGATGGCCGCCACACGCTTGAGCGCACGGTCCATGAAGCGGTCGTAGATCTTTTCGTGGATCAGCGCGCGCGACGGGCAGGTGCAGACCTCGCCCTGGTTCAACGCGAACATCACGAAGCCCTCGATCGCCTTGTCGAAGAAGTCGTCATCCTCGCGGCAGACATCCTCGAAGAAGATGTTGGGCGACTTGCCGCCCAGTTCCAGCGTGACCGGGATCAGGTTTTCCGAGGCATATTGCATGATCAGCCGGCCGGTGGTGGTTTCCCCGGTAAAGGCGATCTTGGCGATGCGCGGATTGCTGGCCAGCGGCTTGCCCGCCTCGAGGCCGAAGCCGTTGACCACATTCAGAACGCCCGGCGGCAGCAGGTCGGCAATCAGATCCATGAAGACCATGATCCCGGCCGGGGTCTGTTCGGCAGGCTTCAGCACGATGCAGTTGCCGGCGGCCAAGGCAGGAGCCAGCTTCCAGGCGGCCATCAGAAGCGGGAAGTTCCACGGAATAATCTGGCCGACGACGCCCAGAGGCTCGTGGAAGTGATAGGCGACCGTGTCGTGGTCGATTTCCGAGATCCCGCCCTCTTGCGCGCGCAGGACGCCTGCAAAGTAACGGAAATGGTCGATGGCCAGCGGCAGGTCGGCGGCCGTGGTCTCGCGGATCGGCTTGCCGTTGTCCCAGGTCTCAGCGGTGGCCAGAAGCTGGAGATTGGCCTCCATCCGATCGGCGATCTTCAGCAGGATGTTCGACCGCTCGGTGGTCGAGGTGCGGCCCCAGGCATCCTTGGCGGCATGAGCGGCGTCCAGCGCGGCCTCGATATCGGCCGCGTTCGAGCGCGCAATCTCGCCGATGCTGCCGCCGGTGATCGGCGTGGTGTTCACGAAATACTGGCCCGATTTGGGCGCGGTCCACTTGCCGCCGATGAAGTTGTCGTAGCGGCTGGCAAAGGGCATGACGCCCACGCCCTTGAATTCATGGGTCTGGTCGTTCGGCATGATTTCCTCCTCTGATATGGCGCCCGGATCTCCCCATCCGGGCTATGCCCCCACTTTGGCGGGCGGGCAGATTCGCGGCAATCGCCCCCGCTTGCCGCAGCGCGTGACCTGTCTCAGTGGCGAGACAGTCTTGCGTCCCTTTCCGCGATTCCCAGCCGGGTCATGCGGCGGTAAAGCGTGGCGCGGCCCACCCCAAGCGCGCGGGCGGCGCGGCTGACATTGCCGTCCGCGCGCGCCAGGGCGCGCATGACGGCGGCGCGCTCGGCCTTGTCGAAGCCCGACAGATCGTCGGGGCGCCCCAGCAGGTCGGCAGCGGGGCGCGGGCGGATCGCGCCCTCGCGTTCCAGTCCCAGGATGCGACGGGCGGCGCGGGTCGCCCCGATGGCCAGATCGTCCTTGTCCACCGCCAGCAGAACCGCCTGGTCGGCCGCGTCCGGGGCCGCGACGACGATCCGGGCGTCGGGGAAGCTGGCGCGAAAGAACATCGTCTCGATGACGCGGGCAGTCTGGGCGACCTGAGCGGCGATCAACCGGTTGAAGCGCGCAGTCTGGTCGGCGCGGGCGCTGCTGACATCCAGCGCGGCAGCAAGGCGCCCATCGGGCCCCCAGATCGGCGCGTCCATGCAGGACAGGCCGGTGTTGCGGGTGTGGAAATGCTCGTCGCGGTGGATCGTGACCTGGCGCCCCTCGGCCAGGCAGGTGCCGATGCCGTTGGTGCCCTGCGCGGCCTCGGACCAGTCATTGCCGGTCCAGAGCCCCCAGTCACTGAACTGCGCGGCATCGCCATCGGCCACGCGATGATCCAGCACGATGCCCTGCGCATCGGTCAGAAGGACGTTGCAACCCGACAGGCAGACCAGTGTGTAAAGCTGATCCAGCTGGGGCGCGGCGAGGTTCAGAAAGACCTGCATCTGGCCCCGGCGCTGCGCGATCTCGGCATCCGACAGCCGGTCCGGGCGGCGGCGGTCCGACGGGTCCAGCCCGTGCTTCATCATCGAACGGCGCCAGGACGCCGCAAGGGCCGAGGTCGCGGATTTCGACTGCGACTGCTCGGCCACGATATCCGCGTGGCTTCGCTGTGTCATGGCTCCTCCCCTGACGGGAGGTTAGCGCAGATTCGCCACCGCGCAATTCACGACTTTGGTCGCAGCGTCGCGGTCATCCCGCCACGGAGGCGCCCGATACGGCCAGGCGTCGCGGCTGATAGGGCGGCAATTCGACCCCGTCACGATACAGAAGCGACTGCCCGTTATGGAACAGGTGCAGCGCCTGCGGATCGGCGGCCAGGCGCACAGGTTGCCCCGTCAGTCCGGGATGGATACCGGGCAGCTTGGCGATGATCGGCGCGGTTTCGGCCTTGGTTCCGAAATAGAGCAGCGTCACCTCGCCCAGAGCCTCGGTCAGATCGACCTTGCCCTCGAACAGGGGGGCGTGATCGGTCTCGGCCATGTCCTCGGGGCGGACACCCAGATTGACAGCCATGCCTTCGTCCCCGGGGCGGGTCGGGATGGCCACTTCGGCCGTCAGACCGCTGTCCAGCGTCACCTGCGTCATCTCGCCCGCGCGGGTCACGCGGCCGGGCAACAGGTTCATCGCCGGGCTGCCGATGAACTGGGCGACGAATTCGTTGATGGGCCGCTCATAAAGCTCCAGCGGCGCGCCAACCTGAGCGATACCGCCACCGGCCAGCACCACGATGCGATCGGCCAGGGTCATCGCCTCGGTCTGGTCATGGGTCACATAGATCATCGTGCGGTCGGGCATCGAAGCCTTGAGCTGCGCGATCTCGATGCGCGTGGCCACCCGCAGCGCCGCGTCCAGGTTCGACAAGGGCTCGTCGAACAGATAGACCTTGGGGTCGCGCACGATCGCCCGGCCGATGGCGACCCGCTGGCGCTGCCCGCCCGACAGCGCCTTGGGCAGGCGGTCCAGATAGGGCGTCAGTTGCAGCATCCGG
Source organism: Paracoccus bogoriensis (assembly GCF_019431455.1). Lineage (GTDB taxonomy): Bacteria > Pseudomonadota > Alphaproteobacteria > Rhodobacterales > Rhodobacteraceae > Paracoccus > Paracoccus bogoriensis. Next base: position 6,297 of record NZ_JAHYSR010000039.1, read on the forward strand.
CCCGCGCGCTCGGTTGCCTCGCGGATCTCGTCCTTCGACTTGCCCGCGATCCTGAGGGCAAAAGCCATGTTGTCGCGCACCGTCATATGCGGATAGAGCGCATAGGACTGAAACACCATCGCAATCCCGCGCTGGCTGGGCGGGATGTCGTTCATCACCTGGCCGTCGATCTGCAGCGTGCCACCGGTAATCTGTTCGAGCCCGGCGATCATCCGCAGCAGAGTGGATTTGCCGCAGCCCGAAGGACCGACGAAGACGATGAATTCGCCAGAGCGGATATCAAGGTTGATATTGCTCAGCACCTTCACGTCGCCATAGGCTTTGGCAACGCCGGTCAGCTTCAGGTCTGCCATGGTCTCCCCCCCTTACCCCTCGATGATCTGAACCTGCCAGGGGTTCAGGCCCCCGGCTTCCTGATCCGACAAATTCGCGCGGATCAGCAGACTTTGCTTGTCGTCGCTGCGCCGGAAGGACAGGACCGGCCCTTCGGCACGCATCTCTGTCATGTTGCCACGGCGCAGCGCGCTATGCTTGCGGCGCAGGCCGATTGCCCAACGGTAATGGTGCAGCATGGATTGCGCGTCGGCTTCCTGCGCGACGACGGTGCGTTGCAGATGCGTATGCGGCACCGGCAGCCAGGGTTTCGCGGTCGAGAAGCCGCCATTCACCCCCATGTCCCAGACCATCGGCGTCCGGCAGCCGTCGCGGCCCTTGAATTCGGGCCAGAACTCGATCCCGTAGGGGTCGCGCAGATCCTCGAAATCGATCTCGGCCTCGGGCAGGCCCAGTTCCTCGCCCTGGTAAAGGCAGACCGACCCCCTGAGGCAGATCAGCACCGTCGCATAGGCCTTGGCCGCCTGGTCGGACAGGTTCCAGCGGCTGATATGGCGCATGACGTCATGGTTCGACATCGCCCAGCAGGGCCAGGAATTGGGCGCAATCCGGTTCAGGCGGTCAAAGACCTCCACGATCGCACCTGCGGGCAGATCCTCGCCCGCAAGAAAGTCGAACACATAGGACATCTGCACCCGGCCCGGAACGCCGGTATATTCCTCCAGCAGTTCCAGCCCGCGCTCGCTGTCGCCGATTTCGCCCACGACGACGGCGCCGAAAGGCTCGATCGTCTGGCGGAATCGCTCCAGAAAGGCCAGGTTCTCGGGCTGGGACTTGCTGTAGCGATGGCTCTGGTGGTTGTAGGGGTTCACCGCAGGCGCGGTATCGGACTTGCGCAATTCAGGCGCCAGGGCTGGGTTGTCGCGCAGTTGCGCGTCATGGAAATAGAAATTGATCGTGTCCAGCCGGAAGCCGTCCACACCTTTTTCCAGCCAGAATTTCGCCACTTCCAGCAGCGCGTTCTGCACCGCGGGGTTGTGGAAGTTCAGGTCCGGCTGCGCGGTCAGGAAGTTGTGCAGGTAATATTGTTCGCGCCGCGCGTCCCATTGCCAGGCGCTGCCGCCGAAGATCGACAGCCAGTTGTTCGGCGGCGTGCCGTCCGGCTTGGGGTCGGCCCAGACATACCAGTCGGCCTTGGCGTTGTCGCGGCTGGAGCGGCTTTCCTTGAACCACGGATGCTGGTCCGAGGTATGCGACAGGACCAGGTCGATCAGCACTTTCAGGCCCAGTTCATGGGCGCGTTCGATCAGCCAGTCGAAATCCTCCATCGTCCCGAAGATCGGGTCGATGCCGCAGTAATCGCTGACATCATAGCCGAAATCCTTCATCGGAGAGGTGAAGAACGGCGAGATCCAGATCGCATCCACGCCAAGGGACGCGACATAGGGCAGGCGCTGCGCGATGCCGGCCAGATCGCCGGTGCCGCTGCCGGTCGTGTCCTGGAAGCTGCGCGGATAGATCTGATAGATTATCCCGCCTTTCCACCAATCCGTCTTCTGTTCAGTCAAGTCATCCACCTTTCACGGACCCGGCCAGCAGCCCGCGGACCAGGTATTTCTGCATCGCGAAGAACACGAGCAACGGCACGGCTATCGAGATGAAGGCCGAGGTTGCAAGGATCTCCCATTCACCTCCGCGCGAGCCCATGAGTTCGCGCAGAAGCCCCGTCATCACCAGCTGCTCGCGCGTGTTGCCCAGAAAGACCGTTGCCACCAGCAGGTCGTTCCAGACCCACAGGAACTGGAAGATCGCAAAGCTGGCCAAGGCCGGAAAGGACAGCGGCAGGATGATGCGCCGGAAGATCTGGAACTCGGTGGCGCCATCGACACGGGCGCTTTCGATCACCTCGCGCGGCAAGCCGACCATGTAGTTGCGCAACAGATAGATCGCCAGCGGCAGGCCGAAGCCGGTATGGGCCAGCCAGATACCCAGATAGCCCTTGCCCAGCCCGATCTCGTTATGCAGGCGCAGAAGCGGGATCAGCGCGACCTGCAAGGGCACGACCAGAAGGCCCACGACCGCCGCCGTCAGCAGCGCGCGGCCGGGGAACTGCATCCAGGCCAGCGCATAGGCTGCGAAGGCCGCGATCAGGATGGGGATGACGGTCGCGGGGATCGTAACCGTCATGGTGTTCATGAAGGCCCGGCCCAAGCCTTCGGCAGTCAGCACGCGCCGGTAGTTCTGGGTCGTGAAGCTGGGCGGTGCCGAAGTCGTGACAAAGATCCGGTCGCCGCGCGTCATCTCGAAGGGCTGCGGCGAGGTCATGCGGTAGCTGCCGTCCTCGGCCACACTCAGCGTTGCGCCATCGCCCAGGTCGGCGGTCTCGCCGGGACGGTATTGCGCGGGGTTGCGTGGACTCGTGCCCCAGGCAATCAGGCGCTGTCCTTCGGGCGTGGCCTGCCCTTCGATCACATAGAGCGGACCGTCCTGCACCTGATCGGCCGCCGTTCCCGACCGGACAAAGCCGGTCTGCTCGCTGGCCGAGAAGCTCTGCCACCAGCCCGATTGCGCGATCTGGTCGCGGTCGCGGAAGGACGACACGAACAGACCAAGCGTCGGGATCGTCCACAGCAGGACCAGAAGGAAGGCCGCAATGTTGACCGCCCAGGTCAGCGAGGATTTCTGTCCGGCCATCCCCTCCATCAGCGGACCTCCTTGCGCGCATTGTAGATGTTCCAGACCATGATCGGCGTGACCAGCAGCATCAGCACGATGGCGATGGCCGAGCCGCGCCCCGCGTCATTGGCGCGGAAGGACCAGTCATACATGTAGTTGGCCAGAACCTGCGTGCCCCATTGCCCGTTGGTCATGACAAAGACGATGTCGAAGACCTTCAGGACGACGATGGTGATGGTCGTCCAGACCACAGCGATGGTGCCCATGATCTGCGGCACCTTGATCCTGAAAAAGACCTGCAACGGGCTGGCGCCATCCAGTATGGCGGCCTCGATCGTTTCCTCGGGAATGCCGCGCAGGGCGGCGGACAGGATCACCATGGCGAAACCCGTCTGGATCCAGATCAACACGATCATCAGAAAAAAGCTGTTCCAACCGGGAATGGTCAGCCAGATCTGCGGCTCGCCGCCCAGCTGCGTGACGATCCAGTTCAACAGGCCGATCTGCGGCTCGCCCGAGGCGCGGTATTCGTAAATGAACTTCCAGATGACGCCCGCGCCGACAAAGCTGATCGCCATGGGCATGAAGATCAGCGATTTGCCGATATTGCCCCATTTCAGCCGGTCGGTCAGCTGCGCTGCCAGCAGGCCGAACAGCGTGGACAATGCCGGAACGACCAGCAGCCACAGCATGTTGTTAACCATGGATTCGCGGAACTTCGCATCGCCCGCCAGCCAGGTGTAATTGGCCGCGCCCACAAAGCGGCTGCCATTGGCGTTGTGCAGCGACCGCCAGAAGCTGTCGATCACGGGATAGACCAGATACATGGTCAGAAACAGGATCGCCGGCCCCAGGAAAAGCCAGGGCCGGATCTGATTGGCCTTGCGGATATTGTCACCGGCCTGCGGGCCGCGCGCGGGATAGATGCGGTCCAGCACCCAGTTCGAGCCCCAGAACCATGCGACGCATCCGAAGACGCCAATGACGATCGTGCTGATCGCCAGCCAGAAAAGCTCCATCCCGTTTACCCCCTTGTCGGACTCGGCGAAGGCGCGCCCGCGATCCTGCCCTGCATAGGTGTGACAACCGCGGCAGGCCCTCCGACCCGCCGCGGCGCGTCTGTCCTCAGTTCAGCGAGGCCCAGGTCTGCTGGATCTGGTCGGCTACCTGCTGTGCCGAGGCGCCGCCGACGAAATCGACCATGCCGGTCCAGAAGGCGCCCGCGCCGATCGCGCCCGGCATCAGGTCCGAACCGTCAAAGCGGAACACCGTGGCATCCAGAAGGATCTGCCCCATCCGGCGCAGCGTGTCGTCGCCATAGGCATCCGGGTTGGCGCCGGTATGCGGCGTCAGGAAGCCGCGCTGGGCCATCCAGATCTCGTGCGCGGCGGGCGTCTTGAGGAACTCGATGAAGGCCTTGGCGGCCGGGTTGTCCGACATCACCGCGAACATCGTGCCGCCGCCCAGCACAGGCTGGCCCAGATCACCCGCTTCGGGCGCCGGGAAATAGAAGAAATCCGCATCCTCGCCGATCACCGTGCCCTCGGGGAAGAAGGTCGGGATGAAGCTGGCCTGACGGTGCATGTAGCAGGCCGGAGGACTGGCAAAGAGACCGTTCGGGCTTTCGCGGAAATCGGTCGCCGTCACCGCGCCAACGCCGCCCGCGACGAAGTCGGGGTTTCTGGCGAACCAGCCGAATTCCTCGATGGCGTTCACCACGATGGGGTCGTTGAACGGCAATTCGTTGGTGGTCCAGCGGTCGTAATCCTCGGGCGAGGCGGTGCGCAGCATCAGATCCTCGACCCAGTCGGTCGCGGGCCAGCCGGTCGCGCCGCCCGAACCCAAACCGATGCACCAGGGCGTTTCGCCATCCTCGGCGATCTGTTCGGTCAGGGCGCGCAGTTCCTCGTAGGTGGTAGGAATCTCATAGCCGGCATCCTCGAAGTTCTCGGGGACGAACCAGACCAGCGACTTCACATCGGCCTTGTAGGGAAAGGCAAAAAGCGCGTTCTCGCCATCCGGCCCGGCATAGGTGCCAAGCGCCTCCCAGCTTTCGCCGGCGGCGTAGTTCTCGCGCAGCCATGCGGCGGTCTCTTCGCCAAGCGGGCGCAGATGGCCGCGCGCCGCCAAGTCGGCGGCAAGGCCCGGCTGGGGGAAAACCGCGATGTCGGGGGGCGATCCGGCCTCGGCGTCGATCACGATCTGCTGCTCGAAACTGTCCGAGCCCGAATAATTCGCCTGCGCGCCGGTGGCGTCGTTGAAATAGGCGATGACCGACTGGAACAATTCCTGGTCGCCACCGAGCCAGGGGCCCATGATGTTGAAGCTCTGGCCCGACAGGTCGCCATGCGCGGCGGCGAAATCCTCGAGGCTTTGCCAGTTGATGCGCTCGTCGCTGCCCTTCTCGATCACAAGCTGCGCCTGAGCCGTCCCGGCCAGCAGCGCGACGATGGCAGCGGTGGTGAAGAGTTTTTTCGTCAAGTCATCCTCCCAAGGTGAACGGGGCCGCAAGGCCCGTTAACGCTAGCAAATGTCAATTCGGAAAGCGTCTGTCAAACGCTTCTCATCGGCATTGGATTTCCTGCCGAAGCGCACCAGAGCCATCCGACGCGACGCGGCAAGGACATCCCCCGCATCTTTCATTGTCTTCAACGCTGTGGCAAGGTTCTCTGCCCCGGCTCAAGCGCGTGATCCATTGTTTGCACGTCGGAAGAGCCTGCCTGAAAGCGCTTTCAATGTCCCGCCGATCCAAGCTGCGTTTGTCCGGTCCGGGGACCGGTGGCGCATTGCTTCGGGCGCTGATTCGCTTTCTTCATCCTCTACCCGCCCGTGCGGCCGGACAAGCGCGCCGGGCCGCCCCATGCACGCATTCCGCCAGGCAGTTGCGCCCCAAGGTCACGCTGATGCGCGAAAAACCGGGGAACCATCAGACTTTGGTCCTGTTGATCCTCGACCGTCGCGTCTTACACTCGGCGTGGTCGCGCTCTGGCGTGGCGGCTATGACAGGAGGATCAACATGGCCTGGACGAAGCCCATTCTGACGGAAATCGCGTGCGGCATGGAAATCAACATGTATGCACCGGCCGAGGACGAACCCGTTCTGTTCTGAGCGGCTCTGACACGTTTCTGAAACGGCCTCGTCCGGCAGGGTCGGGCGAGGCCTTTGCCTCTGATTGTTCTGGATGGCCTGACGGGCAAGGCGGCTTGATGCACATCATCATTCTGGGCGCGGCCGCAGGAGGCGGCCTGCCGCAATGGAATTGCGGCTGCGGCCTTTGCAACGCAGCCCGCGCAGGGCGCATTCCGTCGCTGACACAAAGTTCGGTCGCGGTCAGCGCGGACGGCAAGGCTTGGGCGGTGCTGAACGCCTCGCCCGATATCCGTATCCAGATGGCCGCGACCCCCGCCCTGCATCCGACCGGCTTGCGCGAAGTGCCGCTGCGTTCGGTCCTGCTGACCAATGGGGATATCGACCATGTGGCCGGGCTGCTGACCCTGCGCGAGGCGCAGGGCTATGACCTCTACGCGACGCCCGCCATCCATGCAGCGCTGGCCGCGAATCCGATGATGGCCGCGCTGCGCCCCGATGTGGTGATCCGCCGCGACGTTGCGCTGGATGCCAGCGTCGAACCGGCCCCCGGCCTGCGGGCGACGCTGTTCGCCGTGCCGGGCAAGGTACCGCTGTATCAGGAGAGCGGCACCGTCGAGACCGGCCTGATCGGCGAGACGACCGTGGGGGTCGAGCTGCGCGCCAATGGCCGCCGGGCGCTGTATATTCCTGGCTGCGCCGCGATGCCCGACTGGCTGCGCGACCGGATCGAGGGCGCCGATGCGCTGCTTTTCGACGGCACGCTGTGGCAGGATGACGAGATGATCCGCGCGGGGCTGGGCCATAAGACCGGCCTGCGGATGGGGCACATGGCGGCGCGCGACACGATCGCTGCCCTGGACAGAGTCCGGCTGGGGCAGCGCATTTTCGTGCATATGAACAATTCGAACCCGCTGAACGACCCGGCCAGCCCCGAAAGCGCCAAAGCGCGTGCGGCAGGCTGGCAGATTGCCCGCGACGGAATGGAGATCACGCCATGAACGCCATCCCCGACCAGCCGCAATCGCGCGAGGATTTCGAGGCCCGGCTGCGCGCCATCGGGGCCGAGCGCTATCATGACCTTCACCCGTTCCACCGGCGTCTTCATGGCGGCGAATGCAGCCCCGACGAGGTGCGTGCCTGGGTCATCAATCGCTGGATGTATCAGTCACGGATCCCGATGAAGGACGCCGCCTTCATGAGCCGGGTCGAGGATCCCGACCTGCGCCGCGCCTGGCGCAAGCGGATCGAGGATCACGATGGCGGGCCGACCGAAGGCGGCGGCATCCGCCGCTGGCTGGCGCTGGCCCGCGCGGTGGGGCTGGACCCGGATTACGTCGCCTCGGGCCAGGGGGTCATGCCGGCGACGCGCTTTGCGGTGGACGCCTATGTCCGCTTTGTCCGCGACATGCCGCTGCTGGATGCCGTGGCCGCCAGCCTGACCGAGCTGTTCGCGCCCAGGATCCATGCGCAGCGGATCGAGGGTCTGCTGAAGCATTACGATTTCGCCGACGAGACGAGCCTGTCCTATTTCCAGCGCCGCCTGACCGAGGCGCCCGAGGACGTGAAGTTCGGTCTGGATTATGTCCTGACCCATGCCGACACGCGCGAGAAACAGGATGCTGCTGTGGCGGCGCTGACCTTCAAGACCGATGTGCTCTGGGCGCAGCTCGACGCGCTATGGCACGGCTATGTCCAAGGCAACATCCCGCCCGGCGCATGGCGGCCCGGCCAGGGTATGTTGCCATGACCCCGCTGATCGCGCCGGCCGACATTCCCTATCTGCCGCGCGGCGTGCGGCTGCAACGCGACCGCGTGCGCGACATCACGGTGCTGCAGGCGCCCGAACGCGCCCTGCGGCTGGATGCGGTGGGCGAGGCGATCCTGTCCGAACTGGACGGCATCCGCAGCATGGCCGACATCTCCGCCGCGCTGGCCGCGCGCTATGATGCGCCCGAAGCACAGATCAGCGCGGATATGCGCGACTTCCTGACCGGCCTGATCGAGCGCCGGATGGTCTTTGTGAAAGGCGCCCCATGAAGGACCGGCCCGCCCAGCCCGCTGACATCGACGGCAATCCCGTCACGCCCGGCCTGCCCATGGCCATGCTGGCCGAGATCACGCATCGCTGCCCGCTGGCCTGCCCCTATTGCTCGAACCCGATGGAACTGGTCCGTGCGGGCGCCGAGATCTCGGCCGAGGATTGGGGTCGCGTCTTTCGGCAGGCCGCCGATCTGGGCGTGCTGCAGGTCCATATCTCGGGCGGCGAGCCCGGCGCGCGGCGCGATCTGGCGCAGATCGTGGCCCATGCGCGGGATGCCGGGCTTTACGTCAACCTCATCACCTCGGGGATCGGAATCACCGAGGACCGGCTGCGGGAACTGGACGATGCGGGCGTCGATCACGTCCAGCTGTCGTTGCAGGGCATCCGCCCGGACATGGCCGACCGCATCAGCGGCCATCCGGGGTCTTGGAACAAGAAGATGGCCTTTGCCGAATGGGTGACGCGGATCGGCTTTCCGCTGACGATCAACGCCGTGGTGCATCGCCAGAACATGGAACGCCTGCCCGAGATGCTGGAGCTGGCCGAAGGTCTGGGCGCGCGCCGGATCGAAGTGGCGACGGTCCAGTTCCATGGATGGGCCGACCTGAACCGCGACGCGCTGATGCCCACGCGCGAACAGGCCGTCTTTGCCCGCCGGATCGTGGACGAAGGGCGGCTGCGCCTGCGCGGGCGCATGGTGATTGATTACGTCCCCGCCGACCATCACGCGGTCTATCCCAAGGCCTGCATGGGGGGCTGGGGCTCGACCGGGCTGAATGTCGGACCCGACGGCACGGTCCTGCCCTGCCACGCCGCGCAGTCGATTCCGTGGATGCGGTTCGAGAACGTGCAGGACCGCAGCCTGTCGGACATCTGGCACCTCTCGGACAGCTTCAACGCCTTTCGCGGCACCGCCTGGATGCCCGAACCCTGCCAGAGCTGCGAGCGCAAATCGGTCGATTTCGGCGGCTGCCGCTGTCAGGCCATGGCACTGGCGGGCGATGCTCGGGCGACCGATCCGGTCTGCTCGCTTTCGCCACTTCATGCCAGCGTCGTCGAGGCCGCCGAGGCCAGCGCGGCAGGCCCGACCGACAGCCTGGTCTATCGCCGCATGTCGCGCGCCGACTAGGATCTGCGCATCGCGCAATACGACTTTCGTCCGAGATTCCGGCTTGCTTTGTGCGGGTTGCGCCCTAAGATCGTGGGCGCGGCGCGGCTCGGGGGGGGCTTGGCGCCGGGGCCGGGAAACCGGCCTTGAACGTCCGATCTCACCTCTGGGAGGAACGCCATGAATGCAACAGCCGGTCACGCGCCGCCGTTGCCCTCGCAGCGGCCCGATGCCAGTCAGGTCCGCGACATCCTGATCGTCGATGACCACCCCCTGATGTGCGATGCGCTGGCCCTGACGCTGCGCATCAGCTTTGGTCTGAAACAGGTCCGCACCGCCCGCAGCCTGGCCGCGGCGCTGGAGCAGATCCGCACCGAAGGCGCGCCCGACGCGGTCATCCTGGACCTGAATCTTCCCGATGCGCGCGGCAGCGAAGGTATCGTGACGCTGCGCCGCCGCCTGCCGGATGTGCCGATCACGCTGATTTCGGCCGACCTGGAACGCGCGATGATCGCCGCGGTGATGGCCGCAGGCGCACAGGGCTATATCAGCAAGTCCCTCTCGCGCGAGGCGCTGGTGGACAGCCTGCGCCGCATGTGGGCCGGCGAATACGTCACGCCCGAAGGCTATGATCGCGGAACCGACGACCCGGAAGAGGAAAGCCGCAGCGAATTGATGCGCCGCTTCGCCTCGTTGACGCCGCAGCAGCTGAAGATCCTGCGCCTGATCTGCAAGGGCCGCGCGAACAAGGAAATCAGCCACGAACTGGCCATCGCCGAAGCGACCGTCAAGACGCATGTCTCGGCCATCATGTCCAAGATCAAGGCGCGCCGCCGCACGCAGGCCGTGCTGTTGGCGAATTCGATCCGGCTGTTCGAGACCGGATGACCCATACCGGCCCGGAGGTGAAGGAGGGCGCCGCCGGGCCGGTGGCCGTGCAGGCCGACCGCGGCGGGACCGACACGGTTCCGACTCTGCTGGCCGGCCTGCGCGCCGTCAATCCCGCCCTGATCCTGATCTTCGGACCGCGGGGCGATGATCTGGCCGCCCTGGCGCGCGGGCTGGCCCCTCAACTGCCCCCGGGTTGCGTTCTGGCCGGCTGTTCCTCGGCCGGAGAAATCGGTCCTGAAGGCTATGCCTCGGGCAAGGTGGTCGCGCTGGGCTTCCCCGCCCGCCATTTCCGCGCCAAGGCGATCGTGCTGGACCGCCTGTCTGCCATTCCGGTGGCGGAATGGATGGCCGGTCTGGGCCGGATGCAGCGCGACTTCAACGCCGATCCAGCGCGATCGGTCTTTGGCCTGATGCTGGCCGACGGGCTGGCCGGGCAAGAGGACGTGCTGGTCTCGACACTGGATGCGGCCTTGCCCGCTGTGCCTGTGATCGGCGGCTCGGCCGGGGATGGGCTGGATTTCCGCGACACCGCGATTCTGGCGGGCGGCCAGGTTCTTCGAGACGCCGCCGTCTTTCTGCTGGTCGAGACCGATCTGGCAATCCAAGGGGATGTCCCGATGAATGTTGAAATCGGGTCGGGGCAGCGTTGCCGGGCTCATGGTTGGGCGGCCGCTGCGGTGTG
>NZ_JAHYSR010000003.1 GCF_019431455.1 Paracoccus bogoriensis
GCTTGGGCGCAATCGGGCACCAGGCCCCTTCACGGCCCTCGCGCGGGATCTTCTTGCGCTTGGTGCGCCGCAGCCACAGCCGTTCTTCGCGGTAGATGCGCTCGACCACCTTCACGTTCACGCGGAAGTTCTCGCGGACGAGTTTTGCATGCAGCATGCGATAGCCATACCTCCTGTGCTTGCCTGACAAGGTGATCAGGCGCTCTCTGAGCCGTGCGTGGCGGTCTGGCCGGGCTTGATAAGCCTGAGCCGGACCCGGTTCATTCTGCGCAACGATTGATCCCCCGGATCAATCGCTTAACGCTTGAACCATACCCCTGCAAAACCCCGACAATCTGTTCTTCGGTAAAACCTGATTTGCGCATCATCTGTTCTCCTTTTTATTACGAACGTTATAAGAACAAACTCTCCTTTTGAATGGCCAGGACTCTTGGGGGCAGGTCAGTGGCGGGGTGACCGTAAACTGTGCAGAAAGGCCTGTTTTTACTGGCCTGACAGGGCATCCTGTGATTCACTTCCCTCATGGAAACCGCTGATCTTGCGCGCGAAAATGCTCTGCTGAAAGCCCGCCTCGCCGAGGTGGAAGCGACGCTGGCCGAGACACAAGAGGCCAATCGGCGGCTACAGGATATCCTGCGCACGGCGCAGCGCGAAAAGTTCGGCAAAAGCTCCGAGAAGCTGTCACCCGATCAGTTCAACCTTCCCCTCGAAGATGCCGAGTTCGCCCAAGGCGTGCTTGAGGCGGCGCAGGAGAAGGCCGAAGCAGCGATGCAGCGGGCACGCGGCGAGGAACCTCGCAAGCCCAGGCGCAATCGCGGGCACCTGCCGTCCCATCTGCCCCGGGTCGAGCGCGTGATCGAGCCTGCCAGCACGCTCTGCCCCTGCGGTTGCGGCGAGATGGCCAGAATCGGCGAGGATGTGTCCGAACGGCTGGACGTGATCCCGGCCCAGTTCCGGGTGCTGGTCACGCGGCGCCCGAAGTGAGGGTATGACTGCCACTGGTTCGAAGGAATACCCGAACGCCTGCCGCCGCTGCTCGCAGGCCGTGGCGCAAGCGCATGCGCCCGAACATGTCGTGCCCGGCGGGCTGCCCACGGAACTCTTCATCGCCTGGATCATCGTCTCGAAGTTCGGTGACCACCTGCCATTTTATCGGCAGACCGAAATCTTCAAGCGGCAAGGCATCAACCTGGACCGGGGCACGCTCGGCAACTGGGTCGGCCGCGCCTGTTTCCTCCTGATGCCCGTCATCAACCACATGCGCGCCCATCTGCGCGGCGCAGACCGCATCTTCGTGGATGAAACCCGCGCGCCGGTGCTGGACCCGGGGCGAAAGGCCACCAAGAGCGGCTTCTTCTGGGCCGTCGTGTCCGATGATCGCGGCCATGGCGGTGCTGGCCCGCCCATCGTGCTGTTCCATTATGCCCCCGGCCGGGGAAAGGCGCACCCGCTGAACTTCCTCGCCGGGTATCGGGGCCGCTTCCTGCAATGTGATGCCTATCAGTCCTACAACGCGCTGACGGAAATCGCGCGCGACACTGGCCCGTGGCAGCTGGTCCATTGCTGGACGCATGTCCGCCGCCGCTTCGTGAAACGTTTCGAGAGCGATGGCTCATCCATCGCCGAAGAGATGCTGCGCCAGATCGCGCTGCTCTATCAGATCGAAAAATCCGTGCGCGGCAAGGAAGCTGCCGTGCGCCTCGCCGCCCGGCGTGAGCATTCCGCACCGATCATCGCCGCACTGAAACCATGACTGGAAGCCCAGCTCTCGCGGATCCCACAGAAATCCCAGCTGGCCGAAGACATCCGCTACACGCTGGGGCATTGGCTAGGCCTGATCCGCTTCCTGGATGACGGCACGCTGGAACTCGACACCAACCCGGTCGAGAACCAGATCAGACCCATCGCCCTGACAAGAAAGAATGCGCTGTTCGCCGGGAACGAAATCGGCGCCGAGAACTGGACCATGCTGGCCTCGCTGGTCGCCACCTGTAAGATGTCGAACATGAGCCCGGTCGACTACATCGCCGCCACCCTGCGCGCCATCCTCGACGGCCACCCGCAAAGCGGCATTGAAGACCTTATGCCATGGCGCTTCAACCAGCCGTCAAGCATGGCCGCATAGGGTCACGCCGTAGCGCTTACCGTGATGTTCGGGAAGCTGTTCTTGATGCCCCTCTTGATGTTGCGGATATGGTCGTCGCCTTGAGAGGCGGGATCGGTGGCCGTGGGGTTCGTAACCACCAGATCGCTGACATGGGTGACGGTTTCGAGCGCCACGAGTGTATCTCCTTTGGATCAGTCCAAAGCACGGACTCTAGGTTTCACCCTACGTCCGTTTGGTGATACACTTTTCGAGGTTTAGCGGATCGGCACCACGTTGGATCCCAAATCCTCAGGTTCTTCATCAGGCCAAGGCTCCAAGGCTTCCTTGCGGTAGTTCCCGGCTTCGATTTGGTCTTGGATGAAGGCTTCGAGGTTGAAACCCTTGGGAGTCCCCCAAGCGAAGACCTCACGAAGACCCGTAATGTCTATGTCCCCAAGCTCGAACTCGCGGAGGGACGCAACGAGCGTGTCGATGCGGTCAGCCTGCGGGTTGAAATCCTGGCCCTCTCCCGAGGCACCGTTTTCGGCTTGCCATAGGGCCTGCCTTAGCTGCGACAGGGTGTGGTTCATTTAAACCTTCTTTGGTCTATTACGCTGAGAGTTCCACCGTTGCACGTTTTGGAGTCCTTAGGTGGCCGTTTTGCTGGGGTTTTAGGGGGCTCTTGGATGGGTCCAGAGGTGCTGGCGGAATCCGCCGAGCTTCCCAGAAAACCGCCGTCTTTTCAAGGGGATGATCCTCAATAACAATAAATACAATAATAATAACCCCCGATTTTTGAAGCCGGTTTTCTCGACCGCCCACCCCCCTTTGCGATCCTCTTTCGGTCTATCCGGGCGGGTCAACTGATTCTGCATTAGTTTATAATCCTGTTTTACGTAATTTTTTCAATAGTTTAAATAGGATGATCTGGTCGGGTGTGGCGATATATATAGGCACACAACATGCCTTGCGTATCACCAAGCGGACGACAGAGAGGCATCAGCCCGCCGTGTGGATTTAGCCGGATCCACGCGCGTCAGCTACGACCTGTGCAAGCGCAAATGGCTGGGTCTTGGGGCCTTCGCCGGGACTGACGACGCGCCGGGCCGCTGGCATCTGCCCTAGGGCATCATGCTGCACGAGGTCACGGAGGATCTGCCCAAGAACATCCTGCTATCGGCCTCGTGGTTGGAGCATCTGGAAACTTAGGACCGCCACCTTTTTGCCGCCCGTATGTGAACGCAATACTCTGCGAGGCCGCCAAGTTTCTGATTTCTTGGATAAAAGTGGTGAGCCCAGCAGGATTCGAACCTGCGACCCACTGATTAAAAGTCAGTTGCTCTACCAACTGAGCTATGGGCTCAACACGATGCGCTACCTAGGGGCGGTGGCCGATGGCGTCAAGCGAAAAATGATCGTGCTGGCGGAATCATTGTCGCGGGCCTATATCGCGGTCATGACACATCCGCCTGAAACCGGCCTGCCCTTTCTGAAGATGCACGGCCTTGGAAACGACTTCGTGGTGCTGGACCTGCGCGGCGGCCTGGCCCGGCCCGATGCGGGCCTTGTCACGCGGATCGCGGACCGCAACCGGGGCGTCGGGTTCGACCAGATGGCGGCGATCGAGGACTGTGCCGATGCCGATGCGCGGCTGGTTTTCTGGAATGCCGACGGGTCTTTCTCGGCGGCGTGCGGGAATGCGACGCGCTGCGTCGCGCGCTGGCTGATGGACCAGGGCGGCGTCTCGGACTTGCGGCTGCGGACCGATCACGGTGTCCTGCTGGCCGAGGACGCCGGGGGCGGGCTGACGCGGGTGAACATGGGGAACCCGGTGCTGGACTGGCGCGCGATCCCCTTGGCGCGCGATGTCGATATCGACCATCTGCCCATCGCGGGCGACCCGGTTGCCACCGGCATGGGCAACCCGCATGTGACGTTCTTTGTCGATGATGCCGCCTCGGTCGATCTGGCCAGCTTTGGCCCCGAGATGGAGCATCACCCGCTTTATCCGCAGCGCACCAATGTCGAGATCGTGCAGATCCTGTCGCGCGACGCGATCCGGCTGCGGATCTGGGAACGGGGCACCGGGCTGACGCTGGCCTCGGGGTCGTGCTCCTGTGCGGCGGCGGTTGCGGCGGCGCGGCGCGGGCTGACGGATCGCCGCGTCCGGGTCGAGGTGCCGGGGGGCGTTCTGATGATCGACTGGCGTCAGGACGGCGTCTGGATGGAGGGTCCGACCGCCATTGTCTTCGAGGGTCGCCTGACACCCGAATGGCTTGCCGCATGAGCGCGCCCGCGAAAGCACCGGTCTTTTCCACGCTCGGCTGCCGGCTGAATGCCTACGAGACCGAGGCCATGCGCGAGATGGCCGAGGCTGCGGGCCTTTCCGGTGCCGTGGTGGTGAACACCTGTGCCGTCACCGCCGAGGCCGTGCGCAAGGCGCGCCAGGAAATCCGCCGCCTGTCGCGCGAAAATCCGGGCGCGCCGGTGATCGTGACTGGCTGCGCCGCCCAGACCGAGCCCGAGACCTTTGCCGCCATGCCGGAAGTGACAAAGGTCATCGGCAATCACGAGAAGATGCAGCCCGAGACCTGGGCATCCCTGCGCGCCCCCGACCTGATCGGCGAGACGGAAAAGGTCGTCGTGGACGACATCATGTCGGTCCGGGAAACGGCGGGCCATCTGATCGACGGCTTCGGGCGGCACCGGGCCTATGTGCAGGTCCAGAACGGCTGCGATCATCGCTGCACCTTCTGCATCATCCCTTATGGCCGGGGCAACTCGCGCTCGGTCCCCGCGGGGGTCGTGGTCGAGCAGATCAGGCGGCTGGTCGGGCGTGGCTTCAACGAGGTCGTGCTGACCGGGGTGGACCTGACCTCTTGGGGGGGCGATCTGCCCGGCACGCCGCGTCTGGGCGATCTGGTCATGCGCATCCTGCGGCTGGTGCCGGACCTGCCGCGACTGCGGATCTCGTCGATCGACTCGATCGAGGCGGACGAAAACCTGATGCTGGCCATCGCCACCGAAAAGCGCCTGATGCCCCATCTGCACCTGTCGCTGCAGGCGGGCGACGACATGATCCTGAAGCGGATGAAGCGCCGTCATCTGCGCGATGATGCCATCGCCTTTTGCGAGGAGGCGCGGCGGCTGCGCCCGGACATGGTGTTCGGCGCAGACATCATCGCAGGCTTTCCGACCGAGACCGAGCCGATGTTCGAGAATTCGCTGAAGTTGGTCGAGGAATGCGGGTTGACCTTCCTTCACGTCTTTCCCTTTTCGGCCCGCAAGGGCACGCCCGCTGCTCGTATGCCTGCCGTGCCCGGCCCGGTGATCCGGGAGCGTGCCGCGCGTCTGCGCGCGGCAGGTGATGCGGCCCTGCGACACCATCTGGAGGCGCAGCGCGGTCGGACCCATCGTATCCTGACCGAGAGCCCGCGCCTCGGCCGCACCGAGCAGTTCACCGAAGTCGTCCTTGGCGAGGATCAGCCCGAGGGCGCCTTGCTGACGCTGCGCATTGCCGGGCATGATGGGCGACGTTTGACCGTTTGAATGTGGCTTTGCATGTCGGTCCGGATAGGAGGTGCTGCCCCGTCCTGCGCCCCCCTGGGGGGAATGTTTCGGCCAAGGCAAAGGGGCGGGGTTGTAGCGCTTTGGACAGGCCTCTAGGCTTGCACAGAACGAAAGGGACATGCGGATGGGCGTGATCGCATACAGCCACAAGGCCGCCACTGGACACGAGACCCCCGAGGGGCATCCCGAACAGGTGGCGCGTCATGCGGCGGTGATCCGGGCGCTTGATGGGCTGGTTCTGGACTGGCGCGAGGCCCCTCTCTGTGCCGACGAGGAAGTGCTGCGCTGTCATCCTGCCTCTTATCTGGCCGGGTTGCGCGACGGGGCGCCGGCCGCCGGGGTGCGGATGCTGGACGCCGATACCTGGCAATCGCCCGGATCGCTTGAAGCGGCTCTGCGCGCTGTCGGAGGGGCCTGCGCGGCCGTGGACGCGGTTCTGGCCGGCGAGGCCGATCGCGCCTTCGTCGCCATGCGTCCGCCGGGTCACCACGCCGAGCGCGAGACCGCGATGGGGTTCTGTCTGTTCGGCACGGTGGCGATTGCCGCCAAGCGCGCGCTGGATCATCACGGCCTGCCGCGCGTGGCGGTTCTGGATTTCGATGTGCATCACGGCAATGGGACGCAGAACCTGCTGTGGGACGAGGCGCGGGCACTGTTCGTATCGAGCCATCAGAGGCCGCTTTATCCCGGCAGCGGCGCGGTCAGCGAGAGAGGGGCGCATGGGCAGGTGATCAACATTCCGCTGCCAGAGGGCAGCGACGGCGCCTTTGCGCGGCGCGAATGGGCGCGCGCCCTGACGGCGGTGGCCGCGCATCGGCCCGAACTTGTTCTGATCTCGGCCGGGTTCGACGCGCATGGCGCCGATCCGCTGGCCGGTCTGGACTGGGACGAGGAGGATTTCGCCCTGTTGACACGTGATATCTGCGACATGGCGGCGCGCTGCGGGGCGCCTGTGGTATCCTGCCTCGAAGGCGGCTATGATCTGCCAGCCCTGGGCCGGTCTGTGCGTGCCCATGTCATGACGCTGATGGAGGCCACTGGATGAGCGATATCAACACCCTCTCCTTCGAGGAGGCCATGCGCGAGCTGGAGGCCACGGTCGGCAAGCTGGAGACTGGCGAGGCCACGCTGGAGGAATCCATCGCGCTATACGAGCGCGGCGCCGCCCTGCGCGCCCATTGCGAGGCGCGGCTGCGCGAGGCCGAGGAGCGGGTCGAAAAGATCACCCTGGCCGCGAATGGCCAGCCGACGGGAACGGAACCGGTCGAGGGGCTGTGATGCAGGATCGGCTGGGCGCCGTTCAGGTGCAGGTCCAGGCCGCGCTTGACCATGCCATTGACGGATTGCCAAGCGGCGCCTTGGCCGATGCCATGCGCTACGCGGTCTCGGGTGGCAAGCGGCTGCGGGCCTTTCTGGTGATGGAATCGGCTCGGTTGCACGGGATTGCAGACAGGGCTGCGCTGCCCGTCGCGGCGGCCGTCGAGGCGCTGCATGCCTATTCTCTGGTCCATGACGACCTGCCGGCAATGGATGACGACGACCTGCGGCGGGGTCAGCCCACGGTGCATGTGAAATGGTCCGAGGCGACGGCCATCCTTGCGGGCGATGCGCTGCAGACGCTGGCCTTCGGGCTGCTGACCGATCCGGCGATCGGGGCGGCCGAGGCGCGGCTGCGGCTGGTCGCCTCGCTCGCGTGGGCTGCGGGGGCCCAGGGGATGGTCTGGGGTCAGTCGCTGGATATCGAAGCCGAGACCGCCCCGACGCCGCTTGACCTGGCGGCGATCATGCGTCTTCAGGGCGGCAAGACTGGTGCGTTGATCCGTTTTGCCGCGACAGCCGGGCCGCTGATTGCGGGCGACGATCCCGCCGCGCTGGACCGCTATGCCGCCGAGATGGGGCTGGCCTTTCAGATCGCCGATGACATCCTGGACGTGACAGGGGATGAGGTGAGGACCGGCAAGCGCGTGGGCAAGGACGACGCGGCGGGCAAGGCGACCTTCGTTTCGCTGCTGGGGCTTGATGGGGCGCGCATCGCCGCGCAAAACCATGTGACCGCAGCCGAAGCCGCCTTGGCGCAGTATGGTGCGACAGCGGGGAACTTGCGCGCCCTGGCGCGCTTCGTTATCGAGCGCGACACCTGAAAACGCCCGTCCGGGAGGGGACCATCCATGACAGACCGACCCAAGACGCCGCTGCTGGACCGGGTGAGCCTGCCTTCGGATCTCAAGGGCCTGAACGACCGCGAATTGCGGCAACTGGCCGATGAATTGCGGGCCGAGACGATCAGTGCGGTCAGCGTGACCGGAGGACACCTGGGCGCCGGCCTTGGCGTGGTCGAGCTGACCGTGGCGCTGCACGCGGTCTTTGACACGCCGCGCGACAAGATCATCTGGGATGTCGGACATCAATGCTATCCGCACAAGATCCTGACAGGGCGGCGCGACCGCATCCGGACGCTGCGTCAGGGCGGCGGGCTGGCGGGTTTCACCAAGCGATCCGAAAGCCCCTACGATCCGTTCGGGGCGGGCCATTCCTCGACCTCGATTTCGGCTGCGTTGGGCTTCGTCATGGCCCGAGAACTGGGCGGCGATCCGGGCGATGCGATTGCGGTGATCGGGGATGGCGCGCTGAGCGCGGGGATGGCCTATGAAGCGTTGAACAATGCCGGGGATCTGGGCAAGCGGCTGATCGTGATCCTGAACGACAATGAAATGTCGATCGCGCCTGCGGTCGGCGCCATGTCGTCCTATCTGACGCGGCTTTATACGGGCGGTCCGTTCCAGGAATTGAAGGCTGCGGCCAAGGGCGCGGTCGGTCTGCTGCCCGAGGCGCTGCAGGAAGGCGCGCGCCGCGCCAAGGAAATGCTGAAGGGCATGACCATCGGCGGCACCCTCTTCGAGGAGTTGGGCTTTTCCTATGTCGGGCCGGTTGACGGGCATGATCTGGACCTGTTGCTGCCGCTTCTGAGGACCGTCAAGGCCCGCGCAACGGGGCCGGTCCTGATCCATGCCGTCACGAAAAAGGGCAAGGGTTACGCACCCGCAGAAGAGGCCGCAGATCGCGGCCATGCGACCGGCAAGTTCGATGTGATCACAGGCATTCAGGCCAAGGCAAAGTCGAACGCGCCCAGCTATACCTCGGTTTTTGCGCAATCCCTGATCGACGAGGCCAGCCGAGATGAGCGGATCGTTGCCGTGACGGCCGCCATGCCCGACGGGACCGGATTGAAGCAGTTCGCGCAGCGTTTCCCGCGCCGCTGCTTTGATGTGGGTATCGCCGAGCAACATGCCGTGACCTTCTGCGCGGGTCTGGCCGCTGGAGGCATGAAGCCCTTCTGCGCGATCTACTCGACCTTTCTGCAGCGCGGCTATGACCAGATCGTGCATGATGTCGCAGTCCAGAACCTGCCCGTGCGCTTCGCCATCGACCGCGCGGGTCTTGTCGGGCAGGATGGCCCGACGCATGCGGGCGCTTATGACATTGCCTTTCTCGCGAACCTTCCCGGCTTCGTCGTGATGGCCGCCGCGGATGAGGCTGAGTTGATGCATATGGTGGCCACCGCAGCCGCCCATGACAGCGGCCCCATCGCGTTCCGCTTTCCGCGCGGAGAAGGAACCGGCGTCGATCTGCCCGAACGGGGTCACGTCCTGCCTATCGGCAAGGGTCGCATGATCGCCCAAGGCATGGGCGTCGCCATCCTGTCGTTTGGCACGCGCCTGTCCGAGGTCATGGCCGCACGAGAGGCATTGTCGGCACGCGGCATCCAGCCGACCGTTGCGGATGCCCGCTTTGCCAAGCCGCTGGACCGCGACCTCATCCTGGATCTGGCAGCGCGGCATGATGCGCTGATCACGATCGAAGAGGGGGCAGTCGGAGGTTTTGGCAGCCACGTTGCACAACTGCTTGCCGATGAAGCGGTGTTCGATCGTGGCCTGCGGTTCCGCTCGATGGTGCTGCCAGACAGCTTCGTCGATCATGACGTGCCGGCCGCCATGTATGACATATCGAAACTGAACGCCCAGCACATTGTGGAGAAGGTGCTGTCTGTCCTTGGCGTCGAAGCGCTTGAGACGAAGCGTGCCTGATGTCATTGGTAACTTCGCACAAGCGCGGCGGCGATCAGCGTCCAGCCATCCACCGCGACGAAAAAGGCCAGCTTGAAGGGCAGTGACACCACCACCGGTGGCAGCATCATCATGCCCATCGACATCAGCACCGCCGACACCACCAGATCGATGATCAGGAAGGGCAGGGCGATCAGAAAGCCGATCTCGAAGGCGCGCTGGATCTCGGACAGCATGAACGCGGGGACAAGGACTGATAGCCGGTCCTGAGGCTGGCCCTGCCCCGGCGAGATTTCGGCCAGCCCGGCGAGAGTCGAGGGGTTTGTGCGTGCCATCATGAATTGTCGGAACGGTTCGATCCCGCGGTCGAAGGCGTCGGCGATGCCGATCTCTCCGGCCTGGAGTGGTTGTCCCGCAGCCTGCCACGCATCCCGCAGCACCGGGTCCATGATGAACCAGGTCAGAAACAGCGCCAGGCTGATGATCAGCATGTTGGGCGGCGCTTGTTGCAGCCCGATGGACTGCCGCAGGATTGACAGCACAGTGACGATGAAGGGAAAGGCCGTTACCATGATCGCCAGGGCAGGCGCAAGCGACAGGGCGGTCAGCGCCAGCAACAGCAGCACGGCGTTCTGCCCCAGTCCGGCACCCAATCCTTCGGCCAGCCCGGCGCCCGGATCCTGCGCTGCGGCCGCGCCGGGTATCAGCAGGGCCAGCAGCAGAAAGGCCGATTTCATGCCAACCCTGTCGTGCCGAGAATGCGGACGCAGAGCCTGTCCTCGCCGCTGTCGTCGCCGGTCAACTCGCCTCGGGCGATGACCTTGTCGCCGACGCAGATCTCGACCCCGTCCTCGATAGGCTGATCCAGGATCAGCACGTCATCGGGCTTCATCCGCGACAGCTCGGCGACCGTGCGGCGGGTGCGGCCCAGCCGGATCGTGATTTCGACCTGGATGCTGTCTGTGTCGATCAGGTTTTTCAATGCTTCCATGATGCGCTCTCTTGGGTAATCTCGGCGATGAGGGCGGCGATTTCGGCCGCGGTCCGTTCGGGATCCAGTTCGATCCGCCCGCCTTCCAGCGTGATGATCACCTGCGCGGATTGGCTTTGCTCGATCTCGATCGCGTCGAGGCCGTGGCGGTCCAGCAGGTCGCGAACCATCGCCATCAGACCCTGCTCGCAGGATATACGGGCGCGCAGAGGCGCCGCGCGCTCAGCCAGCCGCGCGAGTTCGGCGGACAGCGCCTGTTCGAGGCGCTGTGAGACCCCGACCGGCGCCATGACATCAAGGATCTCCGACAAGAGCGGCATCAGCACGGCAACGGCCTCGGCCCGCAAGTTGGCGCGCCGCGCCTCGTCATCGGCAAGGCTGGCCGCCAGCATCGTGATCGCTTGGGACAGTTCGGCCAACTGCGCCTCGCGCATGTCGGACTGCCCTGCGCTATAGCCGTCCATGTAGGCCTGATCGACGGCATCGCGGGAAAAGACCTGTTCTCCCGGTGTGATCTGCTCGGGCTGGGACGAGAAGGATTCCAGTTTGAACATCGCAAGGCTCAATGTGCTTTCTCCTTTTCCGCGATCCAGCCGGCGAGGATCTTCACGCTTTCCTCGTGCCGCTCGCGCATCATGCCGCGCAACCGCGACACCGGATCTGCCGGAGGCAATTGCAGCGGATCGGAATATATGGACTGCATCGGCTCGATCGGCGTCGGAGCAGGGCTGAACTGAATATCATCAGCCATCAAACCACCAGTTGGCGCAGGGATAGGCGGGCTGTTATCCAGTTGGGGCAAACGCGGCGCCCCGGGTTCCGGACGATTGCGCAACATCGGGCGCAGAAGCAGCAGAAACGCCGCCAGAAGAAACACGCCGATCAGCACCAGCCGTACCAGGTTGTCGATGTTGAGACGATCAATCAAGGATGGTCGGGCCAGTGTTCCCTCTTGTCCAAGCGCAACGAAGGGCAACGACTTGACGGTGATCTGGTCTCCCCGGGTCTCGTCATAGCCCACCGCCGATGCCACCAATTCGCGCAGAACCTGAAGTTCCGCCTCGGGGCGCGGGACAATGACCGTTTCGCCTTGAGCATTGGCCTGAGCAGTGCCGTTGACCAGAACGGCAACCGTCATGCGACGCGTCGCCCCCGGCTGGCGAGAGACCTCGCGCGTGACGCGACTGACTTCAAAATTCTGCTGCTGCCGGTTTTCCTGCCGCGCGCTCTGGCTGTTGTCGCCCGGTTGCTGCGGGGTGTCAGGCAGGTTCGAGGCCGCCGTGACTGCCCCGGCGCCGCTTGAGGTGCTCTGATCCGATGTCTCCTCGGTCACCTGCGAGATCATCGCACGCTGATCGGGATCGAATCGCTGTTCGGTCAGCAACTCGGTCTCGGTCACGAGGTCGAGGTTCAGCTCGACGATGGCATTACCGATGCCGACATGGGGTTCCAGGATACGCTCGACATTGCGTTTGATCTCGGCCGCGCGGTCAGCGCCGGACTGATCCTCGCCGGTGGCGACAATACCGCGCTGCGTATCGATGACCGTCACGCGGTCGGGCTGCAGGCCTGGTACCCCGGATGAGATCAGATATTTCAGCGCTGCGGCCTGTTCGCGGCTGATCGCGCCACCCGAGGTCGTCAGCGTAACCGAGGCGCTGGCATTCTGGTCGCGTCGATAACCGCGCCCGTTTTCGACCGCCAAATGGACCCTCGCGGCCTGAACATTGGGCAAGGCAAGGATCGTGCGCGCCAGTTCACCCTCTTTCGCGCGCCAATAGGCTGCGTCGAACATCTGCGAGGTCGTGCCAAAGCCGGTCATTCCGTCCAGCAACTCGTATCCCGTGCTGCTGGCTGCGGGCAGCCCTTGCGCCGCCAGATCCATGCGAAGCCGGTCGCGCTGCGTCGCCTCGACCCAGATCGCATCGCCGCGAACTTCATAAGCCACGCCCGCGCGTTCGATCCCGGCGATTACCTCGCCGGCCTGTGCCGGATCGAGCCCGCCGTAGATCAGCGCCATGCCCGGACGGTTCACCAGCCAGGCGAACGAGGCGACAGCAATGAAAGTCGCCGCGAATGCGGCCACCAGAAGCAGCCTTTGTTGCGAGCTTCGCTCGTTCCAGTAGTCCTGCAGTTTTTGCAAAACCAATCCTCTCGAATCAGCACGTTCTGTCTGTCCCGACCCTCATGACATGGCCGGGCTTAAGAATTGGTTAGTGGCACCTTGGTATTCCGGTCCTGTCAGGACGGAGAATCACCATGGCCAACGCCATCACCCACCCCGAGCACAACCCGCCGCGATTTCGCGGCATGATGTTTGCCATCATCGCGGCGCTGGTCCTTGCCGGGGCCGGCTTCGGCTCGACTTTTCTGGGGTTCTGGTCGCCATCGGCGCTGCTTCACCGCGAGGCTGCGCCGGCCAAGGGCGCGTCTTTTGCGGTCGAGTTCGTCAACATCCCACCCGTCGAGGTGATCGTGCCGGGCCCGAACAGTCGCACCCTGATCGTGCAGGCTGTCATCGAGACCGACGCCGCCCATCGTTCCCAGGTCGAGCATCTGATGCCGCGCATCTCGGACCTGTTCACGGCCTTTCTCTCGGGCGTCGATCCGGCGGCCTATCAGCGGCGCGGCGTGCTGGAGGTGATCCGCGCCGAACTTGTCACGCGCGCTCGGCTCGTCCTGGGCGAAGAATCCGTGCGCGACCTTCTGATCACGGAGTTCCGCTTCAAATGAGCATTGATCATCTTCTGCAGGGGGGCCTTCTTCTTGCCTGTCTTGGACTTGCGATCTTTTGCGTCACGCTGGCGCGCAGGCTGCGCCGGCTGAACGACCTGGAAACTGGCTTGGGCGGCGCCATAGCCGTCATGGCAGCCGAGGTTGACCGCCTTGAAAAAGCCATTCGCGCCGCCCGCGACGAGGCGACTTCCGCCAGCCGCTCGCTGGCCGGCGAGGTTGCTGCCGCGCGCCGCGAACGCGCCTTGTGGGAACTGCGCCAGAAGATCGCGGCTGCCGCCACGATGCCCGCGGATTCCGCGTCTCACCCGCCCGCCTCTGCTGCCGGCGAGACCGAACAGCTTCTGCGCCGCCGCCGCAAGCGCCAGGAGGTGAGCCATGGCTAGGCGCATCCTTCCTGTTCTGGCGCTTGCCTTTGCGGCGCCGGTTGTCGTCGCCATGGCCGCCCGGTTCGAAGTTCGCGACCTCTTTGCCGCTGTGGCCGCCCAGGATGAACTCCTCAGGGGTTGCGGTGATGTCCCCGAGGCCGTCGCCCTTGCGGGCGAATTGCGAGACCGCGCCCTGCGGATCGAGCGTTACATGCAGGTTCTCGATACCCGCAAGGCCGAGATCGCTGCGGCCGAGGCAACACTGCGCGAGAGGCTTGTCGAATTGCGTAGCCATCAGAACGGCACGCGATCGCGCCGCGACGGGGCCACCGCCGCAATCCGCGAGGACATCGAGCGCCTGATCGCGGTCTATGACCAGATGAAACCGGCCGAGGCCGCCGCGATCCTCACCAACCTGCCGCCCGATTTCGCGGCCGAGATCCTGATGCGCGTGCAGCCTGCAACGGGTGCACGCATCATCGCCGCTGTCGAGCCGGCCCAAGCCGCGTTGCTCACCGCGCAGATGGGCGCGCGCAGCGTCAGAAACCGGTAAAGGAACCAGAGATGTTCGGTATTGTCGGTATCATCTTCACCATTGCGATGGTCTTTGGGGGCTACCTGCTGGCAGGCGGCAAGATGGGGGTGATCCTGCACGCGCTGCCCTTTGAGATGATGATGATCATGGGTGCCGCGACAGGGGCCTATCTTCTGGGCAATGACAGCCATGCGCTGAAGACGACGCCGTCCAGCATCATCCGCGCCTTCAAGGGTCCGAAATGGACTGCACAGGACCACCAGGACGTGCTGTGCCTGCTGTTCCAGCTGCTCAAGCTGGCGCGCGAGAATCCGGTCGGACTTGAACAACATATAGAAAAACCAAAGGAATCCCCGATTTTTCTGGCCTACCCTCGTCTGGTCGCCGACCATGAAGTTGCGTCGTTGATTGCGGACACGCTGCGTTCGGCCAGCCTGAACTATGATGATCCCTATCAGGTCGAGGACATGCTGTCGCGTCGCATCGCCGCGCTGCGCGAGGAACAGATGCATGTGCCCCACGCCTTGCAGAACATGGCCGATGCATTGCCCGCCCTGGGGATCGTTGCGGCCGTTCTGGGTGTGATCAAGACGATGAGTTCGATCGATCAGCCGCCGCCCGTGCTGGGAAAAATGATCGGCGGGGCGCTGGTCGGCACGTTCCTGGGAGTCTTCCTGTCCTATGGCTTCGTTGGGCCGCTGGCAAACCGGTTGGGATCGGTCGTCAAGCAGGACATGGGCTTTTACGACGTGATCAAGTCGGTCCTCGTTGCGGGCTTGCACCAGCACGCAACCTCGCTCTGTGTCGAGGTCGGACGGCAGGCGGTGCCGGAACATTGCCGTCCCAGCTTCGACACACTGGAGAACGCTCTGCGCGACATCAAGAGGGCTGCGTAATGCGTAAATCAAGCGGCTTTGATGAGGGGATCGTATGTCTTTCGGCGCTGGATCATGGTCCAGAGCACGGTGACGCGTCGGCGTGCCAGGGCGATGAGCGCTTGGGTGTGGTGTTTTCTCTCGCGGCGCTTTCGGTCGGAGAAGACCTTGCAGAGCGGATCGTTGCGGCAGACGGCGCAGAAGGCGCCGTGGTAGAAGACGCGCTTGAGGGCCTCGTCCCCGCCGTAGGTGCGCCGCCAGCCCGCCTTTTGGCCCGACTGCCGGATCACCGGCGCAAGCCCTGCAGCGGAGGCCAGAGCATCGGCCGAGGGGAAGCGCCGGATGTCGCCGGCGCAGGCGATGAACTCTGCCACAAACACTGCCCCCACCCCCATCCCCGGCAGCGACCGGATGAGGGCGCCGTCAGGTTGGACGGCAAGCAGGGCCGCGAGGTCACGGTCGAGGCGGATGATCTTCACGCGCGCCTCGAGCGCCTCGGTGGCGAGTTCGCGCACCAGTTCGGCCATGACCGCCTCGCCAGGCACGGCGAGCATCTGGGCACGCGCCGCGGCAAGGGCGTGCTCGGCCAGCGCCCCGGCACCCTGCACATGCGGGGTCTTCGCGAGATGCGCCATGATCCGCCGCTTCCCTGCCTGCCGGTTCTCGGCGGGCGTGACGTGGCGGGTCAGCAGGACCAGCGGCCCCTTGCAGGTGATGTCGAGGTCGCGCTCGAGCCCCGGATGGATGCTGCTCAGAAGCCCGCACAGGCGGCAGATGCGCCGGGTCTGTTCCTCGATCAGGTCGCGGCGGCGGCCGACCTCGAGGCGGATCGCCGTCACCGCCTCGTCGTCCGGCAGGATCGGGCGCAGCGTGCGGGTGCGCATCAGGTCGGCGATGATGCGGGAATCGCGCGGATCGGACTTGCGCTCTTCCCCGGCAAAGCTCTGGCCCGCCCTGTTGACGGCGAAGCCCGGCGCATGGACGAGGCCGAAGCCTTCGGCCAGAAGCGGCGCTCCGAGGAAATGGGCGAAGGAGCCCACCACGTCGAGGCCGAGGACCGGCTCGCCCCCAAGCCTGCGCAGATCGGCCGCGAAGGCGGCGATGCCCTCCGACGTGTTCTCCGCCGCCCGGTCGAGCAGCGTCCGGCCCGCCTCATCGACGGCGCAGGCCCAGTGGATCGCCTTGGCGACATCCATTCCCACAGAAATCCGCATGGCGATCCTCCCTCGTTGCCCCGAACCCGCATGCCCCGTCTCGCCGGCATCGCTTCACAAAGCCATCAGCGGCATCGTGTAATCAGCGGTCGATCAAGGGCGGCGATGCGGGCAGCCCAGCCCTTCGGGCCATCGGGAACAGCCAGCATGACAGCCATACCCGCATCAGCTGCGCCCAAACAGGTTTCCGCCGACATGAGCGCATCGAAAAGAGGTAAGACCGCATGACCGCGCCTTCCGCAGCGCTGCTGCTGTCGCTTGCCCTCGCCGCCGCAGCCCCCGAGCCGGGTGCGACCGACCCGTTGGATGCATTCATCGCAGACGCGACCGGTTGGCTGCTGACCGATGGCAGGCTTCCACCCGATTATCGACTGCGTCTTCTGGCGATGGAGCCCGCAGACAGGGTCGTTGCATTGGCGCATCTGCGCCGGATGGGCCTGCTGACCGGGGCCGCATGGCCCGTAGGCGACCTGCTGCGCCCCGCCACACCAGCCAGAAAGGCAGATGAATGACCCCGGTCGCAGCGATCTCGCGAAGGTCGAACAAGCTTCTGGACGCGCCGCTTCTGATCACGGGGGGGCTTGTACTCGTCGTCATCTCGTTGGTGGTGCCCTTGCCCGCTGCGGCGCTGGATGCCGGGATCGCGCTGTCCATCGCCACGGCCACATTGGTTCTGGTAATGGCTTCGCTGGTTGACAAGCCTACGGATTTCCAGGCTTTCCCCGTCCTCCTTCTGGTCAGCCTGGTGATCAGATTGTCGCTGAACGTCTCATCGACCAGGCTCATCCTGACCGAGGGACAAAATGGCACACAAGCCGCCGGACAGGTGATCAACGGTTTCGCGAAATTCGTGGCGGGGGGCTCGATCCTCGTCGGACTGACCGTCTTTGCCGTGATCTCGGTGGTGAACTTCATGGTCATTACCAAGGGCTCGGGACGCATGGCCGAGGTCGCGGCGCGTTTCGCGCTGGATTCTCTGCCGGGTAAGCAACTGGCTATCGACGGCGATCTGAATGCCGGCGCGATCGACCACCAGGAGGCCAAGCGCCGCCGCGCGCAGGAGCAGCGCGAGATCAGCTTTTTCGGTTCGCTGGACGGGGCCTCGAAATTCGTGAAGGGCGATGCGATCGCGGGAATCGTCATTACGCTGATCAACCTTCTGGTCGGGCTGGGTATAGGCATCTTTTTCCATGGAATGCCTGTGGGCGAGGCTGCATCGACCTATTCGCACCTTACCATCGGCGATGGTCTGGTGAGCCAGATCCCTGCGCTGATCACCTCGATGGCGGCGGCGCTGCTGCTGTCGCGCGGTGGCGCGACCGAGACGACTGCGCATCTTCTGTCGCACGAATTCGCGCGCAATTGGCGGCCCGCCGCGATGGTCGCCGCGGCGCTTGTGGCGATTGCTCTGGTTCCCGGTATGCCCAAGGCGATCTTCTTCGCCCTGGCGTCGATCTTTGCAGCAATCGCATGGATGATCTCGCGGCGCCTTGCGCAAGGCGCTGCCGCGGATGACCCGCTGCCCGAGGCCGAGCCTGCGGCGCGTCCGGCCGCAAGGATCGGCGATGTGCTGGATACCGACGAGATCAGCGTCGAGATCGGGGCTAACCTGGTCCTGACCGCGCTGGATCAGGCGCGGGGGCTCGGCAGCCGGATCACCAATCTGCGCATCCATGTCGCCCGCAACTACGGTCTGATCCTGCCTGATGTTCGCATCACCGACACCGACGATCTTCTGCCTGGCGATTACCAGATCCGAATCCAGGGGGTGGTGCGCGGACGAGGCAGCCTGCGGCATGACCAGATCCTTGCTCTTGGCGGGGACCAATTGCTGACGCAACTCGGCGGCACTCCGGTGCGAGAGCCGGTCTATTCCAGCCCCGCCCGCTGGATCGCCTTCGACAAGCAGGACGAGGCGGCCTTGCTGGGGGCTACGGTCGTCACCCCGATGGAGGTTCTTTCGACCCACCTGATGGAAGTGGTCAAATCGAACCTTTCTGCGCTGATGAACCTCTCGGCATTGCAACGTCAGATCGAAGAGCTGAAGGCCCTTTCCGATCCGGTCCGTGCCGAACGCTATCGCAGGTATTTCGACAGCATGATCCCCGACAAGGTGTCACCCGAGACGCTTCTGGCGATCCTGCGTGCGCTTCTGGACGAAGGGATCTCGATCCGAAACCTGCCTTTGATCATGGACGCGATCAGCGAGTTTCGCAGCGTCGAGCAATCCGAGCTGGTCTATGAACTTGTGCGCAAGCGTCTGCGCGGCCAGATCACGCAGCAATTTGCCGATGATAGCGGTCGGATCGCCGCCCTTCAGCTTCATCCCGGATGGGAGGCCGAGTTTGTTCGCGCCGATGCCGAAACCGGAAGGCCCGGCAGCGGTGCAATGACCCCCGCATTGTCGGCGCGCCTGCTTGAGGCGGTGCGCAAGGCCTTGGCCTCGGTGGACCCGATCGAGCGTTGCGTCGTCGTCGTGCCCGACCACCGCAGGCGCATGGTGCGCGCCGTGCTGGGGGCGAACGGGTTGAGCGTGCCTGTGCTGGGCCTTGAAGAGGTCGATCCCGGCGCCGAACTGCGCCTGCTGGCCACGATAGAGGCCGTCGCATGATGCAGCAGATCCTGGCCATCATTCCGCAGATCGATTGGGCTCTGGTGCTGGTCTATGCGCGGGTGCAGGCCTGTATCCTGATCCTGCCTGCCTTGGGCGAGCGCATGCTGCCTGCGCGACTGCGCGTGGCTTTGGCCTTGGCGATAACACCCTTGCTAAGCGATCTGGTGGCCATGCGGCCTATGCCAGAGGCGCCCTTGTCAATCCTGACCGATATTTCTTCGCAGATGGCGATCGGGTTCATGACCGGCGCCTTCCTGCGCTTGCTGGCGCTGGCACTTGACGTGGCGGCGACGGCCAT
The DNA here is from genome assembly GCF_019431455.1 of Paracoccus bogoriensis. GTDB lineage: Bacteria > Pseudomonadota > Alphaproteobacteria > Rhodobacterales > Rhodobacteraceae > Paracoccus > Paracoccus bogoriensis. Next base: position 19,349 of record NZ_JAHYSR010000003.1, read on the forward strand.
TGCCGCGACGGCCTCGCTGTCGCAGATCATGGGCATCCAGAACGAGACCTCGCCCCATCCGGTGGGCAACCTGATCCAGCTTGCGGCCTTGGCGGTGCTGATGGCGCTTGGCCTGCCTGTGATGATCGTCGAAATGCTTGCTGACAGCCTGCGTATCTGGCCACCCGGCGCCCTTCCGGATGCGGAATACGTGCTTAGCAACGGTGCGCGGATCGTCGCCGACAGCTTCTGGCTGGCGATGATGCTGGCCGCGCCCTTCACACTCGGCGGCTTTCTCTTTCAGGCGCTGTCCGGGGTGATCAACCGGGTGATGCCAAGCCTGCCGGTGATTTTCATCGGGGCACCGGCGTCGATCCTGCTCGCGCTGGTCGCGCTTGCGATCCTGGCGCCGCTATTGATCTCGCTCTGGGCGGATCAGGTTCTGGGTTTCATGCTGCCGGTGACGCCATGAGTGATGACAAGGATGACAAGCAGTTCGACCCGACCGAGCAGAGGCTGCAAAAAGCGCGCGAAAAAGGCGATGTGCCCCGCTCGACCGAATTGACGACGGCGGCGATGTATCTGGGTGCTTGGGTCGCCTTTGCGATGATTGCGGGCTTGGCAGTCCGGCAGTGGCTGGGCATGGCATCGCGCGCAATGGGCGCCGAGGGCTGGCCTGTTGGCGGCGTCTTCAGGCTGGGCCAGACGCTGGCGCAGAATGCGGGGCTGGCCTTTGTGGCCTTGGCCTGCGTGCCACTGCTGGCCATCATCGCCAGCCTGTTCGCTCAGCGCGCTTGGGCCTTTTCGTTGCAAAAACTTGCATTCGACTTCAACCGGATCAATCCGGCCAGAAATGCAGGGCAGAAATTCGGTGCATCGGGCCTTGTGACCTTCGGGATCTCGGTGGGCAAGGCTGTGCTGGTCTGTCTTGGCGGCTGGTTCCTGTTCGCTTCGCTTCTGGAGCGGATCGGAGCCTCGGCGCTGACCGGCGAGGCCTGGACCTGGTCTCTGGGCGATATGCTGGGGCGTGTCCTGCTGCTGGGGCTGACAGTTTCGGTGCTTTTCACAGTCCCCGACGTTGCCTGGAAATGGTTCGATCACCGCCGCAAGAACCGCATGAGCCGCAAGGAAATGCAGGACGAAATGAAGGATTCCGAGGGCGATCCCCATATGAAGGCAGCGCGCCGGCAGCGTGCCGTCGATCTTGCGATGAAGCAGATGCTGGCAGATGTCGCAAAGGCGGATGTCATCATCGTGAACCCGACCCATTACGCGGTCGCCCTGGGATGGCAGCGCGGCTCGGGGCGTGCACCTGTGTGCGTGGCCAAGGGCACGGACGAGATCGCCGCACGGATCCGCGAGAAGGCGCGCGAAAGCAACGTGCCGATCTGGTCCGATCCCCCCTGTGCGCGGGCGATCCACGCGACTGTCCGCGTGGGGGAGGAAGTCCGGCGCGAGCATTTCGCCGCTGTCGCCGCCGCGATCCGCTTTGCCGAGAAGATGCGCGCCAAGGCGAGGCGAACATGGTAAGACCCGCCATGCTGAGCGCGTTGGAGCGTGTGGCGCGGCTGCGCGCCGAACAGGAGCTGAAAAAGCTTGCGGCGTTTCGTCGGCATGTCCTGGCTGCGCATCACCAGGTCGAGGCGTCTCGTGCCGCCATGGCCCAGAGCTACGCCGCCCAAGCCCCGCTGAGCGTTGCCGAGGCGCGGATGGCGAATGCCCAGGCCGGGCGGGCGGCCCGGGATCTGGCGCGGGCGCAGGCCGATCTGGCGCGGATGCAGCCCCGGTTCGACCAGATGCGCGAACGCGCGGGCCGGGAACTGGGTCGCGCCGAGGTTCTGTCCAGGATGGCCGAAACTGCGCTGCTTGCCGTGCGACAGCGCCGGGAAAGGGGGCAGATGGAAGAATAGATCATGGGTCGTGCGATTGATGGCGGCACAAAGGCCCGGCCGTGGTCTAGCCGGCCCCGACCCTGCCGCGATCGCGCGAGCGGGTCTTGGTCGAGCATTGGCCCAAGGGCTTGGCGCGAATTGCAGCAGCCGGTGTTCTGCCAGGTCGGGACAAGTGCGCGGGGCAAGTGCGGCGAAGGTGCTTGCGTAAAGCGCCCGGTGTCACCGCGGCCGTCGTGTCCACGGCGCGCCGAGGCGCCGAAGATGTGATGCGGAAGCGCTATTTCTCGGGCATTCGCAGATCGGTATAGACCAGTTTGCGGTGGGATGCGCGCGCCACTGCATCGGCCAAGGGATCATCGGCTGATGGCCAAAGCACCGCCGACCCGGTCACGATCAGGGCGTGCGACGGCAGGATGTAGTCGAGCCGCAGATTGCCGGGTGCGCGCGGATATTCCGCCGTATCCAGCGCAGGGTCGCCGCGATGATTTCTGTTCGGGCCGGTCTGAGGCGGCTGCCAGGCGCCGCGAGGCTGCGGATCCTGCACGACCGTCATCAAAGCATCCAGGGCGGCCGGGTCGCCCTCGCCATCCAGCGGGTCCATGTTGACATTGCCCATGATGACAAAGGGTGCATCCGGCAGGTGTTGCAGCCAGAAGGCGGCCTCGTCATGGTTGCGCGCCACGTTGCGTGTCTCGAAGGCCGGAGGTGTCGCGGCAAAGGCCAGCAGATGCAGCGGCCCCCGAAATGTGGTCAGGGCCACGTCCCAGTGCGCGGTCGAGGACAGGCGCAGCAGATCGGCATGGGCGCTGTCGGGCATTCGGTGGCCGCGCAGATCGCGCCAGAGCATCGCGCTGTAGTCGGTGACGCTGGCAATCGGCAGGCGCGACAGGATCGCCATGCCGGACTGGCCGGTAAAGCTGCCATAGCCCTGCGCGTCGCGGGGCCCTCCAAGGCGGCCGTCGCCGTCCAGATCGGCGCCGCTATCCATGCCCGTATTGGGCTGGCTGGCATGGGTGTAAGGCATGGGGTGCCCCTGTTCGGCCAGCAGCGCCGAAAAGGCCGTCAGCGCGCGCCCTTCCAGATCCCAGTCGAAGCCCGTCAGCAGGATCGCGTCGGGCGCGGTCGCGGCGATCACTTGCGCTGCGGCCAGCACCTGCGGATCTCGGGCCATGATGTCGCGCAACAACAATCCGGGCCCGTCGCGCGAGAGGCCGGGGTTCCATGTAGCCAGGCGCAGATCCTCGGCGCTGGCGGGCAGGGCCAGGGCCAGAAGGATTGCCGCGATCCTCAGACCCAAGGGCGAGCCTGGGCCATCTGCATTTCGTAGCGGTCGATCAAGGCAGCCTTTTCCATCGTCAGCCCGATATCGTCCAGCCCGTTCAGAAGGCAATGCTTGCGGAAGGGGTCGATCTCGAAAGACCAGCTGCGCCCGTCCGAGGCGGTGACGGTCTGCGCCTCCAGATCGACGGTCTGGCGGGCATTCGCGCCTTTGCGGGCATCCTTCATCAGGGCGTCCACCGCGTCCTGCGGCAGCACGACCGGCAGGATGCCGTTCTTGAAGCAATTGTTGAAGAAGATGTCGGCGAAGCTGGTCGAGATCACGCAGCGGATGCCGAAATCAAGAAGCGCCCAAGGCGCATGTTCGCGCGACGATCCGCAGCCGAAATTGTCCCCCGCGATCAGGATCTGTGCGTTGCGCCAGGCCGGCTGGTTCAGGACGAAATCGGGGATTTCGCGACCGTCGCGATCATAGCGCAGTTCATCGAACAGGTTGACGCCCAGACCCGAGCGCTTGATCGTCTTGAGGAACTGTTTGGGGATGATCATGTCCGTGTCGATATTGACCAGCGGCATGGGCGCGGCGATCCCGGTGAGGGTGGTGAACTTTTCCATGATCTGTCCTTACGCGGGCTGGGCTGCGAATTCGCGGATATCGACCAGACGCCCGGCCACGCCCGCCGCTGCCGCCATGGCCGGGCTCATCAGATGGGTCCGGCCCCTGTAGCCCTGACGCCCCTCGAAATTGCGGTTCGAGGTCGCGGCGCAACGCTCGCCCGGCGCAAGCTGGTCGGGGTTCATGCCCAGGCACATGGAGCAGCCCGCAAGACGCCATTCGAAGCCCGCATCCTTGAAGATCCGGTCCAGCCCCTCTTCCTCGGCCTGAGCACGCACGAGGCCCGAACCGGGCACGACCATGCCGCGCACGCCTTCGGCCAGCCTGCGTCCGCGCAGCACGTCAGCGGCGGCGCGCAGATCCTCGATCCGGCCATTGGTGCATGATCCGATAAAGACCGCGTCGATGGCGATATCGGTCAGGGGGGTGCCGGGGGTCAGGCCCATGTAATCCAGCGACCGGCGCGCGGCCTCGACCTTGCCGCCGGTGAAATCTTCGGGGGCGGGGACGCGGGCCGTGATGGGCAGCGCATCCTCGGGCGAGGTGCCCCAGGTCACGGTGGGCGCGATATCCTCGCCGCGCAGGGTCACGACCTTGTCGAAATGCGCGCCCTCATCCGAACGGAGCGTCTTCCACCAGGCCAGCGCGGCCTCCCACTGGGCGCCTTTGGGGGCGTGGGGGCGGCCCTTGACATAGGCGAAGGTCGTCTCGTCCGGGGCGATCAGGCCGGCGCGGGCGCCGCCCTCGATGGCCATGTTGCAGATTGTCATGCGGCCTTCCATCGAAAGGTTGCGGATCACCTCGCCGCAATATTCGATGACATGGCCGGTGCCGCCTGCCGTGCCTGTCCTGGCGATGATGGCCAGCACGACATCCTTGGCGGTGACGCCGGGGGCGAGGCGGCCGGTGATCTCGACCTTCATGTTGCGGGACTTCTTCTGAATCAGGGTCTGGGTGGCCAGGACATGCTCCACCTCGCTGGTGCCGATGCCGTGGGCCAGCGCCCCGAAGGCACCATGGGTCGCGGTATGGCTGTCGCCGCAGACCACCGTCATTCCGGGCAGGGTCCAGCCCTGTTCGGGGCCAACGATATGGACGATGCCCTGGCGGATGTCGTTCACCGGATAATAGACCACGCCGAATTCGCGGGCATTGCGGTCCAGCGCCTCGACCTGGATGCGCGATTCCTCGTTGTCGATGCCCTTTTCGCGGTCCCAGGTGGTAGGGACGTTGTGATCGGGCACGGCGATCGTGCGTTCGGGGGCGCGCACCTTGCGGCCGGCCATGCGCAGCCCCTCGAAGGCTTGGGGGCTGGTCACTTCATGGACCAGATGCCGGTCGATATAAAGAAGGCAGGTGCCGTCCTCTTGCCGGTCCACCACATGGGCGTCCCAGATCTTGTCGTAAAGCGTTCGCGGCGCTGCGGCTGCTGGAATGGTCATGGCTGAGGTCTTTCGGCTGTGATGCGAAAATGGAGGCGGGGCCGGGCGAATGCCCGTGCGCCATCAGCCCCGCGCGGTCACGCAGAGCGTTTCGCCATAGAAGCGCTGCGGCAGGCGCGCGCGGTCATGGATGTCGAAATAACGCATCATGGGCCGACATTAGGATGTGCCGTCACGTCTGGCAAGGCCGCTGAGGGGCCGGTTTTCCACCGGCCGGGCGTAAATCCGGCCCGGCAGAGATTGAGATGGCCCGAAAAGATGCTATCTTTGCACCATCCCTGCGCCGGGGTCTTCGGCGCGACGACCGGAGGATCAAACCCTGTCACAAGACGTGCCGCCGGCCCAAAAGCCGGCCAAGACTACCGCCAACCCGGCCTCGGGCGAGGATCGGATGTTGTCGCTCGTGCTGACATCGCTGGATGACGACAAGGCCGAGGATGTGATCAGCATCGACCTGCGTGGCCGTTCCGCCATTGCCGACCACATGGTGATCGCATCGGGCCGCAGCGCGCGCCAGGTCGCCGCCATCGCCGAGAAGCTGGCCGAACGCGTGAAGCAGGCCACAGGCCGTAGCCCTCGGATCGAGGGCAAGGATGCCGGCGACTGGGTGCTGATCGACACCGATGATGTGGTCGTGCATGTCTTCCGGCCCGAGGTTCGCGAATTCTATCAGCTGGAAAAGATGTGGATGCCCGCCGATGCCCTGACGCGGCTGCGCGACGCCGATCGCCCGGCGCCTTGACGGCGCCGGGATGCGGATCGACCTTGCCGCCGTCGGGCGGCTGAAGAAAGGCCCCGAGGCCGCGCTGGTCCAGGATTACCTGACGCGCTTTGCGCGCACGGGCCGTGCGCTTGGCCTGCCCCCTGTCACCTTGCACGAGGTCGAGGCGCGCGCCGGGGGCGGCATGGCCGCCGAAGCCGAATTGTTGTCGCGCGCGATCCCTGCGGGTGCGGCGCTGGTGATCCTGGATGAACGGGGCGATCTGACCGATTCGCCCGGCTTCGCGGCGCGCCTGGCGGCCTGGCGCGACGAGGCGCGCGATGTCTGCTACGTCATCGGTGGCGCGGATGGACTCGATCCGTCGTTGCGCGCGCGGGCCGACTGGCAGATCAGTCTGGGTCGCATGGTCTGGCCGCACATGCTGGTGCGCGTCATGCTGGCCGAGCAGCTTTATCGCGCAGCCACGATCCTGGCCGGTTCGCCCTATCACCGGGTGTAGGGGCTGCTCGTGCCCCCGTCGCGTTCCGCGCCCCCCCGACCATATTTGATCCAAGGCAAAGCAGGCTGTCGCCCGGTTGCCGGCGGGCAGGCAGGCGCGTAGAAGAGTGAAAAAAACCGGCGAGGCAGAGCAGAGATGAGCAAACCCGTTATCCTGTGCATTCTCGATGGCTGGGGCCTGTCGGACCGGCCTGAGCTGAGCGCACCCGACCGCGCCGCGACCCCCTGCTATGACCGGTTGATGCGGGACTGCCCCAATGCTCGATTGATCACTCATGGTCCCGATGTCGGGCTGCCGCGCGGACAGATGGGCAATTCCGAGGTCGGCCATACGAATATCGGCGCAGGCCGGGTCGTCGCCATGGACCTTGGCGCGATCGACCTGGCCATCGAGGAGGGCCACTTCGGGCGCAACGAGGCCTTGACCGCCTTTGTCGCGCGGCTGCGCGAGACCGGCGGGACCGCGCATCTGATGGGCGTCGTTTCGGATGGCGGTGTTCACGGGCACCTGTCGCATATGCTTGCCGCAGCGCAGGTCGTGTCCGAAGCCGGTGTGCCGGTCGTGGTTCACGCCGTGACCGACGGGCGGGACGTGCCGCCTTCATCCGCGGACCGTTTCATGGCTGCGCTGGAGGCTGGGCTGCCCTCGGGTGCGCGGATCGGCACCGTGGTCGGGCGCTATTACGCCATGGATCGCGACAGCCGGTGGGAGCGTGTGCAGCGCGCCTTTGACGCCATGGTCGTCGGCCGGGGCGAGGATGCGCCCAGTGCCTCGGCTGCGGTGGCCGCAGCATGGGCGCGGGGCGAAACGGACGAGTTCATCGCGCCTTTCGTCATCGACGGCTATAACGGCGCGCAGGATGGCGACGGGTTCTTCTGCCTGAACTTCCGCGCCGACCGTGCGCGCGAAATCCTCTCGGCCATCGGCGATCCGGCTTTCGACGCCTTCGACGTGTCGGCGCGGCCGGAATGGGCGTCGCTGCTGGGCATGGTCGATTACAGCGCGCACCATGACAGCTTCATGCAGGCCGCCTATCCCAAGCGGCCGGTGACGAACACGCTGGGGGCCTGGGTCGCCTCGAAAGGGTTGCGTCAGTTCCGTCTGGCCGAGACCGAGAAATATCCGCATGTGACCTTTTTCCTGAATGGCGGGAAGGAGGAGCCCGAGCTAGGCGAGGACCGCCACATGCCCGCCAGCCCCAAGGTCACGACCTATGATCTGGCGCCCGAGATGGCCGCCGACGAGGTGACGGCCAGGCTGGTCGAGGCAATCGGGCAGGGCTACGATCTGATCGTCGTGAACTATGCCAATCCCGACATGGTGGGCCATACCGGCAGTCTGGACGCCGCCATACGCGCCTGTGAGGCCGTGGACCGGGGGCTGGACGCCATGACGCGCGCGCTGGAATCGGTCGGCGGGGCCGCGCTGATCTGCGCCGATCACGGCAATTGCGAACAGATGATCGACCCCGAGACCGGCGGCCCGCATACTGCCCATACGCTGAACCCGGTGCCCGTGATCCTGTTCGGCGGACCGGCCGGCATTCGGCTGCGCGACGGGCGGCTGGCCGATCTGGCGCCGACGGTTCTGCAATTGATGGGTCTGGACCAGCCTGCCGAGATGACCGGCACCAGTCTGATCGTCGCATGAGCCGCGCGCTTGGCCTTGTTCTGGCTGCGATGCTGGCGGGCCCTGCGGCCGCGCAGGAGGTGGTCGAGGACATTACCGGTCCCGGCCTTGTGACGGGCGGTCCCGATCTGGCCGAAAGCGCAGTGCTGACCCCAGCCGGGCGCGCCGTGGCCGATGCCGAGGCGGCCGCCGCGCTGCTGCGGGCGGCGTTGGCGCAGTTGTCCGAGGCGGTCGCGGCCGACGATCAGGTCGTCGCCCTGACCGAGGTGATTCGCGCCTACGAACTGGGCCTTGCCGCTCTGCGCGACGGGCTGCGTCAGGCTCATGCGCGCGAGCTGGAACTGCGCGAGCGTTTCGAGGCGCAGAGCGCGCAGCTGTCGCGCGTGCTGGGTGCCATGACCGCGTTGCAGCAGAGCCCCGAGACCACGATGCTGCTGCATCCGGCGGGGGCCTTGTCGAATGCGCGGTCGGGGATGATCCTGTCCGATGTCACGCCGGGCCTGCGCGCTCAGGCCGAGGCCCTGCAGGCCGACCTGGACGAAATCGCGACCGTTCGCGCCTTGCAGGCCAACGCCTCGGCGATGCTGGGCAACGGGCTGGCTTCCATGCAGGAGGCGCGGCGGCTTCTGGCCAGCGCGGCGGGCGACCGGTCCTCGATGCCGCCGCGCTATGCCGAAGACCCCGAGGAATTGCAGGCGCTGCGCGAAGCGGCGGATTCGCTGGACGATTTCGCCCGCGGTATCGCGCGGATGGAAAAGGATGTCGGGCCCCCGATGGAGGATTTCGAGGGCGCGCAGGGCAGCCTGCGCCTGCCCGTGGTGGGCACCGTGCTGCGGCCTTACAACGAACCCGATGCCGCAGGCGTGCGCCGCCCCGGCTGGGTTATCGCGACCGCGCCCGCCGCACTTGTCCAGACCCCATGGCCTGCGACAATCCGCTATCGTGGCCCGTTTCTCGATTACGGCAATGTGATGATCGTCGAGCCCGCACGCGGCTACCTTATGATCTTCGCGGGCCTGTCGCAGGTCTTTGGCGAAGTGGGCGATGTGCTGGCTGCCGGCGATCCGGTCGGGTTGATGGGGGGCGCCGAGGCTCCGGCGCAGGAATTCGGCGCGCGTTTCGTCGCCGATGCCGCCATGGGAGGCGCGGCGGGTCGCCCCGAAACGCTGTATCTGGAGCTGCGGCGTGGCAATGAAACTCTGGACCCGGCAGAATGGTTCGTGCTGAATCCCTTTGTCGAGCCGCAACAGGACTGAGGCAGGAAGGCCGTCATGAGACATTATCTGATTGCAGGTATCGGGGGCGTGCTGGCCGGGGCGCTGGTCACGACCCATATAGCCGGCCCCCTGGTCGCGCAGGAGGCAGAGCGTAACGTCTCGGTCTATGAGCAGCTTGAACTGTTCGGCAATGTTTTCGAACGGATCCGCAACGATTATGTCGAGGTGCCAGACGACAAGGCGCTGATCGAAGCCGCGATCAACGGAATGCTGACCTCGCTGGACCCCCATTCGGGCTTTCTGTCCGCGGATGCCTATTCCGAGATGCGCACTCAGACGCGCGGCAGCTTCGGCGGGCTGGGCATAGAGGTCAGCCAGGAAGAAGGCATGGTCCGTGTCGTCTCGCCCATCGACGACACGCCGGCCGCGCAGGCGGGCGTGCAGGCGGGCGACTTCATCACTCATGTGAATGGCGAATCGCTGCTGGGTCTGACGCTGGATCAGGCCGTGGACATGATGCGCGGCCCGGTCGGGTCTGAAATCACCATCACCATCCTGCGCCAGGGCGAGCCCGAGCCCTTTGACCTGACCATGACGCGCGACACGATCCGCCTGACCGTCGTTCGCACCAGGATCGAGGGCAATGCGGTGATCCTGCGCGTCTCGACCTTCAATGACGAGACCTATGATACCTTGCGCGCGGAACTGGAAAAGGCCGTCGAGGAAGCGGGCGGCATCGACCGCGTGACCGGGTTCGTCCTCGATCTGCGCAACAATCCGGGCGGGCTGCTGAATCAGGCGATCAGCGTGGCTGACGCATTCCTCGATGCCGGCGAAATCGTCAGCACGCGCGGCCGCGACGCCTCGCAGAGCGAACGCTGGAACGCCGAGCCGGGCGATCTGGCGCAGGGAAAGCCGATGGTCGTGTTGATCAATGGCGGCTCGGCCAGCGCCTCGGAGATCGTGACTGGTGCGCTGCAGGACCATCGCCGCGCCATCGTCGTGGGCGAAAAATCCTTTGGCAAGGGCAGCGTGCAGACGGTCATGCCGGTGACGGCGGACAGCGCGATCCGGCTGACGACCGCGCGCTATTACACGCCGTCGGGCCGCTCGATCCAGGCCATGGGAATCCAGCCCGACATCCTGGTCGCCCAGCCCCGCCGCAATCCCCATGTCGAGGACGAGGAGGCGCGCAGCAGCAGTAATTTTTCGCGCTCCGAGGCCGAATTGCGCGGCGCGCTTGGAAACGAGATCAGCGATGACCAGCGCGAGTTGATCGAACGCGAGGCCGCCGAACTGGCCGCCACCGCCGCCCTGCGCGAAGAGGATTATCAACTGGCCTATGCGGTCGATATCCTCAAGGGCCTGGCCGCAATGAACTTCCGCGCCGGTCAGGTGCCCGCCGCCGAGACGCCCGCCGCCACCGGCGAGGGCGCAGGGTCGTCCGGCAATGGCTGATACGGGTCCGGGCGGTTTGCCCTATCGTCCCTGCGCAGGGGTGGTGCTGTTGAATGATCGCGGGCTGGTTTTTGCGGGCCAGCGGCTCGACATGCCGGGCGCGTGGCAGATGCCGCAGGGCGGGATCGACGAGGGCGAGACCCCGCGCGAGGCTGCCCTGCGCGAACTGACCGAGGAAACCGGCATTCCTGCCGATCTTGTCGAGGTTCTGGCCGAGACGCCCGGCTGGATCACATATGATCTGCCTCCCGACATGGTGGGCCGCGTCTGGAAGGGCCGCTATGGCGGACAGCGCCAGAAATGGCTGTGTCTGCGTTTCCTGGGCCGGGACCAGGATATCCGCATCGACACGGAGCATCCCGAATTCGACCGTTGGCAATGGATGGGCGCCGAGGATTTGCTGGCCAGCATCGTTCCCTTCAAGCGCGCCGCCTATGCCGAGGTGCTGGAGACCTTCCGTGACTGGTTGCGCTGATCCGGCGCCGTCCATAACCGCGCCGCCGTCAGGTCTTGATCCAGCAGGGTCAGTTCGGCCCTGATGCCGGGGCGCAGGATGCCCAGATCGGCCTGGCGCCTCAGCGCGCGAGCCGGCTCGCTGCTGGCCATGGCCAGGGCTCGGGCCAGCCCGGCCTCGGGCAGGGCGGCGATGCGGCGCACCGCTTGGGCCAGCGTCAGATCGGCCCCGGCCAGCGTGCCGTCGGCCAGCGTCAGACGGCCATCCTGGCGCTGGACCCGCCTCCCGCCCAGATCCATCTGCGTCAGCCCGGTCCCGGCAAAGGCCATGCAATCGCTGACCAGAAACAGCCCCTGCGGCCGGGCGCGCAGCGCGACCCGAATGATGGCGGGATGCACATGGATCCCGTCGGCGATCAGCCCGGCATGGGCCTCGCCCGACAGGACCGCGCTGACCAGGCCGGGCTGGCGATGGTCCATCTGGCTCATGGCGTTGAACAGATGCGTGGCGCAGGTGGCGCCTGCGGCAAAGGTCTGTTCGGCCTGATCCAGCGTGCAATCGCTATGGCCGAGGCTGACCACCGCACCCGCTGCCCGCAGAGCGGCAATCTGATCGCGGTGTGCGGCCTCGGGGGCCAGCGTTACCATCAGCGAGGGCAGTTGGCGCGCTGCTTGGCACAGCCGGTTCAGATCGCTGTCGCTCATCGGCCGGATCAGCGCGGCGTCGTGGGCGCCCTTGCGGCGCGGGTCCAGATGCGGGCCTTCCAGATGCAGACCCAGAAAGCCGGGCACCTGCTGGCGGGCGGCCTCGATCCCGGCTTCGATGACGCGGGCGGTCGCATCGGGGGTGTCGGTGATCAGCGTGGGCAGGATGCCCGCCGTGCCAAGCCCGCGATGGGCCTGACAGATCGCCCGCAGCGCCGCGACATCGGTCGTGCCATCGACCATCAGGCCGCCGCCGCCATTGGCCTGAAGGTCCAGAAAACCCGGCGCGATGATCCCATCGACCCGTTCGGTCGGGGCGGGGGCTTCGGCCTCGGGCAGGATCGCAGCAATCCTGTCATGCTCGATCACCAGCGCAGCGTTGTCGTGCAACGTGGTCCCGTCGAAGAGGCGCGAAGCCGCAAGGATATGCCGCATCAGGTCGTCTCCGTCACCTTGCGCAGATGCGGCGGCGTGTCGGGGTCAAAGCCGCGACGGCGGGCCAACTGCTCGACAAAGGCGTCGTAGCTGGCGATCAGCACCAGCGGATGCCGCCCCGCGACCGAGGGCAGGCGCATGGCGCCCCGCGCCTCGGCCCCGGTCAGGAACATGTCGGCGCCCGACGCGGCCATGCGTTCGGCGGTCTCCACCACCTGCGGCAGGGCGGCATCCTCGACCCCCAGCACCAGAGTCGGGAAATGCGCCTGCACGATGGCGGCGGGACCGTGCAGGACTTCGGCGATGCCGCGCCGCATTCGAGGCTTAAGCGGCCCCGTCCTGGTGTCGGCAAGGGTCCTGGGGCAAAGAAGCCCGGTCATGGCGCTTCTCCGATCTCCAGGGCCATGGCGAGCGCACCGCTGACGGAATCGCCCAAGGCCGGGCGCAGGGGCCAACGATCAGCCAGCCGGGCGGCATAATACGGCCCCAGCCCGCCGGTCAGGACAACGGGCAGCCGGTCGCCCTGTTGCAGCGCGCTGATCGAGGCGTCCAGTTCTGCCAATGCGGCATCGAAGATCGCACGGGCCGCCGGATCCTCGGATGTCAGGATGCGGGGGGCCAGGCGTGCAAAGTCGCCGGGGCGGGCGGTGTTGCCGAAGGCGATGATCCCCTCGATTCCACCAAATTCGTCAAGGACTTGCGCTAGAAGTGGGGACATGGGGTGGAACCCGTCCGCTGCCCTCATGGCCCGTGCCAGAAGATTGCGCCCCAGAACCGCACCGCTGCCCTCGTCCCCCATCAGAAAGCCCCGCCCGCCAACCTGTCGCAGTGTGCCGCCACGCTGAACGGCAAAGACCGATCCGGTCCCCATGGCCGCAAGGATGCCGTCATCGCGGCCAAGCGCGCCGCGCGCGGCGGTGATCCCGTCATTGACGATCCGCATATGCGCAAAGGGCAGCATGGCCTCTAGCCGCGCCGCCGCGCTGCTCATGCTGCCGCCCGCAAGGCCCAGTGCGGCCGTCAGATCTGCGGGCGATGCGCCGGTGCGGGACTGGGCCAGCGCCTCGGTTGTGGCGGCCATGATGCTGGCCGCTGCAAGGTCGATATCGGTGTTGATATTGGCCGGTCCACCCGTGCCCTGTCCCAGGATTCGCCCGGTCGGATCCGCAAGCAATGCGCGGCAACCGGTTCCCCCTCCATCGACTCCCAGAAACAGCGCCACGTCGCCTCCTTGTCTTTGGAAGGCATATCAAAATAATACCCGCCAACAAGGCGTAGCAGGACATATCGCAAGCCGATGCAGATTTGCAGGCTCAACCGGCAAGAAATATTCCATATGACAATGTCTCGGCTTCATCCTGCTGCAAAACAGGGTCCACACCCATACCGTGGTCCAGCGCCGCGATGCCCGCAGAAGCGCACCGCCTTTGTTAAGGCGGCGTCGCTGGGATCGGGCGCACTGATGGTCCGGCGGCGCCCGGAATCGTCAGGGGCCAGCGCCAACGCGACCGGGGCGCAAGGCGCGAAAGGGCCTCTTTGGGGCGCCTTTCCGTCTCGGTCTGCGCGTCTCAGCGGCGAAGCTGGTCCAGCAGGATCGAGGTCGGATAGCCGTCCGGCGTGACCCCGATCGAGCGTTGAAAGGCTGAAACGGCCTCCATCGTGGCCGAGCCGAACAGGCCGTCGATCTCGCCCTGATAAAAGCCGCGCTGCGCCAGACGGCGCTGGATTTCTTCGCGTTCGGAGGCGGACAGGGGGCGGTCGCTGCGCGGCCAGGATCCCTGGATGCCCGGACGGCCCGCGATGCGCTCGGCCAGGAACGACACGCCAAGCGCGTAATTGTCCGAGTTGTTGTAACGCAGGATCGCCCGGAAATTGTCGCCGATCAGGAAAGCCGGACCGCGCGCGCCGGCGGGCATGATGATCGAGCCGTTGACATTGGGCAGCGCGCCGCCGCCGATGCGGCGCACGCCCTGGGCTGACCAGTCGGCGGCCGAACGCCGCGTGTTCTTGCCGATCAGGCTCATGTTGAAGTTGGGCGGCAGCTGCACCTCGGCGCCCCAGGGCTGGCCTGGAACCCAGCCGTTGCGGCGCAGGTAATTCGCGGTCGAGGCCAGCGAATCCGTCGGGTCATCGGACCAGATGTCACGGCGGCCGTCGCCGTTGAAATCGACCGCATATTCCAGATACGAGGTCGGCATGAACTGGGTATGGCCCATCGCGCCGGCCCAGCTGCCCAGCATGTTTTCGGGCGCGGTGTCGCCGGCCTGGATGATCCGCAGCGCGGCGATCAGCTGATTCTGGAACATCTCGCCCCGGCGGCCGTCATAGGCCAGCGTCGTCAGCGAAGGGATGATCTGCATCCGGCCGCGATTCGCGCCAAAATTGGATTCCATTCCCCAGACCGACAGCACGATCTCGCGCGGGACACCGTAGCGTTGTTCGATCGCGGCCAGGGTGCGGGACAGTTCGGCATTCTTCTGGCGGCCGGTGGTGATGCGGTTATCCGAAACGGCGCTGTCCAGATACAACCAGACGGGGCGGGTGAATTCGGCCTGGCGGCGGTCCAGGCGGATCACCTCGGGGTTGTAGCGCGCCAGCCGCATCGCGCGATCATAGGTGGCAGGCGAGATGCCCGACGCCAGCGCACGCGCGCGGAAATTCTGAACGAAGCGCTGCAGCCCGGCTTCGTCGCCGGGGGCTGCGGGGGGAATGGCGGCGGGCGTCACCGCGGCGGGCGAGGCGGCCACCGGGCTGCGCGATACGGGCCCCGCGCAGGAGGCCAGAGCGCCCACGATCGCGGTGGACAGGAAAATGCGGGAAAGGATCATCTGTTTCGCCTGTTCGTGACTGCCATTGTTTCTTGATTGCAGCCAGCCTAGCCGAAAGGCCGCCTCTTGCCTAGCCAGCCCCCGGAAAGCCCGTGGTCCCGGCGGCCTCACGAAGGCGTGAGCGTCAGTGAGCGATATCTTCGGAGCGGTCCCCGAACCAGGGCGTCATCTGCGCGATGATGACGGAATTTTCGTCCAGCGCACGCTGCATCAGGGCGCGTTCCTCATCGTCGATTTCGTGGCCCTGGGCCAGCCGTTCCTCCAGCGTGCCGTAGCCGGTCACGTTCAGAGGCGCCATCTGGGCCTGTTTCAGGATGGCCACGGTCTCGCGCACGGCCTCGGCTTCGTCCTTGCCCGAGGCGTAGCAGATCAGCCCCGCGCCGGTCGCGCCCTCGGGCAGGCCGTCGCCCTTGCGGCGGCCCAGTTCGATCACCAGCGTATAGACGTTCATCGCAATCTCCTTGCCTGGTGGCTTTGCCAACACGATCATGGCGCGGCGTGCAAGGGGCGGCTTGCCCAAGGCGCGCGGGCCGGGTCAGATACGCGCGACTGCAAACAAGGGGGGCGGGGATGAGCAAGAGCCTCGCGCGCGTGCGTGCCGCGCTGGAGCAGACGGGCGAGGCTGCGCGGATCGTCGAGATGGCCGACAGCACCCGCACCGCTGCAGAGGCCGCGGCGGCGGTGGGCTGTCACCTCGATCAGATCGCCAAGTCGATCATCTTCCGCGGCGAGGCCAGCGGCCATGTCGTCCTGTTCGTCACGGCGGGCGGGCGGCAGGTCGATCCGGCCCGCGCCTCGGCCCTGGCGGGCGAGGCCTTGGGGCGCGCCGATGCCGCGCTGATCCGGGCCGAGACGGGCTTTGCCATCGGCGGCGTCGCGCCCCTTGGCCATCTGCGCCCGCCCCGCGCCTTTTTCGACCGGCATCTGCTGGCATTCTCGCAGGTCTGGGCGGCGGCGGGCACGCCGCGCCACATCTTTGCCATCGCCCCCGACAGGCTGGCGAGGCTGGCCGGCGCGACCATTGCGGATTTCACGTCCTAGCCCAGCAGGCGGCGCATCATTGGGCTGCCCGGATCGGCCAGCCCGTCCACCACGTCGAAATGATGTCGGCCCGGATCGACCACGCATTCCGTCGCGGCCCCCATCCCGGCCCACAGATCGGCCAGAACCCGTGCCTGGCGCAGGAACTCGGGCCGTTCGGCGCCGCCGACCCAGACGGTGACGGGGATGCCCTCGTGCGGGGTCAGCAGGGCGGGGCTTTCGGCCAGCGCCTCGGGTAGGTCCAGCGCCAGCGTCGCGTTCATCGCGGTCCGCATCAGCGGGCGCAGATCCGACAAGGGCGAGATCGGCAGGCAGGCAGACACCCGCGCAGCGACCGGGTCAGGCAGCACGCCGGGGCAGATCATGCGCGCGGCCAGATGCCCGCCCGCGGAATGGCCGGTGATGGCGATGGGGCCAGGGATCAGGGCTGTCGCCTCGGCGATGCTGGCGGCGACCTCGGCGGTCATCGCGGCAATGCGCGCCCTGGGCGCCAGCGGATAGGCGGGCATCAGGCAAACCCAGCCCCGCGCCAGCGCCCCCGCCGCCAGGTGCGACCAGTCGGCGGGGCCGAACCGCATCCAGTAGCCGCCATGGATGAAGACCATCAGCCCGCGCGCATCCCCTGCGGGCCGGAACAGATGCCCGCCGCGCAGCGCCTGCGGTGGGTGGGCGGCACGAAAGGCTGCGGCGGCGGCCTGCCAGCGGGCGGGGTAGTGCGCGCCCTCCGCGATATGGGCGGCATTGGCATAGGCATCGTCCCAGTCCGTGACGCGATAGAGCATCGTCCACCCCCTCTTTCGGGCAGCGAACCGCCCTGTTAGCGTGCCGTCAAGAGGAGACCGCGATGACCGATTTCGCCCGCACCCGCCAGGCCTTTTACCTGCCGCAAGGGATCACCTATCTCGACGGCAATTCCCTTGGTCCCATGCCAAAGGCCGCCACGGAGCGCGTCGCGCGGATGATGGCCGATGAATGGTCGGAAATGCTGATCACCGGCTGGAACCGGGCGGGCTGGATGGATCAACCGGGCCGGGTGGGCGACCGGATCGCGCGCCTGATCGGCGCGGGGCCGGGGCAGGTCGTGATGGGCGACACGCTATCGGTCAAGCTGTTCCAGGCCGTCAGCGCCGCGCGCGCGCTGCGCCCTGACCGGCGGGTGATCCTGTCCGATAGCGGGAACTTCCCCTCGGACCTCTATGTGGCCGAGGGGCTGGCCCGCGCGGTCGGCGCCGAATTGCGCGTCGTGGCCCCCGAGGATGTCGAGGCCGCCATCACCCCCGATCTGGCGGTCCTGATGCTGACCGAGGTCGATTACCGCACCGGCCGCCGCCACGACATGGCCGCCCTGACCGCGCTGGCCCATCAGGCGGGCGCGCTGACGGTCTGGGATCTGGCCCATTCGGCGGGCGCGGTCGATGTGGACCTGTTGGGCGCAGATGCCGATTTCGCGGTGGGCTGCACCTACAAATACCTCAATGGCGGGCCGGGCGCGCCCGCCTTCATCTGGACGCATCCTCGGCTTGAGGATCAGGCGCAACCCATCCTGCAAGGCTGGCTTGGCCATGCCGCGCCCTTTGCCTTTGATCTGGATTACCGACCCGCGCCGGGCATCCAGCGGATGCGCGTCGGCACGCCGCCGGTCATCGCGCTGGCCGCGCTGGAGGCCGCGATGGATGTCTGGGATCAGGTCGAGATGGCCGATCTGCGCGCCGCATCCATCGCGCTGAGCGAACGTTTCATCGCGGGGGTCGAGGCTGAATGTCCGGGCCTCATCCTCAATTCGCCGCGCGACCCGGCCCGGCGCGGCTCTCAGGTGGGCTTCCGCCATCCCCAGGGTTACGCGGTGATGCAGGCGCTGATCGCCCAGGGCGTGATCGGCGATTTCCGCGCGCCCGACGTGCTGCGCTTCGGCTTCGCGCCGCTTTACAACAGCGCCGAGGATGTGGACCACGCGGTCGCCGTGCTGGCCTGCATCCTGCGCGAAGGGTCATGGGACCGGCCCGAGTTTCACCGCAGGGCGGCCGTGACCTGACGCCATCGTGACCCGGTCCCGGTCGTATCGGGATTTACGCATGTATGCCCGCCCGATACGCAAAGGAGACAGACCGCGAAAGGACAAGCCATGCCGACCCGCCGCAGCCTTCTGACCACCGCCAGCGCCGGGCTGGCGCTGTCGGCCCTGCCGGCCCGCGCCCAACGTGCCAATCCCATGCCCGAGGAAATCCGCCGCGTTCTGGAACGCGACGACACCTCGCCTGTGCTGGGCAATCCCGACGGCAACATCACGCTGAGCGAGTTCTTTGACTACAATTGCCCGCATTGCCGCACGATGATGCCCCGCATCCAGGCGCTGATCGGCGAGGATCCGAACCTGCGCGTCGTGTTCCGCGAATGGCCGATCTTTGGACCGGGTTCGGATTTCGCGGCGCGGGCGTCGTTGGCCTCGCTGTCGATGGGGCGCTATTGGCAGATGCATTCGCGCCTGCTGTCCACCCGCCAGCGGATCGAACGCCCCGTCGTGCTGCGCGTCGCGCGTGAGATCGGCCTGGACGAGACCGCCCTTTTGGCCGAAATGGACAGCGACAGGGTCGAGCGGCATATCTCGATGACCTATCTTCTGGGCGATCATATGGGGCTGGCGGGAACGCCGACCTTCATCTGCGGCGACGAGGCTGCCTTTGGCGCCCTGAGCATGGACGATCTGCGCGGGCTGGTCGCGCGGGGCCGCCAGACGCTTGGCGTCTAGCGGCACCCCAATTCAAAGCGGCTCGGTCGCGGCAATCAGCCAGTCGCGTTCGGCGCCGTCCAGATCGCCCGCCAGCTCGATCCGCACGCGCATGTGGTAATCGTCCAGCCATGCCCGTTCCTCGGGGGCCAGCGCGGCCCGGTCGATCAGGCGGCGGTCGATCGGGCAGAGGGTCAGCGTCTCGAAACCCAGCATGGCGCGGCCGGGCTCGGCCTCGGCCTCGGTCACGACGACCAGATTCTCGATCCGGATGCCGAAGCTGCCCTCGCGGTAATAGCCCGGCTCGTTCGACAGGATCATGCCCGGCCGCAGCGGCATGTCGCTGGCCCGGCTGATCCGCGCCGGGCCTTCATGGACACACAAGGCCGCGCCGACACCGTGGCCGGTGCCGTGGTCGAAATCCATCCCCTGCGACCACAGGAATTGCCGCGCCAGCGCGTCCAGATGCGCGCCGCCCACGCCTCGCGGAAACCGCGCCCGGCTGAGCGCGATCATCCCGCGCAGGACAGCGGTGAAGGGCGCCACCACATCCGCCCGCGCCTGCCCAAGCGCCAACGTGCGGGTGATGTCGGTCGTCCCATCCGCATACTGGCCGCCCGAATCCACCAGCAGCAGGTCGCCCGGCACCAGTCGGCGATTGGTCGCCTGGGTCACGCGGTAATGGACGATGGCGCCGTTCGGCCCCGCGCCCATGATCGTGTCGAAGCTGATATCCAGAATCCCGGCCTCGCGGCGCAGATCTTCAAGGCGGCGCACCAGGTCGATCTCGGTCAGCGAGGCATGGTCCTGCGCGTCGAGCCAGGCCAGAAAGCGCACCATGGCCAGACCGTCGCGGCGATGGGCGGCGCGCATCCCGGCCAGTTCGGCGGCGTTCTTCACGGCCTTGGGCAGGATCGCCGGATCGGGGCCGCGCGCGATGGCGGTGCCTGCGGCTTCCAGAATGCGGAATGCCGCTTCGGGCGCGCTGCCTGGGTCCAGACGGACGGGGCCTTCCAGATCGGTCAGCGCGGCGGCCAGACCGTCGGGCGGCAGGATCGAGACCTCGTTGCCCAGATGGGCGCGCAGGCTGTCGTCGAATTTTCCCGCATCCGCAAACAGCGCGACCTGCCCGCTATCGGACAGGACCGCGAAGCTCTGCACCACGGGATTGCGTGGCAGGTCGCTGCCCCGGATGTTCAGCAGCCAGGAAATCGAATCGGGCAGGGTCATCAGCGCCGCGGCATGGCCCGCAGCCCGCAGGTCGGCCGCCAGTCGCGCGCGCTTCTGTGCGGCGCTTTCGCCCGCCAAGTCGTCGGGATGGATGCGCGCGGCCCCGACCGGAGGCGCCGGGCGATCCGTCCAGATCGCATCCACCGGGTTCTCGTCCAGCGCGATCAGCGCGATGGCGGTTCCATGCAGGGCCTTTTCCAGAGCCTCGATGTCGCGGCGGCTGTGCAACCAGGGGTCGAAACCAACCCGGCCCCCCTGCGGCAATCCCTCGCTCAGCCAGTCCGAGAGGCAGGTCTCGGGCCAGTTCACCGGCGCAAAATGGCGCAGGTCGATCTGGTCGCGCACCTGCACGCGGTAGCGGCCGTCGATAAAGACCCCCGCCCGGTCGGCCAGCACCACCGCAAAGCCCGCGCTGCCGGTGAAGCCCGTCAGCCAGGCCAGCCGCGCATCGGCATCGGCGACATATTCGCCCTGATGCGCGTCGGCGCGCGGCACGATCACGCCATCAAGGCCGCGCGCCGCCATTTCGGCCCTCAGCGCGTCGAGGCGGGCGCCGTGATCGCCGCCCCCGGCCGGATCGTCGAATTGCTGCAAGCTCACAGCGTGATTGCCTTCATCACCTCGGGTTCGATCACGGTGACGCCGGGCAGCCCGTCGATCAGCGCCTGCGCAGATTGCTCCAGCGCGGGGAAGGTCTTGTAATGGCAGGGGATCACCGTCTTGAAGTTGAAGTAGCGCCTGGCCGCATAGGCCGCCCGCGCCATGTCCATGGTAAAATGTCCGCCCGCCGACAGGATGCCGATATCGGGCTTGTGCAGGTCGCCCATCCATTCCATGTCGGCCATGATGTCGGTATCGCCCGAGACATAGATGACACGGCCTTCGCCCGCGATCATGTAGCCCGATTCATGGCCCGCATAGATCGGCCCGTCCGGCCCGGCAAGGGAACTGGAATGGCTGGCATTGACCATCGTGACCCTGGCGCCGCCCAGTTCGACCGTGCCGCCCTTGTTGAAGCCGATGCCTTTGATCCCCTCGGCCGATTCCCAATGGCTGATCAGGTCGTAGATGCCCACGACCGGCACGCCCAGGTCGCGCGCCAGGGCCAGCGTGTCGCCGGTATGGTCGCCATGACCATGGGTGATCAGGATATGGGTCGCGCCCGCGACGGCCTCGTCCCGCGCCTCGGCGGGAAAGAGCGGGTTTCCGGTGAACCACGGGTCGATCAGGATCACCGCATTCTCGATGTCCAGACGAAAGCCGGAATGGCCAAGCCAGGTCAGTTTCATCAGATCCTCCTTCGCGCTTTGCGGCAGGTTAGCCGTGCGGGTGCGCCCTGACCAGAACCTGCGACCGCGTCAAAGGTTGCCCACCGGCGCGGCATCGTCCAGCCGCAAGCGCAGCCTTTCGCGCCCGCCCCAGTTCGACACTTCCAGCTTGCCCGCCAGATGAAAGCGCCGCCCCTTGGCGCCGATCAGGCCGGGGCCAAGGGGACCGTCCATCGCGCCCCAGACCACGGCCTCCAGCGGCGGGTTGCCGGGGCTGCGGAATTGCAGGCGCAGATGCCGGTCGCCCATCGTGGCGGCGCTGTCGATCAGCTGATCAGCAAAGGCGAAACGCGGCGCCGGGGCGGCCTGGCCGAAGGGGCCGGCATCTTCCAGCAGGCGGAACATCTCGATCGTGGCGCCCGACGGCTCCAGCAGGCCCGAGATCCGCAGATCCCCCGCCCCCGTGCGCCCGGCCAGATCGCGGGCGATCAGCGCGGCCAGACGCTCCATCGCGGCGGGGATCCTGGCCTCCTCGACGGTCAGGCCGGCGGCCATCTCGTGCCCGCCGCCCTTCAGCAGCAGCCCCTCGCGCGCAAGCCGCTGGATCGCGCGGCCCAGATCGACGCCGGGAACCGAACGCGCGCTGCCCTTTCCGATCCCGCCCTCGACCCCGATCACGACCGAGGGCAGGTCGGTCGCCTCTTTCACCCGCGCGGCGACGATGCCCACCACGCCCGGATGCCAGCCGGGGCCAGCGGCCCAGGACAGGCGCGCATCGGCCCGCGCCTCGACCTGCGCGAGGGCTTCCTGCCGGACGGCGGCCTCGATCGCGCGGCGGTCGCGGTTCAGTTCGTCCAGTTGCCGGGCCAGCTCGCCCGCCTCGCGCGGATCGCGGCAGGACAGGCACAAGGCGCCCAGATCGGCGCGCCCGACACGCCCCCCGGCATTGATGCGCGGGCCAAGCAGAAAGCCCAGATGGAACGCGCCTGGCGCACCGTCCAGCCGCGCGATGTCCGACAGCGCGACCAGACCCGGTCGCTGGCGCCGCGCCATTACTGCCAGACCTTGCCGCACAAAGGCGCGGTTCACACCGACCAGGGGCGCCACATCCGCCACTGTCGCCAGCGCGACCAGATCCAGCATTGCCATCAGGTCAGGTTCGGGCAGGCCTCGCGCGCGCAGGACGCGACCCGCCTGCACCAGCGTCAGGAACACGACCCCTGCCGCGCAGAGATGGCCAAGCGCGCCATCCTCGTCCATGCGGTTCGGGTTCACCACGGCCAGGGCAGGGGGGAGGGTTTCGCCACCCAGATGGTGGTCCAGCACGATCACGTCGCAGCCCGCTGCAGCCGCCAGCGCGTCATGAGACAACGTCCCGCAATCGACGCAGACGATCAGGTCATGCGCCTCGGCCAGCTTGGCCATGGCGGGGGCATTGGGGCCATAGCCCTCGTCGATCCGGTCGGGAACATAGAGGCTGGCCTGCCGCCCCAGCTGATGCAGCCAGTCCAGCAACAGCGCGGCCGACGCGCCGCCATCCACATCGTAATCCGCAAAGATCGCGATCCGCTGACCCGACACGGCCGCCTCGACCAGCCGTTCGGCCGCTGCCGCCATGTCGCGCAGGGTCAGGGGGTCGGGCAGCAGATCGCGCAGCTTGGGCGCCAGAAAGCCGGGCACCTCTTCTGGCGAGACGGACCGCTCGGCCAGGATGCGGGCGACCGGCAGGGGCAGGGCCGCCTGCTGGGCCAGACCCTCGGCCCGGCGTTCAAGCGCGGGATCAGGCCCGACCCATCGCCGCCCGGTCAACGAGCTGTCGATGCCCAGAAACGCCGTCATTGTCGTGTTCACTCAGTCAGTCCGGAGATGTCCCCGGAACGGGGACAGGGGCGGCGCCCCCATAGCTCACTTCACCGGGTTGCGGTAGATCATGCGGCGCACCGATCCGGTCTTGGACCGCATCAGGATCGTCTCGGTGGTCAGATAGCCCGGCTCGCGCTTGACGCCCGCCACGATCGAGCCGTTGGTCACACCCGTTGCCGCAAAGATCACATCCGCCGTCACCAGGTCGTCGCGGCTGTAGATGCGGTCCAGTTCGGTGATGCCGGCCTTGCGGGCGCGGGCTTTCTCGTCCTCGTTGCGGAACAGGAGCCGGCCCCACATCTGCCCGCCCATGCATTTCAGCGCGGCCGCAGCCAGAACGCCCTCGGGCGCGCCGCCCGACCCCATATACATGTCGATGCCGGTCAGCCCGGCCTCGGCGCAATGGATCACGCCGGCCACGTCGCCATCGGTGATCAGGCGGATCGCGGCGCCGGTCTGGCGGACCTCGGCGATCATCTCCTCGTGGCGCGGACGTTCCAGGATGCAGACGGTGATGTCGCTGTCCGCGCAGCCGCGCGCGCGGGCCAGGGCGCGCACCCGTTCGGCCGGGCTCATGTCCAGGCTGACCACATCGGCCGGATAGCCCGGACCGACGGCCAGCTTGTCCATATAGACATCGGGCGCGTGCAGCAGCGTGCCGCGCGGGGCCATGGCGATCACGGTCAGGGCGTTGGGCATGTCCTTGGCGGTCAGCGTGGTGCCCTCCAGCGGGTCCAGCGCGATATCGACCTCGGGGCCGTTGCCGGTGCCGACCTCTTCGCCGATATACAGCATCGGCGCCTCGTCCCGTTCGCCCTCGCCGATCACGACGACGCCCTTGATGTCCAGCTTGTTCAGCTGGTCGCGCATCGCGTTCACGGCGGCCTGGTCGGCGGCCTTCTCGTCGCCGCGGCCGATCAGCCGGGCCGAGGCATGGGCGGCGGCCTCGCTGACACGGGCCAGGCCCAGAGACAACATGCGGTCGTTGAAATCCTTGGGCGCGGTCATGTCCCTCGTCCCTCTCTCGTTGGGTTCAGGCGGGTTCTATGAGGCCCGGACAGCAGCGGCAAGCCTGCGCGCGCTAACGGTTCAGCTTTCCGCCAGTTCCAGGGCAAGCGCATGGATTCGTGGCACGATGTCGCCCAGGGTGGCGTGGACAAGGCGATGCTGTTCGATCCGGCTGAGGCCCGCAAGGCGCGGGCTGGCCATGCGGATGCGGAAATGGGTCTGCCCGCCTTCGCGGAAACCGGCATGGCCGCGATGGGCTTCGCTTTCGTCCAGCACCTCCAGCCGGGTCGGCTCCAGTGCCGAAAGGCGGGCGATCATCTCGGTCGCGATTGTCATTCCTCAAGCCCTTTCATGTCCCGCCAAATAGCCTAAACTGCCGCCTCCGAGTCGCAAAGGTGCCCTGACATGAGCAAGAACGACCCGTTCGGTTTCGACATTTCCGCCGCCAAGGACAAGAAACGCAAGGCCAGGGGGCGGCGCGGTATGTCGGGCGCGTTCGAGACATCGACCCGGATCTGCGATCGCGAGGGCTGCGACAAGCCGGGCCAGTATCGGGCGCCCAAGAATCCGCGCAACCTTGATGACTATTTCTGGTTCTGCAAGGAGCATGTCCGCGAATACAACGCGAACTGGAATTACTTTCAGGGCCAGTCCGAAGAGGAATTCCAGAAATTCATCGACAATGCGACCGTCTGGGAACGTCCGACCAAGCCCTTTGGTCGCGCGGCGCAGGAACAGAAATGGGCGCGCCATGGCGTCAGCGACCCGCTGGAGATCCTGGGCGCGAACGGCACCGCCCCCGAGGCCCGCGCGCAGGCCGCCGCCCGCAAGCTGCCCCCGACCGAGCGCCGCGCGCTGGACATTCTCGAGGCCAAGGATACCTGGACCCGCGCCGAGATCCGCAAGCAATACAAATCGCTGGTCAAGGATCTGCATCCCGACAGGAATGGCGGCGACCGTTCCGACGAGGAGCGCCTGTCCGAGGTCGTCTGGGCCTGGGATCAGATCAAGGACAGCCGCTACATCCGCGACTGAACGCCAACGGGGCACCGAATGCCGGCGGCCCCTCGGGGGTTTCTCTCAGGTCGTGCGACGCCGCCGCCAGCAAGAGACAGCCAGCGCCAGCGCGATCAGCACCAGCATCGGCGTGTCGCCCCAGGCCAGCCAGCGCGTCGGGGGCAGGGCGCCGGGCAGTGGCGCGTCGATCTTGCCCGCGACGTTCAGGGCAAGGCTGGCACGGATCCCGCCCCGTGCGTCGATCACCGCGCTGACACCGGTATTGGCGGCACGGATCATCGGCAGACCGGTCTCGATGCTGCGCAACCTTGCCTGGGCAAGGTGCTGGTATGGCCCCGAGATCGTGCCGAACCACGCATCGTTGGTGGCCTGGAGCAGCCAGCCGGGGCGGGTGTCCAGCGCGCGCAGATGCTGGGGAAAGATCGCCTCGTAGCAGATCAGCGGCTGAAAGTCGGGCGCGCCGGGGACGCTCATCGTCATGGGGCCGGGGCCGGGCGAATAGCCAAAACCCTGTTGCGCGGCAAAGGCACCGATGCCCAACCGCGCCATCCGGTCGCCCCAGGGGATGTATTCGCCGAAGGGGACCAGGTGGAACTTGTCGTAGATTTCGCTGACCTCGCCACCCGGCTGGATCGTGGCGAGACTGTTGTAAAAGCGCGTCCCCTCGCGGCGCTGGATGCCCATGATCAGGGGGGCATCCGCGGCCTCGGACATGATGGGCAGGACTTCGCCCGCCTGATCCAGCAGGAAGTTCACCGCCGTTTCGGGCCAGATGACCAGATCGCGCGGGCCGGGTTCGGATGACAGGTCCAGCAGGCGGCGGAAGAAAACGGCCGCCCAGTCCGGATCCCATTTCAGCGCCTGCGTGGCGTTCGGCTGGACGATGCGCAGCATCGTCGGCTCGTCCGGGGGCAAAGGCTGCGCCAGGCGCGCCTGCCCGCTGGCCCAACTGCTCGCGATCAGGGCCGCGCCCAGGGCGGTGCCGGGAACGAAGCCCGCCAGCCTTGGGCGCACCGGGCGCCAGAGGATCGTCGGCAGGCATGCGACCGCCAGCGTCAGGACCGACAGTCCAAGCGCGCCGAAGGTCGCCGCCATCTGCGCCGCAGGCGTTCCGATCCAGACATGGCCGGTCAGCGCCCAGGGAAAGCCGGTCAGGATCCAGCCGCGCAGCCAGTCCGACAGCGCCAGCGCCGCCGCCATGGCCAGCGCGCGGCGTCGCCAATCGGCGGTCAGCCTTGCCGCCGCCCAGACCGGAATCGCCCAGAACAGCCCGCCGCCAAGCGCCATCAGGATCAGCGCGAAAGGCGCCATCCAGCCGTGAATTTCGGGCTGGACCAGAAAGGGCTCGACGATCCAGAACAGGCCAAGGGCGAACCAGCCCACGCCAGCCGCCAGCGCGTGCCAGAAGGCTGCGGCGGGGCGGGCGCGGGCCAGCCGCCACAGGATCAGCGCCAATGCGCAGAGCGTCGCGCCCCAGACGCCGAAAGGCGCCAACCCAAGTGCGGCGATCGCGCCGAGGGCCAGATCGGGCAGAAGCTGCCTGACAGGAGGGCGGCCCCGGCGGTGAAGCCGGGGCGGATGCAGGGCGGTGCGTCGTGCGGGTCGCCTTGCCGGTCCCGCCATCACGCCTCGGCGTTGCCCGCCTCTGCGGGGGCGCTGTCGGAAGCCGCATCCTCGGCCTTGGCGGCGGGTTTGCGGCGGCTGCGGGTCTTGGGTGCGGGCTTTTCGCTCTCGGCTTGCGGCTCGGCTGGCGCCTCGGCGGTACCGGCCTTCTTGCGCGAGCGGCGGGCGGGCGCCTTGGGCTCGGCCGGCTCGCTGGCCTGACTGGCCTCGGCCAACTCGGTTTCGGCCTCGGCCTCGGGCTTGGCCTTGCGGCTTCTCGACGATCGGGGCCTGGCCACCGCGGCATCCGCCGAATCCGTATCCGTCGCTTCGGCCTTCTTGCGGCGTCTGCGGGGCTTGGCGGGGCTGGCTTCGGACGCCTCGGGCTGGACTTCCGGCGCGGCGGGTGTGGGGGCGGGGGCTTCAGGCTGCATCTCGACCGGCAAGTCAGACTTTGCCTCGGTCTGAGGCTGCGCCTCGGCCTCGGGCTGGGTCTCGACCGGGGTTTCGGCCATCTTTTCCGAGGATTCACGGCCGCGCGTCCGGCTGCGCGAACGACGCGATGAGGTCTTTTCCAGAGCCTCTTCGCCAGCCGGTTCGGCTTTGATCTGTGCAGCCTCGACTGCTTCTGTCAGATCGACGGGTGTGTCGCTGCTGTCCCTGGCGCTGTCCTCGACGCTGGGGCTGCTGCGCAGTTCGACCAGCATGAAGCCGGGGATGTGATCGCCCATCCCGACGATGCGTGGGCCGCGATCCTGACCGCCCTGACGCAAACGCCGATCATCACGACGGCCTTCGCGCCGGTCGTCACGGTGCTCGTCGCGCGGCTGGGGCGCGGCGGCGCGCTTGACCGGGGCCGCAGCCTCGGGCGCAGCCTCGGCGCGTGGAGCGGGTTTCGACACGGATTCGGCGCGGAAGCCGCCGCTGCGCTGGCGTCGCGAACGGCTGCTGCCGGTGCGCTCATCGCGTTCGGCGCCGCGCGGTTCGGAACGCTCGGGGAAGGTGCCGAAGCCCTCGGGCAGGGAGGCACGGGGCAGGGTCTTGTTCACGAGGCTTTCGATCGCGGTCAGGTATTTGTCGTCCGAAGGCGTGGCGATGCTGATTGCGGTGCCCGGGCGCCCGGCGCGGCCGGTGCGGCCGATCCGGTGAACATAATCCTCGGCATGGCTGGGCAGGTCGTAGTTGAAGACATGGCTGACCGCCGGGATATCCAGTCCGCGCGCGGCCACGTCCGAGGCGACCAAGAGCCGCAGCTTGCCGTCGCGGAACGCCTCCAGCGTGCGGGTCCGCTGGCTCTGGTCCAGATCGCCATGGATGGGAGCCGCGTCATAACCGTGCTTGGCCAGCGACTTGGACAGGATGTCCACGTCGGTCTTGCGGTTGCAGAAGATGATTGCGTTGGTGAGGCCCTCGCCCTCGGCGTCGATCAGGGCGCGCAGCAGGTCGCGCTTCTGCTTGGCGGCCATGTCGCGGCGGGTGGGGGTCAGTTCGATCAGGCGCTGCGTGATCGTCTCGGAGGTGGTGGCCTGGCGCGCGATCTCGATGCGCGCGGGCGCGTGCAGGAAGGTGTTGGTGATGCGCTCGATCTCGGGGGCCATGGTGGCGCTGAAGAACAGCGTCTGGCGGGTGAAGGGCGTCAGCTGGAAGATCCGCTCGATATCCGGGATGAAGCCCATGTCCAGCATCCGGTCGGCCTCGTCCACGACCATGATCTGCACGCCGGTCAGCAACAGCTTGCCACGCTCGAAATGATCCAGCAGGCGGCCGGGCGTGGCGATCAGCACATCGACGCCGCGGTCGATCAGCTTGTCCTGTTCGCCGAAGCTGACACCGCCGATCAGCAGCGCCTTGGTCAGGCGGGTATGCTTGGCATAAATGTCGAAATTCTCGGCGACCTGCGCGGCCAGTTCCCGCGTCGGGCACAGCACCAGCGACCGCGGCATCCGCGCGCGGGCGCGGCCTCGGCCCAGAAGCGTGATCATCGGCAACGTGAAGCTGGCGGTCTTGCCGGTTCCGGTCTGCGCGATCCCCAGCACGTCTCGGCCTTCCAGCGCCGGGGGAATAGCGCCCTGCTGGATCGGGGTCGGCGTCTCGTAGCCCGCCTCGGCGATGGCCTGGAGAACCTTGGGATCGAGCTTCAGATCGGAGAATTTGGTCATTCGGGGCTTTCTCTGGTTCGGCACCATCCGTGTGCCGCGTTCCCTGCCGGTGGTGCCCGGATGGCACCATCGCAACATGTGTCAGGGACGCATGTTCGGACGCCCCGCCTTGGCCCGCCGGATACGGGTCAGCCGTCCCTAGACCAGAGCTGGTCGCAGGTCAAGAAATCTGCGCCAGAGGCCGCCTTGGGCTGGTCCTACGGCTCGGGGAAGGGCGGGCCGAAAAGCGGCGGGTCGATCCCTTCCAGGGTCAGGCCGCGCGGCGTGATGATCCTGGTTTCGACATGGCGCACGCGCAGATCGACAGGGCGGCCGTCGGGATGGGCGGGGAGCAGGTCGGCCATGCGTGCCACCTGCGGCACGGTCGGTTCGATCGGGCCGTGGATCTCGGCGCGAATCACCATGCGGTCGGACAGGCCGAAGATTTGCAGGCTGTCCACCTGACTGCCCTCCAGATCGACCAGGGCCTCGCTCAGCGTGGCGCGGACGCGGTTTTCATAGACCCGTTCCGTCACAGTCGAGCGCAGATTGGCCGCAAGCCACAGCCCCAGAAGGACAAGGACCGCGATGCTGCCGATATGGCGGCGCAGGAACTGGAACGCGGTCACGTCATCGCCATCATTGTCGCGCGCATAGCCGCGCACCCAAAGCACCACGGCGGCCGCGAACTGGATCGCCACGATATTCGTCAGCGCCAGCAGCGCCGCGCCAAGCGATGCGTCATATTCCCCCCGCGTCAGCAGGATCGCCGAGGAGGCCAGCGGCGGCACCAGCGCGGTGGCGATGGCCACGCCCACGAAGCCCGCAGCGATCCGGGGCGAGACGGTCGCATAGGCCCCCGCCGCGCCCCCGGCGAGCGCGATGAACAGATCGAAGCTGTTGGGCGCGGTGCGCGACCGGATCTCGTCTGTGATGGGGACCAGGGGATGCAGCCAGCCCACTGCCGCCGCGATCGCATAGACCACGACGCCCCCCGCCAGAAGCGCCAGAAAGGACTTGCGGAACAGCGGCCAGTCCCCGTCGGTGATGGCCAAGGCCACCCCCATGATCGGCCCCAGCAGCAGCGCCACGATCATCGCCCCGATCACCACCGCCGGGCTGTCGGCCAGCAGGCCGTAGCTGGCGATCACCGCTGCCATGGCGTTCATGAACAGATAGCCCGGCGTGGTCAGCGCGGCCAGGCGGATGGCGACACGGTGGCGGTTGTGATCGGCACGGCGACGTTCCGCCACGGCCAGGGGGGTGTCGTCATCGGGCTCGGGGCGAGCATCGCCCGAAGAGTCGGTCGAGGGGCGGGCAAAGGAGTTCGCTTCGGTCATGAACGCTTTGCATCTGGTTGAGAGGTCAGGATCGCGTCCCCAAGCGCGCAATGGGCTCTGGGGTTCCCGGCGGCGGACTCCAAAGGTTGACCTTTCGTCCCTGGCGTCGTTTAGGTGACGGTCGGAACCAGCCGGGGACACCGATGAACCTGTTCAACGATATCCGCGCCATCGTCATCGAGGCGCTGAACGCCATGGCCGAGGCGGGCGAACTGCCCCAGGGGCTGGACCTGTCCAATGTCGCGGTCGAGCCGCCGCGCGATCCGGCGCATGGCGACATGGCCACCAATGCCGCGATGGTGCTGGCCAGGTCCGCCGCAAT
The DNA here is from genome assembly GCF_019431455.1 of Paracoccus bogoriensis. GTDB lineage: Bacteria > Pseudomonadota > Alphaproteobacteria > Rhodobacterales > Rhodobacteraceae > Paracoccus > Paracoccus bogoriensis. Next base: position 50,055 of record NZ_JAHYSR010000003.1, read on the forward strand.
GAAGCCGCGCGACATCGCCGACAGGCTGGCCGCGCGCCTGACCGATCCGCGCATCTCTGCAGCCGAGGTCGCCGGCCCGGGCTTTCTGAACCTGCGCCTGGCGCCCGTGGTCTGGCATGACGTGGTGCGCGCCGCTCTGCGGCAGGGCGTCGATTTCGGCCGCTCGGACATGGGCGCGGGTTTGCGGGTCAATGTGGAGTTCGTCAGCGCCAACCCGACCGGCCCGATGCATGTGGGCCATGTGCGCGGCGCGGTCTTTGGCGATGCGCTGGCCCGGCTTCTGGCCTTTTCCGGCCATGATGTGACGCGCGAATACTACATCAATGACGGCGGCGCGCAGGTCGATGTGCTGGCGCGCTCGGCCTATGAGCGTTACCGCGAGGCGCACGGGCTGGAGCCCGAGATCCGCGAGGGCCTTTATCCCGGCGATTACCTGATCCCGGTCGGCGAGGCGCTCAAGGAGAAATACGGCGACAGCCTGCTGGACCGCCCCGAAGAGGAATGGCTGGCCGAGATCCGCGATTTCGCGACCGAATGCATGATGGCGATGATCCGCGAGGATCTGGCCCTGCTGGGCGTGCAGATGGATGTCTATTCCAGCGAAAAGGCGCTTTACGGCACGGGCCGGATCGAGGCCGCGATCAAGCAGCTGGAAAGTCAGGGCCTGATCTATCGCGGCGTGCTGGAACCCCCCAAGGGCAAGCTGCCCGAGGATTGGGAAGCGCGCGAGCAGCTGCTGTTCCGCTCTACTGCCCATGGCGATGACGTGGACCGGCCGATCCAGAAGTCGGATGGCTCATGGACTTATTTCGCGCCCGACATCGCCTATCACTGGGACAAGATCGACCGCGGCTTCGACCAGCTCATCGACGTGTTCGGTGCCGACCATGGCGGCTATGTCAAGCGGATGAACGCGGCGGTCAAGGCGCTGTCGAACGGCCGCGTGCCGCTGGACATCAAGCTGGTGCAGCTGGTCAAGCTGTTCAAGAACGGCGAGCCGTTCAAGATGTCCAAGCGCGCGGGCACCTTCGTCACCCTGCGCGACGTGGTCGAGGAGGCGGGGCCCGACGTGACCCGCTTCATCATGCTGACGCGCAAGAACGACGCGGCGCTGGATTTCGACTTTGCCAAGGTGCTGGAACAGTCCAAGGACAACCCGGTCTGGTATGTGCAATACGCCAATGCGCGGATCAATTCGGTTCTGCGCCGGGCGCGCGAGGCAGGAATCGATGTGGACGATTCGACCCTCGCCGCCGCCGACCTGACCACTTTGGCCCATCCGGCCGAACTGGCCTTGGCTGCCAGGCTGGCCGAATGGCCGCGCCTTGTCGAACACGCCGCCCGCGCGCACGAGCCGCATCGCGTCGCGTTCTTCCTTTATGAGATCGCCTCCGACCTTCATTCGCTGTGGAATCGCGGCAATGACGAGCCAGCCTTGCGCTTCGTGCAAGAGGGCGACGCGGCAACGACCCAGGGAAAAATCGCACTGGTCCGAGCGGTTGGCGTTGTTATTTCAAGCGGTCTGGGTATTCTTGGCGTCACCCCGATGGACGAGATGCGCTGACCAACAGCCACGGCCCGGGGTGCGAGCAGGCAGAATGAATCCGGATCAACCGGCGGGCAGGCAGATATGGCAGTGATGGATTTCCGCGAAGGCGGCTATGTTTTCTCGCGTCACAAGGTGAAACGGGAATTTGCATATGATCAGGCCGCTTCGGGCCAGCGTCCGGGGCGCCAGCCCGGCCAGGACGGGGCGCTGCCTCAGGGCGACGGCCTGTCCGCGCGACTGGCGCGCGTCACGCATTACATGGGCGCGGTGGCCTCGGTCGGGCTGATGGTCGGGCTGATCGCCTGGGGCTGGCAGCTTGTGTCGCGCGACGTATCGGGCGTGCCGATCATCCGCGCCATCGAAGGCGAGGCCCGCACCGCCCCCGAGGAACCGGGCGGCCGCCTGACGCCCCATACCGGACTTGCCGTCAACAGTGTCGCCGGAGGCGAGGCGCCGGCCCCGACCCAGCAGGTCGCCATCGCGCCCTCGCCCGTCGATCTGGCACCCGATGACCTGCCGATGGGCGCGCTTGGCGCGACTGCACGCGAACCCTCGCACCAGACCGAAACGCCGCTGACCTTCTCGGGCGAGCCGATCATGCCGCTGTCGGATGCCGAGGCGCGCGCCCTGGCCGAGGCCGAGGCTGCCGCCGCCGCCGAACGCGCACTGGCCGATCAGGCCGTGGCCGATGCCCCCATTCTCGACGCGCCGGCCAGCGAGGGCCCTGTCACCGGCGTCGTCACCGACGAAACCGGCGCCCCGGCACAGGCGACCGCCATCGCCGAGGCGCTGGCCATGGCCCAGGCCGAAGCCAATCCCGCCATCCTTGTGGCCAGCGCCCGCCCGGCGCCGCGTCCCCGCGTGACGCGGGTGGCCGCCTCGGCACCCGCCGCCGCCCCGGCCGCCGCATCGGCCTCATCGCAGGCACAGACCCAGCCTGCCCCCGTTCAGGCGGCCAGCAGCGCCAGCGGTCCGGTCGTCCAGGTCGGCGCCTTCGACAGCAACGCCATCGCCCAGGGCGAATGGTCGCGTCTGACCGGCCGTCACGGATCGCTGTTTGCAGGCAAATCCCCGGTGATCCAGCAACATCAGGCCAATGGCCGCACCTTCTGGCGGTTGCGCGTTGCAGGCTTTGCCAGCATCAGCGAGGCGCGACAGTTCTGCTCGGCCCTGCAATCGGCTGGCACCGATTGCCTGGCCATCGGCCAGTAACGTGGCCCATAACGCGACCATTCTGGGCGGCATCGCCGGGACGGTGCTGTCGCCCGACGAGGCGGCCTTTTTCCGCGAGGCCGATCCCTGGGGCTTCATCCTCTTTGCCCGCAATGTCGAAACGCCCGACCAGTTGCGCCGCCTGACCGGTGATCTGCGCGAGGCCGTAGGCCGCGATTGCATCATCACCGTCGATCAGGAGGGCGGGCGCGTCCAGCGCCTGCGCGCCCCGCACTGGACCGAATGGCCCGCGCCGCTGTCGCAGGCGGCGGCGGGGCCGCGCGCGATGTGGCTGCGTTATCACCTGATCGGGCAGGAATTGCGCGCGGTGGGCATCGATTCGAATTGCGCGCCAACGCTGGACGTGGCACGGGACGCGACCCATCCCTTCCTGCGCGACCGCTGCCTTGGCTCTGACCCCGCACGAATCGCGGAACTGGGCCGTGCGGCGGCAGAGGGGTTGCTGGCGGCAGGCGTCTTGCCCGTGATGAAGCACATGCCCGGCCATGGCGGCGCGCAGATCGACAGCCATCATGGCCTGCCCGAGGTCGCGGCGGATCTGGACGCGCTGGACGCGCTGGATTTCGCGCCCTTCCGCGCGCTGGCCGACCTGCCGATGGGCATGACCGCCCATATCCGTTTCGCCGCGCTGGATTCCGCGCCTGCCACGCAATCGGCGTGCGTGATCGGGCTGATCCGCGACCGGATTGGGTTCGACGGGCTGCTGATGACTGACGACATCACGATGAACGCCCTGCCGGGGACACATGCCGAACGCGCCGCGGCCTCGATCGCTGCGGGCTGCGATCTGGTGCTGCACTGCAACGGAGACATCGCGCAGATGGCCCCCGTCGTCGCCGCCGCAGGCGCGATGAGCACAAGCGCGATGCGCCGCGCCGATGCTGCCCTGGCCTTGCGCCGCGACCCGAAGCCCGCCGACCTGCCCGCCCTGCACGCGGAATGGCGCGCGCTGACCCAAGCCGTGGCTTGACAGCGCGGCACCAAGGCCGGACCCTTGACGCCCGCGATCCCGAAGGACCAGATGCCCGCCAAGGTTCCCTATCTGCGCCCGGTCGATGACCCGCCCGCCCAGGCTGGGCTGGACCTGCCCGCGCCGGACGCGGACAGCGTTGCCCGCCGCCGCGCCGAAGAGGCGCTGATTGTCGATGTGGATGGCTATGAAGGTCCGCTGGACCTGCTGCTGACGCTGGCGCGCACGCAGAAGGTGGACCTGTTGAAGATCAGCGTTCGCGACCTGGCCGAACAATATCTGGCCTTTGTCGAACAAGCCCGCGCGTTGCGGATCGAACTGGCCGCCGATTATCTGGTCATGGCGGCTTGGCTGGCCTTTCTGAAATCGCGGCTGCTTCTGCCGCCCGATCCGCAGGCCGAGGGCCCCTCGGCCGAGGATATGGCCGCGCATCTGGCCTTTCAACTGGAACGCCTGGACGCGATGCGGCAGGCGGCGGCGCAATTGATGGCGCGCGACCGATTGGGCATCTCGCGGTTCGCGCGGGGCGCGCCGGATGCGGTCGTCCGCACGCGACGGACCGAATGGCAGGTCAGCCTGATCGACCTGATGCGCGCCTATGCACGGTTGAAGACGCGCGACGAATTCCGCCCCTTTGCCTTTGACCGCAAGGATGTGTTCACGATGGAACAGGCCCTGGACCGGATGCGGGCGCTGATCGGCTTTGCTGGCGATTGGACGGACCTGTCGGTCTTTCTGCCCGAGGGCTGGTCGGACGACCCCGCCCGCCGCCGCAGCGCGACGGCGGCGACCTTTGCCGCCTCGCTAGAGCTTGCGCGGCAGGGCCGGCTGGAGATACGGCAGGCCGAGACCTTCGCGCCCATATCCTATCGCCAGAGACAAGATGACCACCGCGCCTGACCCTGCACCGGATTTTCCGCCCCCGCCGCTGGATCAGCAGGAACGCATGGTCGAGGCGATCCTGTTTGCCGCGACCGCGCCGCTGAGCCTGCGCGATCTGGCCGACCGGATGCCCGTGGGCTGCGACCCGGCCGAGGCTGTAGCCGCCTTGCGACGCCGCTATCAAGGGCGGGGTGTCACCCTCGAACAGGTGGGTCAGGGCTATGCCTTTCGCACGGCGGCGGACCTGTCCTTTCTGATGCAGGCCGAGACCGTCGAAAGCCGCCGCCTGTCGCGCGCCGCGATCGAGACCCTTGCCATCATCGCCTATCACCAACCCGTCACGCGCACCGAGATCGAGGAAATCCGCGGCGTCGCCGTCAGCCGTGGCACTCTGGACCAGCTGATCGAGATGGAATGGGTCCGCATGGGCCGCCGCCGCATGACGCCGGGCCGCCCCGCCACCTTTGTCGTGACCGAGGCGTTTCTGGACCATTTCGGCCTGGAATCCCCGCGCGATCTGCCCGGTCTGGCCGAATTGCGGGCAGCGGGCCTGCTGGAATCGCGCCTGCCCGGCGAAGGTCTGGGCCTGCCTCTTGCGTCCGAGGATGCGGACGACGATATTCCCTCTGTGGTCTCCGCCGATCTGTTCGAGGACGACCACGACCCAACCGCCTGGCCCGCCGAAGAGGATCAGCCATGAACATGAACCAGATCATCAACATGTTCACCCGCCTCGTGATGCGGCGCGCGATGAACTGGGGAATCAACAAGGGCATGGACCAGCTGTCCCGCCGGGGGCAGACCGGCGGCCAGCCGGATGACGGCCAGCCGCGTCCGCGCCAGGACAAGCAGACCCGCGACATGGCCAGGAAGATGCGGACGCTTGGCCGCATGACGCGGCGCTAGGGTCGTTCCCTTTCCCGTGCGCCCGCGCTAGGGCTGCGCGATGGAACAGCAGAATTTCGACATCTTTCTGGTCGCGACACCCGGCCTTGAGGCGCCTCTGGCCGCCGAGGCCGCCGCTTTGGGCTGGACGCCCGTCACGCAGCCTGGTGGCGTGACGATCAGCGGCGGTTGGCCGGATGTCTGGCGCGCGAATCTGTGGCTGCGCGGCGCGACGCGCGTTCTGGCGCGGGTGGGCGGGTTTCGCGCCATGCATCTGGCGCAGCTGGACAAGCGCGCGCGCAAGTTTCCCTGGGCCTCGATCCTGCGCCCCGACCTGCCGGTAAAGGTCGAAACGACCTGCCGCGCCTCGCGCATCTATCACGCGGGCGCGGCCACGCAGCGCATTGCGCGGGCGATTGGCGAAACACTTGGCGTTCCCGTGACCGATGATGCGCCCGTGACGCTGAAGGCCCGGATCGAGGATGATCTGGTCACGTTCAGCGTCGATACGACCGGCGAATCGCTGCACAAGCGCGGCTACAAGCAGGCCGTCGCCAAGGCCCCCCTGCGCGAGACCATGGCCGCGATGTTCCTGCGCGAGATGGGTTACGATGGCAGCCAGCCGGTGCTGGACCCGATGTGCGGCTCTGGCACCTTCCCGATCGAGGCCGCCGAGATCGCGCTTGGCCTTGCGCCCGGCCGCAGCCGCGACTTCGCCTTTCAGCAGCTTGCCAGCTTCGATCCCGCCGCATGGGAGGCGCTGCGCCAGCCGCGCGCCTTGCGCGCCGTGCCGGTGCAGTTCTTCGGCAGCGACCGTGATCCGGGCGCGATCCGCATGAGCATCGCCAATGCCGAACGCGCCGGAGTGGCAGGCGTCACGCGGTTCGCGGTCTCGGCCATCGCGGATCTCGAGGCGCCCGATTGCGCGCCGGGCCTGATCATGCTGAACCCGCCTTACGGGACGCGGATCGGCAACAAGGGCCCTCTGTTCGGGCTGCACGCGCAGATGGGCGAACGGTTCCGCAGCCGCTTTGCCGGCTGGCGCGTCGGCATGGTCACGACCGAGGCCGGTCTGGCCCGCGCCACCGGCCTGCCCTGGCAGGAACCCGGACCCATCGTCGCCCATGGCGGGCTGAAGGTGCGGCTGTGGCGGACCGGGCCGCTTTAACGGAACTGCTTGGCGAGCTTCAGCCCCTGCCCCTGATAGTTCGACGCGATGTCCTGCCCATAGAGCCGTTCGGGCCTCGCGCGCATCCGCTCATAGACCAGTCGGCCCACGACCTGCCCGTGCTCCAGCACGAAGGGCGCCTCGTGGCAGCGCACTTCCAGCACGCCGCGCGCGCCCGCACCCTGCGTGCCGATGCCGAAGCCCGGATCGAAGAAGCCCGCGTAATGGACGCGAAACTCGCCCACCATCGCCAGATAGGGCGCCATCTCGGCGGCGTAATCGGCGGGGATCGCCACCGATTCGCGGCTGACCAGGATGTAGAAGGCGCCCGGATCCAGGATCAGCCGCCCCTCGGTCGAACGCAGCTCGTCCCAGAAATCGCGCGCCGCATAGGCCCCGATCCGGTCGAGGTCGATCACCCCGCTATGGGGCCGCGCGCGGTAGCCGACCAGATCGCCCGTCTTGGGACGCAGATCGACCGAAAAGCCCAGGCCCTGGTCGATCAGCGCGGGCGCCCCCCCGACCAGGGGCGTCTCTTGGTGCAGAGCGGCCAGCGCGGCATCGTCCAGAACCGCCTGCCCCCTGCGCAAGCGCAGCTGATTCAGGCGCATCCCGGGACGCACCAGAACGGAAAAGCTGCGCGGGCAGATTTCGGCATAAAGAGGGCCGTCATAGCCCTCGGGCAGGCGGTCGAACTCGGTCCCGTCATCGGTCACCAGCCGCGTCAGCAGGTCCAGCCGCCCCGTCGAGGATTTGGCATTGGCCACAGCCGAGATGCCGCGCGGCAGACGCAGGCGCTCCATCAGCGGAATCAGATAGACGCAGCCGCGTTCCAGCACCGCGCCCTGCGTCAGGTCCATCTGGTGCATCCGGAAATCGTCCAGCCTGTCGGCCACGCGCCGGCCCTTGCCCGCCAGAAAGCTGGCGCGCAGACGATAGGCGACAGTGCCAAGGCGCAGGTCCAAACTGGCAGGCTGGATCTGATCGGGGATCACCGGCAGGTCGGCGGAAATCTCGCCCGAGGCGATCAGGGCGCGGATGTCGAAATCGGGCAGCACGCCGTTCATGCCATGACCTTCGCGAGCAGGGGCCGGAAAAGGGAAACGCCCATCCCCGGCCGGAGATGGGCGTTTTCGGAATGGTCGGGCCGGCGAGATTCGAACTCGCGGCCTTCCGCCCCCCAGACGGACGCGCTAACCAGGCTGCGCCACGGCCCGACGCGCACCGTATAGAGCGTATTCAAGGGGCTGCACAAGGGCTGCGAAGCGGAAATCGTCACCAAATTGCAAAAGCCTCAGCAGGGGCGGGCAGGGATCAGCCTCAGACGCCCGGCCAGGGTCAGGACTGCGCGCAGCCGCGCTTGGGTCGGGGCGTGCCGCGCCAGCGTGCGGTTCAGCGCAACCAGGCAGGTCAGCCATTCGCCCTGCGGCAGCGAAGGCGCTATGGGTGCCGGGTCGGGTGCTGCCAGCCTGTCGAATAACGGCAGCAAGGGTTCGGGGCGGGTATCGCTCTCGGGGGGCATGGGGGGCGCCTGAGGTTCGGGGGCTGGGGGCGAGGCCCGGGAGGTGGCGTCCAGATGGGCCAGACCGCGCTGGCGCACGGCTTCGCCACGGTCAGCGGCAATCAGCTTGCGCGCGCCGCGAATCGTCAGCCCGTCATCGCGCAGAAGCACCCGCAACCCCGCCGCCAGCCGCACGTCGTCGGGCCGGTAATAGCGCCGTCCATCGGGGCGCTTCATCGGCTTCAGCTGCGCGAATTGCGTTTCCCAATAGCGCAGCACATGGGGCGGAACGCCGATCAGGCTGGCGACCTCTCCGATCGACCTGAATGCGTCATCGCCCTTTTGCATGGCCCTTGGCGTCAGCCTTTGCGCTTGTTGCCGGCGGCAACGCGCTCCTTCATCAGATGCGAGGGACGGAAGGACAGCACGCGACGCGGCGTGATCGGCACTTCCTCGCCGGTCTTGGGATTGCGCCCGATCCGCTCGCTTTTCTCGCGCACCGAGAAAGTGCCGAAAGACGAGATCTTGACCTGTTGCCCTTCGACCAGAGCGTCCGAGATATGGTTCAGAACGCTCTCGACCAGCTGCGCGGATTCGTGCCGCGACAGCCCCACATCGCGGAAAACCGCCTCGGCAAGGTCCATGCGGGTGAGTGTCTTGTCGCCCATGCTCGTTCCCCAATCGTCGTGGCAAGGATGGGCCTGTTTGCCCCGACTGTCAACGGATCGGGCGGGGATATCGTTCCCCGCCCGATACTTGCGGGATGCACGTCCGGATCAGCCGGCGCAGGCTTCGATCGTGGCCAGGTCCGGGCCGTCGGGCGTGCGACCCAAGTTGAACGGCGCCGAGGCATCGCGCCAGGTCGCGTAATCCTGCAGATACGAGATCATGCTGGCATAGACCCTGGCCGAATCGGGGTTCTCGCAGGCGACCTGCTCGATCGTTTCATTCGCCATTTCCTGGATGCGGGCCAGGGTCTCGTCGTCCAGACGGTTGATCTCGATCCCGGCTTCCTCGAACTGGCGATAGGCTTCGTTGGCGCGGCGCTCGGTGAAGGACAGCGACCACAGAAGCGTGGCATCGGCGGCGATCTTCAGGCGCTCCTGCGTGGCCTCGTCCAGCGCATCCCAGGCATCCTTGTTGATCATCACCCCGAAGACCGAGGCCGATTGGTGCCAGCCGGGTGTTGACCAGTAGCGGGTCACCTGATGGAAGCCGCCCGAGAAATCCACGTTCGGCGTCGAGAATTCTGCCCCGTCGATCACGCCGCGTTCCAGCGACTGGTAGATTTCGCCCCCGGCCATGCTGACCTGGTTGCCGCCCAGCTTTTCCAGCAGTCGCCCCTGTTCCAGACCCGACAGGCGCAGGCGCAGGCCCTGCAGGTCGTCGATGGTGCGGATCGGCTGGCTGACGGTGCGGAAGCCCGATTCGTTGTTGGTCACGCCATAGGGCAGATAGACCATGCCGAACTGGCCGTAGATCTCGTTATAGAGATCCGCACCGCCCCATTCCTTGATCCAGTTGACGTAATCCACCGCGTTGAACAGGCTGGCCGTCGTCGCCAGAGGCGAAAACGCGCTGTTGCGGCCCGCCCAGTAGCCGGGCCAGTCTGCGCCCGCCTGGATCGTGCCCGATTCGACCGCGCCAAAGACCTCGCCAGGCGGGACAAGGCTGCCGCCTTCGTAGAAGTCGATCGTCAGCGTGTCGCTATCGACCAGCTTGCCGACCATCTCGACCCAGTATTTGTCGATCTCGATCAGTTCGAGGCTCGAAGGCCAGGTCGAGGTCATTGTCCATGTGGTGGCCATCGCGGGCGTGGCCAATGTCAGCGCCAGGGCGGCGGTGGACAGCAATTTGGTCATGTTTCAGAGCCTCCTCGTTGAAAAATCGTCAGCCATAGAGCGCGGCGGGCAGCCACGTCACCAGGGTCGGGAACAGGATCATCGCCGCGCACATCAGAAGCACCATCGCGATGAAGGGCAGAACGCCCAAGATGATCTCGCCTGTCTTGACCTCGGGCGGGGCGATGGCGCGCATGTAGAACAGCGCATAACCGAAGGGCGGCGACAGAAAGCTGGTCTGCAGCACGACCGCCATCAGCACCACGAACCACAGCGGGTCCACGCCCATTTCGTTCACCAGCGGCAGGAAGATCGGGAAGGACAAGAGCACGATCCCCGTCCAGTCGAGGAACATCCCCAGGATGAACACGACCAGCAGCATCACCGCGATCAGCGTATAGGGATCATCGGCCAGTCCGCGGATCAGATCCTGGCTGGCGCGCAGGCCGCCGGTGATGTTGAAGACCCCGGTAAAGGCCGTGGCGCCCACCACGATGAACAGGATCATGGCGCTGGTGCGGCCCGTTTCCAGCAGCGCGGAATAGAAGCTTGCCCACCGGAAGCGCCCGCGTGCGATCACGATCAACAGTGCCAGAGCGGCGCCGATGGCGCTGGCCTCGGTCGCAGTGGCGATCCCCGCCAGAAGCGAGCCCAGGATGCCCAGGATCAGGACCAGCGGCGGCACGGCCTCGATCAGCAGCAGCTTCCACATTGCGGCGCGCGACAGGGCCTCTTCCTCTCGGACAGGGGGCGCCCAGTCCGGGCGGATGCGGGCGACCACGGCGACATAGATCGCGTAGAGCGCGCCCAGCAGCAGCCCCGGCACCATCGCGCCGGCGAAAAGCTGACCTACCGAAAGCCCCGGCGCATAGGACGCCATCAGGATCAGCATGATCGAGGGAGGGATCAGAATGCCGAGGCAGCCCGAGGCCCCGATCAGCCCCGTCGCCAGCCGCCGGTCATAGCCGTATTGCAGCATCGGGCGCAGCGCCATCACGCCCATCACCGTGATCGAGGCGCCGATGATGCCCGTCGTCGCGGCCAGCAGGATCGAGATGAACACGACCGCCAGGCCCAGCCCGCCCTTGACCCGCGCCATCAGATGGCGCAGCGCCTCGAACATCCGGTCGGTCACGCCGCTATCGGACAGGAACCGCGCCATCAGCACGAAAAGCGGAATGGCGATCAGCACATAATTGTCCAGCACGTCGCCGAAAACGCGGCTGATGACGATGTTCAGCACCTGCGGACGATCCGCGATGAAGGCGCCCAGAACGGCCGTGCCGCCCAGCACCAGCGCCAGCGGATGGCCCATGAACAAGCCCAGCAGCAGCAGGCCCGACATCACCAGCGCGATCATTTCACCGGACATCGACGGGCTCCTGGATATGGGGGGCACGGTTCAGCAGCAGCTTCAGCACCTCGCTGACGCCCTGTACCAGCAGCAGGCAGGCAGCAACGAACATCGCCATCTTCAGTGGATAGACAGGCAGCTGCATCGCGCCCACGGTCATCTCGCCCTGCCGCCACGAGGTCATGGCAAAGTTGTAGCTGCGGGTGGTGAAGATCCACGCGAAGGGGAAGAAAAAGACCACATAGCCCGCCACCTCGACCCAGCGACGCAGGCTCGGGCGCATCCGTGCGGTCAGCAGATCGACCCGCACATGCGCCTGGTGGCGCAGCGCATAGCCGCCCAGCATGATGAAATAGAAGCCGTAAAGCTGCTTGGTGACGTCAAAGGCCCACCGCGTCGGCTGGCCCATCGCATAGCGCATGAAGACGTCGTAGATGATGATCCCGGCGAAAACGATCGCGACGACCGAAACGATGCGGCCGACAAGCTCGTTCACCCCGTCGATCAGACGGATGAGCGGCATGTTTATGAAACCTCCCCACGTCGGCGGATGCCTTATGCTGCATCTGCACAAACCGGAGTGTTCAAAAGCCCGCGCACCGTGTCAACCGTCGTAAGTGCCGTTGCGGCAAATTTTACCATGACGTAACGGAAATTGCCGAAAAATGCAGGATTCTCTGCGAGGTTGTGCGCCTACCAGCGCAGCACGACCGATCCCCAGGACAGGCCGCCCCCGATCGCCTCGGTCACGATGACCTGGCCGGGCTTGAACCGGCCTTCGGCATCGGCCACGGCCAGGGCCAGCGGGATCGAGGCGGCCGAGGTGTTGCCGTGATCGGCCACGGTCAGCACGACCTTGTCCATCGGCAGCTGCATCTTCTGCGCGGTGGCGGTGATGATGCGCATGTTTGCCTGATGCGGGACCAGCCAATCGACATCGTCCGGGGTCAGCCCGGCCTTATCCAGCGCGTCATGGGCCGTGCGCGCCAGCTTTTCGACTGCGTGACGAAAGACCAGATTGCCCTGCATCCGCAGATGGCCCGCCGTCCCGGTCGAGGACACGCCGCCATCCACATGCAGCAGGTCGCGATAGCGCCCGTCGCTGTTGAGGTCGCTGGCCAGGATGCCGCGGTCATCGCGGGTGCCCGCGCCTTCCTGTGCCTCCAGCACCACGGCGCCGGCGCCGTCGCCGAACAGCACGCAGGTGCTTCGGTCCGTCCAGTCCATGATGCGCGAGAAGGTCTCGGCCCCGATCACCAGGATACGACGGGCCAGGCCCGCACGCAGCATCGCATCGGCATTGGCCAGCGCGAAAACGAAGCCCGCGCAGACGGCCTGCACGTCATAGGCAAAGCCGCGGGTGATGCCCAAACCCTGCTGGACCATCGTGGCGACGGCCGGAAAGGTGAAATCGGGCGTCGAGGTCGCCAGCACGATCCCGTCGATATCATCCGCTCTCAGGCTTGCGCGATCCAGCGCGACACGGGCGGCGCGGATCGCCAGGTCGCTGGTCGTCTGCCCTTCGGCGGCGAAATGGCGCCGCTCGATCCCGGTGCGGGTGCGGATCCATTCGTCCGACGTGTCGAGCTTGTCCTCGAACCAGGCATTTTCGACGATGCGTTCGGGCAGGTAATGCCCGGTGCCTGTGATGAGGGAACGAATGGTCAATGCGCGGCTCCTGAATCGCCGGTTGCGGCGGGCTTGGCTTGTGCGATGCGCGCGGCCAACCGATCCTGAAAGCCGGATTTCGTCAAGGTAAAGGCCAGCTTGATCGCAGCCGACACGCCTGTCGCATCGGCCGAGCCATGCGATTTGACCACCGTGCCGTTCAGACCCAGAAAGATCCCGCCATTCACACGGCGCGGGTCGATCCGCTTCTGAAGGCGGCGCAACGAGGTCATCGCCAGAAGGGCTGCGAACCTGGACATGATCGAGTTCGAGAAAGCCTCCTTGAGGAAGTCTCCGACGAGCTTGGCGGTCCCCTCGCCGGTCTTCAAGGCGATGTTGCCGGTAAATCCGTCCGTCACGATGACATCGACGCGAGCCGATGGCAGATCGCCCCCCTCGACGAAGCCGACATAGTCGAACTGCGATTCCGCGGCGACGGCGCGGATCATCTCGTCTGCCTGCTTCAGTTCGGTCCGGCCCTTGTGTTCCTCGGTTCCGACATTCAGCAGGCCGATGCGCGGCCGGTCCAGGCCAAGGCCGTTGCGCGCATAGGACGCCCCCATCTGGGCATATTGCAGCAGGTCATGCGCGTCGGCGCGGATATCGGCGCCCACGTCCAGCATGATGTTGAAGCCTTGCGGATTGCGCGAGGGCCACAGGCAGGCGATGGCCGGTCGGTTCACGCCGGGCAGCTTGCGCAGGCGCAGCATCGACAGCGCCATCAGCGCGCCGGTATTGCCGCAGGACACGGCCGCGCTGGCCTCGCCCGAGCGCACCGATTCGATGGCGCTCCACATCGAGCTGTCGCCGCCCTTGCGAACCACCTGGCTGGGCTTGTCGTCCATCGTCACGACCGACGCTGCGTGCCTGATGTCGCAGCGTCCTGCCAATCCCTTGCGGCGCCCGACAAGGCGGCGCAAGGACGTTTCGTCGCCATGGAGGATAAAGCTGATCTCGGGGTTCTTGGCGGCACTGGCCGCCATTCCCGCCACGACTGCCGCCGGGCCGCGATCGCCGCCCATTGCATCCACGGATATCACCACCTTGCCCCCGGTCTGGGCCGTGCGGGGCGCGGATTGGGGCGCGTGATCGACGCTCATCGCAGGGCCGGTCGCCAGGGATCAGGCCGCGTCGTCGTCCAGGTCGATCTCGTTGGCCTGGGCCACGACCTCGCGCCCGGCATAATAGCCGCAGGACGGGCAGACGTGGTGCGGCCGCTTCAGCTCACCGCAATTCGGACATTCGTTCGGATTGCCCGCGACCAAAGCATCATGCGCGCGGCGCATGTTGCGTTTCGAGCGGGTTACGCGATTCTGAGGGACAGCCATGTCACCACCTCGGTTGTCTGGGTGCGACGCAGGAACGCCTTGGCACCGTAGGATTTGAATTCGTAAATGAACCGCGCAGATACGCGATCAACGTCGCGCCCGCAAGCCCTCGCTGCGGCGGGGCCACAGGTTTATTCGGACAAGGATGCGCTTTTGTCGCGCATTAGCCGCTGCAAGCCGCGCTGGCAACCCGTCATGGCGGCTTCCGGTGCGAATCGCCGCCGATCGCGCGGCTACCCGTCCCCCTTGAGCAGCTTGTCGAGACCCGCAAAGGGGCGGCGCCTGTCCTCGGCCGGTTCGAATTCGTCCTGGAGGAGCGTCAGTTCGGCGCCTTGGGCGCGCGGATAGGGCGGCAGGGCCAGTGCCAGCGCCTCGATCATGGCGGCGGTCAGGTCGATGAAGGCGCCAAGCGGTTCCAGCGTCTCGTCGCCCATCTCGACTTCGTCGCCCTCGGGCGTGGTCGCATGGGGCGAATAGCGCAGGCGCACGGGTTCGGAAATTTCACTGCGAACGGGTTTCAGCGAGACGACGCAAGCCTGCGTGACGCGTGCGCTCAACTGCCCGTCCAACCGCCAGCCCTGTGCGCCCTCGGCCCGGACCTCGCCGCGGAACTCCAGCCTGGGCAGCGCCTCGACGCCCAGTTCTTCGGCAATGGCGGCGCGTGTCTCGCCATCGGGGCGCAGTAAAAAGGGCGTGGCCGCGTTCGGGTTCAGATGCGCGACGCGCAGGCGCTGCGGATGGGCCTGAGGGTCGGTGCGGTTCCGGTCCGGCGGCGTCGGTGGCAAGGGCTTCTCCGCAATGCTCGGGCGGCCCGGCAAGGCCGCAGATTGTCATTCTTGAGCGTCGTGGCCGAGTTTGCTAGGCAGGGCAGGCCGCGTCAACCGCCCCCGGTCGGCGCTACAGGAAAAGGGCCTCGCCACATGCCAACCGTCAAGCGCCTGCTCGGCTTCGCGATCGTTGCAGTCCTGGGTCTGGCCGCCTGCTCTCCCGTCTATCGCAATCACGGCTATGTGCCGTCAGAGATCGAATTGGCGCAGGTCCAGCCGGGACAGACCCGCATGGACGACCTGCCAGAGCTGATCGGCAGGCCCTCGGCCCAAGGGCTTCTGACCGGGTCGGGCTGGTATTACGTCGGCTCGCGCTGGCGCGAATACGGCGCGCTTCCCCCGCGCGAGGTCGAACGCCAGGTCGTCGCGATCTCGTTCGCGCCCAACGGCGTGGTCAGCAATGTGGAACGTTTCGGGCTGGAACGCGGTCGCGTCGTCACCCTGTCGCGCCGCGTGACCGAAGGCAGCGTGACCGAAATCTCGCTGATCGGCCAGCTTCTGGGCAATCTGGGCAATTTCCAGGCCAGCGACTTCATCGACTAGGATCCCGGCCCGCCCAGGACCGTCGATTCTCAGGTCCGATTTGACGATCATGGGCTGGTCCGGGGCCAAGCGGTGACAGCCGCGCGCCGCCAGCACCGGCAGGGCGCGGCGGGCAGGAACAGGGATCTGCGATCCATCCCTGCAAGACCGCACCGATCGGCCCTGCTGCGTCATCACGCTTGCCTGAGTGGATGCGCGGTCTTGCCCGCGCGGCGCGGCCCGACTAGGGCAGGGGGTATCGCCACCGATGAGGGCCCGCATACATGACCGCGCTGGACGAGCTTGCCACCACCCCCTTTCATGACGCCGACGCGCCCTTGCGCGCGCGGATGCTGTCGCGGCTGGCCGATACGGAACTGTTCGTGGCCCTGGAGCGTGAGCCTCACGACGACCAGGTGCAATTGCGGCTCTTTCCGCTGGACGACGTGACCGTCGCCCTGGCCTGCGATGCCGAGGATCGGCTGGCGGGCTTTTTCGGCGCGCCCGTCGCCTATGCCGCGATGCCGGGTCGGGCGTTGGCTGCGCTGTTGCGGACCGAAGGCGCGGGCCTGCTGGTCAATCCGGGTGCGGCGTCGGAAATGCTGCTGGATGCCGGGATGCTGGACTGGCTGACCGGCGCCCTGGCCGCCGAGCCCCAGCCCGACGAGGCGCGCCTGCGCCTGACGGGTCCGCATCCCGACACGGTCGCGGCCCTGGCCGAACCGCTTGGCGCGCGGCTTCTGGACATGCACGGGCTGATCTCGGGCGCGGCGCTGGCGGGCGTGGCCGGGGGGGGCCATGTGCTGCTGATCGCGGGCGCGGCCGCCGACCGCCAGCCCGCCATCGCCAAGGCCCTGGCCGAGGCGCTGGCCTTCCTGCCCCCGCAACCGGGTGGTGTCGATATCAGCTTCAGCGATGCGGCCCCGCCCGCAACCGCCCTGCGCTTCGAGCTGACGCCGCCGCAGGCAGAGCCGCCCGCGCCGCGCCCCAAGGGGCCTCCGATCCTGCGCTGAGACGCGGGTGCGGTTGCACGCCGCGCCTCAACCTGCGACAAGGACGGCCATGCAATTGCGTCACAAGGCCCTGTCCGTCCATCTTCTGACCGCCTCGGGCGCGGTCCTCTCGATGCTGGCCATGCTGGCGGCCGCCAATGCCGAGTGGTCGCTGATGTTCCTGTGGCTGGTCGTCGCCTTCGTCGTGGACGGGATCGACGGCCCGCTGGCCCGCCGATACGAGGTCAAGCGCAACTGGCCCGCCTATGACGGCCAGCTGATGGACCTGATCATCGACTACCTGACCTATGTGTTCATCCCCGCCTTCGCGCTGTTCCAGTCGGGGCTGCTGGCGGGCTGGACGGGCTGGTTCGCGATCATCGTCATCGTCTTCGGCAGCGTCGTCTATTTCGCCGATACCCGCATGAAGACGCGCGACAATTCCTTTGCGGGCTTTCCGGGCTGCTGGAACATGGTCGTTCTGGTGCTCTTCGCCACCCAACCGGCGTGGGAGGCGATCCTGCTGATCGTCTCGGTCCTGACCATCGCGATGTTCACCAACATCAAGTTCATCCACCCCGTCCGCACCGAACGCTGGCGCGCCGTGTCGCTGCCCGTGGCCGTGGCCTGGGTGGTCTTTGCGGGCTGGGCGGCGTGGCTTGATTTCGACGCGCCCGCGCTGGTCGTCGGCGGGCTGATCGCCGCCTCGATCTGGCTGCTGGTGGCCGGTGCCGCGCAGCAACTGATCCCTCCGCGCAGGGGCTGACCGCCATTGGAGTGGCAGGCCGAAGGCACGGTGCTGACACGCCGCCCCCATGGCGAAAACGCCGTGATCATCGACGTGCTGACCGCAGAACATGGCCGCCATGCGGGCCTTGTGCCGGGCGGAGCGTCGCAGAAGCGCGCCGCGATGCTGCAACCGGGGGCGCGGCTCGCCCTGCGCTGGCGGGCGCGGCGCGATGACCAGTTGGGCACAATGACGGCCGAGCCTCTGCGCCTGCGCGCGGGGCTGATGGCCGACCCTCTGGCGCTGGCCGGTCTGAACGCGGTCTGTGCGCTTCTGGTCTTTGCCCTGCCCGAACGCGACCCCCATCCCAGGCTGGCTTTGGCGACCGAGCGGCTGCTGGACCTGATGGACCGCGCCGCCGACTGGCCCGCCGATTACCTGCAATGGGAGATGCTGCTGCTGGACGAGCTTGGCCTGGGCCTCGACCTGACGGCCTGTGCGGTGACCGGCGCACGCGAGGGTCTGGCCTATGTCAGCCCGCGTTCGGGGCGTGCGGTCAGCCGGGCGGGGGCGGGGGAATGGGCGGATCGGCTGCTGCCCTTGCCCGCGATCATGGGCGGGGCAGGCGACAATCGCGGCAGGGGCTTGGCCGAGGGGCTGGCCATCACCGGCCACTTCCTGCGCGTGCGCCTGGCCGAGCAGATGGTGGGGCGCCCCTTGCCCGAGGCCCGCGCGCGCCTGCTGCGCCGGATGGCCCGCTGAAATCGGGCGCGCCGCAGCGCGCCCGGCAGGATCACTGGTTGCCGCGCGCCTGCGACAGGGCGTCGGTTGCCATGTCGGCGGGACGGCCGCTTTCAAAGATCAGCCAGGTCGGCCCCTTGATCCGCAGCACGCCGCCGAAATATTCCATCTCGTTGGCCTGTTGCAGGGCGTTCAGGTAACGCTGCTCGATCGCGGCGTCCCTGCAGTTCGTGATACCGGTCGTCTGGATCGGCTCGAAGGCGACGGCGGGCAGCGGCACGGTGTTGCGCGCGGCATAGCCGTTGCAGGGGGTGCGGCCCGACACGCCTTCGGGGCGCAGCGTCAGGGTGATGTTGCGCAGCGGCACGGTGCCGTTGCCGATCCCGACCAGCACGTAATCATTGGCGGGCAGGCCGCCCATCGGATCACCTGCGGGTTGGGTGTTGCAGGCGGCAAGCGTCATCGCGGCCAGGATCGGGGCGGCAAGGCGGAGGCTGGGCATCTTTTACTCCTTGACAGCGGGAAATACCGGACCGGATTAGCCATCTTTTCCCCGCCGCGCCAGTCTCTTGCACAGGGCCATGACGCGGCGGCGGCGCGCAGGGACGCCGCAGGCAGGCGCGCCGCGTCGGAACGCGCGATGGCTGCTGGATTTTTCCGACGCCGCCTGTGGCATCGCTGCCGCGCGGCGTTGCCCAATTCCCACAGGCAGAGAGGCAAACCCTTGGCATGGATCATCTTTTCGTCAGCCCCGGCCTGCCTTGCGCGATTCGTGGCCTTTCCCTTTCCCGACGCGGCCTGTAGCGTCCGCGGCATGTTCGGACTGGAGCTGTGGCAAATCCTGGCGGCCATCGGGGTCACTGCCTTCGCGGGCTTCGTCAAGGGCGCGTTGGGCTTTGCCATGCCGATGATCATGATTTCGGCCTTCGGCTCGATCATGCCCGCCATGGTCGCGCTGGCCGCGATGATCCTGCCCACGCTGATCACCAACGTGCAGCAGAGCTTTCGCGACGGTCGCCAGGCCGCCATCGGCTCGATCCGCAAGTTCCGGCTGCATATCGCGATGGTGGCGCTGTTCATCTGCGTCTCGGCGGGCTTTGCGACCGCGATCCCGCAATGGGTGATGTATGGGCTTCTGGGCGTGCCGATCACCGCTTTTGCGATCTGGCAATTGTCGGGCCGGCCGCTGGTCCTGAACCTGCGCCACCGGAAACGAGCCGAGGCGGTCTCGGGCATCATCGGCGGGCTTTACGGCGGCATTTCCGGGATCTGGGGGCCGCCGCTGATCGTCTATCTGCTGTCCATCGGCACCGACAAACGCGAACAGGTGCGCGTGCAGGGCGTCGTCTTTCTGATCGGCGCGGTGGTGCTGACCGGGGCGCATCTGGTCTCGGGCGTGCTGAACCCGGCGACGCTGCCCCTGTCCGCGCTGCTCTGCCTGCCCGCCATTGCCGGCATGAAGGCGGGCTTTGCCTTGCAGGACCGGCTGGATGTGGCGCAGTTTCGCCGCTGGACGCTGATTCTTCTCATCCTGACCGGGCTGAACCTGATCCGTCGCGCCCTTGAAACCGGACCTTTCGCATGACCGACCCCGCTGACCTGACCGCCCGCCTGATCCGCTGCCCCTCGGTCACCCCCGAGGAAGGCGGCGCGCTGACCCTGCTGGAGACGCTTCTGCGCCAGGCCGGGTTCGAAACCCGTCGCATCGACCGGAACGGCACGCCGAACCTGTTCGCGCGGTGGGGCGCCAAGGGGGCGCGGACCTTCGGCTTCAACGGTCATACCGATGTCGTCCCGACCGGCGATCCGGCATCCTGGACGCATCCGCCCTTTTCCGGCCATGTCCAGGACGGCCTGATCTGGGGGCGCGGCGCGACCGACATGAAATCGGGCGTCGCGGCCTTCGTCGCCGCTGCCATCGACTTCACCCGCCAGACGCCCCCCGACGGCGCCGTCATCCTGACCATCACCGGGGACGAGGAAGGCCCCGGCCGCGACGGCACCATCGCCATCCTCGACTGGATGGAGAAGGCGGGCGAACGCATGGATGTCTGCATCGTGGGCGAGCCGACCAATCCCGAGCGGATGGGCGAGATGATGAAGATCGGCCGCCGGGGCTCGGCCACCTTCACCATCGCGGCGCGCGGCGTGCAGGGCCATGCCGCCTATCCGCATCAGGCCAGGAACCCGCTGCACGCGCTGACTCGGATGCTGGCCGACCTGACCGCCGCGCCGCTGGATCAGGGGACCGCGCATTTCGACCCCTCGGGCCTGCAGATCACCACCATCGACTGCGGCAACCCGGCCTCGAACGTGATCCCGGAGATGGCGCGGGCGGTGGTGAACATCCGCTTCAACGACCTGCATACCGGCGCCTCGCTGACCGAACGCCTGCGCGACCACGCCGCCCGGATCAGCGCGGATACCGGCGTCACGCTGACCGTCGAGGCCCAGATTTCGGGCGAGGCCTTCCTGACCGCGCCCGGCCCCTTCGTCGATCTGGTCCGCGATGTCGTGGCGGCGGAAACCGGGCGGCAGCCGGTCCTGTCCACCTCGGGCGGCACCTCGGATGCGCGTTTCGTCAAGGATCACTGCCCGGTCGTGGAATTCGGCCTTGTCGGCCATCACATGCACCAGATCGACGAACGCGTGCCGGTCGAACAGATCCACCAACTGAAGGCCATCTATCAGCGCATCCTGGAACGGTATTTCGCATGATCATCGAGGAAACCACCGATCTGGCGGCCTGCCACGCCCTGCGCCGCCGCGTCTTCATCGAGGAACAGAACGTCCCCGAAGCCGACGAGATGGACGATCTGGACGATCAGGCCATCCACCTTCTGGCGCATGAGGACGGCCAGCCCCTTGGCACCGCGCGGCTGATCCTCAAGGGCGACACGGGCAAGATCGGCCGCGTCGCGGTTCTGGCGCAGGCACGCGGGCGCGGCCTTGGTGCGGCGCTGATGCGGGCCGCGCTGGACGCGCTGCGGGCGCGGCCCGGCATTACCCGCGCGACCCTGTCTTCGCAGACCCACGCCATCGGCTTTTACGAGAAACTCGGCTTCGTCGCGCATGGCCCGGTTTACGACGACGCGGGCATCCCGCATCGTGACATGAGCCGCGACCTCTGACAGCCACCCGAAAGCAGGACGATGACCCAGATCCCCAGCAAGGCCCAGATCCTCGAATGGGTGGCCGACAACCCCGAGGCCAATTCCAAGCGCGACATCGCCAAGGCCTTCGGCATCAAGGGCGCGGCGCGGATCGAACTGAAGCGCCTGCTGAAAGAGATGGAGGCCGAAGGCGCGCTGGAACGCCGCCGCCGCCATTATCTGGACGCCGAGGCGCTGCCTCCGGTCACGGTGCTGGAACTTCTGGCCCCTGACGGGTCGGGCGATCTCTTCGCGCGGCCGCTGGAATGGCGGGGCGAGGGCGCGCTTCCGCGCATCCTCTACCTGCCGCGCCGGACCGATCCTGCACTGGGCCGGGGGGACCGCTTTCTGGCCCGCCTGATCGCCGTCCAGGCCGAGGATCACCGCTACGAGGCCCGGCTGATCCGCCGCATCACCGCCAGCGCGAACCGCATCACGGGCATCTTCCGCCGCGAAAGCCAGGGCGGGCGCATCCTGCCCATCGACAAGGGCCAGGACCGCGAATGGCGGGTGCGCGAGGATGCGACGCTTGGCGCCGAGGATGGCGAACTGGTCCAGGCCGAACAGATCGGTCCCCGCGCGCGTCTGGGTCTGCCGCTGGCGCGGATCATCGAACGGCTGGGCGATGCCTCGGCCCCGCGCGCGGTCAGCCTCATCGCGATTCACCAGCACGGCATCCCCGACGAATTCCCCGAGACCGTCCTGAAAGAGGCCGAGGCGGCCACCCCCGCCCCCATCCAGGGACGCGAGGATCTGCGCGATCTGCCGCTTGTCACCATCGACCCCTTGGATGCGCGCGACCATGACGATGCCGTTGCCGCCCGGATCGAGGAGGACGGCGGCGCGACGATCTGGGTCGCCATCGCGGATGTCGCCCATTACGTCCGCCCCAACAGCGCGCTGGACCGCGAGGCATGGAAGCGCGGCAATTCGACCTATTTCCCCGACCGCGTCGTGCCGATGCTGCCCGAAGCCCTGTCAGCCGATCTCTGTTCGCTGCATGAAGGTGTGGACCGTGCGGTGATCGCCGTGCGGATGCGGCTGGATGCTCAGGGAAACAAGGTCAGCCATAGCTTTCATCGCGGCATCATGCTCAGCCGCGCCAGCCTTGCCTATGAACAGGCCCAGGCCGCCGCCGACGGCAATCCCGATGACCAGACCGCGCCGCTGATGGACAGCGTGATCCGCCCGCTCTGGCACGCTTACGGTTTGCTGCACAAGGCCCGTGCCCGGCGGCAGCCGCTGGATCTGGACCTGCCCGAACGCCGGATCGAACTGAGCCCGGATGGCCGCGTGCAATCGGTCAACTTCCGCGAACGCCTCGACGCCCACAAGCTGATCGAGGAATTCATGGTTCTGGCCAATGTCGCGGCCTCCGAGGAGCTGACCCGGCGCCGCCAGCCGCTTCTGTTCCGCGTCCACGAAGAACCCAGCCTGGACAAGATCGACGCCTTGCGCGATGTGGCGCAGGCCTCGGGCTTCACGCTGGCCAAGGGTCAGGTTCTGATGACCAGCCACCTGAACCGCCTGCTGGCTCAGGCCGAGGGCAGCGATTTCGACGAACTCATCAACATCACCACCCTGCGTTCCATGACGCAGGCCTATTACCACCCCGAGAATTTCGGCCATTTCGGGCTGGCGCTGAAAAGCTACGCGCATTTCACCTCGCCCATCCGGCGCTATGCCGATCTGGTCGTGCATCGCGCGCTGATCTCGGCCCATGGCTGGGGCAAGGACGGACTGGACGAGGCCCAGATCGAGCGCCTGCCCGAGACCGCCAAACATATCAGCGAGACCGAGCGCCGCAGCATGGCCGCCGAACGCGACACGACCGACCGTTATCTGGCGGCTTACCTGTCGGAACGCGTCGGGTCCGAAATGACAGGCCGGATCAACGGCGTGCAGAAGTTCGGCGCCTTCGTGCGGCTGGACGAAAGCGGCGCGGACGGGCTGCTGCCGATCCGGTCGATCGGGCAGGAATATTTCCACTACGATCCCGCCAGCCAGACGCTGCTGGGCAGCGATACGGGGCTGGAAATCGGCATCGGGCAGCGCGTGACCGTGCGCCTGGCCGAGGCGGTGCCGATGACCGGCGGGCTGACGCTGGAATTGCTGGAGCTTGACGGCCAGCCCTTGCCGCGCGGTCCGAACAAGGGCCGCCGGGGTCGCAGCCCGGGCCGCGTCTCGACCAAGGCGCGCCTGGCCGAGATCAAGCGCGCCTCGAAGCGTCGGCGCAAGCGCGACTGAGCCGGGATCATGACATCGTGATGGTGGTGTCAAGACCCGGGACCAGCCTTGTGCCGGGTCAGATGATCCAGAGGATCCCGCCGACGATCATGCCGACCACCAACAGGTGAACCACGCAAAATCCCATGATGTCACGCGGCTTCAGCCCGGCAATGCCCAGCATGGGCAGGGCCCAGAAGGGTTGCAGCAGGTTCGTCCAGGCATCGCCCCAGGCAACCCCCATCACGACCTTGGCCACATCCGCACCCAGGGCCTCGGCCGCGGGCAGCATGACGGGGGCCTGAACCGCCCATTGCCCCCCGCCCGAGGGCACGAACAGGTTGACGATGCCCGCGCTGATAAAGGACCAGAAGGGCAGCGTCTCGGCGGTCGAGATCGATACGAACCAGCCTGACAGGCTGGCCGCCAGGCCGCTATCGGTCATGATCGCCATGATCCCCGCGTAGAAGGGAAACTGGATCACGATCCCTGCGCCGCCGCGCACTCCCTCGTCCAGGGCCGTCAGCAGGCTGCGCGGGCTGCCATGGAACAGGATGCCCAGAAACAGGAACAGGAAGTTGACGACGTTCAGGTTCAGCGCCCCGCCGCCCAGGAAGTACAGCGCCAGCCAGGCCAGACCCGGCAGGCCGATCAGCACCATCAGAAGCGGGCTGGTTTCCAGCCAGTCCGCAGGGCTTGGGCGCGCGGAGACTGGCGCGGGGACCGGCTCGCGCAGCAGTTCGGGATCGACCAGAACCTCTTCTTCCTTCAGGGGCAGCATCATCCGGTTGACCAGCGGAACCGCGATCACGACCGCGAGCAGGATCGCCAGGTTCCAGCTTGAAAACAGGGTCGCGGAGGTCGGGATCACGCCGATCTGCGCTTCGGAGAAGTGGCCCGGCGTCGCGATGGTCAGCGGGATCGACCCCGACAGCCCGCCATGCCAGATCACAAAGCCCGAATAGGCCGCGGCGACCAGAAGCCGGTAATCGACGCGGATCTTGCGCGCAAGCTCCTTGGCGAAGATTGCTCCGACGACCAGGCCGAAGCCCCAGTTGATCCAGCTGGCCGCCAGGGACACCATGCTGACCAGAAGAATCGCTCCGCCGCGGCTGTCGGTCAGCCCAACCAGCTTGCCCAGAAGCCGCCGCACCGGCGGGGATGAGGCAAGAATGAAGCCCGTGACCAGGACCAGCAACATCTGCATCGAAAAGGACAGAAGCGCCCAGAAACCGTTGCCCCAGAATTCGATGAGTTGAACCGGACTTGTGCCCTGACCGAACATCGCGGCGAAAGCGGCGATCAATGTCAGGATGATCACGAAAATGAACGCGTCAGGCAGCCACCGCTCCATCAGGCGGGTCGCCGGCCGGGACAGGATACGCAGCATCGGGGGTCCTCCTCTTTTCCAAAGGAAGTCTGACCGATCAAGGGGGCGGTCGCAACCGCTCACCCCTCGCGGAAGGCGCGGTTGAAATAGACGGTCAGAGGTTTCATCAGATAGGCCAAGGGGCTGCGTTCCGATGTGCGGATATAGATTTCCACCGGCATTCCCGGCAGCAGGACCACCCCCTCCAGCAGCGCCAGTGCGTCGGGGGGAATGGCGATTTCGACGCGGTAATAGGGCGCCCCGGTCGCAGGGTCGGTCAACGCATCCGCCGAGACGCGCTCCAGCCGGCCCGTGATCTCGGGGGTGATGCGTGCCGAAAGGGACGAGAAGCGCAGCGAGACCGCCTGCCCGATCTGCAATTCGTCCACATTGTTTGTCGCAATCCGCGCGCCGATCTGCAGGGGTCGGTCCTGCGGCACCAGATACAGAAGCGTCTCGGCCCCGCGCACGACCGAACGCGGCGTCGTCACCTGCATGTTGTGG
Organism: Paracoccus bogoriensis; assembly: GCF_019431455.1. GTDB lineage: Bacteria > Pseudomonadota > Alphaproteobacteria > Rhodobacterales > Rhodobacteraceae > Paracoccus > Paracoccus bogoriensis. The sequence continues at coordinate 75,494 of NZ_JAHYSR010000003.1, forward strand.
ACGACCCCCGCGACCGGCGCGCGGATCTCCAGTCGGGCGATGCGTTCGGCCAGCGCCCGCCTCCGTTCCGCCAGTTCCAGCTCGCGATAGCCCAGGTCGCGCAGTTCAGTCTCGGCCTGCTCGCGCCGGGCCGCGCCAAGACGCAGGCGCTGGATGCCGATTTCCGTGCGCCGGATCTGCGCCGCCGCGCGTTGGGCCTGCAATGCGCCAAGCTCTCCCTCAAGCCGCGCGGCTTCACGCTCCAGCGCCAGAACGCGCGAGGCCTGTGCGAGGCCGCGATCCAGCAGGTTGCGCTGGTCGCGCAATTCCTGCGCGATCAGCGCGCCTTGCGCGGATAGTGCCTGCATCTGCGCGTCGATCCCCGCAATTTCCGAGCCGATCTGTTCGGATTGGGCCGCCAATTGCCCAAGCGACTGGCGCAGCGTCTCGCGGCGCGACCGAAAGAGGCGCATCTGCCCCTCGATCAGGCTTGCCAGTGCGGGCTGCGCCTGCGCGCCCTGGATCAGTTCGTCGGGGAAATCCGGGGCCTCGGCCTCGTCACGTTCGGCCTCCAGCCGGCCGCGGCGGGCGAGGATCTCGAAATATTGTCCCTCGACGATGGCCAGTTCGGATTGCAGCAGCGTCCCGTCCAGCGCGATCAGCAGATCGCCCGCCGCGACTGTCATCCCCTCGGACACCGCGATGCGCGCGACGACCCCGCCATCGGGGTGCTGGACGATCTGACGCTGCTGCTGAACCTCGACCTGGCCGCCGGCGACGACCGCGCCGCTGATCCGCGCGCCGGTGCCCCAGAGCACAAGCCCCGCCACCAGCACCGCAAGCGCCAGAAGCCCGACCAGAATCGGTGCGCGGACGGGCCAGTCCTGTTCTCTGCCCTCGCTCATGTCACGCCTCCCTGCCGACCGGCCGCTTGTGCGCGCCGGATCTGGGCCGAGTTCTCGACCATCTCCTGCAGCACGCGATCGCGTGGCCCGAAGGCACGTGGCCAGCCCCGTTCCAGCACCAGAAGCAATTCGCATTCGTTGATCGCGGCCGGGCGATGCGCCATGATCACCACCGCGCCGCCCTGCGCCTTGATCCGCCGGATCGCGCGGTTCAGCGCCTCTGATCCGTGATTGTCCAGATTGGCGTTCGGCTCGTCCAGAACCAGCATCACCGGGTCGGGGTAAAGCGCCCGCGCCAGCCCGATTCGCTGAATCTGTCCGCCCGAGAGCCGCCCGCCCGTCTGACTGATCCGCGTGTCATAGCCCTGCGGCAGGTCCAGGATCATCTGGTGCGCATCCGCTGCCTGCGCCGCGCGGACCACGCGGTCGGCATCGGGATGGGGATCCAGCCGGGCGATGTTCTCGGCGATGGTGCCGTCGAACAGCGTCACTTGCTGGGGCAGATATCCGATCAGCGCGCCCAGCATGTCGGGTGCGTATTGGTCCAGTGTCGCGCCTCCAAGGCGCACCTGTCCCGAGGCCGGCGCCCAGGCCCCGATCAGGGCGCGGGCCAGGGTCGATTTGCCCGCGCCGGACGCGCCGATGACGCCAAGCGCCTGTCCTGGCCCGATGGACAGCGACAGGCCTCGCAGGACTGGCACCGCCTCGCCCGGGGGCGCGACAGTCAGGTTGCGCACCTCAAGCCGCGCCTCGGGCCGGGGCAGGGGGGTGCGCGGCGTCTCGGGCGGGTTGCGCCCCAGTAGCCCCGCCAGCCGCGCCCAGCCGTCCTGCGCCGCTTGCACCGAGGGCCAGCCGCCGACCACCTGGTCGATCGGCGCCAGCGCCCGGCCCATCATGATCGAGCTGGCGATCATCGCGCCCGGCGTCAATTCGTTGCGCAGGACCAGCCAGGCCCCCGCCGCCAGCAGCGCGCTTTGCAGAAACAGCCTGAAACCGCGCGAAAAGACCGCCATGCCGGAACCGCGATCCGTGCCCGCCACAGCATGACGCTGTGCCTGATCGCGCAGGGCCTGCCAACGCCGATACGTGTTGCCATGCATTCCAAGCGCGCCCACGGCCTCGCCCTGGTCGCGGAACAGATCGGCCATACGTTGCGCCTGCGCTGCTGACAGAGCGGCATTCTGCAATGGCGCGCACGTCAAGCGCCGCGTTACCACCATCGCCAGCACCAGCACCAGGCCGCCGACCAGCGCCACCGCGCCCAGAAGCGGGTGAAACAGGAAGATCACCGTCAGAAACAGAGGCGCCCAGGGCAGGTCGAACAATGCCATCAGCACGGGCGAGGCCAGAAAACGGTTCACCGCATCAAGATCGCGCAGCCCGCCGGTTGCGGCCTCGGACCCGCGCTGCAGCGCGCTCTCGCGCAGGGCGGCGGCAAAGACCCGCCCCTCGATCCGTTGCTGGAAGCGCGCGGCGACGCGGGTCATCACCCGGTTGCGAGACCAGTCCAGCACACCCATCAGCAGATAGAGAAACACCACCAGCAGAAACAGCGCCGCCAGCGTTTCGACCGAGCGTGAGGCCAACACCCGGTCATAGACCTGAAGCATGAAGACCGGTCCCGTCAGCATCAGCAGGTTCACAGACGCCGAAAACAGCCCGATGACGAGAAGAAGCCCCGGCCCCGTCGCACGCGCCCTGCGCAATTCCTCGGCGCCGCGCGGAAAACCCGCCTCGAACGACATCGCTGACAACACCCTTTCGCGCCGGTTTCCGCCCAGCCGGGCCATGGCCCGCAGACGGGGCTTGCCCGGCCCCGGCGGCAGTCCTATCACCGTCCCAGCCACCCCATCAGCCAAACCATCGCGGTAGAAGATGAAGATTTCCTTGCCTGCGGCCCGCCTCGGGCCGATTTTTCTGGCCTTGGCGCTGGCCGGTTGCGCCAGCGCGCCGCAGATGCAGGACGGCATTCTCATCAACGACCCCCACGAGGGCACCAACCGCCGCATCCATGCCTTCAACAAGGGGGTCGATGCCACCCTGATCGCGCCCGTCGCGAATCGCCTGCGGGGCAGTGGCGAGGCCCGGCCCCGAGACCCCTCGGACCCGATCGGGCCGATGCAGATGGTGGTCAACGCGGGCCGCAACCTGTCGCTGCCGGGCAAGGCCGTCAACGGCCTGCTTCAGGGCCGCCCCGGCGATGCGGGCCGCAATCTGGCGCGTTTTGCAGTGAACAGCACGGTCGGTCTGGCGGGTCTCTTCGATCCGGCGGGCGATAATTTCGGCCTGACCGAGCGCGACACCGATTTCGGCGCCACCCTCGCGGCCTGGGGCGTCCCCGAGGGCGCCTATCTGGAATTGCCGCTGATCGGGCCCTCGACCGCGCGGGATGCGACGGGGAGGGTGGTCGATCTGGTCTTTGATCCGGTGAACAACGTCCTGTCGGGGCGCGACCGCCGGGCGGCTTTTGGCCTGCGCGTCGCGTCAAAAGCCGGTGAACGGGCGCGCTTTGGCGATAGCGTGGATGGTGTTTTGCAGGGCAGTGCGGATAGCTATGCGCAAGTGCGGCTGATCTGGCTGATGAACCGCCGCCATGAACTGGGAGAGGACCGTGACGATTTCGACCCCTATGACGATGTCATCGACCCATACGAGGATTGAGCGTCGCGGCTTTCTGGGCCTGATGGCAGGGGCGGGGCTTCTGGCGATGATGCCCTTCTCGGCCCATGCCCAGAATGTGGAGGCTGCCCGCGCCCATATCCAGCGCGCCGTGGATGAAGTCTATCGCGTCATCAATGCCGGTGAGCCGGCCGAGCGCATGTTTGCGCGCTTCGAGGATATCCTGTCGCGCTATGCCGATGTGGACGTGATGGCGCGATCAGCCCTCGGGCCGGCCGCGCGTCAGACCCCACCCGCCGAATTCGCCGCCTATCGTCAGGCCTTTCAGGGCTATATCGGGCGCAAATACGGGCGACGGTTCCGCGAATTCATCGGCTCTCGGGTCGAGGTGACGGGCGCACGCCCGCTGAAAAGCTTCGTCGCGGTGACCTCGGTGGCCCATCTTCGTGGCCGCGCCCCGATGGAGGTCGAATGGCATGTCTCGGACCGGTCGGGTCAGATCCGCTTCTTCAACATCATCATCGAGGGCGTGAACCTGCTTTCCTCCGAGCGGGCCGAGATTGCCGCACTTCTGGCGCGGCAGCGTGGCAGCGTGGCCGGTCTGGCGGCAGAGTTGCGTCAGGCGGGCTGACCCGTTCGATTGTTTGTGATCGCAGCCGCGGAACCGGTGGATGGCGTTGCGGTTCACCTGTCATGCGCGGCACTGGTCAAGGCCTGACGGCGTTCCGAGCCAGCGAAGAGAATGGATGATCGACTACCGCGCAAGGCCCCGCCCGACATCGTCGGAGCGGGGCTTCTGGTTCAGCGCGGATTGCGGCTGCGCCACAGATCCCACTCGTCGATCAGCCGCCCGTCCGGCATCAGGCAGAAGCCCTGCTGGCCCTGGGCCGTGGCGCGGATCTGGCTCTGCCCGCCCAGATCCTGGCAGAAGCGGCTGGCCGGGTTCGGCATGTCCGGCCCCGCCGCCGCGCAGGCGGTCAAGGCAAGCACGGGAAGGGCAAGGATCGACAGGGCCTTCATCGGTATCCCTCTGGTCATCGGCACCGTTTCGACCGGACAGCGCATCTAGTTGCTGCCGATGATGTCCTGCAACGCACGGGTCAACGCATCCTCGGAATCGGCGGCGCTGGTCGATCCGGGCGTCTGCGGCGCGGCGCCAGTGATCTCGGTCGGGGCGACGATTTCGCGCGGGGCCTGGCCCGTGCGCTGGGCCTCGATCGTGTTCATCACGTCGGCCAGGGCGGCGGCCAGCGGGTCGTCGGCTGACCCATAGGTCACCACGCGGCCGGCCGTTTCGCTCTGCGACAGCACGATTCCGCTACCATCGGGCGAGACGGTCGAGACGGGCAGTTCCGGCAGCCCCTCGTGGATCTCGGCCATGACCGCCTGCCAGATCTCGGCGGGCAAGCCACCGCCGGTCACACCTTGCAGGGGCGTGTTGTCGTCATAGCCCATCCAGACGCCGGTGACATATTGCTCGGTGAAGCCGACGAACCAGGCATCGCGATAGCTGCTGGTCGTGCCGGTCTTGCCCGCCACCGGGCGAGAGCCCAGCTTGGCGCGCGTGCCGGTTCCCGAGCTGATCACCTGCTGCATCATGTAGATCAGCTGCCCCGCCGCACGCTGGCTGATGACGCGCTGCCCATAGCCGCCGGTCTGGCCCATCAGCGGGCGGTCATCGCCGCGCATGGTCAGGCTGACCACACCATAGGGCGCGACCGAGGTGCCGCCGTTGCGGATGCCTGCATAGGCGCCGGTCAGCTCCAGCAGCGTCGCTTCGGACGCGCCCAGCCCCAGCGAAGGGCTGGTGGTCAGGTTGCTGACAATGCCGAAATCATGGGCGATCTGGCGCACGCGGTCGCGGCCCACGGCCTCTTGCAGGCGGATGGTCGAGGTGTTCAGAGACTGCGCCAGCGACTGCGTCAGTGTCACCGTGCCGCGGAAGTTGCGGCTGTAGTTCTGCGGAGACCAGCTACGCCCGCCGGGAAGGCGGATCGTCAGCGGTGCGTCCTGCACCGTATCGTTGGGCGAATAGCCCACCTCCAGCGCGGCGGCATAGACAAAGGGCTTGAAGCTGGATCCGGTCTGCCGCTTGGCCTGAGTGGCGCGGTTGAACGTGCCATGGCTGCGCGTGTCGCGCCCGCCGATCATGGCGCGCACCGCGCCGTCTGCCGACATGACGACCACCGCCGCTTGCGCCCCCGAGTCGTCACGCACCTTCTCGTCGAAGACGCGCTGCATCGCCCGTTCGGCCGCGCGCTGGATGCGCTGGTCGAAGGTTGTGGTGATGGTCACGTCCTCGGTCGTCTCGCTGGTCAGGAAGCCGGGGCCCGATTCCATCACCCAATCCGCAAAGGCGCCGCCTGCGCGCGCCGAGGCGGCCTGCGACAGCGTCGCCGGATTGGCGCGGTAATGGGCGACTTCCTCGGCGGTCAGATAGCCCTCTTCCTGCATCAGGCCCAGGATCACGCTGGCCCGCGCCTGGCTACGCGCCAGGTTTGCGGTCGGGGCGTAATAGCTGGGCGCGCGCAGCAGACCCGCCAGCATCGCGGCCTCGGCCGCGTTCACCTGGCTTGCAGGCTTGTTGAAGTAGCGCTGGCTGGCGGCCTCGAAGCCGCGCGCACCGGCGCCCAGATAGGACCGGTTCATGTAGATGTTGAGGATGTCCTCCTTGGAATACTTTGCCTCCATCGCGAAGGCATAGGGGACTTCCTTGATCTTGCGCCACACCCCGCCGCTGCGGCAATCGGCCTCGAACTCGGCCTCGTTGGCAAAGCGGGTCGGATCGAAGGTCTCGCCCAGGCAGAGCAGCTTGGCGACCTGCTGCGTGATGGTCGAGCCGCCGTGACCTTCAAGCGGGCCGCGGCCTGCAGCCAGGTTGATGCGGATGGCGCTGGCGATGCCGCGCGGACTGATGCCCAGATGGCTGTAGAAGCGACGGTCCTCGGTGGCAATCACGGCCTCTTTCAGGACGGGGGCGATCTGGTCGGCGGTCACGGCGCCGTAGGTCTCGCCGCGCCAGGCGAAGACGCGGCCGTCGCGGTCCAGCATCGTCACCGAGCCGCGCGCGCGCCCGTCGAACAGATCCTCGGCCTCGGGCAAGGTGGCGTAGAAATAGGCCGTGGCCGATCCGATGATCAGACCGACCACCATGGCCAGCCGCCACAGCGATCCCCAGATGATCCGCCAGACCAGCACGACCAGCGCCGCGAACCAGCCCAGGATGCCGCCCCGGCGCGGGGCGCGCGGGTTGTGGCGCCGAACCTTGCGGGGTTTTTCGGGCGTCTCGTCGGAAAAGGATCGCTTTTCGGCGACGGGGCGCCTGCCCGTGCCTTTGGGGGTGCCGGTGGGTTTTGTCATGCCTGCTTTCCTGCCCGGCCGTGTTTTCCGGCCCGAATGCCGCGCAGTATACAGGAAGATTCGCTGCGATGGAATTGCACTGACCAATCCGTGATTTGCCTTGAGAACAGGCATACAGCCCCGGTTTCGCCCGTTTCCGCGCCAGCTCATGTTTCTGCGCGGCAGCATCCCGCCCGTCGCTTGTGCAAAGCCGGGGCGATTGCGGATGAAAGCAGCGATGGCGGTCGATTTCACGGGCCGCAGGTCCAGAAGACAGGTGACGACTGATGAAACAGATGATTCCCGGACTGGTCGCGGCCACAGCGCTTTTCGCGTTGCACGCGACCGCGCAGGACGCCCTGCCAGCCGATCTCGAAACTGCAGCCGCCGCGGCCGAGGCCGTCACGGCAGAGGTGGCTTATATCTTCGACACGCTGCTGTTTCTGATCGGCGGCATCCTGGTGTTCTGGATGGCGGCGGGCTTTGCCATGCTCGAGGCCGGGCTGGTCCGCTCGAAGAACGTGACGACGCAGCTGACCAAGAACATCGCGCTCTTTTCGATCGCGTCCCTGATGTATTGGATCATCGGCTACAATCTCATGTATCCGGGCGACTGGACCATCGCGGGCTGGATCGGCGAGCTGTTCAGCCCTGCCAGTCTTGATCCGGTGGCCGCGGCCGATCTGGACAACGGCTTTTCGGTCGGCTCGGACTTCTTCTTTCAGTTGATGTTCTGCGCCACCACCGCGTCCATCGTCTCGGGCACGCTGGCCGAGCGCGTGCGCCTGTGGCCCTTCCTGATTTTCACCGTTATCCTGACTGGCCTGATCTACCCGATCGAGGCAAGCTGGCAATGGGGCGAGGGCTGGCTGTATGACATGGGCTTTTCCGACTTCGCCGGCTCGACCCTGGTCCATGCGGCGGGCGGCTTCGCGGCGCTGGCAGGCGCCATCGTGCTGGGCGCGCGCCATGGCAAGTATCGCCCCGATGGCCGGATGCAGCCGATGCCGGGCAGCAACCTGGCGCTGGCCACGCTTGGCACGTTCATCCTGTGGATGGGCTGGTTCGGCTTCAACGGCGCCTCGCAACTGGCCATGGGCACGATCGACGACGTGGCCGATGTCAGCCGCATCTTCGTGAACACCAACCTGGCCGCCGCCGCCGGTGCCGTCGCCGCAATGCTGCTGATGCAAGCCATGTATGGCAAGGTGGATCTGACCATGGTGCTGAACGGCGCGCTGGCGGGCCTCGTCTCGATCACGGCCGAGCCGCTGACGCCCTCGATCCCGGCGGCCGTGCTGATCGGCGCGGTGGGCGGCGTGATCGTGGTCCTTGCGGTTCCGATGCTGGACAAGCTCAGGATCGACGATGTGGTTGGCGCCATCCCGGTTCACCTGATCGCGGGCATCTGGGGCACGCTGATCGTCCCGGCCACCAATTCGGATGCCAGCTACATCACGCAGCTGGTCGGCGTGGTCGCCATTGGCGCCTTTGTCTTCCTGGCCAGCCTGGCGGTCTGGCTGATTTTGAAGGCGACCATGGGCATCCGCGCAAGCCAGGAAGCCCAGATCAGCGGCCTCGACATCAGCGAGATGGGGATGGAGGCCTATCCCGATTTCGTCCAGGCCAAATAGTCCATCACCGGTCTCTTCCCGGAGAGGGGGCGGGTCGCGCAAGCGGCTCGCCCTTTCCGCCTTGCGCCTTTGGTCAAGAGCGTCCGGGAGCCCGTCCAACATCAGAGCCCGCAGGGTGCACCGCCTGTGAACAGGTCGTGCGAACGTTGTCAGGCGACGCGGCTGACGACGAATTGCGCCAGATCGGACAGCATCTCGCGGATCGGATGATCGGGCAGCGTGGTCAGCGCGGCGCGTGCGCGGGCGGCGTGACCCAGCGCATCGCGCCGGGCCGCCTCCATCGCGCCGTGGCGCGCCAACAGGCTCAGTGCGTGGTCCAGATCGCCCTCGCGCTGGTCGCCCGCCTCGATGGTGCGCGACCAGAAGGCGCGTTCCTCGGGGGTGGCCCTGGCGACCGCCTTGATGACCGGCAAGGTCAGCTTGCGTTCGCGGAAATCGTCGCCGACATTCTTGCCGATCGTATCCGTCGCGCCGCCGTAATCCAGCAGGTCATCGACGATCTGGAAGGCGATGCCAAGCGCGTCGCCATAATCGAAAAGCGCCCGGACCTGATCCGCGCTGCCGCCGGCGATGACGCCGCCCACCTCGGTCGCGGCCGAGAAAAGCGCGGCCGTCTTGCCGCGAACCACCTGAAGATAGACGCTTTCATCCGTCGCCAGATCCTGTGCCGCTGTCAGTTGCAGCACTTCGCCTTCGGCGATGGTGGCGCTGGCATTGGCCAGGATCTCAAGCGTGCGCAGGTTGCCCGGCTCGACCATCAGCTGAAAGCTGCGCGCAAAGAGATAATCGCCGACAAGAACGCTGGACTTGTTGTCCCACAGCAGATTCGCGGTCGGTCGCCCGCGCCGCTGGCGGCTTTCATCCACCACATCGTCATGCAGCAGGGTCGCCGTATGGATGAACTCGACCGTCGCGGCCAGATGCACGTGCCAAGGGCCGTCATAGCCCATCAGCCGCGCCGAGGCCAAGGTCAGCATCGGCCGCAACCGCTTGCCCCCGGCGCCGATCAGATGCGCGGTGACCTCGGGGATGCGCGGCGCGTGCTGACTGGTCATCCGCTCTCGGATCAGGGCGTCAACGGCATCCATTTCGTCGGCGAGGGCCTCGGCCAGACGATCCAGCGGTTTGCGGACATTCTCCTGCACGGTCATGGCGAGTCCCCGTTTCTGCGGTTTCGCATTGCCACGCCATCGACAAAGACGCAACCGCAGCTTAGCTTTCGCGCCATGAAAGAGCTTTTCCGCAGCACCGATCCGGTCCGCATTTCCGCCGCCGTCAGCCTTCTGGAGTCCGAAGGCATCCGCTGCTTCGAGATGGATCAGCACATGAGCACGCTGGAAGGCTCGATCGGGATTCTGCCGCGCAGGGTCATGGTGGCGGACCGCGACCTGTTCATGGCCCGCGCTATCCTGCGCGACACGGGGCTGGATGACTGAGACCCGGATCGACGGCTTCCTCGGCGGGCGCCTGAGGGTCGAGCAGCCTGCGCGCGGCTATCGCTCGGGGATGGACGCGGTCATGTTGGCGGCGGCTTGTCCAGCAAAATCAGGGCAGTCGGTGCTGGAACTGGGTTGCGGGGCCGGGGTGGCCAGCCTCTGCCTGGGCTGGCGGCTGCCCGGGCTGGCGCTGACGGGGCTTGAACAGCAGGAAGACTATGCCGCCCTGGCCCGTGCGAATGCTGCCGCGAATGGTATCGCGCTTGAGGTGCTGACCGGCGACCTGGCGCGCCCGCCTGCGGAATTGCGGGCGCGGGCCTTCGATCATGTGATGATGAACCCGCCCTATTTCCTGTCAGGCACGGCCTCGCCCGATTCCGGCCGGGCGATGGCGCGTCAAGAAGTCACGCCCTTGACCCTGTGGATCGAGGCCGCTCTTCGACGGCTGCGCCCGGGCGGCTGGCTGACGCTGATCCAGCGCACCGACCGGCTGGATGGCGTGATCGCGGCCCTGGCGGGGCGGGCCGGAGGGCTGGTCATCCTGCCCGTCGCGCCGCGCGCGGGGCGCGCGGCCGGGCGCGTGATCCTGCGCGCGTGCAAGGGGTCGCGCGCGCCCTTGCGCCTGCTGGCGCCCCTGATCCTGCATGCCGCACCTGCCCATACGGCGGATGGCGAGGACTTGACGCCAGAGGCCAGCGCGATTCTGCGCAACGGAATGGCAATCGGTAACATCGACGCGAAACACCGGTGACAGAATCGTAAAGCTGTGCTGCACTGCTCACATCGGTCAGATGTGAAGGAGAACGCGAATGTCGGTTTCATCCCATATCAACGAACTGCGCAGAAAGCATCAAATGCTGTCGGAGGCTGTCGAACGGGCGCAGAAGAGCCCCGGCAGCAACGATCTTGAAATCACCCAGATGAAGCGGCAGAAGCTGCGTCTCAAGGAACAGATCGAGCGGCTGGCTCACTGAGCGAAAGCTTTGCCGCGAATGTCGAAAGGCCCGCGCGAATCGCGCGGGCCTTGTCGATCGGGTGAGGTTCAGATGAAATATTGTCCGCCATTCGCGCTGATCGTCGAGCCGGTGATGAAGCCCGCCTCGTCAGAGGCCAGGAACAACACGCAGCGCGCGATCTCTTCCGGCTCGCCCAGTCGGCCCACGGGGATCTGCGGGATGATGCGCTCGTTCAGCACCTTTTCGTCGATGGCGCGCACCATCTCTGTTCCGATATAGCCGGGGCAGATCGCGTTCACGGTGATGCCGGCGCGCGCGCCCTCTTGTGCGAGCGCCTTGGTAAAGCCCAGATCACCCGATTTCGCGGCCGCGTAATTGGCCTGGCCTGCCTGACCTTTCTGCCCGTTGATCGAACTGATGTTGATAATGCGGCCGAATTTGCGCTCGCGCATACCGGTCCAGACGGGGTGGGTCATGTTGAACAGGCCAGTAAGGTTCGTGTCGATGACCTCTTTCCATTGCTGCGGCGTCATCTTGTGGAACATCGCATCGCGCGTGATGCCGGCGTTGTTGACCAGAACCGCGATCGGTCCCAGCTCGGCCTCGACCTGCGCGATGCCGGCGGCGCAGGCGTCGTAATCGGCGACGGACCATTTGTAGGTCTTGATGCCGGTCTCATCGGTAAAGGCTTTTGCAGCGTCGTCATTGCCGGCGTAATTGGCCGCGACGGTGTAGCCCGCCTGTTTGAGCGCCTTCGAGATGGCCGCGCCGATGCCGCGCGAGCCGCCAGTGACCAGTGCAACTTTAGACATAATTCCCCCCTTCTGTTGGCCAGTGCAAGATCAGGCTAAGGGGCGGGGGACCGCGCCGCAAGTCGCATCCGGGGGAGCATCCGACAAAGTTGCCTTGGGTTCGGCATGGCGGCCGGTATTCGCGGCCGCCATGCCAGGTCGATCAGCGCTCGAGGCACATGGCGACGCCCATGCCGCCGCCGATGCAGAGAGTGGCAAGGCCCTTCTTCGCATCGCGGCGGCGCATCTCGAAGAGCAGCGTGTTCAGGATACGGCAGCCCGAGGCGCCGATCGGATGGCCGATGGCGATAGCGCCGCCATTGACATTCACGATGGACGGATCCCAGCCCATATCCCTGTTCACCGCGCAGGCCTGCGCTGCAAAGGCCTCGTTCGCCTCGACCAGATCCAGCTCGCCGACTGACCAGCCCGCCTTTTCCAACGCCTTGCGGCTGGCCGGGATAGGGCCGGTGCCCATGATGGCCGGATCCAGACCTGCGGTGGCATAGCTGGCGATGCGGGCCAGCGGCGTCAGACCCCGGCGCGCGGCCTCGTTCTCGGTCATGACCATCACGGCGGCCGCGCCGTCATTCAGGCCCGAGGCATTCGCGGCCGTCACGCTGCCATCCTTGGTAAAGGCGGGGCGCAGTTTCTGCATGTTGTCCAGCGTGGCCCCGTGGCGGATATATTCGTCCTTGTCCACCACGATGTCGCCCTTGCGGGTCTTGACGGTGAAGCCCACGATCTCGTCGTCGAAGCGGCCCTCTTTCTGGGCGGCCTCGGCCTTATGCTGCGAGGCCAGCGCGAATTCGTCCTGCTGCTCGCGGGTGATTTCCCATTGCCTGGCGACGTTTTCGGCCGTCTGGCCCATGTGATAGCCGTTGAAGGCATCCCACAGGCCGTCGCGGATCATCGTGTCGATCATTTGCATGTCGCCCATCTTCTGTCCCGCACGAAGATAGGCGGCATGGGGCGCCAGAGACATGCTTTCCTGACCGCCTGCCAGAACGACGCGCGCATCGCCCAGAATGACCTGCTGTGCGGCCAGCGCCACCGCGCGCAGCCCCGAGCCGCAAACCTGGTTGATCAGCCAGGCCGAGGCTTCCTTGGGCAAGCCGGCCTTGATATGGGCTTGGCGCGCGGGGTTCTGACCTTGCGCGGCGGTCAGAACCTGTCCCATGATCGTCTCGCTGACCTCGGAAGGGTCAATCCCGGCGCGGGCGACGACCTCGGCCAGGACCGCGGCGCCCAGTTCATGGGCGGGAGTGTTGGCGAACGATCCGAGGAAACTGCCCACGGGCGTGCGGGCAGCGGCGACGATAACGGCTTTTGTCATTGCAGGCTCCTTGGCAATCTGGCCGGATTTGGCCCAGCTTCGCCTGTCAGGATGCGGTTTCGTAACGCCACGTCAAGCACCATGCGCCACGGGTTCCAATCGCCCTTGTCCTATCGCCTGGCCACGGAGGGAGGGTTTTTCCATGGGGGCGCGATGGTCGGGGCGCCGAAGTAATAGCCCTGAAGGCAGTCGATCCCCAGTTCGATCAGGAAGCTGGCATCGTCCGCCGTCTCGACCTGTTCGGCCACGGTGAACATCTCGAAATGCTGACCGATGACCTGCAGCGCGCGCGTCAGCACCTGATTGTCGCGGTGACTGGCGATCTGGCGCACGAACTGGCCGTCAATCTTGATCATGTCGAAGCAGAAATCCCGCAGATAGCGGAACGAGGTATAACCGGCCCCGAAATCGTCCAGCGCAAGGCTGATCCCGTGGGATTGCACCTCGGCCATGAAATCCAGCACGGCCTCGGGCATGGCCATGGCCGAGCTTTCGGTGATTTCCAGGATCAGCCTTTCGCCCAAGGTCGAATCCGCAGAAAGGCCCCTGCGCAGTGTGTCCAGCCAGCCCTCATGCACGACGGAACGCGCCGACATGTTGATGGATAGCCGCAATCCGGGATCCTCGTGCAGCGTATTCAGGCCCAGGGACAGCGACAGACAGTCGATCTGGCGGCCAAGTTCGTTATCTTCGGCAAGGGGCATGAAGTCCTTCAGCGGGACGAGGCGCCCGGCCTCGTCCATGATGCGGATCAGCCCCTCGTAAAAGGCGACCCGGTCGGTCTGGCACGACTGGACGATCGGCTGAAAGGCCAGCACACCTCTGCCGCGCGAGACGGCAGCCTGCACTGCGGGCATCGTGATGAGATCCTGGTGCCGGATCGCGCCTTCCAGCGGCGAGCCGGCGTCGTCGCAAATGTCCGTCATGTCGGGCCTCGTTCCATGGGTCGTCTTGCAGATAACGCATCATGTCCTAATCGGGCGCTAAGGCGCAGCGCTTTTTGCCAGAAGGGTTAATAAATCATCACGCGGCGCAACTGTTGCGGTAGCGATCGGCTATATATCGCCTGGCACGACATGAAGCGGGGTGTGCCGCAGCATGACGGGCGCGCCGTAGAAATCTCTGATGCCCAAAGAGTGCAAGAAGAATTGCAACGGGGTCACGGCGCTGCTCAAGCGCTTTGCCTTACGCGCCGACCCCGAGCGGATTGCTCGCCGGGACGAGGTCCGGCTTGTTCAGGCGCCGACCCCCCTGCAGGCCGATGACCTCGTCAACGATCAGTTCGCCGGCTGGGTTGGTCACGCCCGGATCAGGGCGCTGCCGCAACCATCTGGCTGACCAGAGCTTTCGCCGCATCCGACGCCCAGTCTGCATCGCCCAGATAGCGCGCGACCTCGTTGCCCTGGCGGTCGATCAGCACGGTGACGGGCAGGCCCATCACCCCCATGTCACGCGCGACCTGCTGGCGAGGGTCCAGCAGCACGGGCAGGTGATCGACACCCACCTCGGCGAAGAAGGCGTCGATGCGATCCACCGCGTTGCGGCCGGTGGCGATGGTCACAACCTCGAAATCCTCTGCGCCCAGTTCGGCCTGCAACGCGTCCAGCGCGGGCATTTCCTCTCGGCAGGGCGCGCACCATGTGGCCCAGAAGTTCAGCAGCACCACCTTGCCGCGCCAGTCGGCCAGGCTGTGTTCGCCGCCGTCGCGGTCGGTGAAGGTGACATCGCTGACCGGGACGGGGCTGTCGGCGACGATCAGCTTGTCCAGCCCGCCTTCGCGTGCGGCTTGCCAGTCTGGTTCGGCGAAGGCTGCGTTTGCACCGAAAACAAGGGCCGTATAAAGCAGGGCAGAACGAAGCATGTGACCTCCGAAGGACTTTCTGATGACAGACCGGCCAGCGACCTCTGCCAACAGCATGTGGGGCGGGCGCTTTGCCGCCGGACCCGACGCGATCATGGAGGCCATCAACGCCTCGATCGGCTTCGACCGGCGGCTTTACGCCCAGGATATCCGGGGCAGCCGGGCCCATGCCGCGATGCTGGCCGCCACGGGCATCATCAGCGATAGCGATGCGAAAGCCATCGGGGAAGGGCTGCTCACCGTCTTGTCAGAGATCGAGGCAGGGGATTTCCCCTTCCGCACCGATCTTGAGGATATCCACATGAATGTGGAGGCCCGCCTGAAAGAGATCATCGGCGAACCCGCGGGTCGGCTGCATACGGGCCGGTCGCGCAACGATCAGGTGGCCACCGATTTCCGCCTATGGGTGCGCGATCAATGCGATGCGGCCATCGAGGGGCTGGGCGCGCTGATGCGCGCCGCCCTGGCGCAGGCCGAGGCCGGGGCCGATTGGGTCATGCCGGGCTTCACCCATCTGCAGACCGCGCAGCCTGTGACCTGGGGCCATCACATGATGGCCTATGTCGAGATGTTCGGCCGCGACCTGTCGCGCTTTCAGGACGCGCGGCGGCGGATGAACGAATCGCCTCTGGGCGCGGCGGCCCTGGCCGGGACGGGCTATCCCATCGACCGCGAGATGACCGCCGCTGCGTTGGGCTTCGACCGGCCGATGGCCAACAGCCTCGACGCGGTCAGCGATCGGGATTTCGCGCTGGAATTCCTGTCGGCGGCCTCGATCTGCGCCGTCCACCTGTCGCGGCTGGCCGAGGAGCTGGTGATCTGGTCCTCGGCGCAGTTCCGCTTCGTCTCGATGTCGGACAAGTGGTCCACCGGTTCGTCGATCATGCCGCAAAAGCGCAACCCCGACGCGGCTGAACTGATCCGCGCCAAGATCGGGCGAATCCTGGGGGCGACGGTGGCGCTGTTCACGGTGATGAAGGGGCTGCCGCTGGCCTATTCCAAGGACATGCAGGAGGACAAGGAGCAGGTCTTCGACGCGGCCGACAGCCTGATGCTGGCGCTGGCGGCGATGACCGGGATGCTGTCCGACCTGACCGCGAACCGCGACCGGCTGGAGGCGGCTGCGTCCAGCGGCTTTTCCACCGCGACCGATCTGGCCGACTGGCTGGTGCGCGAACTGGGCCTGCCCTTCCGCGACGCTCATCACGTGACCGGCAGCCTTGTCGCGCTGGCCGAGGGGCGCGGCGTCGATCTGCCCGACCTGACGCTGGACGACATGCGATCGGTCCATCCGGATATCACGCAAGACGTGTTTTCCGTGCTTGGCGTGCATAATTCCGTCGCGTCGCGGCAAAGCTATGGCGGCACGGCGCCCGATCAGGTCCGTGCCCAGATCGCCCGCTGGAAGGAGAAACTGGCATGAAGACCCCGACCCTTGCCCTGATCGCGGGGCTGTTCGCGCTGTCCGCCTGCGGCGTCGATGGGCCGCCGCAGCGGCCGCCGGAAAAGCCGCTGCAGCAGCAGATCGGCGTCAGTATTGGCGGCGATGCGCGGGTGGGCGTCTCGGCGCGGCTCTGATGGATCACTTCAACTATCGCCAAGGTGAGCTCTTCGCCGAGGATGTGGCCCTGTCCTGCATTGCGCGGCAGGTCGGCAGCCCGGTCTATATCTATTCGGCCGCGACGCTTCGCAGGCATTTCGGCCTGTTCCGGCAGGCCCTGGACTGGACCGATCACCTGGTCTGCTTCGCGGTCAAGTCGAACAGCAATCTCGCCGTGCTCAAGCTGATGGGCGACATGGGGGCGGGGATGGATGTTGTCTCGGGCGGGGAATATGCCCGCGCCCGGGCGGCGGGCGTGCCGGGCGACCGGATCGTCTTTTCGGGCGTCGGCAAGACCCTGGCCGAGATGCGCATGGCCATCGAAGGCGGCATCCGCCAGTTCAACATCGAGAGCGAACCCGAGATGCAGGCCCTGTCGGCGCTGGCCGCCAGCATGGGTGCGACCGTGCCCGTGGCGATCCGCGTCAACCCGGACGTGGATGCCAAGACCCACGAGAAGATCGCCACCGGCAAGTCCGAGAACAAGTTCGGCATCCCCATCTCTCGCGCGCGCGAGGTCTATGCCGAGGCCGCAGCCCTGCCGGGGCTGCGTGTGGTGGGCGTGGATGTGCATATCGGCAGCCAACTGACCGATCTGGCACCTTTTCGCGCGGCCTATGCCAAGGTCGCGGAACTGACGCAGGCATTGCGCGCCGAAGGCCACGACATCACCCGCCTGGATCTGGGCGGCGGGCTTGGCATCCCCTATCGCCGTGACAACAACGCGCCGCCCCTGCCCATCGAATACGGCGCCGTCATCCGCGAGACCGTGGGCCATCTGGGCTGCGAGATCGAGATCGAGCCGGGGCGCAACATCGTTGGCAATGCGGGCGTGCTGCTGAGCCAGGTGATCTACGTCAAGCGCGGCGAGGATCGTGATTTCCTGATCGTGGACGCGGCGATGAACGACCTGCTGCGCCCGGCCATGTATGGCGCTCATCACGACATCGTGCCGGTCGTCGAGGCCGCGCCCGGCGCCCCCGTCCAGCCCTATGACGTGGTGGGCCCCGTCTGCGAATCCGGCGACACGTTCCAGAAGGGCGCCGAACTGCCCGCCATGGCGGCGGGTGACCTGATCGCCTTCCGCTCGGCGGGGGCCTATGGCGCGGTGATGGCGTCTGAATACAATTCGCGGCCTCTGGTGCCGGAAGTGCTGGTCGAGGGCGATCACTTCGCCGTCATCAGGGCGCGTCCGACATATGAGGAGATGCTGAGCCGGGATAGCATCCCGGCATGGCTTTGACGCGGCATCACGATGCGGAAGAAGCGCCGGGGGCCGATGGTCTCCGGGCACAGCCTGACGATGACCTGATCGCGGAAGGGCGCGGCCCGGTCGCGCGCGCGCTGCGGCTGACGCGGTGGGGCATGGTCTGGGAACGGGCCGCGCGGGCTTTCTGGCCGCTGGCGGCGCTGGTGGCCGTCGGGTTCTCGATCCTCTGGCTGGGTCTGGCCGAGCCGCTTGGCCCCGCGCTGCCCTGGACGGCGGGTCTGTGGCTGGCGGCCGTAATCGTGACGGCGATCCGGGGCGGGCTGCACTTTGTGCCGGTGCGGGATGCCGATGCGCTGGCCCGGCTGGACCGGACGCTGCCGGGGCGGCCTCTGTCGGCCCTGTCCGACCGCGCAGCAATCGGCGGCGAGGGTGCCTTGTGGCGCGCGCATCTGGCGCAGATGCGGGCGGCCGCGCTTCAGGCGCGCCCGGTGCCGCCCGACGCCCAGCTTGCGCGGCGCGACCCCTATGCGCTGCGGCTGGCCGCGATGCTGGCCCTGGTCATGGCGCTGATCTTCGGCGGCGCGGGCCAGATGGGGCAGGGCCTGTCGGCCATCGCCGCCACGATGAACCCCGCCGCTGCGCCGCAGGTGGCCACCGGCCCCTCGTGGGAGGGCTGGGCCGAGCCGCCCGCCTATACCCGCCGGCCGACGCTTTACCTGAATGCCCTGCCCGAGGGCGAGGAACTGATCCTGCCCAAGGGCTCAGTTCTGACCTTCCGTCTCTATGGCGGCGCGCAGGAGGTGGCGCAGGATATCGGCCCCTCGCTGTCGGACGACCCACTGGCCCCAAGGATCCGCGCCGAGGACAGCGGCAGCGTCGAACTGGCCGGGCGCCGTTTTCGGGTCGAGGTCTTGCCCGACCAGCCTCCGGTGATCCGCGCGGGCGCCGCGCCGATGCGCCGCGCCGATGGACGCATGGTCCAGGATTTCACCGCCGAGGATGACCATGGCGTGATTGCGGCCCATGCCGTGATCGCGCTGGATCTGGCTGCGGTCGATCGCCGCTTTGGCCTGGCCGTCGCGCCTGAGCCGCGCGAGGACATCGAGCTGACCTTGCCCCTGCCGCGCGGGGATCGCCGTCAGGTGCAGGGCCAGCTGGTCGAGGATCTGGCCCGCCACCCCTGGGCGAACCTGCCCGTGACGCTGACCTTGCGCGCCCAGGACGGGATCGAACAGGTGGCCCATGCGCCCGCCATGCGTCTTGACCTGCCGGGACGGCGCTTTTTCAACCCCTTGGCTGCCGCGCTGATCGAGATACGGCGCGATCTGCTGTGGTCGCGCGAGAATGCCCGCCGCAGCGCCCAGATCCTGCGCGCCGTGACATGGCGCCCCGAGGGCTTTGTCGAGCACGCGCTTTATGCCGAACTGCGCTCGGCCGTGACGTTGCTGGAAAGCGGCCCGCTAACCCCCGAGGCCCGCGACCGCTTGGCCGAAGCCTTGTGGCAGGCCGCGCTGGAGCTTGAGGATGGCGGTCTGGCCGATGCGCTCGCGCGGATGCGCGAGGCGCAGGAGAAGCTGTCCGAGGCGATCCGCAACGGCGCCAGCCCCGACGAGATCCAGCGCCTGATGGACGAACTGCGCGAGGCGACCGAGGCCCATACCCGGATGCTGGCGGAACAGAGCCAGCGTCAGGACCGGACCGACAGCCCCGACCGTGGCCAGAAGGGCCAGCAGATCACCGGCGATCAGATCCAGCAGATGATGGACGAGATCCAGCGCCTGATGAACGAAGGCCGGATGGCCGAGGCCGCCGCCCTGCTGGAACAGTTCAACCGCATGATGGAAAACCTTCAGGTCCAGCAGGGCGAGGGCGGCGAAGGCCATGGTCAGGGCAGTGGCGAGGGCAACCAGTCGATGAACCGCCTGGCCGACACACTACGCGAGCAGCAGCGCCTGTCCGACGACGCCTTTCGCGAGATGCAGCGCCAGTTCGGACAGGGTTTCGGCCAGGATCAGGACGGCGATCAGGCCGAGGGAACCTCGCCCGGTGAACTGGCCGAACGCCAGCGCGAACTGCGCGAGGAACTGGGCCGCCAGCGGGGTCTGATGCCCGGCCAGGGCTCGGAGGCGGGCGACCGCGCGCGGCGGCAGCTGGACGAGGCGGGTCGCGCGATGGAGGATGCCGAGGACGCGCTGCGTCGGGGCGATACGGGCGAGGCGCTGCAACGGCAGGCCGACGCGATCCAGTCGATGCGCGAGGGTATGCGCGCGCTTGGCGACATGCTGGCGGGCGACCAGGCCCCGGCGCAGCAGGGTGAGGGCCAGGACCGGGCCGAGGCGCAGGGCGCTCAGCAACCCGGCCCAGACCAACCGGGCGCGCAGGGGGCGCCGGTGGATGGCCGGCCGCAGCTTGATCCTCTGGGACGCCCGCGCCCCGGCAGCGGCAGCGTGATCACCGGCGGAGATCCCTTGGCCGAGGGGCTGGACCCGGCGCGGCGGGCGCGCGATCTGCTGGACGAGATCCGCCGCCGCAGCGGCGAGATCGCCCGCCCGCGCGAGGAACGCGATTATCTGGGCCGCCTGCTTGAACGGTTCTGAGGAACGTGCCTCAACCCGTCAGATCGCGCGCCCGATCCTGAAGCCAGAGACGGGCACGGTCCACCTCTTGCCGCATCTCCATCATCCTTTCGCCAAAGGGATTGTTGCTGGCCGCCAGTCCGGGGGCCAGCAGATACAGCGCCACGCAAGAGGCGGCGACCATCAGCGACAGGCCGAAGCCCGCCCAGTAGGCACCGCTACGCCGCCGTTTGCGCGGGGCGGGCCGGGGGTCATGCCGGCGGATGACCTGCGGGGTGGGCCGCGCGATGCCGGTGGCCGCAGAGGGCTCTGCGGGTGGCATGGCCAATGGCCGGGTGATCGGGCGCGGCGTCTCGATGCGCTGCGGCTGCGGATCGGCGCGCCGTCCGGGCCTCTCCGTCAGGGGCCGAACCTCGGGCCCAGGGGCTTTCGCGACGGGCGCGCGCTCGTCGGTATCGGTGACGGTCGTGGCGGGCCAGTCGGTCTCGTCCTCGGGCAGGACGGTCCTGATCGCGGGCGTCGGTTCTGCCCTTTCGCTTTCGCGCAGGCGGCGTTCGTGTTCGACCTCCTGCCGCAGGATGTCCAGCACATCGGCGGGCAGGCGGCTGCTGGGCGGAGGCAGGACCGGACCAGGCGCCGGAGCTGCGGCGGCGAAATCGCCCAGATCCAGCCGCGCGGGCGCTGCGTCGGGGCGGCGGGCGATCCAGACATGCCCGCAGGCGCTGCACTCGACCTCGCGGCCCGAAGCGGGGATGGCATCGGAGGGCAGCCGGTATTCGGCCTCGCAGCCGGGACAGATCAAGCTCATTTCAGACATGCCGACCCTCGTAATCGCCTTGCAGCTGTTTTATCAAGCCGGGAACCGGGTTGCAAAGCGGCAGGTCGGGACAGGCCGCGACAGAACGGCTTTGGGCAGCGAACGAGGTAGCACGTGATCGAGATGCGGGATGTCGGCTTCGGCTATCACGGAGAGGCCGATCTGTTGTCGGGCATGACGCTGACATTGCAGCCGGGCATGTTCCATTTCCTGACCGGGCCGTCGGGATCGGGCAAGACCACGCTGCTGCGGCTGTGCTATGCTGACTTGTTGCCGCGGTCGGGGCAGATGACCGCCTTCGGCCACGACATGCAGACGCTGGACCGCGACGGGATCGCCCTGCTGCGTCGCCGTGTCGGTGTCGTCCATCAGGATCCGCAATTCCTGGACCATCTGCCTCTGGCGGAAAACGTGGCCCTGCCCATGACCGTGTCCGGCGAGCCGGTCGATATGGAGGCGCTGCGCGACCTTCTGGGCTGGGTGCAGCTGTCGCAACATGCCCGCGCACTGCCGCCGTCGCTGTCGGGCGGCGAAAGGCAGCGGGCGGCGCTGGCGCGGGCGGTGATCCTGTCGCCCGATCTGGTTCTGGCGGACGAGCCGACCGGTAATCTGGACTGGGAGATGTCGATGCGGCTTTTGCAGCTGCTGATCGAATTGAACAAATCGGGCAAGACCGTGCTTGTCGCGACCCATGACCTGAACCTGATCCGGGCGGCCAAGGCGCAGGTCTCGGCGCGGGTGCTGCGGATCTCGGGCGGCAGGCTGCAACTGGCGGGGGCGGATCTATGAGGCGCAAGCGCGTCATGCCGCCCGTTCTGACGGGGCTGGTCCGGGAATTGATCGGCAGCGAGGGCGGCAAGGGCGACCGTATCGTGCCGCCGACCGGGTTCACCGCGCAGTTGACGCTGTTCTCGGCGGGGGCGATGGCGTTTCTGGCGGTGTTTGCGCTGTCGCTGGCCCTGGCGACGGGGCGGCTGGCGGATCGGTGGTCGTCGGAACTGGCCGGTTCGGTCACGGTGCGGGTCAGCGCACCCGCGGCGCAGCTTGATGCGCGGGTGCAGTCGGTGCTGACGATCCTTCAGACAACGCCTGGCGCAGGTCAGGCCCGCCGCCTGCCGCAAGACGAGGTCGCGGCGCTTCTGGAGCCGTGGTTCGGTCCCGACATGCCGGTCGATGCGCTGCCGGTGCCGGCGCTGATCGACCTGCCGGTCTCGGGGCGGGATTTCGACCCGGAAGGCCTGGCCTTGCGCCTTGAGGCCGAGGTGCCGGGCGCGGTGCTGGACGATCACAGCACATGGCGGCGTCCTCTGGTCTCGGCCGCGCAGAGGCTGCGCGTGTTGGGTATGGTCTCGCTCTTGCTGATCGGCGCGGCCTCGGCGGCAATGATCACGCTGGCGGCCAAGGCAGCCCTGGCGGCGAACGGTCAGGTCATCCGCGTTCTGCGCCTGATCGGGGCGCGCGACATCACCATCGCCACGGCCTTCGTGCGCCGCTTCACCCGCCGTGCGGCGGTGGGCGCCAGCGTCGGCACGCTGGCCGGGATGGCAGCGGTCGCCATGCTGCCCGATACCAGCGCGGCGGGCGGCTTTCTGACAGGACTGGGCTTTCAGGGCTGGGGCTGGCTGCTGCCGCTGCTGATCCCGGTTGCCGCAGCCGGGGTCGGCTTTGTTGCGACCCGTTGGGCCGCGCTGAAGATGCTGGAGGCGGTGCGATGAGGCGCCATGAGAACCCTCGTCCGGGGCGTCTGACGGCGTGGCAATACGTGCAAAACGTCCTCTATTATCTGCACATCGCGCTGGCAACGCTGGTGATCGGGCTTTTCGGCATCGTGCTGGTGCTGGCGCAGGGCAGGGCCGGTGCCAACAGGGTTGCGACCTTCTGGATCGGCTATGTGATCTGGGCCGCGCGTCTGCATCTGGGCCTGACCTGCGAGATCCGCGGCACGCCTCCGACCGGGGATTGCATCGTCGCGGCCAAGCATCAGTGCTTCTGGGACATCCTTGTCATCGCCCATGCGGTGCCGCGCCGCGCCTTCATCATGAAGCGCGAGGTGATGCGCGTGCCGATCATGGGTTGGTATGCGTGGAAGGTGGGCTGCATCCCCATCGACCGCTCGCGCGGGCGCGATGCGATGGCGGCGATTTCGGCCACGATCAATCAGCGGATCGCGGGTGACGGGCTGGGGCAGCTGATCATCTATCCCGAGGGCACACGCACTCTGCCGGGCCAGCGCCGTCCCTACAAACAAGGCGTGGCCACGATCCGCGCCGCGACCGGGCTGCCTGTCGTACCGGTCGCGGTCAATACCGGCATGTTCTGGCCGCGCAAGGGCTGGGGCATCCGCCCCGGCCGCGCCGTGGTCGAGTTCCTGCCCGCGATCGGCCCCGACCTGCCCCAGGAAGCATTGATGACCCGGCTCGAGGCCGAGATCGAGACGCGCTCGGATCTGCTGATGGCCGAGGCAGGGTTGATCCTGCCCCGGCCGGACGCCGATCAGCGCAGCTCGTAATAGCGCGGCACCGTCGGCGGCTCGGGCGGCAGGCCGATGTCGCGCCGCATATGCGGACTGAGGCGGTAGGGGTCGGGCGGCCTGGGCCGCCGCCGTCTGGGCAGAAGCAATGCCCGGATCATCGCCCATAGGACCGCCGCGCGTCCATGGCGGGCGATCAGGCGGTGAAGGGCAGGGTTCAGGCGCGAAGCCTGCGGATGCAGTTCGGCGATCATCGTCGTCTCCTCGGCCCGGCCAAGGCGGGGCCATGTCTGGATTGCGGTCGGAAAGGCGCCATGCCGGACAGCCGCGCGAAAGCGCAGCTTCGGTGCGGGTATCAGATCGTGGCGCGGTGGGTGTGCCCGCCGTTCCGGCCCGAAACGGGCGCAGAGGGCGTATCGAAGGCCTCAGGCGCGGTTGCGCGAGCGGTCTTGTCGGTTCGCCTTGCGGGACGGGCGGGTTGCCTGGCGATGGATCATCTGCGCCCCTCCTGTCTTGCAAATTGCGGGCATGGGACTGCTGGCACCATTTTGCACAGCGCGCAATTGGCCGTGCAACAGACCGGGCAGTTTTCCCCAGCCTGTTGCCGATGGATCACAATGTCGTAATGATGTCGTAATGTCGTCAGGTGGCGCGTCAGGCGGCCAGCGCGTGGGCACCCATCGCGCGAAACTTTTCGCGCCGGTCGCGGATCAGATCGGCGGGCTTCATGCCCGACAATTCCGCCAGCATCGCGCCGATCTCGACGCCTACGGCAGCGATGGCGGCGGCGGGATCGCGCTGCGCGCCGCCGATCGGTTCGGGGATGATTCGGTCGATCACGTCCAGCTTCTTGAGATCCTGCGCGGTCAGGCGCAGCGCCTCGGCCGCGTCGCGCATCTTTTCGGCATCCTTCCACAGGATCGAGGCGCAGCCCTCGGGCGAGATCACGGAATAGATCGAATGCTCCAGCATGGCGATGCGGTTGGCAGTGGCGAAGGCCACGGCGCCGCCCGACCCGCCCTCGCCAATGATGACGCTGACCAACGGCACGCCGATTTCCAGGCATTTCATCGTGCAACGCGCGATGGCTTCGGATTGGCCGCGTTCTTCGGCGCCCTTGCCTGGATAGGCGCCGGGCGTATCGACCAGCGTGATGACCGGCAGGCCGAAGCGGTGCGCCATGTCCATCAGGCGGATCGCCTTGCGATAGCCCTCGGGGCGGGCCATGCCGAAATTGTGGTGGATGCGCGATTTGGTGTCGTTGCCCTTTTCATGGCCGATCACCATGCAGGGCATCTCATTGAAGCGCGCAAGGCCAGCCATCACCGCATGATCGTCGCCAAAGGCGCGGTCGCCTGCCAGGGGCGTGAATTCGGTGAACAGCGCTTGGACATAGTCGCTGCAATGAGGGCGGTCGGCATGGCGCGCAACCAGCGTCTTGCGCCAGGGCGTCAGCGAGGCGTAAAGTTCGCCCAGCATCTGCTGCGCCTTGGCATCCAGCGCGGCGGCCTCTTTCTCGACATCGACGGCCCCTTCGCCCTTGCGGGCCATGGCGCGAAGTTCTTCGGCCTTGGCCTCGATATCGGCAAGCGGCTTTTCGAAATCCAGATAGACCATGCGCGGCGCCCCTTGGGTTCGGATCTGGCGCTATATAGGCCGGGCCGACGCATCATGCAACGCGCCTGACCCCTGTGACGGGCCTCTATTGCAGATCCGCAAAGGCGGCGGTCAGACGCTGGACCGCCTCGGCCACGCGGGCGCGCGGCGTGGCCAGGTTGAAGCGCAGGAAGTTCTCGCCTCCCGCGCCGAAGCTGGCGCCGTGATTGGCGGCAATCCGGGCCTGCCCCTCGACCCGCGCGATGAATTCGGGCGGCGCCATGCCGGTCCCCGAGAAATCGACCCAGGCCAGATAGGTCGCCTGCAAGGGCATCGACCGCAGCCCGGGGATCGCGTTCACGCCTTGGTCGAACAGCCGCCGGTTGCCGTCCAGATAGGCGCAGAGATGGTCGATCCATTCCGCGCCTTCGGGCGAATAGGCGGCGGCGACCATGTCCATCCCCATGAAGGCGGGCGAGATGCCGCGCGCCAGAAGCGTTGCCTTGAACCGCGCCCGCAGGTCGGGATCGGCGATGATCGCATTGCCGATATGAGCGCCCGCGATATTGAAGCTTTTGGTGGCGGCGGTCAGCGTCACCAGCCGGTCGGCGATTTCGGGGATCAGGGCGGCGATCATCCGATGGCGCGGCGCGCCGGGCATGACCAGATCGCAATGGATGTCGTCGGACACAAGGATCAGGTCGTTGCGGATGCAGAAATCGGCCACCTCGCGCAGCTCGGTCTCGGACCAGACCCGGCCGCCGGGATTGTGCGGCGAACAGAGGATCAACATACGCTCGTCCCCCGTCAGCTGCGTCTGCCAGCTCTGCCAGTCCATCCGGTAGAGGCCCTGATCCAGTGCCAGAGGCAGCTCGACCAGCCTGCGCCCCGAGGCCCGGATCGTGCGGGCAAAGGCGTGATAGACCGGGCTCATCACGATGACCCCGTCGCCCGGCTGCGTCAGCGCGTCGAGCGCCATGGCAACGCCATTGACCAGCCCCGCGCAGGTCAGCACCCATTCGGGTTGGATCTGCCAGCCGTGGCGCGCCTGCATCCACCAGCAGATCGCGTCCAGATAGGGCCGGTTCGCGCCGGGATAGCCATAGATGCCGTGGGCCGCATGAGCCTCGACCGCGCGCTGGACGGCGGCGGGCGGGCGGAAATCCATGTCCGCCACCCACATGGCGATGCCGTCATGCGGCGAGACGCCGTAATGCGCCGCCATGTCATCCCATTTGCTGCAATAAGTGCCGCGACGGTCGATGATTTCGTCAAAATCGGGGGTGGTCACGGGATGTCCTGTCCTTTGCCTGTCGCGGGGATTGCCGCGTTGTTGCGTCGCGCGCGAGCTTCGCCTACATGCGCGTCATGAGCCTGAGACCCATCCTGATCCATCCCGATCCGCGCCTCAAGCGTGTGGCCGACCCGATTGCCCGCATCACGCCGGACATCGAGACCCTGGCCGCCGACATGATCGCGACGATGTATGACGCGCCCGGCATCGGCCTGGCCGGCCCGCAGGTCGGCGTGTTGCAGCGCATCTTCGTGATGGACGCGACCCGCGACCCCGAGGCCGAGCCCGATCCGATGGTTCTGGTGAACCCGGAACTGGTCTGGCGATCGGACGCGACGAATGTCTATGAGGAAGGCTGCCTGTCGATCCCCGACCAATATGCCGAGGTGACGCGCCCGGCCGAGGTCCGGCTGCGCTGGCTGGGGCTTGACGGCAAGGTTCACGAGCGCGATTTCGACGGGCTGGCCGCGACCTGCGCCCAGCATGAACTGGATCATCTGGACGGAGTGCTGTTCATCGACCACCTCTCGGCGATCCGGCGCCAGATGATCACGCGAAAGATGCAGAAGCTCAAGCGGGACCGGGCGCGCAGCTGAAGCTCGCGTCGCGCCCTCTTTGGACAAGGACCAGCGCCATGGCCGTGCGGCCCTTCATCCCCTATTCCGACCCGCGCCTGCATCGCCCGGCCGAGCCCGTCGAAGCCGTGAACGAGGCCGTGCGGATGATCTGGGACGACATGATCGACACGATGGAGGCGATGCCGGGCGTGGGCCTTGCCGCGCCGCAGATCGGGATCATGCTGCGTCTGGCGGTGGTCGATGCGTCCGACAAGCGTGGTCAGGCGGTACGGATGGCCAATCCCGAGATCCTGTATGCCAGCGTTCAGTTGCGCAGCCATGACGAGGCGAGCCCCAACCTGCCCGGCGTCTGGGCGCCGGTGAAGCGGCCGCGCGCCGTCACGGTGCGGTTCCTCAACGAACAGGGGCAGATCGAGGATCGCGATTTCGTCGGCCTGTGGGCGACCAGCGTGCAGCATCAGATCGACCATCTGGAGGGGCGGGTTTATGTGGATTATCTGACGCCCTTGCGGCGCAGGATGCTGGTCGCGAGATCGGCGAAGCTGGCGCGGAGGGGATAGCGCCAGGGATTGCCTGCCCCTGGACCGCCGGGGATGTTCGGATCAAGGCAAAGGAGTGGCCATGCGCGTCATTTTCATGGGGACGCCAGATTTTTCGGTTCCTGCCCTGCGCGAGATCGCCGCGCGCCATGAGATCGTGGCGGTTTATACGCAGCCGCCCAGGGCGGCCGGGCGCGGGCAGAAGCCGCGCGTCTCGCCGGTTCAAGCGGCGGCCGAGGCTCTGGGCCTGCCGGTGCGCCATCCCGAGCAGTTGCGCGATCCGGCCGAGCAGGGCGCCTTTGCTGCGTTGGACGCGGATGTGGCGGTCGTGGTGGCCTATGGGCTGATCCTGCCGCAGCCGGTTCTGGACGCGCCGCGGCTGGGCTGTCTGAATATCCATGCCTCGATCCTGCCGCGCTGGCGAGGGGCCGCGCCCATTCAGCGGGCCATCATGGCGGGGGATGCCGAAACGGGCGTTGCGATCATGCAGATGGAGGCCGGGCTGGATACCGGTCCGGTCCTGGCCGAGGCGCGCACGCCCATTGGCACCGAGGAGACCGCTGCCGATCTGCATGACCGTTTGTCCGGCATGGGTGCAACCTTGATCTGCGATGTGCTGGGGCGCCTGCCTCTGCCCGCTGTGCCGCAGGCGTCGGAGGGTGTCACCTATGCCTCCAAGATCCTGAAGGACGAGGCGCGCATCGACTGGACAAGGCCCGCGGCCGAGATCGACCGACAGATCCGT
Source organism: Paracoccus bogoriensis (assembly GCF_019431455.1). Classification (GTDB taxonomy): domain Bacteria; phylum Pseudomonadota; class Alphaproteobacteria; order Rhodobacterales; family Rhodobacteraceae; genus Paracoccus; species Paracoccus bogoriensis. The sequence goes on from NZ_JAHYSR010000003.1 coordinate 103,775, forward strand.
GGCCTGTCGCCTTTTCCCGGCGCCTGGTGCGATATCGGCGGAGAACGCGTCAAGCTGCTCCGCGCGCGGCTGATCGAGGGCGAGGGTGCGCCGGGCGAGGTTCTGGGAGGATTTCGGGTGGCCTGCGGGACAGGCGCGCTGGAAATCACCGAGGCCCAGCGTGCGGGAAAGAGGGCTATGCGTGCCGATGATCTTGTGCGCGGATGGGCGCTGCCTTTGCGTTTGGGGTAGGGCCGGGCAGGGCCCGGCCTCGCGCCTGGCCGTGGCGGGGCTTGTCCCCGCCCGGCGGGCGCGATCCTGTCGCGGGACGCAATCCGTCTTGCGGCGATTTCAGAAAGCGCCGTGGCAGTGCTTGAATTTCTTGCCCGAACCGCAGGGACAGGGTTCGTTGCGCGAGGGGTTGCCCCAGGTTGCGGGATCGGCCTCGTCGAAGCCCTCGATCAGCGGCACAGGCTTCCTTGCGTCCGAGGCAGACTGGCTGTCTGCCCCATGCGCCTGGCTCAGGCGATCCTGCGCAGCCCTCTGCTGTTCGGCCATCTGGCGCAGCATCTCTTCGCGTTCGGCATCGGTCAGCGGGCGGATCTGCGACAGGCGCTGCGTCACGTCGAAGCGCAGGCTGTCCAGCAGCGATTCGAAAAGCTGGAAGGCCTCGGTCTTGTATTCCGAGAGCGGGTCGCGCTGCGCGTAGCCGCGGAAGCCCACGACCGAGCGCAGATGTTCCAGCGTCAGCAGGTGGTCGCGCCATTTCTGGTCGATCATCTGCAGCAGCACCTGCTTTTCGACGGTCTTCATCGTCTCGGGGCCGAAGGCGGCGGCCTTTTCGGCCATGTAGCGGTCGCTCGCTTCGGTAATCCGCTCGCGCATCACCTCTTGATCGACGCCCTCTTCCTCGGCCCACTCGACGATGGGCAGGTTCATGTTCAGTTTTTCACGAACTGCGTTTTTCAGGCCCTCGGTATCCCACTGGTCGGCATAAGTCCTGGCAGGCATGAAATCCTCGACCAGATCGTCGATGACCTGGTGGCGCATGTCGGCGGTGATCTCGCCCACTTCGTCGCTGTCCATGATCTCGCGGCGCTGGCCGAAGATGGCCTTGCGCTGATCGTTCATCACGTCGTCGAACTTCAGCAACTGCTTGCGGATGTCGAAATTGCGCCCCTCGACCTTGGCCTGGGCGCGTTCCAGCGACTTGTTCACCCAAGGGTGCACGATCGCCTCGCCTTCTTTCATGCCGAGGGTCGAGAGCACCTTGTCCAGCCGGTCAGAGCCGAAAATCCGCATCAGGTCGTCTTCCAGCGACAGGAAGAACAGCGACCTGCCCGGATCGCCCTGACGGCCCGAACGGCCGCGCAGCTGGTTGTCGATCCGGCGGCTTTCATGACGTTCGGTGCCCAGGACGAACAGGCCGCCCGACTCGAGCACCTTCTGCCTGTCGGCGGCGTGTTCGGCCTCGATCCGGGCGCGGGTGGCGTCGGGATCGGCCGAGGGATCGGCCCTCAGCGCCTCCATCACCTTCATCTCGACATTGCCGCCAAGCTGGATGTCGGTGCCGCGTCCGGCCATGTTGGTGGCGATGGTCACCGCGCCGGGCTTACCCGCATCGGCGACGATCTGCGCCTCGGCCTCGTGCTGGCGGGCGTTCAGGACGTTATGCGCGATCCCCTCGCGGCTCAGCAGTCCCGACAGCATCTCGGATTTCTCGATGCTGGTCGTGCCGACCAGGATCGGCTGGCCCTTGGCATGAGCCTCCTTGATGGCCTCGACGACGGCGGCGTATTTTTCCTTGGCGGTGCGATAGACGCGGTCATGTTCGTCGATTCGCGCGATGCCGCGATTGGTCGGAACCTCGACAACGCCCAGCTTGTAGATTTCCTGGAATTCCTCGGCCTCGGTCGCGGCCGTGCCGGTCATTCCGGCCAGTTTGGAATAAAGCCGGAAATAGTTCTGGAAGGTCACGCTGGCCAGGGTCACGTTCTCGGGCTGGATATCCACGCCCTCCTTGGCCTCGATCGCCTGATGCAACCCGTCGGACAGGCGGCGGCCCTTCATCATCCGGCCGGTGAATTCGTCGATCAGCATCACCTCGCCGTTGCGGACCATGTAATGCTGATCCTTCAGGAACAGCTTGTGCGCGCGCAGCGCCTGGTTGGCGTGGTGAACGATGGTGGTCGATTCCGGGTCATAGAGCGTCTGCCCCTCGGGCAGCACCCCATCGGCCTGAAGCCGCTGTTCGAGAAACTCGTTGCCCTCTTCGGTGAAGGTGGCGTTGCGCGCCTTCTCGTCCAGCTTGTAATGCTGGTCCGTCAGAAGCGGGATATACTTGTCCAGCACGCGGTAAAGTTCCGACCGGTCCTGGCTGGGCCCCGAGATGATCAGCGGCGTGCGCGCCTCGTCGATGAGGATGCTGTCCACCTCGTCCACGATGGCGAAATTGTGGCCGCGCTGGACCATTTCGGCCACCGAGCCCTTCATGTTGTCGCGCAGATAGTCGAAGCCCAGCTCGTTATTGGTCGCATAGGTCACGTCGCAGGCATAGGCGGCGCGCTTTTCGTCCTCGGGCTGGAAAGGATAGACGACGCCGCAGGTCATGCCCAGCTGCGTATAGACCTTGGACATCCATTCCGCGTCGCGCTTGGCCAGGTAGTCGTTGACCGTGACCACATGCACGCCCTTGCCCGACAGCGCGTTCAGATAGGCCGGGAAGGTCGCGACCAGGGTCTTGCCCTCGCCGGTCTTCATCTCGGCGATGTTGCCCTGATGCAGAAAGATCCCGCCCATCAGCTGCACATCGAAGGCGCGCAGGCCAAGCGCGCGGCGCGCGCCCTCGCGGCAATTCGCAAAGGCCTCGGGCAGGATGTCGTCGAGGCTCTCGCCCCCCGCCACGCGGTTCCGGAATTCGCGCGTCTTTTCGATCAGCCCTTGGTCGGACAGCGCCTTGAACTCGGCCTCCAGCGCGTTGATTCGCGCGACAAGCGGGCGCGTGGCCTTGATCTTGCGGTCATTGGGCGTGCCAAAGACCATCTTCGCCAGATTTCCGATGCCGAGCATGTCACCTTCGCAATCACGTTGTTGGGAAAGGCGCCTGTGCCGCGGGCCACTTGCCCGCACAGGCCGCATTGCCGTATCAGGGGCCTGAACGAAACGCGGCGGCGGCGCCTTCCACGGAGTTGCTCCGGGATGTAGGCCCCGCATGGCCGAGTGTCAATGTTGGCCCGGTCCGTCGATGCGGTCCGGGCCGTGATCTGCAGGGGGTTGCGACATGCTGAAAGCGTCTTGTCTGGCACTGGCAATAGGGCTCGGGGCACTTGTGCCCGCCGCCCTGGCCGAGGAAAGCGAGGCCGACCGCGTGGTCGCCACCGTGAACGGCCAGCCGATCACCTTGGGCCAGATGATCCTGATGCGCCAGTCGATGACCGACCCGATGGCGCAGCAACTGCCCGATCAGGCGATGTGGGATCTGATGCTGGACCAGCTGATCCGCCAGACCGCCGTGGCCGAGGCCGCCCGGGACAGCGCCGGTCTGCGCGCCCAGATCGAATTGCAGCGCCGCAATGCGATGGCCACCGCCACCGTCAGTCGCCTGGCCGAGGCCGAACCCTCGGACGAGGCGATTGCGGCCGCCTATGATCGCCTGTTCGGCAATGCCGAGCCGACGACCGAATACAACGCCGCCCACATCCTGGTCGAGACCGAGGAAGAGGCTGCCGAGATCAAGGCCCTGATCGACGGCGGTGCCGATTTCGGCGACCTGGCCGAGCAGCGTTCCACCGGGCCTTCGGGGCCGAACCGCGGCGATCTGGGTTGGTTCTCGGCCGATCAGATGGTGCCGCCCTTTGCCGAGGCCGTGGCCGCGATGCAGCCGGGCGAGGTCTCTGATCCGGTGCAGACCGAATTCGGCTGGCACGTGATCCGGCTGGCGGAAACGCGCCTGCGCGAGGCGCCCGAACTGGCCGAAATCCGCGACCAGCTCGCGCAGATGGTCTTGCGCGAGACGGTCGAGACCGAGATTCAGCGACTCGTGTCCGAAGCCGATGTCCAGCGCGTCGAGGACATCGACCCTGCGCTGATCAATGACACCAGCCTGCTGGAGGCAGAGTGATGGGCAAGGCCGGCTCTTCCGTTTCGCCGCTGGCGCCTGCGCGCTTTCCCGACCTGCCGGTGATCGAGGGCGTCGAATTCGCCAGCGCCGCCGCAGGCATCAAGTATCAGGGCCGCACCGATGTCACGCTGATCCGTGTGGCGCCAGGCAGCACGCTGGCAGGGGCGTTCACGCGGTCCTCGACCCGCGCGGCTTGCGTTCTGGACAATCAGGCCAAGCTGGCCAAGGGGGGCGATGCGCCGGACGGGGCCGCGATCATCATCAATTCGGGCAATGCCAATGCCTTCACTGGTGCGCGCGGGCAGGAATCGGTCGATGCGGTGACCGGGGCTGTTGCACGGGCGCTTGGGCTGGGACAGGAGCGGGTCTTTTCGTCCTCGACCGGGGTGATCGGAGAGCCGCTGCCTCATGAGCGCATCATTGCGGTCATCGACGACCTGGTCGGTCGGCTGGATGCCGCCGGAGCCGCCGAGGCTGCGCGCGCGATCATGACCACCGACACCTTCTCCAAGGGCGCCTCGGCCGTCCTGCCGGGCGAGGGCGGCGAAATCCGCATCATGGGCATCGCCAAGGGGTCGGGCATGATCGCGCCCGACATGGCGACGATGCTCGTCTATCTGTTCACCGACGCGGCCATCCCCGCCGACCTGCTGCAACAGGCACTGAGCGCGGGGCTGGACACGACGTTCAACGCGATCACAGTGGACAGCGACACCTCGACCTCGGATGCGCTTATCCTGGCGGCGACGGGGCGCAGCAAGGCCGCGCCGATCACCAATCTGGGCAGCGCCACCGGACGGGCTTTTGTCGCGGCACTGCATGGTGTGATGCGCGAACTGGCGCATCTGGTCGTGCGCGATGGCGAAGGCGCCACGAAATTCGTCGAAATCGCCGTGACAGGCGCGCGCGATCCTGCCGACGCGCATCGCGTGGCCATGGCGATCGCCAATTCGCCATTGGTCAAGACCGCCATCGCGGGCGAGGACGCCAATTGGGGACGCATCGTCGCCGCCATCGGCAAATCGGGCGCCGAGGCCGACCGCGACCGTCTGACGATCCGCTTTGGCGACATGATCGTGGCGCGCGACGGCTGGCGCGACCCCTTCTATGACGAACAGGCAGCCAGCGCCTACATGAAGAACCAGAATCTGCGGATCGGGGTCGATCTGGGGCTGGGGCAGGGCGCGCGCACCGTCTGGACCTGCGATCTGACGCATGGCTACATCGACATCAACGCGGATTACCGCTCGTGAAGTCGGTTCTGGTCTCGGCGGTGGCGCTGATCGACGTGGATGGACGCGTCCTGCTTGCACAGCGCCCCGAGGGCAAGTCCATGGCTGGACTCTGGGAATTTCCTGGCGGCAAGGTCGAGCCGGACGAGACCCCCGAAGCCGCGCTGATCCGTGAATTGCACGAAGAACTGGGCATCGAGACCTGGTCCTCTTGCCTGGCGCCACTGACCTTCGCCAGCCATCAATATGACAATTTTCACCTGCTGATGCCGCTTTTTGCCTGCCGCAGGTGGCAAGGTATCCCGAAGCCGCGCGAGGGACAGCGGTTGGCCTGGGTCAAGGCGGCGGATTTGTCCCACTATCCGATGCCCGCTGCCGATCTTCCGCTGATTCCGATTCTGCGAATGTGGCTGTAACGTCGCACTGACCTTGGATCTCGTTCAAATGCTGCCCAATTCGTAGAAGAGTTGAATGGGTGTTTAGTGGATTTTTAACCAGTTCATGCCAACCTCACCCGGTGGGGCAGAGGAGGATTAAGATGATTCGCACCATCTCGATCAGTCGTTACATATCCATTCAGGGCGTTTTCGAGGGGACCGCCGCCGATGGAAATATCGTGGTGCGTGTTGGCAGCCGAACGTATGAAGGTCGTCCTGTCGGCAAGTGAAGGCTCGGCAAGTGAACTGCCCCGCGAAGGGCAAGAGAGCAAGGGCGGCGTGCGGGCCGCCCTTGCGCATGTCCTGCCATCGACCGTGGCTCTGCTTTCTGGCCGAAGGCGGCCTCGGATCACCCCTGTCAGATATGCCATGGCGTGACATGCCTCGGTCACACCCGATGCCCCCCTGCCTGGCATCGACGTGATCGTGCAAGGGGTTTCCTGCCTGAGGGGGAAGGCGCAAGGGCAGATTTCAGCAACCCTTCGCCCGAAGCCGACACGACTATGCCTTTGGTGTTCTGGGGCCATCCTACCCATAAGGACCAAGACCCTGATGGCGCAAGCGGGTGGAGGGCATCTTGCTCCTGCGCGGCCCTTTGGCGTGCGGGAGGCGCATCGGGATCGCGGCTCGGCCGTCGGTCATGCAGGCCAACACAAAGCCGGACCTGGACCGCAGATGAGAAAAGAGCCGCGGCACCGCGGCTCTTTTCCTGTGTCGTGACGATCTACAGCGTGCGTTCAACCTCTTCACGCTCGAAGATCTCGATGACATCGCCTTGACGGATATCGTCGTAGTTTTCGAAGGCCATGCCGCATTCCTGCCCGGATTGCACTTCCTTGACCTCATCCTTGAAGCGCTTGAGCGTCTTCAGCGTGCCTTCGTGGATCACCACGTTGTCGCGCAGCAGACGCACGCCCGCCGAGCGGCGTGCGACGCCCTCGGTGACAAGGCAGCCGGCGACCTTGCCGACGCCCGTGACCTTGAAAACCTCGCGGATCTGGGCATAGCCGATGAAGTTCTCGCGAACCTCGGCAGACAAAAGGCCCGACGCAGCGGCTTTGATGTCATCGACCAGATCGTAGATGATCGAGTAATAGCGGATCTCGACACCCTTCTGATTGGCAGAATTCCGGGCCGGCGCGTTGGCCCGCACGTTGAAGCCGATGACGGGGGCCTTGCTGGCCTCGGCCAGACCGATATCGGATTCGGTGATCGCGCCCACGCCGTAGTGAAGGACACGCACACGCACCTCGTCGTTGCCAACCTTCTCCAGCGCCTGGACGATCGCTTCGGCCGAGCCCTGCACGTCGGCCTTGACGACCACCGGCAGTTCCGCGACGTTCTGATCCGCCTTGGCCTTCGCCATCAGCTGCTCCAGCGTCGTGGCCGCGCCGGCGGCTGCGCGCCTGTCCTTGGCCTGCTGAATACGGAATGCGGCGATTTCGCGGGCCTGCGCCTCGGTCTCGACCACGTTCAGCACGTCCCCAGCCTCAGGAGTGCCGTTCAGGCCCAGCACCTCGACAGGCATGGACGGGCCGGCCTCTTCGACGCGCGCGCCCTGGTCGTTGATCAGCGCACGGACCTTGCCCCACTGCTCGCCCACGACAAAGATATCGCCACGGCGCAGGGTGCCATGCTGGACCAGAACCGTGGCAACAGGACCGCGGCCGACGTCAAGTTTCGCCTCGATCACGGCACCTTGTGCGGCGCGGTTGGGGTTCGCCTTGAGTTCCAGGATCTCGGCCTGAAGCGCGATGGCTTCCAGCAGGTTGTCGAGGCCCTGGCCGGTCTTGGCCGAAACTTCGACATCCTGCACATCGCCCGACATCGATTCGACGACCACTTCGTGCTGGAGCAGGTCGGTGCGGACCTTTTGCGGATCGGCGGTCGGCTTGTCGATCTTGTTGATTGCCACGATCATCGGGACGCCGGCGGCCTTGGCATGGTTGATCGCCTCGACCGTCTGCGGCATCACTGCGTCGTCGGCGGCCACGACCAGCACGACAATATCCGTCACCTGGGCGCCCCGCGCACGCATCGAGGTAAAGGCCGCGTGGCCCGGTGTATCGAGGAAGCAAAGCACAGCGCCGCTTTCGGTCGTCACCTGATAGGCGCCGATATGCTGGGTGATCCCGCCAGCCTCGCCGGCCACCACGTTCGCGTTGCGGATCGCATCCAGAAGCGAGGTCTTCCCGTGGTCAACATGGCCCATGATCGTGATGATCGGCGGCCGCGGGCGCAGATCCTCGGGCTTGTCCTCGACGCTGTCGATGACCTGCTCGACATCGCTGTCGCTGACGCGCACGGCGCGGTGGCCGAATTCCTCGATTACCAATTCGGCGGTATCGGCGTCGATCGCCTGGTTCATGGACACCATCATGCCCATCTTCATCAGCGCCTTGACCACGTCGGCGGCGCGTTCGGCCATCCGGTTGGCCAGTTCCGACACCACAATGGTTTCGGGCAGCTGGACATCGCGCACCTGCTTTTCGATGCGCTGGCTGCCGCCCATCGCCTTTTGACGGGCCTTGTCCTGCTTGCGTTTCATGGCGGCAAGCGATCGCTGGCGCCCGCCCTCGCTGTCAAGCGCCTGCGTGAGGGACAGCTTGCCGGTGCGGCGGTTGTCGTCACGGGCGGCCTTGCCTCGGTCGCGTTCCGAGGCGCGTTCCACTCGGTCGCGTTCGGGCTTGCGCGGCGCGCCGGTTGCCACGCCCTTGATTTCGGCACGCGAAGCGGCGGCCTCGATGGCAGCCTGATCGGGGGCGGCGGGCTTCGCATCCGAGACCGCGGGCTTCGCGCGCGGCTCGGCCTTGCGCCTGGCGGCTTCTTCGGCCTCGCGCGCGGCGCGAGCCTCTGCCTCGGCCTTGGCTTTCAGGGCTTCCTCGCGCTCGCGCTCTTCGCGGGCCTTGGCCTCGATCTCGGCGCGGCGGCGCTCACGCTCTTCCTCGCGCGCCTTTTCTTCGGCGGCGCGTCTGGCGGCATCCTCGGCCTCGCGGGCCTTGGCGGCGGCCAGCGCCTTGAGGCGGCGCTCCATCTCGGCATCCGAGATACCGGCAGGGCGTTTCGACGGATCGCCAGCCATCCGGGCGGTCAGCGGGTTCTTTTCCTTCTGCGCGTCGGTCATCTGCGTGGCGCCCGCCTTGGGCACCACGACGCGCTTGCGCTTGGTTTCGACGACCACGCTCTTGGTGCGGCCATGGCTGAAGCTTTGCTTGACCTGGCCGGAACGGCCGCTGCCGCCAAGCCCCAGGGTCTTTTTACCGTCGTTATCGCTCATCTGCGTATTCATTCCTTCCCGACGGCCGTATTGCCGCCGTCATGCCCGCGCAGACCCGTCAGTCTGCCGGCTTCCAAGATCACCTTGTCCGTCAGTCCACCCGCCGCAAGCGCGCCGTGTATGACATGATCGCGCCCAAAGGACAAACCCAATTCTGAGGCGGTCAGACAGCCGAACCAGCGTCCGCCAGTGGGCGTCCACAGCTTGCCCTTGCCCCTTTCCGACCCGTCGCTGGCCTGCAGCAGCACTTTGGCGCGCCCCTCTGCCAGCCAGCCCTTGACCTTCTCGAATCCGGCGACCGCCCGGCCGGACTTGCGCGCCAGCGAGATCAGATCGACCAGCCGCCGCGCCAGGGCCGCCTCGACCAGATCGGTCAGCCCCCCGGGCACCGTCACCGGCATACGCGCGGCGCGGGAAAACAATCCCCTGGACGCCGCGCGATCCAGCGCTGCGCGGTCGGCAGCCACCCAGATCCCGCGACCGGGCAGCTTTTCGGCCAGATCCGGCACAAGCTGACCCTCGGGGCCGACCACAAAGCGGATCAGCCCGCGTTTGGGCTGCGTCTCGCCGGTGGCGATGCAGCGCCGTTCGGGTTCGTCCCGGTCCTTGTCACGTCCGCCACGGCTCAATTGATGCATCCGTCCGGGGCGCGCGATCAGGCCCCGGCCTCCTCTTCGTCGGTTTCGCCATCTTCCTCGGCATCGGCTTCAAGCTCGGTGGGATCGACCCAGCCCAGCAGCACACGTGCCGTCATCACCATTGTCTGTGCCTCTTCCAGGCTGACGCCGAAGGGCTCCAGCAGGCCTTCGTCCTTGACGCGCTGGCCGTTCACCGTGGTCCAGCCGCCCGCCAGTTCCCAATCGGCGCAGGTGGCAAAGTCTTCCAGCGTCTTGATGCCGTCCTTGGCCAGTGCCTCGACCATCTGGGGCGTCAGGCCCTCGAATTCAATGAGACTGTCCTCGGCGCCAAGCGCGCGGGCATTGTCCAGAGCAGCCTTGTTCCGGGCTTCGAGCACGTCGCGGGCACGGGCCTGAAGCTCTTCGGCGGTGCTTTCATCCACACCTTCGATCGCCAGCAGCTCGTCCATTTCGACATAGGCGACTTCTTCCAGATCGGTAAAGCCTTCGGCCACCAGAAGCTGGGCGAAGAACTCGTCCAGATCCAGCGCTTCCATGAACAGGGCCGTGCGGGTGTTGAACTCGGCCTGACGGCGCTTGGATTCTTCTTCTTCGGTCAGAATGTCGATGTCCAGACCGGTCAGCTGGCTGGCCAGGCGCACGTTCTGACCGCGGCGGCCGATGGCAAGGCTCAGCTGCCCCTCGGGGACCACGACCTCGATCTTGCCTGCCTCCTCGTCAAAGACGACCTTGCTGACCTCGGCCGGTTGCAGCGCGTTCACAAGGAAGGTCGCCTGATCCTCATTCCAGGGGATGATGTCGATCTTTTCGCCCTGGAGTTCGCCCACCACCGCCTGGACGCGGCTGCCGCGCATCCCCACGCAGGCGCCGACCGGGTCGATCGAGTTATCATAGCTGATGACGGCAATCTTGGCGCGACTGCCCGGATCGCGGGCCACGGCCTTGATCTCGATGACACCGTCATAGATTTCGGGCACTTCCATCTTGAACAATTCGGCCATGAATTGCGGGTCGGTGCGCGACAGGAATATCTGGGGGCCGCGGTTCTCGCGGCGCACGTCCTTGACATAGGCGCGGATGCGGTCGTTCGGGCGATAGCTTTCGCGGCCGATCTTTTCGTTGCGGCGCAGGATCGCCTCGCCCCGGCCCACATCGACGATGATATTGCCGTATTCCTCGCGCTTGACGACACCGTTGATGATGGTGCCGACGCGGTCCTTGAATTCCTCGTATTGGCGATCACGCTCGGCCTCGCGGACGCGCTGCAGGATCACCTGCTTGGCCGATTGTGCGGCGATGCGGCCCAGATCGACCGGAGGCACCTGCTCCTGGAACACGTCGCCGACCTGCGGACCACCGGCGAAATCGGTGACGGCCTGACCGCCGCGCATCCAGACCGAGCGGCCATCCCTGGACGGCTCGAAGTAAGGCTTGGCCTGATCGACCGTGAACTCGGCCTGGTAATTTTCCAGCGATTCTTCCTCGACCACGGTGCGGGCGCGGGTGAAGGTGGCGTTGCCGGTCTTGCGGTCGATGCGGACGCGAATGTCCATCTCGGAGCCATAGCGGGACTTGGCGGCGCGGGCCAGGCTGTCCTCCATCGCCTCGATGACCAATTCGGGGTCGATCATCTTCTCGCGAGCAACGGCCTCGGCCGTCTGAAGCAGTTCAAGCTGGTTGGCAGAGGTGATCGCCATCGCCACTCACTCCTTGGTCTCGGCGTTCTCGGCGCCGTCATTGTCATCGGTTTCGATCGCGTCAAAGGCCGATTCGTCGAGATTCTCGATCTCGATTCCGGCTTCTTTCTTCTGACGCAGCATTTCGCGGATCAATTCGTCGGTCAGCACCAGCTTGGCATCGGCCAGAAGGTCGAAGTTCAGCCCGATCGTGTGTTCCTCGCCGTTCTCGGTGATGTTCAGCAGGACTTCCTCGCCCTCGACGCCCGCCAGGACGCCCTTGAAGCGCTTGCGCCCGTCGATCGGCTGGTTCAGGTCCAGCCGGGCCTCGTAACCCTCGAACGTGGCGAAATCCTTGAGGCGCGTCAGCGGCCGGTCGATGCCGGGGCTGGACACTTCAAGGTGGTAATTGTCCTCGATCGGATCCTCGACATCCAGCGTGGCGCTGACCATCGTGGAAATCTCGGCGCAGTCATCGACATTGATCCCGCCTTCGGGCCGGTCCACCATGATCTGCAACGTCGCCGCCTTTCCGCCCTGAAGGCGCAGGCGGACCAGTTCGTAGCCCATATCCTCGATCACTGGGGCGACAATCTCGGCCAGGCGCCGGTCGATGGCGGTCTTGGCGATCAGGTCATATGACATGGGGTCCTCTCGGATGTGAAAAAGGGGCCTTCAGCGGAGGCCCCATGCGGAAGATCCGGTGGGCAGGGTGTGGACCCCTGCACCGCTGTTGACGCTATCCTTAGCGCAAGGCCGCGCAAAAGGCAAGCCGCATCACGTGGCGCCCGCGCCGGGATTGTCGCGCATGATGCGCCAGTTCAGCCCCGTGGCCACGCCCAGCCAGCCCAGATAGGGCAGCAGCATCAGCCCTGCGATCCAGTCCAGCCGCCAGAAGGTCACGGTCATCGCCGCCACGACCACGACCAGAATGGCCATGCAGATCATCGCCAGCCCCATCCGGCGCGCCCCGAAGAACAGCGGCGTCCACAGCGTGTTCAGCGCGATCTGCGCCGACCACAGGGCCAGCGCCACGCCCGCGCCGGGCAGCACCGCGACCCGCGTGGCCGCCAGCGCCGACAGAAGGTAGATCACCGTCCAGGCCAGGGGAAAGGCCCAGTTCGGCGGCGTGAACGAAGGCTTGCGCAGCGCCGCATACCAGGGGCCGGGTCGAAAGACGATGCCCGTCGCCGCAGCGGCGCCCGAGGCCAGCAGGAAGATCGGGAACAGGATCATGCGCGCTCCTTTTCGTGATCGTCGTCTCGGATGCCGTCCATCACCCGGACCAGTTCGGCGCTGATATAGGGCTCGGACAGCGCATGGCCCGACGCCGGCACCATGATCAATTCGCAATTTTCCCAGGCCTGCGCCAGTTCCCAGGCCGAAACCGGAGGACAGACCATGTCATAGCGGCCCTGCACGATCACGGCGGGCAGATGGCGGATGCGGTCGAGGTCGCGCAGCAACTGCCCCTCGTCCAGGAAGCAGGCATTGTGGAAATAGTGATTTTCGAGCCGGGCGAAGGCGCGCGCATAATCGGTGGGCGCCCCCGAGGCGGGCGCGGATTGCAGCCCCGCCAGCGCGTTTTCCCACATCAGCCAGGGCAGGGCGTAGCGGCCCTGACGGCCCAGGTCCGGGTCGAACAGGCGCCGATGATAGGCCGCGATCATGTCGCCGCGCTCGGCCGGGGGAATGGGCTCCTGGAAGCGCGCCCACAGATCGGGAAAGAAGCGCCCCGCGCCCCCGCCGTAGAACCAGTCCAGCTCTGCCCGCGTCCCCAGGAACACGCCGCGCAGGATCAGCCCGGCCACATGTTCGGGATGCGCTTGGGCATAGGCCAGCGCCAGCGTCGCGCCCCAGCTGCCGCCGAACAGCAGCCACCGCCCGGCCATGCCTAACCGTCGCCGGATCAGCGCGATGTCGGCAATCAGATCCTGCGTCGTGTTCGCCTTGACCGAAGCCGTCGGTTGCGAGCGCCCACAACCGCGCTGGTCGAACAGGATCACCCGATAATGCGCGGGGTCGAAGAAACGCCGCATATAGGGGCTGCATCCGCCGCCCGGACCGCCATGCAGGACAAGGACCGGCCGCCCCTTGGGATTGCCACATTCCTCGACATAGAGCCTGTGACCGCCCGGCACCTCGATCATGTGGCGCGCAAAAGGCTCGGCCGCCGGATAGAGGCGACCAGGTGACGCGGTGATTTGTCCTGCCAATCGGTTCATCCTGTCACTATAAGGACAGACTGACCCGCCCGCCAGAAGGACCGCCCATGACTTCGATGTCCCAGACCAGTGCCAGCGTCGATCAGGCAGAGATCGCCAAATTCGAGGCAATGGCGGCAGAATGGTGGGATCCGAACGGCAAGTTCCGTCCGCTGCATCTGATGAACCCGCTGCGTCTGGACTATATTGCCGCGCAGATCACGGCCGAATTCGGGCGGGACGGCAAGGCGCGGATGCCTCTGGCGGGGCTCAGGCTGCTGGATATCGGCTGCGGCGGCGGGCTTGTGGCCGAGCCGATGGCGCGGTTGGGCGCCGATGTCACGGGCGCCGACGCAGCGGCGGGCAATATCGCCGTCGCGCGCCTGCACGCCGAGGCGCAGGGCATTGCCATCGACTATCGCGCGACCACGGCCGAGGCGCTGGCGGATATGGGCGAGCGCTTCGACGTGGTTCTCGCGCTCGAAATCATCGAGCATGTGAGCAACCCGGCAGGCTTTGTCGCCACCTGCCAATCCTTGTTGAAGCCAGGGGGGTTGTTGATCCTGTCCACGCTGAACCGCACCGCGCGCAGTTTCGCAGCCGCGATCATCGGGGCCGAGTGGGTCATGCGCTGGCTGCCGCGCGGCACGCATGACTGGCGGCGCTTCATCACGCCGGACGAGCTGGCCGGTCTGGTCAAGGGCGCAGGGCTGCAGGTGGCCGACCGGCGCGGCATGGTCTTCAACCCGCTGACTTTCGGCTGGCGGCTGTCGGATCGCGACCTGTCGGTAAACTACCTTCTGACCGCGCGCCGCTAGGTCTGCTGTTCAAGTCGTCGGCGCAATTCTCGCAGGACCGGCAGCGCCATGCGCACGCGGTCCACGCCGATATCGCGCACGATCCCCGCAATCGCTGGCATGAAGGCGGACAGCGCCGCATCGCGCGCCGCCCGCCCTGCCGGGCTCAGCGACACGAACTTGCGCCGCGCATCATCCCAGTCGGGGCGGATATGGATATGCCCCGCCCATTCCAGCCGCGACAGCGTGTTCGTCATGGCGCCGCGCGTGACGTGAAAGGCTTCGGCCAGCTGGGCAGGCGTGCGTTCCTCGTTCACATGCGCCAGAAGATTCAGCACCGAGAAATGCGAGATCTGCATCCCGCGCGGCAGCGCCCCTCCGATCAGGTCGCGTGACAATTGTTCGGCGATCAGCAGCTCGGCAAAGAGACTGGCGGCCAGACGGTCGGCGGCCTCGGGATGCTCAGGATTGGGCGCTTGGGACGTCATGGCCTTCGGGACCGGCAAAGGGTCGATCATGCGAGAGGGAAGGGATGCGGGACCGTGCCCTGTCAACCGCCTGAAGGTCAAGCGAAACAATCATCACGCCCGGCAGGGTTCCGGCATCGGCCAGCACCTCGCCCCATGGCGCCACGACCAGGCTGTGGCCGTAGCTGCGCCGGATGGGGCGGTCCGGGCTATGGGGTGCCGGATGGGTGCCGCATTGCGCGGGCGCCAGCACGAAACAACCGGTCTCGATCGCGCGGGCGCGCAGCAGAACCTCCCAATGGGCGGCGCCGGTGGTGGGGTTGAAGGCCGAAGGGACGGTCAGGATGCGCGCCCCCGCCTGCGCCAGCCGCCGGTAGAGATGCGGAAAGCGCAGGTCATAGCAGATGCTGAGCCCCAGCCCGATCCCATCCACATGCGCCAGAACCGCCCGGTCGCCAGGACAGTAGGCGGCGCTTTCGCGATAGGATTCCGTGTCGCTGATTGTCACGTCGAACATGTGCAGCTTGTCATAGCGCGCGACAATCCCGCCGCCCGGCGCGATCAGCAGGCTGCGATTGGCAAAGCGGCCGGCCGCGTCGTCGGTCCTCAGCGACAGTGAGCCGATCAGCAGCCAGACGCCAAGCGCCCGCGCCTCGGCGCGCAGGGCGGCCAAGGTGGAATCGTCAGCCTCGGGGCGCAGCACCCGTGCCTGATGCTTGCGATCGGGCGACAGAAGGTTCGTCGCCTCGGGCGTCAGGATCAGCCTGGCGCCCTTCGCCGCTGCCTGCCGGATCAGACCCAGCGTCGCGGGCAGATTCGCGGCCGGGTCGTCCCCGACCGTCAGCTGCACCAGTCCGACCGTCAGGGACGAGGGCAGGTTCATGCCGCGCCCTTCAGCAGCGGGTCCAGCTTGCCCGCCCGCTCCAGCGCGTAGAGGTCGTCGCAGCCGCCGACATGGGTCTGTCCGACGAAGATCTGCGGCACGGTGCGCTTGCCGCCCGCCCGCCGGGTCATCGCCTCGCGCAGCGCGGGGTCGGCGCCCACGTCGATTTCGGTGTAGCGCGCGCCTTTCTGGTCCAGCAGCGCCTTGGCGCGGTGGCAGAAGGGGCAGGTGCGGGTCGTGTAGATCTCGATGCTCATGGCGGGTCCGATGCTGTTTTCGGCCCCAATCTAGGCATCCTTGACCGCCCGCGCCAGAACCGCGACCGAGATCGAGCCAAGCCCGGCTTCGGACAGGCGCTCGGTCGCCTCGGCCAGGGTCGCGCCCGAGGCCATCACGTCGTCGATCAGCAGGACCGGCCTCCCCCGCAGGCGTGCGGCACGCGCCGCATCGACGGCCAACGCCCCCGCGACATTGGCGTGACGATCCATGACGCTGCGGTGATCCTGTCCTTCCGTGTGGCGGATACGCCTCAGAAGGCGGGGCTGGTGGTCCAGCCCGTGATGCTTTGACAAGGCTGCAGCCAGCAATTCGGCCTGATTGTATTTGCGCCGTAACATCCGCCGCAGATGCAGCGGCACGGGCACCACGATCATCTCGGGCGCGATCAGATCGGCCGCCGCCCGCGCCAGCCAGAGCCCAAGCGCGGGCGCCAGATCGGGGCGGTCGCCATGTTTCAGCGCCAGGACCAACTTGCGCGCCGTGCCGCCATAGACCAGTGCCGCGCGCCCTCTGTCCCAGGGGCGGGGCAGGCGCAGACAATCGTCGCATTGCAGGTCGGGTGCCGGATCGCCCGGCAGAGGCGCGCCGCAGCAATCGCAGCGGGTCGCGCCCACAAAGACCGCATCGGGCCAGCAGGTAGGGCACAGATGCACCGCCCCCCCGCCCTGCGCCACCGTCTCCCCGCAGGACAGGCATTGCGGCGGATAGATCAGCGCCAAGCCCGCTTTAACCGCCCTCGAAAGATGCCTATGTTCCAGCCCCATGAACAGGCCCACCGATCAACGCCCTCTTCTGACCGACCGCGCGGCCCTTGACCGCAACCGCGCCCGCGCGCGGCGGACGGGCCATGCCGATCTGTTCCACCGCATCGCCGCAGACGAGGTCGAGGATAGGCTGGCCGAGGTTAACAGGACGTTTACGGCCCCCGCCATCGTGACGGGTTTTCCTGATTTCTGGGCTGAGCGGTTTCCGCAAGCGCGGGTCGTGGCGGACGAGGACCGCCTGGATCTTGCCCCCGGCGCGCATGATCTGGTGATCCATGCACTGGCCCTGCACTGGGCCGACGACCCGGTCGGCCAGATCGTGCAGGCGCGCCGCGCGCTGCGCGAGGACGGGCTGTTCCTGGGCGTCTGCTTCGGCAACCAGACCCTGCACGAATTGCGCGCCGCCCTGGCCCAGGCCGAGGCCGAGGTGACTGGTGGCCTGTCGCCCCGCATCCTGCCCATGGGCGAGATTCGCGATCTGGGCGCGCTGCTGCAACGCGCGGGTCTGGCGCTGCCGGTGGCCGACGGCTTCAGCCAGCGCGTCAGCTACCGCGACCTGTTTCATCTGGCCCGCGACCTGCGCGCCATGGGCGAGGGCAATGCCATGGCCGCCCGCCTGCGCCGCCCCACCCGGCGCGAGGTTCTGGCCCGTGCCGCCGCCCATCTGGCCGCGCATCACCCCGACCGCGACGATCCGTCCCGTGTCGCCGTCACATTCGATCTGGTCTTTCTGACGGGCTGGGCGCCCTCGGACAGCCAGCCCAAGCCGCTGCGCCCCGGTTCGGCGCAGAGATCCCTGGCAGACGCCTTGAACGACATCAGGAAGCAACAGAAATGACCACCAGCCCTCTGCCCGCCGACCACCCCCCGGTTCTGCCTGCCAAGACCGGCATTCTGATCGCCAATCTGGGAACGCCGGACGGCTATGATTACTGGTCGATGCGCCGCTACCTGAACGAATTCCTGTCGGATCGCCGCGTCATCGACATCAACCGTCTGATCTGGCAGCCGCTGTTGCAACTGGTCATCCTGACCAAGCGGCCCTTCACCTCGGGCGCGAACTACAAGCTGATCTGGAACCACGAGGCGAATGAAAGCCCGCTGATGACGATCACCAAATCCCAGACCGAGATGCTGCGCGCCCGCGCCCATGAGGAGTGGGGCGATCAGGTCATGGTCGATTTCTGTATGCGCTACGGCAACCCCTCGACCCCGGATGTCGTGGACCGCATGGTCAAGGCGGGCTGCCGGCGGATCGTGTTCCTGCCGCTTTATCCGCAATATGCGGGTCCGACCTCGGCCACGGCGAACGACCAGCTGTTCCGGGCGCTGATGCAGCAGACCTGGCAACCCGCCATCCGCACGGTCGAGCCCTACCTGAACCGTCCCGACTATATCAAGGCCCTGGCCGATAGCGTGCGTCGCGCGCTGGGCGACAGGATTCCGCCCAAGCTGGTGGCCAGCTATCACGGGATGCCGCAGCGCTACCTGATGCAGGGCGACCCCTATCACTGCCAGTGCCAGAAGACATCACGCCTGCTCAAGGAAGAACTGGGCTGGCCCGACGGGGTGATTGACACGACCTTTCAGTCGGTCTTTGGCCGCGAGGAATGGCTGCGGCCCTACACGGTCGAACATGTGGCCGAACTGGCCAGGCAGGGCATCACCGAAATCGCCGTGATCTCGCCGGCCTTCGCCTCGGACTGCATCGAGACGCTCGAGGAGATCAACGGCGAGATCCGGGAGAGCTTTGAAGAAGCAGGGGGGCACGAATTCACCTATATCCCCTGCCTGAATGACGATCCGGCGCATATCGAGGTGATGCTGAACGTCGTGCGCGAAAACATCGTGGGCTGGGTCTGATCCGGCCAGCGACAAGCACAGGGGGCCGCAAGGGCCCCCTTGTGCGTTTCAGATGATCAGAACCTGCGTGCCGATCTTCGTCAGATCGTAAAGTTCGGCGATGTGTTCGTTGTAAAGCCCGATACAGCCGTTCGAGGACGGGCGACCGATCTTGCGCGTGTCATGGGTGCCGTGGATGCGGTAATATTGCCAGCTCAGCCACAGGGCATGGGTGCCAAGCGGATTGTCCGGTCCCGGCGGCACGAAATCCGGCCAGTCGGGGTTGCGCTCTTTCATGGCGGGGGTGGGCGCCCATGAGGGGCCCTCGACCTTGCGGATGATCTCGGTCCGGCCGGTGCGGGTGAGGTCTTCGCTGACGGGGATCGACGAGGGATAGACGCGATAGGTCTGCTGATCTTCGGACCAGAAATGCAGCGCCCGCGACTTCAGATCGCACAACACCGCGCCATTGGTCAGGTTCTGGAAATAGGGCCGCCAGTCCTGCATCCGGAAGCTCGAAATATTGTGCTGCGGCCCGGTGTTGACAGGCGCTGCCGCAGGCATCGGCTCGGCGAATTGCGCCAGCGCCGGGGCAGCCAGCCCTGCTGCGCCCATGGCCGCCACCGAGCCGATGAAGGCACGGCGGTTGAAGAAAGGTGAATTGCTCATCGTCTCATGTCCTGCGTTCGGGCACGCTCTACCGGCGTGCTTGCCGATTCCTGTGGTTCCGATCCCGAAAAAGATAGACAGCGCAGGCGATTCCGGCAATTCACCGCGCCGTCAGGCATAAGGCCGTTCTTCTTGCGCCCCTCACGCAGAGTTGGATTTGAAGCTCGCGCGCCTATTCGCTACATCTGTGCGCAGGCTGGGGCAGGAGACAGATAAAAAATGTTGAAAACAAAAGCGATTTCTGTGGTCTGCGTGCTGGTTCTGGCAGGTTGCGCGCCGCGCTACATGGCGCCGCCGGTCCAGCCGGTCGCCGCCGAGCCCGAAATTCCCGGCCAGATCAGCGAATTCGAGGCCGCTGCGATTCCGCAAAGGGTGTTGCAGCAGATCAACAGCCTGCGTGCCAACATCGCCTTGCAGCCCCTGGCGCTGAACCAGCAACTGACGGCCGCAGCCATGGCCCATTCCCGCGACATGTCTGCCCAGAACCGCGCGTGGCATTGGGGCTCGGACGGGTCTTCGCCCCTGGACCGCGTGCGCCGTCAGGGCTATCCTGGCAATCTGGTGGGCGAGAACATCTCGGAATCCTTCGAGAACGATATCCAGACGCTGGCGGCTTGGATGGGCGTGCGCGAGACACGCGACGTTATCATGGACCCTGCCGCGACGCAGTTGGGCCTTGCATGGTATCAGGAGCCGTCGGGCAAGATCTGGTGGACGCTGCTGACCGGGAACTGAGGCCCCACGCAAAAAGCCCCGCGATGACGGGGCCTTTTCGGGCACCGCGGGCAGGCCTGGTCAGGGCAGGATGATGATCGGGGTGTGGATCTGGATGGCGGCGTAGATCTCTTCCATTTCCGCGTCGCTGACGGCGATGCAGCCTGCGGTCCAGTCGCGCTGACGCGGAAAGAGGTTGTTGCCCTCGGGGCCGCGACCATGGATGAAGATGTCGCCGCCCGGATCCCGCCCATGCGCGGCGGCAAAGGCCCTGTCGCGTTCGTTCGGGTAGCTGATCCCCGCCGAGAGGTGATAGCGGCTGCGCGGATTGAAGCGGTCGATGAAATAGACGCCTTCGGGCGTCTTGCCGTCGCCCTCGAACTGCTTGTGGCCGACAGGCTGAAAGCCCAGGCTGACGTCATAGGACCGCACCACGTTCGAGCCGCTGAGCAGGTGCATCCGACGCTGGCCCTTGTTCACCTGGATCCGGGTGATCGGCGGGCCGTCATAGCGCCGGAACTTGCTGGGCTGTTGTGGAGCCCCGCAAGCCGCCAGAAAGGCAAGCATGGAAAGTGAAAAGGTACGACGGGTCGTTCTGCTCATCACTGCCTCGGGACGTGTTCTGATTTTTATGGTTTCGGGATACCATGTTTTGGACGGCAATGCCTAGCAGAGCGTTAAGGCTGCGACGATTTCGACATGGGGCGAAAAGCGGAACTGATCGACCACCGCAAGACGGGTGATCCGGTATCCCGCATCGGCCAGAATTCGCACATCGCCGGAAAAAGTGACCGGATCGCACGAAACCGAGACCACCCGGCGCACGCCCGAAGCCGCGATGTGTCGCATCTGTGCGGCCGCCCCGGCGCGCGGCGGGTCGATCACGATCGCGTCATGCCGTGCCAGTTCGTCCCCGAGCAGTGGCCTGCGGGCCAGGTCGCGCACCTCGGTCGTGACCCGGCGCAACCCCACGGCACCGCGCCAGGCCGAATCAAGCGCGGCCAGCGGAGAGGCGAGTCCCTCGACCGCATGAAGCTCGGCCTCGGCCGCCAGGGGCAGGGTGAAGGTGCCGATCCCGGCGAAAAGATCCACGATCCGCGAGGCGCCCGCGACTGCCTTGTGCACCTCGGCCAAAAGCGCGGTCTCGCCCTCGGCGGT
Source organism: Paracoccus bogoriensis (assembly GCF_019431455.1). Taxonomy (GTDB): domain Bacteria; phylum Pseudomonadota; class Alphaproteobacteria; order Rhodobacterales; family Rhodobacteraceae; genus Paracoccus; species Paracoccus bogoriensis. The sequence goes on from NZ_JAHYSR010000003.1 coordinate 124,911, forward strand.
GGCTTGCAGGAATGCTCCCGGCGGCGGGATAACCTGCGCGCGGCCCATCGGCAACAGGGGTGGTCGGCGCGTGAGCGACTGCCCGTTCCAGTCCAGCCGCGCCAGATCGCCCTCTTGCGCCAGCGCCGCCAGCGTCTGGAACAGCGCAGGCTCCATCGGCCTGCCGCCGCGCACGGCCACATCCAGCCCCGCCGGACCGTGGATCACGGTCATGCTGATCTCGGCCGAACGCGAGGCCCCCGCAACGACGATACGGCGCAGCAGCGGCAGCGCGGCGGTGATCGACGGGTGCATTACATGACATTCAGACAAATCCACGATCAGATCGGATGCACGGGCGTGAAAGCCCAGCAGCGCGCCCTTCCTGATGCGGCGTCCCGATAGCACCGCCCGCCTGCGCGAACGCAGCGGCGAGACATGCAGCGAAGGTGCAGGGGCCTCGACCCCTTGGGCCGCAAGTGCCGCCATCACGACCTGACGCTTCCATTCCGCCGTGAAGTCGTCCGAGGCATGCATCAGCGAACAGCCGCCGCAGGCGCGATAATGCGCGCAGATCGGCCGCACCCGCTCCGGCGAGGGCGTCACGATGCGCGGCGCGGCAATGCGGCCATCGACCGCCTCGCCTTCGATCTCTTCGCCCGGCAAGACAAGGGGCGCCAGCGCGCGTCCCTGATCGCCGATGGCGATGCCGTCGCCCTTGCGGCCAAGCCGCTCGATCCGCCAGCGGCTCATTCGGCGGCCTCGTCCAGCGCCAGCACGCCGCCCGATTGATGCGCCCAGTAGCGGGCATAGCGTCCGCCGGCCGCCAGCAGATCGTCATGGCGGCCCTGTTCGACGATACGGCCATCCTCGATCACGATGATGCGATCCAGTTCGGCGATGGTGGACAGGCGATGCGCGATGGCCAGCACGGTCTTGCCCTGCATGGCGCGCGACAGGGCGGTCTGGACCTGGGCCTCGACCTCGCTGTCCAGCGCGCTGGTGGCCTCGTCCAGGACCAGGATCGGCGCGTCCTTCAGGATCGCCCGAGCGAGCGCGATGCGCTGGCGCTGGCCCCCCGACAGCTTGACGCCGCGTTCGCCCAGATGCGCGTCATAGCCCGTCCGGCCCATGTGGTCGCGCAGGGGCAGGATGAAGTCATGCGCCTCGGCGGCCTTGGCGGCGGCGATGATCTGCGCCTCGGTCGCGTCGGGGCGGCCATAGCGGATGTTGTCGCGGGCCGAGCGGTTGAACATTGCGGTCTCCTGCGTGACCGTCGCGATCTGCCGGCGCAGACTTTCCTGCGTCACGCTGCGCAGATCGTGCCCGTCGATGCGGATCGCGCCGCGTTCGACATCGTATAGGCGCAGAAGCAGCGCAACCAGGGTCGATTTCCCCGCCCCCGAGGCGCCGATGATGCCGATCTTCTCGCCTGGTCGGATGGACAGCGACAGCCCCTTGATCCCCCCTTGGTCCCGGTCATAGGCGAAATGCACGTCATCGAAGGTGATCGCGCCCTGCACCCGGTCCAGTGTGATCGCGTCCGGCGCATCCGTCAGCGCATGAGGCGGCGAGAGGGTCTTCATCCCGTCTTCGACCTCGCCGATATTGCCCCACATGCCCATCAGCGCCATGCTGACCCAACCGGTCATCTGCGACAGTCGCATCGCGATCGCGCCCGAAGCCGCGACATCGCCCACCGTCGCAGCGCCCTCGCGCCACAAAAGGATCGCGCCACCCACCAGGATCACCGGCAGAATCCCCGCCACCACCATCAGCGACAGCCGGAACCAGGTCGAGACGACCCCGAAATCCAGCGCGCGTTCCCGGAAACCGGCCATCGCGCTCAAGGCCGCCTGATCCTCGTGATCGGCATGGGCGAACAGCTTGACGGTCTTGATGTTGGTAATCGTGTCCACGACCTGTCCGGTGACATTGGCCCGCGCCGAGGCCCGCGCGCCCGATTTTGCCCGGATGCGCGGCAGAAAGAAGCGGATCAGCGCGAAATAGGCGGCCAGCCAGGCCAGCAGCGCCACTGCCCCCCAGCCATCCACAGCCAGCAGGAACGCCGCCGAGCCGATGACCGAGGCCAGCGCAAAGGCCACCACGTTCACCATCTCTGACGCGACATCGGTTACGGCGCGCGCGGTCTGCATCTGCTTTTGCGCCAGCCGTCCGGCAAAGTCGTTGTCGAAGAAGGTCACCGAATGGCCCATCGTCCAGCGATGCAGCCGCGACAGGACAAGGGGCAGGACATTCGGGCCGATGATCACGTTGGAGCTGGCCGTCGAAAGGCCAAAGATTGCCGGGCGGATCACCAGAAAAAACAGCGCGAATCCCGCGACGAGGCCCCAGTTGTCAGTCCAGAACGTGCCGGGTGCGCTGCCGGCCACGGCGTCCACGACCAGCCCCAGCAGCATGGCCGAGACCACATCCGCCACCCCGCCCATTGCCGAGGCCACCGCCGCCACGCCAAGGCCCGGCCAAGCACCCGACAGGCACCAGCGGAAAAAGGCCATCAGCGTGCGCGGCGGCGGGCCGTCGGCGGGACGAAAGGCATCGACCATGCGGCCAAGGCGGGCGTGCAGGCTCATGGTGTTTCCCTGGCGGTCGGGGCGGCATTCATCGCCGCGTCGATCAGCGCGGGCACAGGCAGCGTGAAGCCCGAGGCGATCCAGGCGCCTTCGGCCGCGCGCAGGGCCTGACCGAGGGCGGGACCGGACAATCCGGGCAGGTCGGCGGCTCTGATGGGCAAGGGCGATGCCTGCGCGCGATCCAGCCGGGCGCGCCAGTCAGGGGGCAGCGTGCCGGCATGATGCAGCAACGCATGGTCCAAGGCTTCGTCGGCCTTCAGGCGATAGCCCGCCTCGTCCAGCGACCAGCCCGCGCCTGCGGCCTCGCGCAGGCGGGTCAGATGGCGCGATTCGTTGCGCGACAGGCGCAGCGCCGCGGTCGGGTCGCCCGGCACCAGCGCAGCCAGACGGCGCAGCCAGTCGGGCGCCACATCCTGGGCGTGTTCGGCCGCGACAAGGGCATCCAGCCCCTGCGGGTTCGCACCGGGAAGGATCAGGTCCAGCACCCCGGTTCGTGCCATCAGCGCGACCGAGGCACCGGGCGCACGGGCGGCCAGCAGCTTGCGCATCTCGGCGCCCACGCGTTCGGGCGCGATCCGGGTCAGCCCGTCGCGCAGGCGGGCGCAGGCCTCCAGCGCCAGAGGCTGAGCCTCATGGCCATACTGGGCGAAAAAGCGGAAAAAACGCAGGATGCGCAGGTAATCCTCGCGGATGCGGGTGTCGGGATCGCCCACGAAGCGCAGCCGCCGCGCGGCCAGATCGGGCAGGCCGCCGACTGGATCCAGCACCCGGCCCGCGCGGTCGGCGTAAAGCGCATTGATGGTAAAATCGCGCCGCGCGGCGTCCTCGGCCAGATCGGTCGAAAAGGCCACCACCGCGTGCCGGCCGTCGGTTGCCACGTCGCGGCGGAGGGTCGTGACCTCGAAGCCGCGACCCTCGGCAATCAGCGTGACGGTGCCGTGGTCGATCCCGGTCGGCACAGCGCGCAAGCCCGCCGCCTGCGCCAGCGCGACGACCGTTTCGGGCAGGGCGTCGGTGGCGATGTCGATGTCGCTGACGGGCTCGTCCAGAAGTGCGTTGCGGATGGCGCCGCCCACCAGCCAGGCGCGCGCGCCGCCGGCCTCCAGCGCGTCGAGAACCTGGATCAAGGCAGCATCGTCCAGGATAGAGGATGGCAGCTGCGTCACGGCCGTAGCCTTTCCGCCAGACCCAGAAGCATCCGCGCCGTGGCGCCCCACAGATAATAGGGCCCGAAAGGCGCGACGTGATAGGCCCGCCAATCGCCCCGCCAGCGCCGTTTTTCGACGCGGTATCGGGCAGGATCGGCGATATGCGCAAAGGGCAGGGTGAAGACCTCGTCAACCTCTGCGGTCTCGGGGATCGGGATGAAATCGCCCGCGACCAGCGCCACGACGGGCAGGACGGCAAAGCCCGTCACCGTGCGGTGCGGAGGCAGGGCGCCCAGAATCCGGACCTGCGCGGGGCCCAGCCCGATTTCCTCGCGCGCCTCGCGCAGGGCGGCCGCGGTCTCGTCGGGATCGGTCGGGTCCAGCTTGCCGCCGGGCAGGGCGATCTGGCCGGGATGATGCCGCAAACCCGAGGCGCGCTTGGTCAGGATCAGGCGACCGTCGGTTTCGTAAAAGCCTGCCAGCACCCCCGCCCGCCGCAGCGTGCCCGAAGGGGGCACCACGCCGGGATTGAGGTCGTAATCCGAACTTGGCTGCGCCTCGCGCGTCAGCGCAAGGCGCAGCAGGTCGGGCGACCAGCGAGGGCTCATGCCCTGTCCGTCATGGCGCTGCCGCTTGCATCCACCGTGGCCTCGAACCCCAGACTGCGAGGATCGAATTCGTAATGCGCCCCGCAGAACTGACAATCGGCAGTCACGATGCCGTCCGGAGTGGTCATGTGTCCGATATCCTTGGCCGAATAGATCGAGAGCATATCGCGCACCCGATCGGCCGTGCAGGAACAGCCGAACACGACGGGCTGCGCGTCATAGACGCGTGGCTCTTCCTCGTGAAACAGGCGCAACAGCAGGTCCGTGGGGCCGACCGAGGGGCCAATCAGCTCCAGAGTTTCGACCGTGTCCAGCAGCATGTTGGCGCGGTTCCAATCCTCGGATTCGGCACCTTGCAGGATGTCGGCGGCCTCGATCAGCCCCCCCTCGCCGCTGCCGCCCTCGGCCGGAGGGCGGGGCTGCGCGGGAAGGGTCTGCAGCATGACGCCGCCCGCCCGCCAAGCCGGCGCTGCGCCCGCCTGACGTGACAGACCCGAGGCCAGCTGAAACCGCGTCGGAATCTGTTCGGACTGCGCGAAGTAGGTCTGCGCACAGGCCGACAGGCTTCCCCCCGCCAGCGGTGTGATGCCCTGATAGGGTGTGTTGCCTGCACCCTGGTCGATCAGGATGGCGAAATATCCCTCGCCGATCTGCTCGAAGGGGGGGCGCGCGTCCAGCCTTTCGGCGTCAAAGCTGGCCCAGGCCCGGATGCGGGCGGGCGACCGGTCGTCCGCGGGGGCGTAGTAGTCGGCGGCCAAGGTGCGAATCGCGCCATTGCCGCGCACCTGCAGGCTGAGCTTCCAGCGCAGCTTGATCATCGGCCCTATCAAGGCGGTCAACAACGCCAGCTCGGCCACCAGAGCGCTGACACTTGCCGGGTAATCGTGGCGGGTCAGGATATGGTCGAGAACCCCGTCCAGCCGCGCCACACGCCCGCGGATGTCCGAGCGGTCAAGCTGGAAGGGCAGAACCGTGTCATCCCAGGCGATCTGGTTGATCTTGTGCATCATCTTTCCTTGAAGCGTCTGGCCCCGTCGCCGCAGCGGGTCCGGCCGGGCTGTTCGCGCCCCAATATAGGCGTTTTTGCACGAAGCCCAAGGGCAGGCGATGGCTTCCCCGCTTGCGGCGCTCTTGCTATGGCGGGGCTGCACAGCGACAGGTGACGCGATGACCCCCCGTTTCGGACAGCCTCCCCGTGGCCGGATCGCCTATCGGCGCAGGCCAGGCGTCTATGCCGTGCTGTGGCGCGAGGGGCGGCTGCTGCTGACCCACCAAACCGCGCCAGAGCCGGAATTCCAGCTGCCTGGAGGCGGCATCGACCCCGGCGAATCGCCTCTGCGCGCGCTGCACCGCGAGGTGCTGGAGGAGACCGGCTACAGCATCGAGGGCGCCCGCCTGCTGGGCCGTTACCGCCGCTTTTGCTATATGCCCGATTACGGCATTCATGCCGAGAAACTCTGCGCGGTCTGGATGGCGCGTCCTGTCCTGCGCCGGTCGGACCCGACCGAGCCAGGCCACAGCGCCCACTGGGTTGCCCCGTCTGACGCAATGGAACTGCTGGTCGATCCCGGATCGCGCCAGATGCTGCGCCGTGCCCTGCGCCAGCCTGGCGTCATTTGAGGCGTCTTACGGACCATCCGCGCGCATCTCCAGCAGCAGGGCGGACATGTCGTCCAGCCGCTCGCCCCGGCAATATTCCGAAACCGACCAGGCCATGGATTCGAGAAATGCCACCCCGCCCAGGAATGCGTTAGTGCGCATGATCGCCTCGATCCCGTCATCGCCCAGAAGCCGGCCGTTTGGCGCGCTGGCCTCGGTGATCCCGTCCGAGGTGATCAGCAGCCGGTCGCCTGGCTTCATCCTCACCGTGAACTCGTCAAAGACGGGTCGTTCAAGGACGCCCACGGGCATTCCGCCCTTGCCCAGACGCTGGATGCTGCCATCGGCACGTTGCAGAACCGGATGAGGATGGCCCGCCTGCACCATCCGCAGTTTTCCCGTCCGATGATTCAGGTCGCCATAGATCATCGTGAAGTAGCTGTCGGTGTTCATCTCTTCAAGCATCATCGTGTTGAAGAAATGCGCCAGCCCGCCCGGCGTGACCGCATCCGCGCCGCTTTGCGCGCCACGCAGCGCGACGTTCTGGTCTGGCGAACCTGACAGATGCACCGAAAGCTGCGCCGTCAGCAGCGCGGCAGTCACGCCATGCCCCGATACGTCCAGCGCGAAAAGACCGATGCGCTGATCGGTGATCGGAAAGAAGCCGACGAGGTCGCCGCCGATATGGCCCGAGGGACGCAGCAGCAACGACACCTCGGCCATGCCGAAGCGCCCCACCCTTTCGCGCACCAGCCCCTGTTGCAGCTTGCGCGCCTCGCGCAGGTCGCGTTCCATGGCGGCCTGCGTCTGGGACAGGCGTTCCATCGCGCTGCGAAGCTGGGCATTGCTGGCGTTCAGCTCTTCCTCGATACGCAGAAGTCTTTCGCCAGCGGCCAGCCGCGCCCGCAGCGCCATGGGCGCCACAGGCTTGGTCAGGATGTCATCGACCCCCTCGCGCAGCCCCGCCTGCATCTCGGCATCGCTGCCATCCGATGATATCAGAACGAAATAGCCGTGGCTCTGCCGTTCCGTCCGGCGAAAGGCGGCACAGAGCGACAGGCCGCTCATATCCGGCAGCGCGCGGTCGGCCAGCACAATGTCCGGCGCGCGCGCAAGGCATAATTCCAGCGCATCAGCGCCAGTCAAGGCTTCGATGATCTCGTATCCGTCGTGCAGCAGGATCGCCGCCAGTTCGGCCTGTTCGGCGGGGTCGGGGACGACCAGCAAGACCGTCCGCCGCAAGGGTGCGGGCGCGATCACTGTGGCAGGGGCGGTGCGTTTCGCGGCTTTCATGACACATCCTTAGCCGGGATGTCGTAAAGCGGCGGTAAACCGCATCGCGCCGAAAGGATCAAACTTGACGGTTCACTGCGATTAAGCAGCGTCAGACCAGCAATTCGGACAGGATTTCGTCATTGGTGATGTCGCGATAGGCAAAGCCCGAACCATCCAGACGCGCGGTCAGCGCGACCAGATCGGCCGGGTCCGAAGTCTCGATTCCGATCAGGACCGAGCCGAAGTTGCGCGCCGATTTCTTCAGATATTCAAAGCGGGCGATGTCGTCATTCGGCCCCAGAAGGTCCAGGAAATCGCGCAGCGCACCGGGCCGTTGGGGCATCCGCAGCACGAAATACTTCTTGATTCCCAGCCAGCGCTGTGCACGCTCTTTGACTTCGGGCAGGCGTTCAAAGTCGAAATTGCCGCCCGAACAGACCGCCACGACCGTCTTGCCGGTCAGATCGTCCAGATCGCCCAGAACGTCAAGCGCCAGCGCGCCTGCCGGTTCCAGCACAACGCCTTCGGTGTTCAGCATCTCCAGCATGGTGCGGCAGATGCGGTCCTCGGGGGCCAGATGCACGTCATGTTCGCTGAACCGCGCCAGCGCCTCGAAGGGCAGGGCGCCGATGCGCGCGACGGCCGCCCCATCGACGAAGCTGTCAACCGCGGGCAGGGCGACGGGTGCCCCCGCGCGTAGTGCCGCCTTCAGGCTGGCCCCGCCAAGCGGCTCGGCAAAGGCAAAACGGGTGACCGGCGCCTCGGCGGCAAGATATTGCGTGACCCCCGCCGACAAGCCCCCCCCACCCACCGGCAGCACGACCAGATCGGGCGCGCGACCCAGCTGGGCCAGTATTTCGAGGCCCACGGTGGCCTGGCCCTCGATGATGTCGGGCGCGTCGAAGGGCGACAGGAACTGCGCGCCCTTCTCGGCGCAGAAGGCCTGCGCGGCGGCAAGGGTCTGGTCGAAATAGTCGCCGGTCAGCACGATCTCGACCGCGTTGCCGCCAAAGACCTGGGTCTTGTCGATCTTCTGCCTGGGCGTCGTGACCGGCATGAAGATCGTGCCGCGCGCGCCGAAATGGCGGCAGGCATAGGCCACGCCCTGCGCATGATTGCCCGCGCTGGCGCAGACGAAATGCCCGCCGCCGCCGGGCCGCGCCAGCTTGCGCATCGCGTTGAAGGCGCCGCGCAGCTTGTAGCTGCGGACGGGCGTCAGATCCTCGCGCTTGAGCCAGATATCGGCGCCGTATTTCGCCGACAGGTGGTCGTTGCGTTGCAAGGGCGTGGGCTCGAACAGGTCGCGAAGCGCGGCCTCGGCCAGACGGACGGCGGCGACAAAGTTTTCCATGCCCCGCCCATGCCGCGAAACGCGGGTCTTGGCAAGCGCCCTGCGCTGCGCGGGCCGTGGCGCGGGCAGGGGGCGCAATCGCGGTCTCGGCCTTGTGAGAGGATGAAAATCGCCTTATCCCCTGACAAAATTTGAAGGGGTCACCGCATGTCCGACGCGCCGAAAAAAGTCGTCCTTGCCTATTCGGGGGGGCTTGATACCTCGATCATCCTGAAATGGCTCCAGACAGAATATGACTGCGAGGTGGTGACCTTCACCGCCGATCTGGGCCAGGGCGAAGAACTGGAACCCGCGCGCGAGAAGGCGCTGATGCTGGGCATCAAGCCCGAGAACATCCACATCGTCGATGTGCGAGAGGAATTCGTGCGCGATTTCGTCTTTCCGATGTTCCGCGCCAATGCGCTCTATGAGGGGATGTATCTGCTGGGCACGTCCATCGCGCGGCCGCTGATCTCGCAGCATCTGGTGCGCATAGCCCAGGAATCGGGCGCGGATGCGGTGGCGCATGGCGCGACCGGCAAGGGCAACGACCAGGTTCGCTTCGAGCTCAGCGCCTATGCGCTGGACCCGTCGATCAAGGTGATTGCGCCGTGGCGGGAATGGGATCTGACCTCGCGCACGAAGCTGATCGAGTTCGCGGAAAAGCATCAGATTCCCATTGCCAAGGACAAGCGCGGCGAGGCGCCCTTCAGCGTGGACGCGAACCTGCTGCACACGTCCAGCGAGGGCAAGGCGTTGGAGAACCCCGCCGAAGCCGCACCCGATTACGTCTATCAGCGCACGGTAAACCCCGAGGATGCGCCCGATCAGCCCGAGTTCGTCGAGATCACCTTCGAGCGGGGCGATGCCGTTGCAATCAACGGCCAGGCGATGTCGCCCGCCACGATCCTGACGCGGCTGAACGAACTGGGCGGCAAGCACGGCATCGGGCGGCTGGATTTCGTCGAAAACCGGTTTGTCGGCATGAAGTCGCGCGGCATCTACGAGACGCCGGGCGGCACGGTCCTGCTGGAGGCCCATCGCGGCATCGAGCAGATCACCCTGGATAGCGGCGCGGGGCATCTGAAGGATTCGATCATGCCGCGCTATGCGGAGCTGATCTATAACGGCTTCTGGTTCAGCCCCGAGCGCGAGATGCTGCAGGCGCTGATCGACAAATCGCAGGAACATGTCACCGGCACGGTGCGGCTGAAGCTCTACAAGGGTCTGGCGTCCTGCGTGGGGCGCTGGTCGGATCATTCGCTCTACAGCGAGGCGCATGTCACATTCGAGGACGATGCCGGCGCCTATGACCAGAAGGATGCGGCAGGTTTCATTCGCCTGAACGCGCTGCGTCTGAAGCTGATCGCCAACCGCAACGCCCGCGTGGCGAAATGACCGCCGGGGCCGCGCGCATCGCCATCGTCACCGTCAGCGACCGCGCGTCGCGGGGCGAATACGAGGACAGGGGCGGCCCCGGTGCCGAGGCCTGGCTGCGGGGCGTCATCACCTCGCCCATGATCATCGACCGCCATATCATCCCCGATGGGCGCGACAGCGTGGCGGCGACCTTGCGCGACCTGGCGGACGGGGGCGCGGACCTGATCCTGGTCACCGGCGGAACCGGCCCCGCGCCGCGCGACCTGACGCCCGAGGCCGTGGCCGACGTCATGGACAAGGAACTGCCCGGCTTCGGAGAGGAAATGCGCCGCGCCTCGCTGCGCGAGGTGCCGACCGCGATCCTGTCGCGCCAGACCGCCGCGATCCGCGGCAAGACGCTGATCATCACCATCCCCGGCAAGCCTGCGGCCATCGCGACCTGCCTGGACGCGGTTTTTGCTGCCGTGCCCTATTGCCTGGACCTGATCGGCGCCGCGCGGATCGAGACCGACCCCGCCCGGATCAAGGCATTCCGGCCCAAGGACGCCTGATCACTCGGCTGCGATCGCGTCCTGTTCCTCGGAGTCCAGGCGCGACAGGTCGCGGATCACGCGGCGCATCCGTGCGGCGAAATCCTCGAAATCGGGGCGCGGCATGATCGTCTTTTCGTCCATGTAAAGCGAGCGGTCGATTTCCAGCTGGACAACATGCACATTCTGGCTGGGCCGCCCATAGGCGGCGCAGATATAGGCCCCCGAAAAGGGCGAGTTGCGCCGGATGCGCCAGCCCTGGGCCTCGACCGCCGCGCAGACCGCATCCGATACCCGCGCCGAGGCCGACATACCGTGGCGGTTGCCCAGCACCATGTCCGGGCGCGGATCTTGCAGATGCGCCAGGGCGTCATGCGGCATGGAATGCATGTCGATCAGGATGGCGCGGCCGAATCGCCTGCGCGCCTCGGAGATCAGCGCAGCGAGGGCCTGGTGGTAAGGCTGCCAGAAGGTTTCGATTCGGCGCTCGGCCTCGGCGCGGTCGATGGGGCGTTCGTGGATCGCGCGCCCCTGCGAGACAACGCGAGGAATCACCCCAAGCCCGGCCAGCGTGCGCTGGTTCAGCGGATGGCGCGGCACGCCGCGCACGACCAGCGGGTCGATCTCGTCCGGGCCGCGGTTGAGATCGACGATGCAGCGCGGCACCAGCGAACACAGCGAAACCGCGCCGAAATCGGGGGCGCAGGCGATCAGGCGATCAACAAAGGCGTCCTCGGACGACCGCAGCGCCTGGACAGGCAACCGTGTGTTGTGCAGGAACCAGTCGGGATAAAGGCAACCCGAATGGGGCGAAGCGAAAATCACTCCGGCCTTCCAGCGGTCGGGTCTGTGCAGCAGGAATGGCAGTTCGGCCTGGGACAAGTGGCTTTTCCGACGGTGATCCGTGAAACCTTATAGACTGGAAAAACATGTTGCCGATAGGTCTTGAATCCCATCTGGCGCCTCTGTATAGGATCGCCAACCACGAGGGAAAGGGCGAAGCCCCAGGACTTCGAGGACGGGCGGTTAGCTCAGCGGTAGAGCACTACGTTGACATCGTAGTGGCCACTGGTTCGATCCCAGTACCGCCCACCATTCTTTCGCCGCCCCCGGCCGATTGTCGGGGGTCTTTCGTTTTGACGGCGGCAGCGCAGCGGCCGCGATGATGGAGAAGACCGATGAAGGTTCGCAACTCGCTCCGCTCGCTCAAGAGCCGGCACCGCGACTGTCAGATTGTGCGCCGCAAGGGCCGCATTTACGTGATCAACAAGACCAATCGCCGTTTCAAGGCCCGTCAGGGCTGAGGCCAGTCCCGCAGAGGATGTTCTGCGGATCACGGACAAAATGGACCCGTCGCAGCGATGCGACGGGTTTTTTCGTCCCGCCCGAGCCGCTCGGCGGGTGGTTAAGGTTTTCTTAAGTTTACCGCTTCGCCGCGCGCCCTGTCAGGTTATGATGTGACTGGCCGCGCGTTGCGGCTGTTGTCCTGTCCTGTGGTGAAGGGTCCGCCAATGTTGCTCATCGGCAGTCTGATCGGTCTTGTCCTGGCAGCATTCGTCATGGAATCCGGCCATTCCGGCCACGAGGACATCAGCGACGATGATGCACTGGCCCCCGATCCCGAGGACGATAACCTTCCCCCGGTCATGCCCGGCCCGGACGGCAATCCTGCCGCTCCGCGTCAGATCGTCGGCGGCGACGGCGGCGACACGCTGATGGGTAGCGCGGGCGACGACGTGATTCGCGGCGGCGCCGGTGCGGATGATCTTCGCGGCGGGCTTGGCAACGACACGATCCATGGCGGCGGCGGCGATGACTGGATCCAGGGCGATGCGGCCTATGGCGAGGGTGGCAATGATGTCATCTTCGGTGGCGACGGCAACGACCACCTCAACGGGCAGGGCGGCAACGATCTGATCCATGGCGAAGAGGGTGACGACACGATCTTTGGCGGCGAGGGGAACGACACGCTGTTCGGCGGGCCGGGCAATGACTGGCTGTCCGGCAATGACGGCGACGACGTGCTGGTCTCGACCGAGGGGTCCGACGATCTGGATGGCGGGCGCGGCAATGATGTGCTGATCGGCCATGACGGTCCCGAAACGGTCTGGATGAACGGAGGCGAGGGAGACGATACGTTGATGCCTGGCGCGAATGACTTCGCCTCGGGGAATGCGGGGGCGGATACCTTCGTGCTGCGCCAGCCTCCGAAGGGCTTCCCGACCATCGCGGATTACGATTCGGCCGAGGACCGGATCGAACTGCACCTGTCCGAGCGCGTTGCCCGGTCCGCCCAACTGGGCCTGCGCGAAGACCTGGACGGCACCTGGCTGCTGGAGGTCAACGGTCAGCCCGTCGGCCGGCTGTTGCAGCATGGCGGTCTGCGGCTCGAAGATATCCGCATCGTCCCCGTCCGCGACTGAGCGGCTGCCTTGGGGCTTTCCTTTCCGCTGATTCTCGGTTATGGGCGCGCATCCTGTCGCCCTGACGGGCTTCAGAGCAAGTGGCCTGTGCTGGACGACATCCCGGCCTGCGCCTTCACCCAGGATCCCAAAGGAGTATCCGATGTCGATTACCGTTGAAGAAAAAGCCCGTGTCATCAAAGAATTCGGCACGAAAGAAGGCGATACCGGCAGCCCCGAGGTGCAGGTCGCGATCCTCAGCTCGCGCATCGCCACCCTGACCGAGCATTTCAAGACGCACAAGAAAGACAACCACTCGCGTCGCGGTCTTCTGAAGCTGGTCGCGCAGCGCCGCAAGCTGCTGGACTATCTGAAAGCCAAGGATGAGGCACGCTATAGCGCGCTGATCGCCAAGCTGGGCCTGCGCCGCTGATCCTGCGCGCCTGATGCGACAGACAAGACGCCTGCGGCTCCGTGCTGCGGGCGTTTCCTTTTTGCCCTTGGTCGCACAGGTGGGACAAGTCGAATCACCCGCACGATGATCGCGCGGTCGATGGCCGACATTGCGTCAGGGCTCGATCGGTCTTGCGGCTGTCGAATCCAATGTGACGCGACATCTGGTCCCGTTGCCTGCCTCGTGCAGACTCGCGTCCGGGATCAGCAGCGCCAGCAGCGCCAGCAGCGCCAGCAGCGCCATGCCCGCGAAATCCGCCGTCCGGATCAGGGCCAGCGCCACCCGGCGCCATGGGCGGGCCAAGGCTTGATGCATGGCGCAGGGGCCGCTGGCTGGTCCGGGCGCACCCCTTTCCAACTGCCCCGATTTCCTGTATGCGGCCGGAATCTGTGACGTGACGCTTCGACCCCGGCGGACGCGAGAGGATTGGGGTCGGCGGCAATGGGGCCGCCATATGACACGGGATGCCGGAGGGCCGGACCATCCCCAGAGGACATCAGATGTTTGACGAAGTGAAGAAATCAATCCAGTGGGGCCAGGAAACGCTCACTCTGGAAACGGGCAAGGTTGCCCGTCAGGCCGACGGCAGCGTCATCGCCACCTTGGGCGAGACCAGCGTCATGGCCAACGTCACTTTCGCGAAGGAACCCAAGCCCGGGCAGGACTTCTTCCCGTTGACGGTTCACTATCAGGAAAAATACTACGCCGCCGGCAAGGTGCCCGGCGGTTTCTTCAAGCGCGAGGCGCGCCCGACGGAAAAGGAGACGCTGACCGCGCGTCTGATCGACCGTCCCTGCCGCCCGCTGTTCGCGCCGGGCTTCAAGAACGAAGTGCTGGTCATGTGCACCGTGCTGTCGCACGACCTGGTCAACGACCCCGATATCGTGGCGATGATCGCCGCCTCGGCCGCGCTGACCATCTCGGGCGTGCCGTTCATGGGCCCCATCGGCGCCGCGCGCGTCGGCTTCGTCAATGGCCAATATGTGCTGAACCCCGAAGTTCAGGACATGGACCAGCTGCGCAACAACCCCGAACAGCGTCTGGACCTGGTCGTCGCCGGCACGAAACAGGCCGTGATGATGGTCGAATCGGAAGCCTATGAGCTGACCGAGGAAGAGATGCTGGGCGCGGTCAAGTTCGGCCACGAGGCGATGCAACCGGTGATCGACCTGATCATCGAACTGGCCGAAGCCGCCGCCAAGGAACCGTTCGACTATCAGCCGCCCGATTACAGCGCGATCCATGCCCGTGTGAAGGCCCTGGGCGAGACCGAGATGCGCGCCGCCTATGCAATCCGCGACAAGTCGGCCCGTCAGGATGCAGTGGCTGCGGCCAAGGCGGCCATCAAGGCCGGTCTGACCGAGGAAGAACTGGCCGATCCGAACCTTGGCGCAGCCCTCAAGAAGTTGGAATCCGACATCCTGCGCGGCGACATCATCAATGGTGGCGCGCGCATCGACGGCCGCGACACCAGGACCGTGCGGCCGATCGTCAGCGAAGTGGGTATCCTTCCGCGCACGCATGGCTCGGCCCTGTTCACGCGCGGCGAAACGCAGGCGCTGGTCGTGACCACGCTTGGCACCGGCGATGACGAGCAGATCATCGACGCCCTGCACGGGAACTTCCGCTCGAACTTCCTGTTGCATTACAACTTCCCGCCCTATTCGGTCGGCGAGGTTGGCCGCGTGGGCTCGCCCGGTCGCCGCGAGATCGGCCATGGCAAGCTCGCCTGGCGCGCGCTTCAGGCAGTTCTGCCGGCCCCGACGGACTTCCCCTATACGATCCGCGTCGTGTCCGAGATCACGGAATCGAACGGTTCGTCCTCGATGGCTACGGTCTGCGGGGGCTCTCTGTCGATGATGGATGCAGGGGTTCCGCTAAAGGCGCCGGTCGCGGGCGTTGCGATGGGCCTGATCCTGGAAGATGACGGCCGCTTTGCCGTGCTGACGGACATCCTGGGAGACGAGGATCACCTGGGCGACATGGACTTCAAGGTGGCGGGGACCGAAAACGGGATCACGTCGCTGCAGATGGATATCAAGGTCCAGGGCATCACGCCCGCGATCATGGAGCAGGCCCTGGCGCAAGCCAAGGAGGGCCGTCTGCACATCCTGCGCGAGATGGCCAAGGCCCTGACCGAAGGCCGCCGCGAGTTCAGCGCCCATGCGCCGCGCATCGAGACCATGCAGATCCCGACCGACAAGATCCGCGAAGTGATCGGCTCGGGCGGCAAGGTGATCCGTGAGATCGTCGAGGTCTCGGGCGCGAAGGTCGATATCAACGATGACGGCATCATCAAGATCGCCTCGGCCAATGCCGATTCGATCAGGAAGGCCTATGACATGATCCATTCGATCGTGGCCGAGCCGGAAGAGGGCAAGATCTATACCGGCAAGGTTGTCAAGCTGGTCGATTTCGGCGCCTTCGTGAACTTCTTCGGCAAGCGCGACGGGCTTGTTCATGTCAGCCAGATCGCCAACCGCCGCCTGACCCACCCGAACGAGATCCTGAAAGAGGGTCAAGAGGTCAAGGTCAAGCTGCTGGGCTTCGACGATCGCGGCAAGGTTCGTCTGGGCATGAAGATGGTCGATCAGGAAACGGGCGAGGAAATCGTCGAGAAGAAGGAAGAAAACGCCGAGTGATCGGCTGTTCCTGAAAAGGGAAGGCCCCGCGACTGCGGGGCCTTTTCGTTATCAGAGGTCAATGCACCGGCACTTCCGGGCGCGGGCCCTCGCCCACAGCCCCCAGCCTGTCGCCCGCCCGGCCCACGCGGTTGCCCACGATCAGCCCGTCCGGCCCGGCCGTGACCTTGACGACGCTGCCATCCAGAACTTCACCGGACAGCAGCAGTTCTGCCAGCGGATCCTGCAGCGCGCGCTGGATCACCCGCTTCAGCGGGCGCGCGCCAAAGACCGGGTCGTAGCCTTGATCGGCCAGCCACATCCGCGCCGCATCGTCCAGATCCAGCGTGATCTTGCGCCCGGCCAGCCGCTTTTCCAGCCGCGCCAGCTGGATCTGCACGATCCCGTCCATGTTCGACCGCGAGAGCCTGCGGAAGATGATGATCTCGTCCAGGCGGTTCAGGAATTCGGGGCGGAAATGTGCCCGCACCGCCTCCATCACCTGGCGGCGCGCATCGCTGGCATCAGCCTCCTCGGGCAGATGCGACAGTGCCTGCGACCCGAGGTTCGAGGTCAGGATGATCAGCGTCTGCTTGAAGTCCACCGTCCGGCCCTGACCGTCGGTCAACACCCCGTCGTCCAGAACCTGCAACAGCACGTTGAAGACATCGGGATGCGCTTTCTCGACCTCGTCGAACAGGATCACCTGATAGGGCCTGCGGCGCACGGCCTCGGTCAGCACACCGCCCTCGTCATAGCCGACATAGCCCGGAGGCGCACCGATCAGCCGTGCAACGGAATGCTTTTCCATGAACTCGGACATGTCGATGCGGACCATCGCACCGTCATCGTCGAACAGGTATTCGGCCAGGGCCTTGGTCAGCTCGGTCTTGCCCACGCCGGTCGGGCCCAGGAACAGGAAGCTGCCAAGTGGCCGGTTCTCGTCATTCAGGCCGGCCCGCGCGCGGCGCACCGCGTTCGAGACGGCCGTGACCGCCTCGGCCTGCCCGATCACGCGACGGCCAAGCTGCTGTTCCATTTTCAGCAGCTTGTCGCGTTCGCCTTCCAGCATCTTGGCCGTGGGGATGCCTGTCCAGCGTTCGACGACCTCGGCGATCTGCTCGGGACGGACGGCTTCTTCGACCATCAGCGCTTCGCCATCGGCCTGTTCAAGCTGCCTTTCCAGCGCCGGGATGATGCCGTATGACAGCTCGCCCGCGCGCGCCAGGTTGCCCTCGCGTTTGGCCTGATCCAGTTCGGCCCGCGCGCGGTCAAGCTGTTCCTTGAGAGCGCGCGAACTCTCCAGCCGGTCGCGTTCGGCCTGCCAGCGGGCGGTCATTGCGGCGCTCTGCTGCTGCAGCTCGGAAAGATCCTTTTCCAGCCGTTCCAGCCGATCCTTGCTGGCCGCGTCGTCCTCTTTCTTGAGCGCCTCGGCCTCGATCTGCATCTGCAGGATCTGGCGGTCCAGCTGGTCCAGTTCCTCGGGCTTGCTGTCCACCTCCATCCTCAGGCGAGAGGCAGCCTCGTCCACAAGGTCGATGGCCTTGTCGGGCAGGAAGCGGTCGGTGATGTAGCGATGCGACAACTGCGCCGCAGCGACCAGTGCAGCATCGCTGATGCGCACTCCGTGGTGCAGTTCATACTTTTCCTTGATGCCGCGCAGGATGCTGATCGTATCCTCGACGCTGGGTTCTTCGACGAAGACCGGCTGGAAACGCCGGGCAAGGGCTGCGTCCTTTTCGATATACTTGCGGTATTCGTCCAGCGTGGTGGCGCCGACGCAATGCAGCTCGCCCCGTGCCAGGGCGGGCTTGACGAGGTTGGCGGCGTCCATCGCGCCATCGGTCTTGCCCGCACCGACCAATGTGTGAAGCTCGTCGATGAACAGGATGATTTCGCCAGAGGCCGATTCGATTTCCGTGAGGATGGATTTCAGCCGTTCCTCGAACTCTCCACGATACTTGGCCCCTGCGATCAGCGCGCCCATGTCCAGCGCCATCAGGCGCTTGTCGCGCAGGCTCTCGGGCACGTCGCCGTTCACGATCCGCAGGGCAAGACCCTCGGCGATGGCGGTCTTTCCGACGCCGGGTTCACCGATCAGGACGGGGTTGTTCTTGGTGCGCCGCGACAGAACCTGCATGGCGCGGCGGATTTCCTCGTCGCGGCCGATAATCGGGTCGATCTTGCCGTCGCGGGCCGCCGCCGTCAGGTCGCGCGTGTATTTCTCAAGCGCCTCGTAGCTGTCCTCGGCGCTGGCGCTGTCGGCGGTGCGGCCCTTGCGGATGTCGTTGATTGCCGCGTTCAGGGCCTGCGCGTTCACGGCGCCAGCACTCAGCGCGTCGCGGGCATTCGTGTTCACCATGGCCAGCGCCATCAGCATCCGTTCGGCCGGAACGAAACTGTCGCCGGCCTTTTTTGCGACCTGCTCGGCCTCGTCCAGGACGCGGACAAGGGATGGGTCCACATAGACCTGCCCGCCGCCGCCGGTGACACGGGGCAGCTTGGCCACGGCCTGATCGGCGGCCTCCTTGACGCGGCGGGCATCGCCGCCCGCGCGGGTGATGAGGTTCGAGGCCAGGCCCTGATCGTCATCCATCAGCGCCTTGAGCAGATGCTCGGGCATCACGCGCTGCTGATTTTCGCGGATCGCGATGGTCTGTGCAGCCTGGATGAAGCCGCGCGACCGCTCCGTGAACTTGTCCATGTTCATCGGGTCACTCCTTGTTGCAAAGCCCCCGGGGCGCGGGCGCCCGTTCGCGGCACACCCCCATCCGGGTCTGATGATCCAGATTTGGGGGCTTTGCGGCGGCTTTCAAGCGCCCGGATCGCATGTCATAAGGCCCTGATTTCGATGACAGGAGAAACGGGCGATGGATGACCGGCTGATCGTGGCGCTGGATGTGCCGAATGCCGTGGCGGGGCTGGATCTGGCCGGGCGTCTGGGCAATGCCGTGGGCTTTTACAAGATCGGTCTGGGCATGTTGACCAGCGGCGGTCTGGCCCTTGCGCGAGAGCTGAAGGATGAGCATGGCAAGCGAATCTTTCTGGACATGAAGCTCTTTGACATCGGCGCCACGGTCGAGGCCGCCGTGCGCGGGCTGGCGCAGTTCGGTCTGGATTTCCTGACCGTGCATGGTGACCCGCATGTGGTCGCGGCGGCCAAGCAGGGCGCGGCGGGGACAGGGCTGAAAATCCTGGGCGTGACGATCCTGACCTCGCTGGACCGGACCGATCTGGATGCTGGGCTGATCCGCGCGGGCGATCTGCACGAAATCACGGTTGAACGCGCCGCCCGCGCCTTCGAGGCGGGTGCTGATGGCGTCATCTGTTCCCCGCGAGAGGCCGCCGCGATCCGCGCCCTGCCGGGGGCGGGGCTGATCGTAACCCCTGGCGTGCGGCCCGCAGGTGCAGCCCTTGGCGATCAGAAGCGGGTCGAGACGCCCCAAGCCGCGCTTCGGGCGGGCGCGGATCACATTGTCGTGGGGCGCCCGATCTGGCAGGCTGCGGACCCGCGCGCCGCTGCCGAGGCAATCCTGGCCGAGATCGCCTGACCCTCGACCAGGCGCAGCGCGCGGGGCATGATGATCGCGTCGGCACCGCGTTCGGCGCCATGCCGTTGCCACGACAGGGTCGGACCGTCGCGAATCTGCCGCGCGTCGGAAGCGGCAGCGCCATCGCGCGAAGTGATCTCGCCGGCCAGCAAGAAGTCAGGATCAGCGCCAGAAAAGGCATCAGGCACCCGGATCAGCGCCGCCAGCCCGCCGCGCCATGAAGGAAGGCAAGGCCGCATCTTGTGGACAAGTCCGGCCTTGGCCTCGATATCTTGCGGGTCGGTTGACTTGGGCGGCGGCTGAGGGAAGAATCCGCCATTGCTCCGAATCTGGCCGTTCCCCGGCCACCCGATCCGACGGACCCGACCTTGCGCTTTGACCGCCTGCGCCTCAATGGTTTCAAGAGCTTCGTGGACCCGACCGATCTGGTCATCCGCGAGGGCCTGACAGGGGTGGTCGGTCCCAATGGCTGCGGCAAGTCCAATCTGCTGGAGGCCCTGCGTTGGGTCATGGGCGAGAACCGCCCCACCGCCATGCGCGGCGACGGGATGGAGGACGTGATCTTCGCCGGCACGACGCGCCGCAGCGCCCGCGCCTATGCTGAGGTCTCGTTGACCATCGACAACCGCGACCGGCTGGCGCCTGCGGGTTTCAACGATCAGGATCAGTTCGATGTTACCCGCCGCATCACCCGCGATGCAGGCAGCGCCTACAAGATCGCGGGCAAGGATGTCCGGGCGCGCGACGTGCAAATGCTGTTCGCCGATGCCTCGACCGGGGCGCATAGCCCGGCCTTGGTGCGACAGGGGCAGATCAGCGAATTGATCAGCGCCAAGCCCAAGGCTCGGCGCCGCATCCTTGAGGAGGCCGCAGGCATCTCGGGGCTTTATGCCCGCCGCCACGAGGCCGAGCTGAAACTGAACGCGGCCGAGGCCAACCTGACGCGGGTGGACGACACGCTGGACCAGCTCTCCGCCCAGGCCGCTACCCTGGCCCGTCAGGCGCGGGCGGCGGCACGCTATCGCGAGATCGGGGCCGCGCTGCGGCGGGCCGAGGGCGTGCTGCTTTACCGCCGCTGGTCGGATGCCGAGGCCGCGCGCCTTGCCGCCACCCAGGCCCTGTCGCAGGCCATGCGTGCAGCGCAGCAAACGGCCGCCGTCGCGGCCGAGGCGGAACAACGCCGCGCCGCGGCCGAGGACAGCCTGCCCGCCCTGCGCGACGAGGACCAGATCGCCGCGGCCCTGCTGCAACGTGTCCAGGTCGAGCAGGAAAGCCTGACCGAGGCCGAGGCCCGCGCCGAGGATGCGATCCGCGCCCTGACCGCCCGCATCGCCCAGCTTGACCGCGATATCGACCGCGAAGAACTGCTGAATCGCGACGCTGTCGATGTGCTCGCCCGTCTTTCCTGGGAAAAGGCCGAGCTTGAGAAGGCCGGGGAAGGTCATGAGGCCCGGCTTGAGGCTGCCTCGCAGGCCGCCGAGGCTGCATCCGAGGCGCTGCGCGAGGTCGAGGCGCGACTGGCCGAACTGACCGACGAGGCCGCGCGTCTGGCCGCCCGCCACCAATCTGCCGAGCGTCTGGCCCATGACCTGCGTGTGATGATGCAGCGCGCCGAGCGCGCCGCCTCGGAGGCCGACGAGGCCGTCGCAGCGGCCGACGCGGCGGGCGAGGCCGCCAGCGCCGCGCTGGATCAGGCCGATGCCGCGCAGGATCAGGCCCGCGACCGCGCCCTGGCCGCCGAGGACGCGCTGGCCGATGCCGAAGCCGCCCGCGCCGCGCTGGAAGCCGCCGAGGCCGCCGCCCGCGCGGCCCGGTCCGAGGCCGAAGGCGAGGCCGCGGCTCTTGCCGCCGAGATGGCCGCCCTGCGCCGTCTGGTCGAACGCGGCCAGTCGGGCGGTGCGACGATCCTGGACCATGTGCAGGTCGCGCGCGGCCTTGAGGTTGCCTTTGGCGCGGCTTTTGGCGACGACCTGTCCCTGCCGCTGACCGATGCGGGCAGCGGTTGGCACGACCTGCCCGACCTGCCCTCGGCACCCCTGCCCAAGGGTGCCGACCCGCTGGCCCCCCATGTGCGCGCGCCCGCCGCCCTTGCGCGCCGCCTGTCGCGGATCGGCCTGGTTCCCGATGCGGCGCGCGCGGCTGCGCTGCAGGGCGATCTGCAGCCGGGTCAGCGTCTGGTGACGCCCGCCGGCGATCTGTTCCGGTGGGACGGGGTGCGGGTCATGGCGGGGGATGCGTCATCCTCGGCCGCGCTGCATCTGCAAAAGGTCAATGAGCTGGCCGAGATTGCCGGACAAGCCGATGCTGCCCGCGCCCGCGCCGACGAGGCTGCCGAGCGTCATGATTCCGCCCGCACCGCCCTGCGTGACGCTGCCGAGGCAGAGAAATCAGCGCGCGACGCCCGACGAGAGGCTGAACGCCTGCTTTCGGATGCCGTGCGCGCCGCGACCCGCGCCGAATCGGATCTGGCTTTGGCCAGCAGCCGGGCCGAGGCCGCGCGCGCCGAACTGGCCCGCCACCGCGCCGATGCCGATGATGCCAACGCCCGCCTGGCCGAGGCCGAGGTGCAACTGGCCGCCTTGCCCGACCGTGCCGATGCTGCGGCGGCGCTGGAACATGCCCGAACCGGGGTCGAGGCCGCGCGCATCGCCAGCATGACCCGCCGCGCCGCCCTGGACGAGATTCGGCGCGAGGCGCAGGCTCGCACCAAGCGCCTGCAGGAAATCGCCAAGGAGGAATCCGGCTGGCGGCTGCGTCTGGATGAGGCCGGCAGCCGCGCCGCCGAACTGGCAGAACGTCGCGACGCGGCGCGCGACGAACTGGCGGGGGCCGAGGCGCAGCCTGCGGTTCTGTCCGAACGCCGCGCCGCCCTGGCCCTGCGCGAGGCCGAGGCGCGCGCCCGCCTGGCCCGCGCCCGAGAGGCGCTGGCCGCAGCCGAGGATACCGCGCGCGCCGCCGCCCTTGCCGCGCGCGAGGCCGAGCGCCTGGCCTCGGATGCGCGCGAGGCCCGCGCTGCCTGCGAGGCCCGCGCCGAGGCCGCCCGCCAGGCCGAGGCCCAGGCCCGCGCCCGCATCGCCGAGGCCACCGACCAGACCCCCGAGGCCCTGCTGGCCGCCTTGGGCCAGATCGACGACTGCCCCGCCGAGACTGTCGAGGCCGAGATCGCCCGCCTGCGCGCAGCGCGCGACGCGCTTGGCGCCGTCAACCTGCGCGCAGACGAGGACAAGATTGCGCTGGAGGCCGAGCGTGACCAGCTTGCGGGCGAAAAAGCCGACCTGGAAGAGGCCATCCGCAAGCTGCGCGCCGGGATCGGCAGCCTGAACCGCGAAGGGCGCGAACGCCTGCTGGCCGCTTTCGAGACGGTCAACGCGAATTTCGCCACGCTCTTCACCACGCTCTTCGGCGGCGGCGAGGCGCGGCTGGTTCTGGTCGAATCCGACGACCCGCTGGATGCGGGGCTGGAAATCATGTGCCAGCCGCCCGGCAAGCGGTTGTCCACCTTGTCGCTGCTGTCCGGCGGTGAACAGACCCTGACCGCGATGGCGCTGATCTTTGCGGTCTTTCTGGCCAATCCCGCGCCCATCTGCGTGCTGGACGAGGTGGACGCGCCCCTGGACGATGCCAATGTCAGCCGCTTCTGCGACCTCTTGGACGAGATGACGCGCCGCACCGATACGCGGTTTCTGATCATCACCCACCACGCTGTGACGATGGCGCGAATGGACCGGCTGTTCGGCGTGACGATGGTCGAACAGGGCGTCAGCCAGTTGGTCAGCGTCGATCTGAAACGCGCCGAGGCTCTGGTCGCCTGAGCCTGCCCGCGTTAGGGTCGCCCCGAAACCGAACCCATGCGAGGACATCATGAGCGTCGAGAAAACCCTTGCCGAAAAAGGCATCACCCTGCCCGAAGCCCCCATGCCCGCCGCGAATTACGTCCCCTTCGTGCAGACCGGCAATCTGGTCTTCGTCTCGGGCCAGATCAGCGCCGACGAGAACGGCCTGATCACTGGCAAGCTGGGCGATGGCACCTCGGTCGAAGAGGGCGCCGCCGCCGCGCGACGCTGCGGTCTGGCGCTGATCGCGCAGCTCAAGGCTGCCGTGGGCGATCTGGACCGCGTGGTCCGCGTCGTGAAGCTGACCGGCTTCGTGAACTCGACCCCCGACTTCACCGACCAGCCCAAGGTCATCAACGGCTGTTCCGACCTGATGGTCGAGGTTTTCGGCGATGCCGGGCGCCATTCCCGCGCCGCCGTCTCGGCGCCCTCGCTGCCTTTTGGCGTCGCGGTCGAGATCGAAGCCGTGTTCGAGATCCGCTGATGCTGGACCCGCGCTTTCTGTCCATCCCGATCGCGCATCGCGGCCTGCACGCGCCGGGCGTGCCGGAAAACAGCCTGGCCGCTGCCCGCGCCGCGATCGAGGCGGGATACGGCATCGAATGCGACATCCAGCCCGGCCCGGATGGCGAGCCGCTGGTCTTTCACGATTACCAGTTGCACCGCCTGACCGGCACGCAGGGCTTCATCGCCGCGACGGATGCGCCGACGCTGGCCGGGCTGCGCCTGATGGGCACGGATGAGCCCGTGCCGACGCTGCGGCAGTTCCTGGACCTGATCGCGGGCCGGGTGCCCTTGCTGATCGAGATCAAGGATCAGGACGGCGCCTGCGGACCGAATGTCGGCACCCTGTCCGCCCGCGTGGCCGAGGCTCTGGCGGGTTACGACGGCCCCGTCGCGGTCATGTCCTTCAACCCGCACATGATCGCCGCCTTCCACGAGGCTGCGCCGGATGTCGCGGTCGGCCTGACCACCTGCGCCTTTGACGAAAAGGACTGGGCGCGCGTTCCCCCCGCCCGTCGCGACGAACTGGCCGCGATTGCCGATTACGATGCGGTGGGGGCGTGCTTCATCTCGCATGACAAGGACGATCTGGACAATCCGCGCGTCGATGCGCTGCGCGCCGCCGGGGCGGGCATCCTGACCTGGACGATCCGTTCCGAGGTCGAGGAGCAGGCCGCCCGCCGCATCGCGCAGAACGTCACCTTCGAGGGCTACCGCGCTGCATTCTGACCGGGCCTTCTGCCCGTCTTGCGACGGGGCGCGCCATTGCGGCGCCCCGCCACACCGGCCCCGTGGCGGCGGGGCCTGACAAGGACGCGCGGCCGGCCTATCTTCGGACCATGACCGACGCGCTGACGCTGAGCACCCATTCCTCGATCGCCGCCATCGACCCTCAGGACTGGGACAGTCTGGGCGACGGCAATCCCTTCACCTCGCATCGTTTCCTGCTGGCGCTGGAGCAGTCGCGCTCGGTCGGGACGGGGACGGGCTGGCAGCCCCTGCATCTGACGCTGGAGCAGGGAGGCCGCATTGTCGGTGCGGCCCCGCTTTATGCGAAATCGCACAGCCAGGGCGAGTATATCTTCGATCACGCCTGGGCGCAGGCCTACATGCGCGCGGGCGGGCATTATTATCCCAAACTGCAATGCGCCGTGCCGTTCACGCCGGCCAGCGGCGCCCGGCTTCTGGCCCGCGACGACGCGATGCGTGCGGCACTGCTGAAGGGGTTGATGGGTCTGACCGAAAGACTTCAGGTCTCGGGTGCGCATGTGACCTTTTGCACCGAGACGGAATCGCGCCTGGGCGCCGAGGCCGGGTTCCTGCCGCGCGTGACGCAGCAATATCACTGGATCAATCGCGGCTATGCCAGCTACGAGGATTTCCTGGGCGCGCTGTCATCGCGCAAGCGCAAGGATCTGCGCAAGGAACGCGCCCGCGCGCAGGCTTTCGGCGGAACGATCCGGCATCTGCGCGGCGATGATCTGAAGCCGCATCACTGGGACGCGTTCTGGACCTTTTATCAGGATACCGGCGCGCGAAAATGGGGCCAGCCCTATCTGACCCGCGCCTTTTTCGACCGCATCCACGACAGGATGCGCGACGAGGTGTTGCTGGTCCTGGCCGAACGCGACGGCCAGCCTGTTGCGGGCGCGCTGAACTTCCTCGGCCCCGACGCCATCTATGGGCGCTACTGGGGCTGCATCGAGAATCACGCCTTCCTGCATTTCGAGTTGTGCTATCATCAGGCGATCGACCATGCGATCGCGCATGGTCTGGCGCGAGTCGAAGCCGGGGCGCAGGGCGATCACAAGCTGGCACGGGGCTACGAGCCGGTGCCCATCCATTCTCTGCACTGGGTCCGCGATGGCGGCTTCCTCCAGGCACTGGCGCATTACCTGGCGCAGGAGCGGCGCGCCATGGCCGAAGAGATCGAGGCGCTGAAGGGGTTCACGCCCTTTCGCAAGAGCGATCCCGGGGGGTAAGGCCGGGGGGACTTTGCCCCCCCGCAGGATATTTGCGCCAAGGCAAAATCAGGGAGGGCAAAATCAGGGAGGCTTTAGCCTCAGACCTTTTCCAGCAGCGACTCGCCTGCACTGATGCCGCAATTGCCGGGGTTGTCCTCGATGTCGATCACCTCGAATGTGCCGTCGCGGAGAAGCGCGGCGAAACGCTTGCAGCGCCCGAAAAAGCCGACCGGCGGGGCATCGAAGTTCAGGCCGAGGGCCCTGGTCAGGCTGCCATCGGCATCGGCCAGAACCTCGATCCCGGCATTTTCGGCGCCCGTCGCGTCGGACCAGGCCTTGATGACGAAGGGGTCGTTCACCGCGATGCAGATGATGCGGTCGATGCCTTTCTGGCGGAACGCATCGGCGGTGCGCACGAAGCTGGGCATATGGGCATTCGTGCAGGTGCCGGTAAAGGCGCCGGGCAGGCCGAAGAGCACCACGCGACCCTGCATCATGCTGTCGGTGGAAAGACTTTCGGGACCGTTCTCGCCGATGCGAAGCAACTGGGCCTGGGGCAGCTTGTCTCCGGGGGTGATGGTCATTGCACGCTCCTGAATTGCAACGGATTCGCACGGACTATAGGCTCTGCCGCAGATCGAGACCAGCGGACAGGATCAAGGATGCGGATCGTCATTATCGGGGCCGGGCAGGCGGCGGCTTCCATGGCAGCGCGGCTGCGTGCCAGGGGCCACAAGGGGCCGCTGACGGTGATCGGGGCAGAAACCGTGCCCCCCTATCAGCGTCCGCCCCTGTCCAAGGCCTATCTTTTGGGGCAGATGGCGCTGGACCGGCTGATCTTGCGCGCGCCCGAATGGTGGCAGGCCCAGGGAATCGAGTTGCGGCTGGGCGAGCGCGCGCTGGCCGTCGATCCTCAGGCGCGCCGGGTCACGACGGATCGAGGTGTTCTGGATTACGACGCGCTTGGGCTGACCCTTGGGGCCGCGCCGCGGCGGCTGCCTGCTGCGATGGGCGGCGACCTGCCTGGCGCGCATGTGCTGCGCGATCTGGCCGATATCGACGCGCTGGCGCCGCGGATGGTCGCGGGGGCACGGCTGGTGGTGATCGGCGGCGGCTATATCGGGCTGGAGGCCGCGGCCGTCGCACGCAAGCTGGGCCTTGAAGTCACGCTGATCGAGGCGGCGCCGCGCATTCTGGGCCGTGTGGCCTCGGCCGAGACCGCTGACATGATCCGCGCGCTGCATCTGGCGCATGGGGTGCATATCCAAGAGGGCGTGGGCATCACCCACATCATCGGCACCGACCGGGCGACCGGGGTTGCGCTGAACGACGGGCGGGTGATCCCGGCCGATCTGGTCATCCAGGGCATCGGCGTCTTGCCGCGCACCGATCTGGCCCAGCAAGCGGGTCTGGCGTTGGACAACGGCATTCGCACCGATCTGCGCGGGCGCTGTTCGCTGCCGGGCATCTGGGCGGCCGGCGATTGCGCCAGCCTGCCGCATGAGGGCGTTCAGATCCGGCTGGAAAGTGTCGGCGCGGCCATCGACATGGCGGAATGCGTGGCCGACGACATGCTGGGGCAAGGGTGCGATCTGGTCCTGCGCCCCTGGTTCTGGTCGGACCAGTTCGACGCCAAGCTGCAGATCGCCGGCTTGAATATGGGCCATGACCATATCGTGACGCGGCCCGGTGCGGGCGATCATGCGGGCTCGGTCTGGTATTACCGGCAGGGGCGGCTGATCTCGGTCGATGCGCTGAACGATCCGCGCGCCTACATGATCGGCAAGCGCCTGATCGAGGCCGGGCTGAGCCCCGCGCCCGAGCAGGTTGCCTCGGCGCCCGATCTCAAGGCGCTGCTGGCATGAGGATCGTCGGTGGCAGCCTGCGCGGCCTGAAACTGGCCGCGTTGGGTGCGGGTGATCCGGCGGCGCATCTGCGGCCCACCACGGACCGCGTGCGAGAGTCGATTTTCAACCTGCTGATGAATGGCCGCCATGGCAATCCTCTGCCTGGCACGCGGGTGCTTGACCTGTTTGCGGGGACCGGCGCCCTGGGGATCGAGGCCCTGTCGCGCGGGGCCGCGCATCTGACGCTGGTCGATGACGGGCGGGCGGCGCAGAGCCTCATCCGCCAGAACCTCAGGCTGGCGCGCTGCGCTGACCGGGCGCGGCTGATCGGGCGCGATGCCACTCGGCTAGGCGGGGCCGAGGGCGCGCCGCATGATCTGATCTTTCTGGACCCGCCTTATGCGCAGGGACTGGGCGAGGCGGCGCTGGCCTCGGCACATCAGGGCGGATGGATTGCCCCCGGCGCGACGATCCTGTGGGAGGAGAGCCGCCCGCCCCGCCTGCCCGGATGGGCGCGTCTGCTCGACCAGCGCAGCTATGGCGGCACGGTCGTCACGCTGCTGCGTCTGCCGCCCGTAGGCGAG
Organism: Paracoccus bogoriensis; assembly: GCF_019431455.1. Taxonomy (GTDB): domain Bacteria; phylum Pseudomonadota; class Alphaproteobacteria; order Rhodobacterales; family Rhodobacteraceae; genus Paracoccus; species Paracoccus bogoriensis. The sequence goes on from NZ_JAHYSR010000003.1 coordinate 153,114, forward strand.
GACAGCACGGAAGTGTGAGGGCGCCGCTCTTGCCGACTGGGCGCCGGGCGGTCACGCTGTCGCGAGGAGGTGCGACCATGATGACACGACCTGCTCTGACCCTGACCCTGCTGGCCGCGATGGCGGCGCCCCTGGCCGCGCAGGACCATTCCCATGCCGGACATGACCACGACGCCCATGCCCCGCAGGGCGGCGCCGCCGCGCCTTCGACCCGCGCCTATGCCGAGGCGATGGACCGGATGCACGAGGACATGGCCATCGACTACAGCGGTGATGCCGATATCGACTTTCTGCGCGGCATGATCCCGCATCACGAAGGCGCTGTCGCCATGGCACAGATCGTCCTGGAACACGGCACCGATCCCGAAATACGCGCCCTGGCGGTCGAGATCATCGAGGCCCAGGAGGCCGAGATCGCCCTGATGCGCGAATGGCTGGACCGCATGACGGCCGAGGACGCGGCCCGGTAGGGCCGCGCCGATCAGTCGCTGCGGGTCAATCGCTGCGGGCCAGCGAGGCGGCGGCGGCCTCCAGCGCGCCGGTCCCGTGGGGGATGTCCAGCGCGATCAACCCGGCCTGCATCGCGCCAAGCGTTCCCATCAGCATGGCCGCGTTGCAATGGCCCATATGCGCCACGCGCAGCGCGCCTGCCGGGTCGGGCGCGCCCAGGCCCACGCCAAGCGTGACGCCGCATTCTGCCGTGACCCAGGCCCGCAGCCGGTCCGCGCCGGGCAGCGTCACCGCCGTGACCGAGGCCGCGCGCGCCGCCGCATCCGCCACGCTGGCCCGGATCTCCGGATGACCCTGTCCCCAGGCATCGACCGCCGCCCAGACCGCGCGGGCCAGCCGCGCGTGGCGGCGCCAGGCGGCCTCCAGCCCTTCCTCGTCCAGGATCATCCGCAGCGCCTCGTCCAGCGCATAGAGCTGCTGGACCGGCGGCGTGCCGCCCCAGTATCGCCACAGCGCCTCGGCCCCGGCGCGCAGGTGCCAATCCCAGTAGGGCGTCGTCAGGCCGCTGCGTCCGCGCGCGGCGGCCTTGTCCGAAAACCAGACGAAGGCCGTGCCGGGCAGGCACATCAGCCCTTTCTGGCTGGCCGCGATCAGCACATCGACGCCCCATTCGTCCATCCGCATCGGCGCGCAGCCCAGCGAGGCGATGGCATCCACGACCAGCAGGGCCGGGTGATCGCCCATCGCGGCGCGGATCGCGGGGATATCGGCCATGGTCGCGCTGGCCGTGTCGGTCTGGCAGACCATCACCGCCTGCAACCGGTGCTGCCGGTCCTCGTCCAGCCGTGCCGCGATCCGGGCGGGGTCGGGCGGCAGGTTGCCGAAATCCAGCCGTTCCACCGCGACGCCCATCGTTTCCAGCGTGTCGGCCCAGGACCGGCCGAAATGGCCGCAGGTGACGACCAGAACCGCATCACCCTTGTCGAACAGGTTCGCGGCGGCGGCCTCCCACCCGGCATGGCCGTTGCCGATATAGGGCGCCAGATGCGCCTGCGTCCCCGCCAGCCGCTTCAGCTGCGCCATCACCGACAGGTTCAACTGGGCCAGAGGCTCGGCATAGATGTCGGGCGAGGCTCGGTGCGCCGCGTTCAGAACCCGCATCGGCAGGGGCGAGGGGCCGGGGATGGCAATGATCTCGTGACCTTGGGACAGGCTCATATGTGGCTTTCCTTCACATCGTGCAGAAGCGGTAGGCCCGCGCGCGGGCCTCGTCAACGGGGGCGGCAGTGGGGAAGCGTCATCCACGGGGCCGCCGCCTTGTCGCGCGCCGACCGGGCGGCTATGCCTTGGGGCGCGCCGCCCACCCGGCGGCGCCTAGAAGGAAAGGCCCGGAGATTGGACCCCCGTCCCGACACGCCCGCAGAGACACCTGCCGAGTCCGCCCCTGCGCCCCGTGCGGTCGCACGGCCTCGGATCGGGTCCAGTCATCTGCAGGGCCTGCTGCGGCGAATGTGGAGCGATTATCTGCGCCCGCATCGCGCGGCGATGATCCTGGCCTTCGCGCTGATGACAGTCGAGGGTTCGACCCTTGCGCTGATCTCGTGGATGCTGAAGCCGCTTTTCGACCGCGTCTTCATCGGACAAGAGGAAGGCGCGCTATGGTGGGTCGGCATGGCCATCTTCGGGGTGTTCCTGCTGCGCGCGGTCACGCTGGTCTCCAGCCGGGCGCTGCTGACGCGGATCTCGCTGTCGGTCTCGACCCGGATGCAGACGGACCTTCTGGCGCATATCCTGACGCTGGACAGCCGCTTTTTCCGCGACAACCCGCCCGGCGCCATGATCGAGCGCGTTCAGGGCGACACGATGGCCGTGCAGGGGGTCTGGGCCACGCTGATTACCGGGGCCACGCGCGATGCGATCGCGCTGGTCATGCTGTTTGCGGTGGCGGTGAATATCGACCCTTGGTGGACGCTGGCCGCCTTGGTCGGCGCCCCCATCCTGATCCTGCCGGCCGCGCTGGTGCAGCGCTATATCCGCCGCAAGATGCGCCAGACCCGCGCCAATGCCAGCCTGCGCGCCATGCGCCTGGACGAGGTGCTGCACGGCATCGCCTCGATCCGGCTGAACCGGGCCGAAGCCGACCAGACTGCGCGTTTCGCTGCCATCGTGGGCCAGATCCGGCAGGCGGAAACCAAGGTCGCCGCGACTTCCTCGCTTATTCCTGCGCTGACCGACATCGTCACCGGCATCGGCTTCATCGCGGTGCTGGCACTTGGCGGGCGCGAGGTGATGGAGGGCACGCGCAGCGTCGGCGATTTCATGGCCTTCTTCACCGCGCTGGCGCTGGCCTTCCAGCCGATGCGCCGGCTGGGCGGGCTGGCCGGGACCTGGCAGACGGCGGCCGCCAGCCTCGAGCGGATCTATCAGGTTCTTGACACCAGACCGACCATCATTTCAGGCGCCAGGCTCGATCCGCCGCCCCATACCGCCATTGCGCTGGACGATGTGTGGCTGTCCTATGACGGCCAGCCGGTCCTGCGCGGGCTGACCTTCACCGCCGAAGCCGGCCGCACCACCGCGCTGGTCGGCCCGTCGGGCGCGGGCAAATCCAGCGTATTCAACCTGCTGACCCGCATGATCGACCCGGATCGAGGGCAGGTGACATTGGGCGGCATCCCCGTGCGCGACTACGATCTGGGCGTTCTGCGCGACCAGTTCTCGACCGTGGCACAGGAATCGGCCCTGTTCGACGAAAGCCTGCGCGACAACGTGCTGATGGGGCGCCCCTCGGCCAGCGAGGCCGATCTGGCCCGCGCGCTGGAGGCGGCGCATGTCAGCGACTTTCTGGACGAGACGCGCAGCCTTGACAGCCCGGCCGGCCCCCGCGGCTCGGCCCTTTCGGGCGGCCAGCGCCAGCGCATCGCCATTGCCCGCGCGATCCTGCGCGATGCGCCCGTCCTGTTGCTGGACGAGGCGACCAGCGCGCTGGACACGGCCAGCGAAAGGCTGGTGCAGGATGCGCTGGACCGGCTGTCGCAGGGGCGGACCACGCTGGTCATCGCGCATCGGCTGTCCACCATCCGCAACGCCGACAAGATCGTTGTGCTGGATGCGGGCCGGGTTGTCGAACAGGGCAGCCATGACCAATTGATGGCAAGAGGCGGCGCCTATGCGCGCCTTGTCGCCCTGCAATTCGGAGCCCAGACATGAACCGCCAGATCATCCGCGTCACCGGCGAGGACCGCGAGAACTTTCTGCAAGGTCTTGTCACCAATGACGTGCGCCGCGCCCCCTGCTGGGCGGCGATGCTGACACCTCAGGGCAAATATCTGGCCGATTTCCTGATTGTTCCGGCCCCCGAGGCGCTGCTGATCGACGTCGATGCGCGACTGGCCGATGACCTGATGCGGCGGCTGTCGATGTATCGCCTGCGTTCGCGCGTGGCGCTGGACGCGGTGGACATGCCGGTGGCCCGCGGCACCGGGGCGGCGCCCGAAAACGCCATTCCCGACCCGCGCCACCCCGCGCTTGGCTGGCGAGTCTATGGCGAGGCGGGCGAGGATGGCCGCGACTGGGACGCCATCCGGGTCGAGCATCTGATCCCCGAAACCCTGGTCGAGTTGATCCCCAACGAAACCTACATCCTGGAAGCCGGGTTCGAGCGCCTGAACGGTGTGGATTTCCGCAAGGGCTGTTATGTCGGGCAAGAGGTCACCGCCCGCATGAAACACAAGACCGAACTGCGCAAGGGCCTGGCCCGCCTGCGCATCACGGGCGAGGCCGCCCCAGGCACGCCCATCATCCATGAGGGACGCGAGGTCGGCACCTTGCACACGCAATCGGGCGGGCGCGCGCTTGCGTATGTCCGCTTCGATCGCGTCTCGCCGGGGATGGAGGCCGCAGGGGCGCGGCTGGACCCCGACAGATGAGCGGGCGGGCCGATTCGCCCGGCCCCCTTGCTGGCGCAGGCAAGATTCAGGACAGCCCGCGCAGGATTGTCCATATCGACATGGACGCCTTCTATGCCTCGGTCGAACAGCGCGACAATCCCGACCTGCGGGGCAAGCCGGTTGCGGTGGGCGGCTCGGCGGCGCGCGGTGTCGTCGCGGCGGCCAGCTACGAGGCCCGCGCCTTCGGCGTGCGCTCGGCCATGCCTTCGCTGCGCGCGGCGCGGCTCTGCCCCGACCTGGTCTTCGTGCGCCCGCGCTTCGACATCTATCGCGCGGTCAGCCAGCAGATCCGCGCAATCTTCGCCGATTACACCCCGTTGGTCGAACCGCTCTCGCTGGACGAGGCCTATCTGGACCTGACCGATCACCTGTCAGGGCGCACCGCAACTGCCATTGCACAAGAGATCCGTGCCCGCATTCAGGCGGTAACGGGCCTGACCGCCAGCGCAGGGGTCAGTTACAACAAGTTTCTGGCGAAACTGGCCTCCGACCAGAACAAGCCTGACGGGCTCTGTGTCATCACTCCCGAACGCGGCCCTGATTTCGTGCTGACCCTGCCGGTCGGCAAGTTCCATGGCATCGGCCCCGCCACGGCATCGCGGATGCAGGCGATGGGCATCCACACGGGCGCCGACCTGCGCGCCCAGAGCCTCGATTTCCTCACCCGCCGCTTCGGCAGGGCGGGGCATTACTACTGGAATATTTCGCGCGGTATCGACCACCGCCGGGTTAGCCCTGACCGCATCCGCAAATCCATCGGCGCCGAGAACACCTATCCTGCCGATCTGATGACGCTGGACCAGGTGCTCGATGCGCTGATCCCCCTGGCCGCCAAGGTCTGGACGGCCGCAACGCGGCACCGGATCCGAGGCCGGACGGTCACGCTCAAGGTCAAGTTCGCCGATTTCCAGCAGATCACCCGAGCTCGCACCTTGCCCCAGCCCGTTGCTTCCGAGACGCAATTGCTGGCCCTTGCCCGCGATCTGGCCGCAACCGTCCTGCCCGATCCGCGCGGCGCCCGACTTCTGGGCATCACCCTCTCGCATTTTGACAGCGATGACGGCCCGGCCGCGCAGCTCGACCTGTTCGGCGATCCGGCCTGACAGCCCTTTGCCTTGGCTCAAATATCCTCCGGGGGTGGAAAACGCCCGGCCATCGCGGGACGCAAAAAGCCCCGCGCAAGATCTTGCGCGGGGCCCAGGTCGAATCGGGCCTCGAAATCAGGCGCGTTCGCTGTATTCGAACAATTCGGTATTCACAACGATCCGTTCGCCTTCGCTGACAAAGGGCGGGATCATGATGCGCACGCCATTGTCCAGGATGGCGGGCTTGTAGCTGTTCGCGGCCGTCTGGCCCTTCACGACCGGCTCGGTCTCGGCGACGGTGCAGATCACCTTCTGCGGAAGCGAGACAGACAGCGCCTCTTCCCCGTAATATTCGACCGTCGCAGTCATGCCGTCCTGCAGGAAGGGGCGGCGGTCTCCCAGCAGTTCGGCATCCAGCTCGGTCTGCTCGAAGGTCTCGCTGTCCATGAAGACCAGCTTGCCGTCGGATTCATACAGGAATTGCTGATCTTTCTGGTCCAGACGCACGCGCTCCACCTTGTCTTCGGAGCGGAAGCGTTCGTTCAGCTTGCGGCCGTCGCGCAGGTTCTTCATTTCGACCTGGGCAAAGGCGCCGCCCTTGCCGGGCTTCACATGGCTGACCTTGACGGCGGCCCAGAGGCCCCCGTCATGTTCCAGCACGTAGCCGGGGCGGATTTCGTTGCCGTTGATCTTGGGCATGGGTGGGTCTCGTCGGTTTGCGGAAAAATCAGGCCGTCCGGGGCGTTGAACGACCGCTTGGCGCCCCTATATCGGGGCCTGCGGTATGAGGCAACCCGAACGGACTTGCGACGTTGTCAAGAGACCTGCTGCGACAAAATCGCATCGCAGGCTCTGAAGTGTAAAAGTTTTTGCCCTGTCTTTGCATGACATGCATTAAAGACATGGCAGACATGCGGCGGGGGGAATACCGAATCGGCGGCAAAGCAGGGTAAGCCCTGCGGCACCGTCGGAGAAACGGAACGATAACCAGGGGCGTGCCAAACCCGCCCCGAAGGTCTCTTTTGCTTGAAGAGGCCGCAAAGATGGACGAAAAAGATGCGCGATTTTGTTGACGGCTCGGCTTTCAACTTCGAACAAGGTCAGCGGGCCCGCAAATTGTTTGCAGCCGTGGTGCTGGCGGCTCTGGACGATGCCATTGCCGACGACAAGAAATACGGCAACGGCCCCGAGCAGATCGCCCGATGGGCGCGCTCGCGGGACGGGCGCGAGGTGCTGTCCTGCGCCGGGATCGACCCGAACGAACGTGTGGTCAAGGGTCTGATGGAATTCGTGTCCAAGGGTGTGCGCACCTCGGTCGCCCTCTCGCGCGAGGAGAGCGAGCGTCGCATGGCTGCCGAAGCCGATGAAGCCGAAGCGGCCTGACTGCATCGGCGCTGCGTGATTGATTATGGGCCGTCCCCCTTGGGGCAGCCCATTCGCATCAGAGCCGGGTGATGACGCGCTGCGAATAGAAGTGGCGCACATCTTCCGCATGACAGAGCTGCGTTGCCGGCGTCATCACCGCTGCCGAGGCCGCCGCAGTCCCCAGCGCCAACGCCTCTTGCACAGGCCAGCCGCGCGCCATTGCCAGAACGAAGCCCGCCACGAAGCTGTCCCCCGCGCCCACTGCGCTGACGACATCCACCTCGGCCGCGGCGGCGTGCCATGCGCCCTCTGGTCCCGCGATCACCGATCCGTCGGCGCCGCGCGCCACGATCACCATCCGTGCCGCGCCGTGCTGGACCAGACCCGCGGCGAATTCCGCGCTGTCCTCGCGCCGGGGCAGGGGGCGGCCTGCCAGACCCTCGGCCTCGTGGCTGTCCATGCGCAGCACATCGACCGGGATCGACGACCCCGCCAGCGCCATCAACGCTTCGCCCGAGGTGTCAACCAGCAGCTTGGCGCGCCCGTCCTTCAGGCGCACGGTCAGCATTTGCTCGAATCCCGGCGCGATGCCCGGCGGGTTCGACCCCGACACGACCACCCAGCCCCCGGCCAGCGCGGCCTCGGCAATGGCGGCGATGGTGCCGGCAACCTGCGTCATGTGCCATTCCGGCCCCGGCATCACAAAGCGGTATTGCCCGCCCGTCGTCCGGTCGGTGACGGCCAGCGACTGGCGCGTCTCGCCCGGCGCGGTCAGGCGCAGCACGTCCAGCCCCGCCTCACGCAGCATCTCGGCCACCCGCGCACCCGTCGCCCCACCAAGCGCGACCATTGCGGTGGATTGACCGCCGATGATCTTGATGGCGCGGCTAACATTGATGCCGCCGCCGCCCGGGTCCATCACCGGCTTGTCGCAACGCAGCTTGAGGTCGGGAACAACGCTGTCGGCGGCGGTGGACAGGTCCAGCGCCGGATTCAGCGTCACTGTCAGGATGGGGGCTTGGCCGCTCATTCCCACCACTTGTCGATGCGCGCGATGTCGTCATCCGACCAGCCGAAGTGATGCGCCATTTCGTGCGTGACGACATGCACGACCAGATCGCCAAGCGAGACATCCCCGCGCGCGGCCCATTCGTCGAGGATCGGCCGGCGATAAAGCCAGATGATGTCGGGCTGGCCCGGCTGGTCGCTGACCGACTTTTCCGTCAGCGGGACGCCGTCATAAAGACCGGTCAGCTCGAACGGATCGTCGATCTGCAATTCGTCCAGCACCTCGTCGGGGGCGAATTCCGCCACGCGGATGGCGACGCCCGCCGCGCCTTCGGCGAATTCGGCGGGCAGGCCGGCCAATGCGCTGCGTGCCATGGCTTCGATCTCGGCTGCATCCGGGGGTGTCAGCCCGTCCCAATCGGTCATTCGCGCCTCCTGCGTTCAGCCCCTGATATGGACAAAAACTGTCGCCTGTGAAAGAGCGATGCCAACAGGAGACGCCCCATGACCATCACCCGTTTCGCGCCATCGCCCACCGGCCACATTCATGTGGGCAACCTGCGCACCGCGCTGTTCAACTATCTGATCGCCCGGAAGGCCGGCGGAACCTTCATCCTGCGGCTTGACGATACCGACCGGGAGCGCTCGCGCGAGGAATATGTCGAGGGCATCAAGCGCGATCTCGACTGGCTGGGTCTGCACTGGGACCGGGTCGAGCGTCAGTCCCTGCGGCTGGACCGCTACCGCGCCGAGGCCGAGGCGCTGAAGGCCCAGGGCCGGCTTTACGAGGTGTTCGAGACCCCGACCGAACTGGATCTCAAGCGCAAGAAGCTGCTGAACATGGGCCGGCCCCCGGTCTATGACCGCACCGGCCTGTCGCTGTCGGATGCGGACAAGGATCGCCTGCGGGCCGAGGGGCGCGAGGGTTACTGGCGCTTCCTGCTGGAGCATGAGCGGATCGAATGGACCGACGGCATCCTGGGCGACATCTCGATCGACGCGGCCTCGGTCAGCGATCCGGTGCTGATCCGCGCGGATGGGCAGGTGCTTTACACCTTCGCCAGCAGCGTGGACGATACCGACATGGGCGTGACCCACATCGTGCGCGGTTCGGACCATGTGACGAACACCGCAACGCAGATCCAGATCATCCGCGCCATCGGCGGCACGCCCCCGGCCTTTGCACATCACTCGCTGTTGACGGGCGCCAAGGGCGAGGAACTCTCCAAGCGCATCGGTGCGCTGTCGCTGAAGGATCTGCGCGAGGCGGGCGTGGCCCCCGAGGCGCTGATTTCCCTGATGGCGCGGTTGGGATCAGGCGTGCCGGTGGGGCTTGCCTCGCTGGACGAGCTGGCTGAGAGCTTCGATCTGAGCCGGTTCGGTGCCTCGCCAACCAAGTTCGATGCCGAGGATCTGTGGCCCCTCACGCGCGAGCGCAACCAGGCGCTGCCCTTCGATCAGGTCGCGGACCGCATCGCCGCGCTTGGCGTGCCTGCCGATCAGGCCGAGCGCTTCTGGCGTGTCGCCTCGCAGAACATCACCCGGCTGGAGGATCTGGCCGATTGGTGGCGCATTTTCAGCGAAGGCGCCGAGCCCCAGATCGACCCCGAGGATGCAGATTTCGTGGCGCAAGCCATGGCTCTGCTGCCCGAGGCGCCGTTCACGGATGCGACCTGGGGTGATTGGACGGCCCGGGTCAAGGAGGTCACCGGTCGCAAGGGCAAGGCATTGTTCATGCCGCTGCGCAAGGCTCTGACCGGCCGGGCGCATGGTCCCGACATGTCCGAGGTTATGCCGCTGCTGCGCGTGGTGAAGGCGCGCGCCTGATTGCGTCCCGCGGCAGGGCGGGGGGCTTGCCGCCCCCCGCACCCCCCGCTGCGGGGCATGGATGGCCAACCTTCGTGCCTGTTCGAGAAACTGCATCAAGTGTCTCGATTTCGGTCTAAAAGCGCTTGACGCCACTCCGGCAGTCCCTTAGATCGCGCTCATCGTGGCGGAGTAGCTCAGTTGGTTAGAGCAGCGGAATCATAATCCGCGTGTCGGGGGTTCAAGTCCCTCCTCCGCTACCAGAGTTTCCCCCCTTATCGCATTGCTGGAAAAGGAAAATCCGGGTTTCCGATTTTCCCAGACCCATCATTAGACCCACCAGCGCGACGGCGCTTGAACGGGTTTCAGCGGCGGGAGCGGGCTTGCTTGAAGCTTGGACGCGGGCGCCCCATCAGATCGGCGGCGTCCTCGAGGACCTTGCGCCCCTCGGCGGGGGTAAGCTGCCAATGCCCGGCCATGACGCGCCAGTCGGCCAGGTCGCGCGGGCTCACGCCTGCGGACCATCGCACCATCAGCCAGCCCATGGCAGCGATCCGGAACTTGTCCAGCTGGGCGGCCTTCTCGGGCGTCAGAAAGAAGCGACCGATTCGCGCGTTGAAGGCGTGGGACGCGTCGATGAGGCCGCGCCCATGCTTGACCAGCTCGCCGCGCTGGCGCATTTGCCAAACCCGGCGCGGGCTGACGCCAAGGTATTCGGCCAAGCGCGGCGCGGTGATCACGATTGCGCCCGAATCGGCATAGGCCGTGCCGGGCGCGTCGATGCGTTGCCGGGGCATTATTCCGGCGCGGCAGGGGCGTTCTGGCCCAGGGCGAAGCTCTCCCGGTGGCGAACGGCAATGTCCACGTCCTGAAACGCGCGCAGCACCAGCCCGTCAGAGGCCGCCAGCGTCCAGGTATCGGCGCGCAGGTTGAGGCCCGACCACATGCCAACCAGAAGATCGGTCCAGTTGCCAAAGAAGGCATCGCCGGGCCGGGCTTGGCTCGACTTGATCCTGCGATAGCCGCTCACCGTCTCCCGTATCGCACAGGAGCTGGTCGCTTCTTAAGACAAGGTTGCTCATCATCACCCCCGTCAGTCCGGGAGCTTGAATCACGCAGGCCCGGCGGCCTCAAGCCAATTAATGGATCCTGACCCTAACCGGTCCCCCGGTCCCGCCGGTCCGCCCTCGCGAGAGATCATGTCACAGCTCATTTCCCAAAGATCCCCCTTCAGCGCGGTGTGCGAGCATCCGGTCAGACGCGGGTCGCAGTTGCCGGAGGCGTGGCGGATCTCGGCCAGCCCGCCGCGCTCGTTCTGGGTGACGGGCGTGCCGAAGATCTCGACGATCGCCTTCGCCGCCGTCGCGCCCACCGCCCGGTCGAGAGCCAGACGCATGAGCAGCGCGGGGTCGACCTCCGGCGCCTTCGCCAGCGAGGGCACCCGGTCGAGCGGCACCTTGTTGCGCCCGACCTTGAGGAAGGTCATCATGTTGGCGTTGGCGAAGCCCGCCTCGGGGGCGATCTCGGCCTGGGTCTTGCGGTGCGGCAGGTCGCGGACGCGGTCCGCGATCAGCCAGAATTGCACCTTTCGAGAGCGGTGACTTGAATGCAAACAGCGCAGCTTCAACCTGGTGAGGATTGAGGTCCACCTGCGCGTCCAAAAGAGCTCCCGCGAGTTTTTCCATTGTCCGCAACGGAATGCCGCTTACTCAGTTCGTATGCGAATAGTTTGGCGTGATATTCCGTGATCAACTTACATCTCCGGAACCTGAATCGCCGGCCCGAAGGCATTGCCGACGTAGGAAAAATGGCAATCGATCTGTTCGGGATTGAGCAGCACGATCTGCTGATCCTGCGGCTTCCTCGCGTCGGGGTCGGTATCGAGTCCAAGGCGCTTTAGCGCGTAGTACAGCAACGCCCGCCGGACTTTGATCTTCGCCTTGCCGCCGCGCATCCCGTAGTCGAGCGCGATGACCTTGGCCTGCGTCTCCGAGAGCCCGGGGTGGGGGCCGACCTCCAGAGTGACCTCCGAGTGCCAGTCGTGGTCCGCCTCCGGCGAGATGTCGCTCTCGCGCGACCCGCGGATCTCGAGGATCCGCGAGAGCAGGAAATCCTTGAAGCATTCATCGGCCTGGCAGAACGCCCGCGCGTGCCAGCGGAAGCCGTCGAAGGCGATGGCGTGGGGGGCGACCCAGCGCCATCGGGGCTCGGGGCTGGAGAGGGACTGGTATCTCACCTCGATCGCCTCGGCCCGACGGATGGCGCCGACCACCGAGCGGAGCGTAAGCGGATTGACGCCGCGCACGGGTGTCGGCGCGGCCGCGTAGGGCGGAAGATCGGCAATCCAGCAGTCGTCGCGTTCGAGGATCCCGTCCGCGACCGACCGCAGCTGGGCGAGATAACGGCTGGCGTCGGGCTCGAGGAACTGCGGCTTGAACGCGGGGCCGCGCACATAGGTCCGCGCGCTCTTGTCGTAGACCATGTTGTCGGGCGCGAAGCCGATGTAGCGGTTCAGGTCGGTGGACGCCTGGTTTGCCGAGACCCCGAACTGATCCATCAGGTCGCTGCGGTTCACATGTCCCTCCCAGAACAGGCGGAACTCTATGAACTCGAGGCGCTGCTCGATACCCCAGCGCAGTCCCGACCTGCCGCTCTCCATCACGCTCTCCCAACTCCGGCCGTGCGCACGCTAACTATGCGCACCCATATACTGGGTCTGCACTGAGGCAGACCGAGCCGGGAAGGCGGCGCAATCGAAATGCGTCGCAAATCAGAGCTTTGTGGCGTGGATTGCGAGCTGGAGTCCGTGACTGGCGTCAGGACGCCCTGATCTGTTGGTCAGCCGTCGATTGAATAACTTCCTGTTCGAACGCCTCGATGTCGCAGACGCGATAGACCACCCGCCCGCCGAGTTTCGTGTAGGCCGGACCTTCTCCCGCCCATCGCCACCGCTCCAGCGTGCGTTGGGAGATGGTCCAGCGATCGGCGAGTTCCTTCTGGGTCATGCAGTTCCGTTTCATATTGTCCTCCATCCTGAGCAACTCGGTCTGGTTGCATGCGCACGAAGGCGTGAAAGAAAATGCGAGGCAAGTCAGTTAGTTGCGCAATGCCGCGCATTGCGTCTGGTTAGGCGACTGTGTGAGCCTGCTGCGGTGATCCGGGGATGTCCCGATGAATGTTGAAATCGGGTCGGGGCAGCGTTGCCGGGCTCATGGTT
>NZ_JAHYSR010000040.1 GCF_019431455.1 Paracoccus bogoriensis
GCTACGGCGCTATGGGAAAGCGCGCGTGCGGCCAGCGGGGCTACCCGTCAGCTACACCACCGGCGGGGAAACGACCCCGTCTCGCCGTCCGTGTGCCATCACCTCACGTTCCGCCTCACCGTCTCTTGGCCGGCCTTGCGGGCCGGCGCGTTCCGTCAGGCCGGGTTGACCCGGTAGCTTTCTCCGCTTCCGATCAGCGCCCAGACCGCTCGCGCCATGCGGTTGGCCAACGCGATAGCGGCGGCCTTTGGCGTTTTCTCAGCAGCATTCGGCGCGGCCGCGTGCGCCACCGGTTCAAGCACGCGGCCAAGCGCTAGTCCTCGCCCTGCTTCCGACCTCGGCGTGCGCTGATCGGGGCCATGGCGCCGAGAAACAGGAGCCGCCGCGATACCGGTTCCCGGCCTTCGAGATCCGGCCCAGCCGTTCCTTGCCACCTGTCGAGTGCGGCTTCGACGGTGCGGGCCGGAACCCGATCCGTCCGAGTGACGGACCGCACGCCAAGCCAGGCCGCGTAATTGCGTGCAGAGCGGAAGGCATCGACCTGCGGCTTGGTCGCCGCCAGCGCGCTGGCGGTCAACGCGCCGATGCCTGGGATGGTGGCGAGCCGCCGCGCCAGCGCATCCTTGGCCTGGCGCGCCTCGATGCGCTTCGTCACCTCGGCGACGGGTGCGGATATCGCGGAGCTGCGCGGCCAGAAGCGCGAGCGCGGGCCGGGCGGCCTCAGGCGCCTCCTCTGCCGTGTTCAGCAGCCGGCCGACGTTCTGGATGCGCTTGGGCACCACGATGCCGAACTCGGCGATGTGCGCGCGGATTGTTCACGGTCTGGGTCGGCTGGCGAACGCGGGTCTTGTGGTCCCCCAGCGCCGCCTGCCGCTCGGCCGATTTCACCGGCACGAAGCGCATGGCCGGCCAGGTGACCGCTTCGCAGATCGCCCCGGCATCCGCCTGATCGGTCTTTTCCCGTTTGACGCAGGTCTTGACCCAGGACGGCGCCATCAGCCGCACCTCATGGCCAAGTGCGCCGCGCTCTCGCACCCGGTGACGCGCCCCTGCACAGGCTTCCATCCCGTTCAGGCAGGGCAACAGGCGGCTGAAGAATACCAGCATCTGCGCCCGCCGCAGCTTTCGCCGCAGGACGACCTGTCCGCCCGCGCCCACGCGTCCTTCGCAATGATCGATCCACCGGATCGATCATTGCCGTTCGGATCCTCAAACACGTTCTTCGCCAGAGCGATGCCGATGGTGACAGGCCGCTCCATGGATGGCTCCCCTCGAGTGGTGACCGCACTGGCACCCGATTTGGCATATCGCGATGCCGCAAGCGGGGCCATCCACACCATCAGTGGCGTTCACCGCTCACTCTGGCTCATCATGGACGCATCCATGCCGCCATATCTGGCGCACCACTTGCAAAACGTCGCGCTGCTGATCCCATGCGCGCGGCACAGCGCGGGCAAAGGCATCCCGCCCTCGGACTGGCGCAGCACGCCCATGATCTGGGCTTCCGTGAAACGGCTCTTCTTCATCGGAAGCTCCTCGTTCATCCTGCCAAGAAAATACACTTCCGCATCCCCTTAGCCATGGGAAGATTACCAAGTCGCTCAGCCATGACGTCCAGAGCCTGGGTTCGGCGCAGCCGATTTCTCAGCACTACCTGTCCCGCAGCAATGACGCCGTGGAGCTGAAATACCGACTTGGCCAGATTGATCCCGAGTGTTGTAATCTTGGTGTGGATGACTCCCGTTCCCTTTGTTGTTCGATGTCAGCATCAGCATGGCGCACCGCGATGCCATCGGGGAAAAGAAGTCATCAACATCACCATGTTTTGCAAACGGACAGGAGAACCGGATGGATGATCTGGAGCGCCGCATCGCCATCGCCCGAGGGGACGCGCCCGCCGATATCGTGCTGCGGGGCGGGCAGGTTCTTGACCTGATCACCGGCACGATGATGCCGGGCGATGTCGCTGTCGCGGGCGACCGGATCGCAGGGATCGGTCGTTATGACGGCGCGCGGGTCATCGACGCGGCGGGCCTGACGCTGGTGCCGGGCTTCATCGACACGCATCTGCATGTCGAAAGCAGCCTGATCACGCCGCATGAATTCGACCGCTGCGTGACGCCGCGCGGCGTGACCACCGCGATCTGCGACCCGCACGAAATTGCGAACGTCGTGGGCCTCGAGGGCATCCGCTGGTTCCAGGCAGCATCGGAATGTCTGCTGATGGATCTGCGTGTGCAGCTTTCCTCATGCGTGCCCTCGACCGGGATGGAAACGGCCGGTGCGCGGATCGAGGCCGCCGATCTGGCAAGGGTGATGGGCCACCCCTCGGCCATCGGTCTGGCCGAATTCATGAACTATCCCGGCGTGATTCACCGCGACCCCGCCGTCATGGCCAAGCTGCGCCTGTTTCAGGGGGGCCATATCGACGGCCATTGCCCGCAGCTGACGGGCCGCGATCTTAACGCCTATATCGCCGCGGGCATCCGCACCGAGCATGAGGCGACGACCGCCGCCGAGGCGCTGGAAAAGCTGCGCAAGGGGATGCGCGTGCTGATCCGCGAAGGCTCGGTCAGCAAGGATCTGGATGCGCTGGCCCCGATCCTGACCGAGACGACCAGCCCCTATCTGTGCCTCTGCACGGATGACCGCAACCCGCTGGACATCGCCGAAGACGGGCATCTGGACCACATGATCCGCCGCCTGATCGCGCTTGGCACATCACCGCTGGCCGCCTATCGCGCCGCATCGCTGTCGGCGGCCGAGGCGTTCGGGCTGAAGGATCGCGGCCTGATCGCGCCGGGACTGCGGGCCGACATCGTGGCGCTGGACGATCTGACGACCTGCCGGGCGCGGCTGGTCCTTGCGGGCGGGCGCGTGGTCGATGACGCGGCCTTTGCTGCCCGCCCCGCGCTTGCGCCCATGGCCCGCGCCTCGGTTCGGGCGCCGAGACTGACGCCGCAGGATTTTCGCGCCACCGGCAACCGCGTCCAGACCCCGGTGATCGGCATCATCGAGGGCAAGATCATCACCGAACACCTGACCATCGACATCCCGCCCGAGGATGGCGACAAGCGACCCGACCCGGTCCGCGACCTCTGCCGCATCGCGGTGATCGAACGGCACGGGCGAAACGGCAACATCGCCACAGGCTTCGTGCGCGGCTTCGGGCTCAAGCGCGGCGCCATCGCCTCGACCGTCTGCCACGATCACCACAACATCGCTGTGGTCGGCGCCGATTACGCCGACATGGCGCTGGCCGCCAACCGCCTGACCCAGATCGAGGGCGGATTCGTCGTGGCCCAGGGCGGACTGATCCTTGCGGAACTGCCCTTGCCCGTCGCGGGGCTGATGAGCCTCGATCCGTTCGAGACCGTCCACCGGAACCTGATCGCCCTGCGCGCCGCGGCAAGAAGCCTGGGAACCCCGCTTCAGGAGCCTTTCCTGCAACTGGCCTTCCTGGCCTTGCCGGTCATTCCCGCGCTGAAGATCACCGATCGCGGCATGGTTGACGTGAACCGGTTCGAGATCATCGCCCCCTGACCCCGTTCAGGCCAGGATGCTGCGGTGGCTTCGTCAACCGGACCGGACCCGCGCAACCTCCGCAATGGCGCGCGCGATGGCTTCATCAATGCTGAGTTCGCTCGTATCCAGCAGGACGGCATCTTCGGCAGGACGCAGGGGCGCGGTCGCACGGGCCATGTCGCGGGCGTCGCGCTCGCGCAGTTCGTCCAGCATCAGGGCGGGATCGGCGCCCAGCTCGGCCGCGCGCCGCGCTGCGCGCACCTCGTCCGAGGCCACGACGTAAAGCTTCAGCGCCGCACCCGGACAGATCACCGTGCCGATATCGCGCCCGTCCAGCACCGCCCCCGGCTCTTGTAACGCGAAACGGCGCTGGAAATCGACCAGCGCGGCGCGCACTTCGGGGATGGCGGCGACGCGGCTTGCGGCCTGCCCGGCATGGGCGCTGCGCAGATCATCGCGCTCGATATCCGCCGGAGTCAGGGCGCGCGCGGCTTCGACCGGATCGCCGCCAAGGACGCCGGTCGCGCGGTAAAGCAGCCCCGTATCCAGGTGGTGAAACCCGAAATGCCGCGCGATCGCCCGTGCGATCGTGCCCTTGCCCGAGGCCGCAGGCCCGTCGATGGCGACTGTGAATGGCATGTCCAAGGCCCTCTGCCCGTGTTGCTGCGCCCGCATCATTGCCATGATGGTCCGGCCACCGTCCAGCAACGCCCGGGGATTTTCTTCATCGCAACCCAAGTTTTCTCTTGGCATGTGCAGAGACCGGACTACCAATGACACTATTGCGATAGATATATTGAAGTCTGAAGTCGAGATTTCATGCCCATCGACAGCTTGCTGAGGATCGCCCGCGCCTCTGACATCGACACGCTCGGCCGCGTCTTTCTTGAGGCGATGGCCGACCAGGGTTTCAAGAACGTCCTTTATACCGCACGCTTCCTGCCGGCCTTGCCCGGGCAAGCGGGAAGCCCCCATGAAGTGCTGATCACGAATATTCCCGAGACGATCCTGCACGCGACCCGGCGTGCGCGGGCCGGTCATTCTGCGCAATGGGCCGATTGGGTTGCGCAGAACGACGGCACGATTTCATTGCGCGATCTGCGCCAGGTCAATCAGGGGGACACGATACGCCCCCCTGATTTCGATCTTGCCCGCCAGCATGGGCTGGAGGCCGCCCGGGTCGTCAGTCTGCGCGGGCAGGTCACGCGCTGGTCGGGCGCGGTTCTGCTGAACCCGCGTTTTGGCGCCACGCAAGAGGAGCTGGACACGACATGGCATGAACGCGGGCGCGCGGCGGTCCTGATCTGCCTTATCGCGCATCTGCGACTGGTCACGATCCCGCGCAACAAAGGCCAGCCGCTATTGACGCCGCGTCAGCGCGAGGTGCTGGAATGGCGGTCGGCCGGCAAGACCGTGAGCGAGATTGCCACGATCCTTGGCGTCACACCCGCCACGGTCGAAAAGCACATGCGTCTGGCCCGCGAGGCGCTTGGCGCGCAGACAACGGCTCAGGCCATCCTGCAGGCCCATGTCGCGCAGGAATTGTTCCAGCGCATGTCGCACGGGCAGCCCTAGCCCCGACCGCGTCCCGATCCGCACAAGAGGTGGGGTTTCCCGGACTTTTCATATGCGCGGCACAGCGGCACATCTTTGATGTTCCGTGAGAGGTGGCACGTCAGTGCCAGGAACCCGGGCCTCGCCTTGCAATGTTGCCTTCGGCGGGGATCGGCCGGGCCCTCGGGTCCGGCGGACTGCCGGTCGGCCATGGCCTGCCGGCAGTTTCGCATTGGGCTGCGCTTTCCGCCTGCGCGGATACGCGCTAGACTGCGCCACTCTGCCATGGAGGCCGCCCTGACCGACCTCATCGCCCCCGAGATCCGCGCCCGCCTGCTGGCCAGCTTTGCGGCCCAGGGGCTGATGGCCCATCTGGGTGCGCGCATCGCCGCCATCGCTCCAGGCTGCGTGACGCTGCATCTGCCCTCTGGCCCGCATCTGACGCAGCAGAACGGCTATTTCCACGCGGGCGGCACTGCGGCGATCGCCGACAGTGCGGGCGGCTATGCGGCCTTCACGCTGTTTCCACCGGGTTTCAACGTGCTGACGGTCGAGTTCAAGCTGAATCTGCTCAGTCCCGCGCAGGGCGATCACCTCGAGGCGACGGGCCGTGTCATCAAGCCGGGCCGCAGGCTGACGATCTGCCAGCTTGACGTCTGGGGCGTCAGTGGCGACGAACGCCGCCATGTGGCCACCGGGCTTCAGACCCTGATCCGCGTGGCCGAGACCCGCGCGGATGCTTCGCGGAACGCGCCCCCGTGACAGCGCACCGTCGTTAGCGTAAACACGCCTGGAACGAAACGCGGGGGATTGCCAGGATGGGAAAGGCGGAAATCGGGCTGATCGGCTTGGGCACGATGGGGGCGGCGCTGGCGCTGAACATCGCCGAAAAGGCCGGCCGGATCGCGGTCTGGAACCGCACGACCGAAGTCACGCACCGCTTTCATGCCGATGCGGGCGATCTGGCCCCGCGCATCATTCCGACGGAAAGCCTGGCCGATCTGGTCGCCTCGATCGAAAGCCCGCGCGCGATCATCCTGATGGTGCCCGCGGGCCAGGCCGTCGATGACCAGATTGCGGCACTTGCGCCGCTGCTGGACTCCCAGGATCTGGTCATCGACGCGGGTAATGCCGATTTCCACGACACGAACCGCCGGGCGGCGGCGGGGCTGCCGTTCCGCTTTCTGGGCATGGGCGTGTCTGGCGGCGAGGAGGGCGCGCGCCATGGTCCCGCAATCATGGGCGGGGGCCGGGCCGAGGACTGGGCGCGCGTCGCCCCGATCATGCAGGCCATCGCCGCCCGCGCCGAGGATGGCACCCCCTGCGCCGCCCGGATGGGCGATGCGGGCGCAGGCCATTTCGTCAAGATGGTCCATAACGGCATCGAATATGCCGATATGCAGATGATCGCCGAGGTTTACGGCCTGATGCGCGACGGGATGGGGCAGGACGCGGCCTCGATATCAGAGGTGTTCGCGCGCTGGAACCGGGGCGTGCTGCAATCCTACCTGATCGAGATTTCTGCCGCCGTGACGGCCGCGCGCGACCCTCTGACCGGTCAGGCCATGCCCGACGTGATCCTGGACCGCGCCGGCCAGAAGGGCACCGGCCGCTGGACCGCGATCGAGGCACAGCATCTCGGCGCCCCGATCCCGGTCATCGAGGCCGCGGTGATGGCTCGCAACCTCTCGGCCCGGCTTCCCGAGCGCCAGGCCGGGCAGGCGCTGTTCGGCGCAGCGCCCGGTCCGGTCTCTATCGCGCCCGAACGGCTGGAACAGGCGCTGATCGCGGGCAAGATCCTCTGCTATGCGCAGGGCTTCGCGATGATCGAGGCCGCCTCGGCCCGCTTCGGCTGGACGCTGGACCTGCCGCAGATCGCGCGCGTCTGGCGGGCGGGCTGCATCATCCGTTCGGCCATGCTGAACGATATGGCCCAGGCCCTGGCCGAGGATCCGTCGCGCAACCTGGTCATGGCGCCCTTCTTCGCGGACCTCTTGCGCCGGGCCGTTCCCGATCTGCGGGCGGTCGTGACGGCGGGGATCGCGGCGGGCCACGGCCTGCCCGCCTTGGCGCAAGGGCTGATCTGGTTCGACATGGCGCGCACCGCACGCGGCACCGCGAACCTGATCCAGGCGCAGCGCGACTTCTTCGGCGCCCACGGCTTTGAACGCCTCGACGGGCAGGACGCCCCGCACGGCCCCTGGGGCCTGAAGGTCTGAGGCAGGATCACCCGCGCGGGCGGCCGATCTCTCCCAGGGTCAGGACGGGCGATGCGTCGATGCCGCTGGCATTCAGCATCGCCGCGACCCGCTCCAGACTGGCGACCAGCATCGCCTGTTCCCAATCCTGCAGGGCCTGAAAGCCCTGCACGAAGTTCTGCTGCAACGCATCGGGAGCCTGGGCCAGAGCCTCGGCCCCGGCCTGGGTCAGCCGGACCAGCAATTGCCGCCGATCCGCGACAGATCGTTCGCGCAGCACATAGCCGCGCGTCTCCAGCTGATCGACCAGGGCCGTCACCGTGGCCTGGCTGACCCCCATCCGCCCCGCCAGCCGCGAGGGCGGCGCCGGCCGGCCCGTCTCGGCCGACAGGATCTGAAGCACGCGCAGCTTGGCCGGGGTCAGCCCGACCGCCTGCGCCAGTTCGCGTTCATATTGTTCGGTCGCGCGCAGGATGCGGCGCAGCGCGATCAGCGCCGCGTCGGTGCGCGCCAAGGGGATGGCGTCACTCATCCCGCCTTGTAGCATCACTTCACCCCACAAAGCAATTCGCCGCGCATTGGCGATTCTTTGCCAATCGAAGCATCCCCAGCCAGCGCAGGCTGCAGAAGCCGTTCGGGTCGCAGAAAACCGGCTGAAAATGCACGGGATCATCCGCCCTTCGGCAGAAGGTTGAAACCAGATCACGCACCAGTTATTTAGTATCACTAAGCAATAGAGGACAGAGCCCATGCCGCGAGACCTGCCGCTTGACGACCGGACCGACCGCATCCTTCGGCTGCGCAAGCCCGAGCCGACGGACGGACCCGCCATCTGGGCGCTGATCCGCGCCTGCAAGCCGCTGGACGAGAATTCGCTTTACTGCAACCTCGTGCAGGCCGAGCATTTCTCGGACACCTGCATCCTGGCCGAGCGCGAGGGCGAGATCCTTGGCTGGATCTCGGGCCATATGATCCCCAACGAGGATGCGCTGTTCATCTGGCAGGTGGCCGTCAGCCCCAAGGCGCGCGGGCTGGGGCTGGGGCGGCGGATGCTGCATGATCTGATCCGGCGCGAGGCCTGCCGCGATGCGCGCCAGCTCCGCACCACCATCACGCGGGATAATCGGGCCAGCTGGGCGCTGTTCCGTAGCCTTGCCCGCCATCTGGGCGGCGAGATCACCGCTCGCCCGCATTACACCCGCACCGAGCATTTCGCTGGGCGGCACGCGACCGAGCATCTGGTCACGATCCCTCTGCCCCCGGCGGCGCGCCGCACAAGCGCCCTGCGCGCCGCCTGAACAATTCCCCTCAGACGCGGCATCGCCGCGAAAGGACATCACATGCCCAAAGACATGACACAGAACACTGACGACACCGATATATTCGCCCGCCGCGAAAGTTCTGCGCGTTCCTATTGCCGCGGCATCCCGGCCCTGTTCACCAGCGCGCAGGGCTCGATCATGCGCGACGCCGAGGGGCGCGAGCATATCGACTTTCTGGCGGGCTGCTCATCGCTCAATTACGGGCATAACGACCCTGACATGAAGGCCGCGCTGATCGAGCATCTGGCCGGGAACGGCATCGCGCACGGCCTTGACCTGCACACCGACGCCAAGGCGCGGTTCCTTGACGCCTTCGAGCGGCACATCCTGACGCCGCGCGGCATGGATCACCGCGTCATGTTCACCGGCCCCACCGGCGCCAACGCCGTCGAGGCCGCCATGAAGATGGCGCGCAAGGTGACGGGGCGCACGAACATCATCGCCTTCACCAACGGCTTTCACGGCGTGACGATGGGCGCGCTGGCCGCGACCGGGAACGGCTATCATCGCGGCGGCGCCAGCATGGATACGCAGGGCGTCACCCGGATGCCCTATGACGGCTATGCCGAAGGCGTGGACAGCGCGGCGCTGCTGGAACAGATGCTGGCAGACCGCTCGGGTGGCATCGACGCCCCCGCCGCCATCATGCTGGAACTGGTGCAGGGCGAGGGCGGGTTGAACGCCGCGTCGTCGGATTTCGTGCGCCGCGTGGCGCAGATTGCGCGCGACCACGGCGCGCTGCTGATCATTGACGACATCCAGGCGGGTTGCGGTCGGACGGGACGCTTCTTCTCGTTCGAGGAAATGGGCGTCACCCCCGACCTGGTGCCGCTGGCCAAGTCGATCTCGGGTTTCGGGCTGCCGCTGGCCATGGTGCTGGTGCGTCCCCAGCATGACGTTTTCGGCCCGGCCGAGCATAACGGCACCTTCCGCGGCAACAACCACGCCTTTGTCACCGCGCGCGTGGCGATCGAGAAGTTCTGGGCCGATGACGCCTTCCAGGCCGATTTGATCCGCCGCGCCGCCCTGATCGAGCGCCGCCTGAGGACCATCGCCGCACTGATCCCCGGCGCCTTTCTGAAGGGCCGCGGGCTGATGCGCGGCGTCGATGTCGGCTCGGGCGAGCTGGCGGGCGCGATCTGCGCGCGCGCCTACGAGGGCGGCCTGATCATCGAGACCTCGGGCAACCAGGATCAGGTGGTCAAGGTTCTGGCCCCCCTGACGACGCCCGACGCGCTGTTCGACAAGGGCTTCGACATCCTTGAGGCCGCGACCCGCGCCACCCTGTCCGAAAACGCCATCGCTGCGGAGTAACGCCATGATCGTTCGCAATTTCCACGACCTGAAGAACACCGACCGCTCGGTTTCCGACAAGCACTGGAACTCGGTCCGGATGCTGCTGGCCGATGACGGGATGGGCTTTTCCTTCCACATTACCACGATCGGCGGCGGGACCGAGCACATGTTCCACTACAAGCACCACTTTGAAAGTGTCTATTGCATCTCGGGGAGGGGCTCGATCGAGGATCTGGCCACGGGCGAGGTGCATCCGATCTCGCCCGGGGTGATGTATGCGCTGGACAAGCACGACAAGCACGTCCTGCGCTGCGAGGAAACGTTGGTCCTGGCCTGCTGCTTCAACCCCCCGGTCACGGGGCGCGAGGTTCACCGCGAGGACGGAAGCTACGCCCCCGCCGAGGAGACCGCATGACCAAGTCCAGCCATACCGTCGAGAAGATCGGAGGCACCACCATGTCGCGCATCCATGCGCTGCGCGATAGCCTGCTGATCCGCGACCCCGAATCGCCCTATGGCCGCGTCTTCGTTGTCTCGGCCTTTGGCGGCATCACGAACCTGCTGCTCGAACACAAGAAATCCGGCGAGCCGGGCGTCCATGCCGCCTTTGCGGGCGGCGAGGGCGATCACGGCTGGCTGGCGGCGCTGGACCGCGTGGCCGAGGCGATGCGCGCGGCTCATGCCGCCGTTCTGGATCACCCCGCCGACCGCGAGCGCGCCGACGCTTTCGTGCGCGACCGGCTGGACGGGGCGCGCAATTGCCTGATCGACCTGAAACGGCTGTGTTCCCATGGTCATTTCCGGCTGTCGGAACACATGCTTCAGATGCGCGAATTGCTGTCCGGTCTGGGCGAGGCGCATTCGGCCTTTGTCACGACATTGATGCTGCAACGCGCGGGAATCGCGGCGCGCTTTGTGGACCTGTCCGGCTGGCGCGATCAGGACGAGATGTCGCTGGACGACCGCATCACCGGCGCCATGGCGGCGGTCGATCCGATGACCGAAATGCCCATCGTCACCGGCTATGCGCAATGCCGCGAAGGGCTGATGCGCGAATTCGACCGGGGCTATTCCGAGGTGACCTTTTCGCGGCTGGCCGCGCTGACCGGCGCGCGCGAGGCGATCATCCACAAGGAGTTTCACCTGTCCTCGGCCGATCCGCGTCTGGTGGGCGAACAGGCGGTCCGCAAGCTGGGGCGCACGAATTACGACGTGGCCGATCAATTGTCCAACCTGGGAATGGAAGCGATCCATCCCAGGGCCGCCAAGACGCTGCGCCAATCCGGCGTGGCGTTGCGCGTGACCAACGCCTTTCAGCCCGACGATCCCGGCACGCTGATCGACGATTGCGCGGCCGAGGCCGCCGCGGTCGAGATCGTGACCGGGCTGGCGCTTTACGCGCTGGAACTGTTCGAGCAGGATATGGTCGGGGTCAAGGGCTACGACGCCGCCATCATCGAGGTGCTGACGCGGCACAATGTCCGCATCGTGTCCAAGGTCTCGAACGCGAATACGATCACGCATTACGTCGATGCCAGTCTTGGGCTTCTGCGCCGCGTGATCCGCGAACTTGAGGAACGCTATCCTTCGGCGCAGGTCGGGCTGCGCGCGGTGGCGATGGTGGCGGCGGTCGGGCGCGATCTGGACGGGCTGCCGGTCCTCAGCCGCGGGCTGAATGCGCTGGCCAAAGCGGGCCTGTCCGCCATCGGCGCCAGCCAGGGACCGCGCCAGGTCGATGTGCAGTTCATCATCGAACGCGAGGCGATGGAGGACGCGATCCGCGCCCTTCACGCCGCGCTGATCGAGACCGACGCACCCGCGATCCGCGCTGCTGCGTGACCATCTGCGCCGCCCTGAACGGGGCGGCGCGCCGTGTCCTCAGACGATGCGGGTGGTCAGCGGGGTCAGACCCTCGATCTCGGCCAGCAGCGTCTGACCCTTGTTGCAGGCGGCCACGCCTGCGGGCGTCCCGGTATAGATCAGGTCGCCCGGTGCCAGCGCGACCAGCCGCGACAGATGCGCTATGATCTGCGGAACCGGCAGGATCATCTGCGCCAGATCGCCTTGCTGACGCACGGCGCCGTCAACTGATAGCCGGATGAAGCCCGCTTCCAGCAGCCCGGCTTCAGCGACCGGATGCAGCATCCCGCAAGCCGCCGAGTGATCGAACCCCTTGGCCATGTCCCAGGGGCGGCCTTTCTCCTTGGCCTCGGCCTGAAGATCGCGGCGGGTGAAGTCGATCCCCGCCGCATGACCCCAGATCAGCGCCGATGCATCCCCGGGCGCGATGTCGCGCCCGCCGCCAGAGAGGGCGACGACCAGTTCGGCCTCGAAATGCAGATCCCGGGTTGCGGGCGGATAGGGCATGTCGGCGTCGCCGGTCAGCACCGCATCGGCGGGTTTGCCGAAAAAGAACGGATCGCCGGGGTCATGGCCCATCTCGCGCGCATGGTCGGCGTAGTTGCGCCCCACGCAGAAGATGCGCCGCACGGGAAACCGCCCGCCGCCGGCGACAGGCACAAAGGGGCGTTCAGGCGCGGAAATGACGAAATCGCTCATGCGGCAAAGACTCCTTGCCAGTTGCGGAAGCCCTTGATCTCGATGGGATTGCCGCTGGGATCGGTGAAGAACATCGTGCGTTGCTCGCCCGGCTCGCCCTGAAACCGGATGACGGGCGGGATGTCGAAGGCGATGCCATGCGCGGCCAGACGGTCGGCCAAAGCCAGCCAATCCTCCAGCGGCAGGACGGCGCCGAAATGAGGCATCATCACACGATGCTCGCCCACATGGCCGGTGCGGTCGGTGGCGAAGGGCTGGCCCAGATGCAGCGAAAGCTGGTGGCCGAAAAAGTCGAAATCGACCCAGGTCGGAGCCGAGCGCCCCTCGGCGCAGCCCAGGATATCGCCGTAAAAGGCGCGCGCCTCGTCGAGATCGGTGACATGGATGGCAAGATGGAACAGTGATCGCATGGAATCCTCCTGCCCCGAGGGATAACGCAGCCGCGTGCCGCACACCATGATTTGCATGTTTGGAATCATTTTCCATGAAATATGTGCCTCTTGCAACGGAGGGCGTGCAGACCTATGTTGAATGTGTCCGGGGAGACCCGGACTATGGACATAAACGCGCTCGTAATAAGCGGATCGGACCCGGGGGCGGTACCCGGCGGCTCCACCAGATGACCTTCGTTGGGGGATAATGGGGCCGAAACAGGATCGACGAACGTCTAAAGGGGTTGCTTTGTCCCGGTGAGCTACCACCGATATCGGTGCAAATTGTACAGTTGCCAACGACAACCGTGCTCCGGTCGCTCTGGCTGCGTAAGCAGCTCGGGTAACCGAAACCTCAAGTCCTTGTGCCTAGCAGCGCAAGGCGGGGCCCGCAGGAGCCTGGCAACAGAATCCTGCATTTCGTCCCCTGACCCAAGGATTTTGCTTCTTTTGGCTAACCGGTTTCCAGTTTTCCGGAATTTTACAGGCTGCGCTCCCGAAAACTCCTTGAAGACCGCTTTGGCCGCCGCTTTCCGATCCCGGTGGCGGCTGTATCGTTCGGCCATTTCGACCGACAGACCGATGGTCGTGCTGTCTGCAAGGCGGTCATTCCGCCCTGCCGAAGTCGGATCATGGCATTGGCGCGCAGGCCGTGCCAGACGCAGGGGCGCAGCTCTGCATGATCCTTGCGCGCCGCCTCAAAGACCTTCCAGTCCTGGTTCGTCGTCACAGGCTTGCCTGCGTTCCTCCCGGTCTCTTGCAGCAGGAAGGGGCCGGGCCGCTTCTCCCATGTTGCCATTTCGCGGGCCAGCTCGGGGAAGATCGGACAGACCGGCTGCACCCCTGTCTTTTTCTGCCTCAATGTCAGGGTGTCGCCGTCAACATCGGTCCAGCCCAGGCGCACCACATCGCTGATCCGCTGGCCGGTGTAGCGCGAAAGGAAGAACGCGCGCCGCAACATGCCGGTCAGGTTCTTCTCGGCAAACGCTAACTGATCGTCAGTCCAAGGTTTGTGTCCATCATCAGACTGGAACACCCCAACGCCGTGCGTCGGATCAGACGCCAGCAGACCACGCGGCCTGCGCGCCGATCCAGTCATCGCCCGAAGCGCAAAGAGGATGTTGTTCGCTCTGCCTGGCTTCTCCGCGCCGATCTTTTCCATAAGGGCCTCCACGTCAGCAGGATGCAGATCTTCGGCAGGCAGGTTGCTCCAGATGCTCCGCACGACCTCCAGGTAGCGGCGGTATCGATCCTGCGTGGAAGGGGCAAGTTTTCGGCGCAGGCCGGGCCATGCGGCCATGTAGGCGTCAATCAGGGCGCCAATGGTATCGGTCGCCACAGGGCGCCCTGCACCTGCCGCAGCGCGGCCCAGAACTCAGGGGAACGGGGGCGTCAGGAAGTTTGACGCGCGGGCCAGCATGATCTGTCCCGCGCCCCGGTTGGAAATAACAGTAATCCTTGCCACGGGATCGGACCCGATGAACGCCCCGTGGCAGGCTGATCTTAGGTGGCATTGCGCAGCGCCTCGATGAAGGGGCTGGCCGCTGCCGCCTGTTGCGCATCAAGGCCCAGATGGGCCTCGACCTCTGCCCAGCACCACCGCACCGAACCTTCGATGCGGCGGGGCTTGGGCAAAAGGCCGCGCGATACATGGCTGTCCACCGTGCTTTCGCTAAAGCAAAGCTCGGCTGCCAGTTCCTCCTTGGAAGGATAGGCCGGGGGACGATCACCATAAACCGCGCGGCGCTTCATCAGGCGGCAACCTCCGTCTCAGGATCGGACAGATGCAGCACCTCGCCCGCGCGATGGCGCTCGATCCGGCGGCCAGCCCATTCGGTGAACTGATCGACCGTGAACCCCTTGCTCGCCAGCGCCGGCAAGGCCACCATGAAGATCATCTGCTCGGTCGCATCCAGCCTGCTGACAAGCCCGGACACTTTCGCCACCCACTCGTTCTCGTTTATTGGCGCATTCCTTTCGCGTTGTTGTGGAAGCCGATGACCAAGCCGCGCTCGTCGCCAATCCAGAGCCAATCAAGGGATGCGCCGTTAACGCTGCGATAATGGAGGAAGCTGGCCGTGAAGGTGTCGCCGCTGTCGCACTCCTCGACCACCTGATCGGCAGGAAAGAGCGGGGCGCCGGTCCATTCGGCAAACAGGGCCAGCCTGTCGCGCACCCCATGCGGAAGGCGTCGGACTGTTGCGGGTTTCGTCAGGGCAGCGTTCATTGCGCGGTCCCCCGATCAGCTTGGCGGTCGGCACGATCAGCTTTGCCAGAGCGGAAAGCCCTTTCGCCGTAATGCGGGCTTGGGTGCCGATCCACTCGCTGCCATCCGGGCGGGTGCCAGTGATCACGCGACGCTCCATCATGCCAGCCGCCAGCCGGTCGGCATAGGCCGTCCACTCCTTGGATCCGTCACGCTTGAAGATCCAGCGATGGTTGCGCAGCCAGTCAAACATGGTTCCCGGCGCAATGCCCAGCGTCTTGGCCGCATCGCTGATGCAGAAGCTGCCCCCCGCCTCGCTCAGGCGCTCATGGGCCTGAACCGTGCCTTGCATGGCCTCGGTCTGCTTGGCCTGTTCCTGCGTGACCTCGATCAGCTGGCTGGCGATCAGGGCAAGCTGGCCGGGATCGCGCACGTCGATAGCGGCGGGGCGCCCCTGCCCTTCCAGCTCAAGCCAACGGTCAATGATCCGCTTGCGCAACACCACATTGTAGCCCGAGACAAGCGTCAGGGTCAGGTCTTTGGGCAGATGAAAGCAGGGATTTGCCTTGCCATTGGCCGCCACGTAGTTGCCAGCAAAACTGCTGGCTACTTCGCCAAGCTGGTCCAGCATCACGCGAATGTCGCGCAGCACGTCGGCGTGGGCCGTGTGGGCAATCTCGACCGTCTGTTCCCGGCTGTTTTCGACCACCTTGCCGATCAGATCGGGCGACAGATCGACTTTGACGCGGGTTGTCCCGCCGCCTGCACCACCACCCCCGCCGCCCAACTTGTAGCCGCTCAACATGCGTTTGGTCTGGTCGGCGGTCCAATAGCGCGCCGGGCCGGTCGCCTCGATCTCCGGGTCGCGTTCACCGACCACGCGCAGGCCGCCACCGTGATGGCCGCCATTGGCAAAGCCGGGGATCGTCGGCGGGGTCAGGATATTGCCAAGGCCGCTTGCGACCGAACCGAAGCCGGGCAGCGCGAACAGCGCAAGCATTATCCGAATGCGGGGAATCTCGGCCAGCAGCCGGATCACCGCTTGCCGCGCATTGTCGGAACCTTGCAGCACGGCACCGAAGATATCCTCCAGCGCATCGGCGCCCCGTTTGGTCTGTTCCTGAATGTCAAGCATCCGGCGTGCGGCGTCCTCGGCTTCCAGGGCTGCGATCCGTTGCCGGGTCTGATCCATCAGCTTGTCAAATTCGCCATCGTCGGCAGTCCCACGCCCTGCACCGCCCGAGGCGCGACCAGACCGCCCAGATCCGCCACGGCTGCCCGACCGGGCGCCATCGGCATCCAGCGCCGCGCGGGCCAGACGCTCGGCCTCCGACCGCGTGATGCTTGCCCCCGCTTCCTCGGCCCGGCGCATCACGGCCTCGACCTCGCGTTGCAGGCGCAGCTGTTCGGCGGTGGCGCTGTTGCGGGCCTGTTCAGTCGCAAGGAAGTCCTGGTTAGCCCGGCGCAGGGCCTCAAGGCTCTGCATGGAAGCGCGTTCCGCCGCCTCACGCTGCGGCATGGCCTCGTCACGCTTGATCGACAGATACGCCTGCCGTCTCGGCCAGGGCGTTGCGCAAGTCCCGTGCAGGGACGACGGGCTGTGGCAGATCCTTCCGTGCAAGAAGCCCAGGCAGGCCGCGATCGCCCTGGCCAACCGCATGG
>NZ_JAHYSR010000041.1 GCF_019431455.1 Paracoccus bogoriensis
GCGCCACCCCAGCACCGTCAGCGTCCCCGCCTTCGGTGAAGCGGTAAATAGGCGCACCAAACAGAAGACGCAAGCGGAAAAATGACAGGACAATGAAAATTTCTTGCAAGGTTTTGATACTTATAGGGAAATATTCACCTCATCCGCGTCACCCATGGGTTGTGACAGAATCGCCTTGCCCTCAGGCCAACCTGCGCCTGGATTGAAATCGGCGCGAGATACCCCTATTTTCAGTGCTGGCGGGTTTCTGCTCTTCGCGCGTGCGGCCATTTTTCCACTGGCCTATAAGTTTTCCGAGGGTGCTGGCTCTGTCGTGACCCTGGTCACGTTACCCGGTGCCCACCTGAATGATCAGGCTTTCGGGAAATCTGACGCCGCCGCGGTCGCTGTGGTTCCCGCCACCCCCCTGATCCGACATCATCCAACACCGCATCATACGAAAAGGGGCGGCCCGAGGGCCGCCCTGCCAGAGAGACTTGAGAGACCTGATCGGGGAAACGATCAGAAGCCGTACACCACGGCGACGCCCAGCCGGTTGTCGGTGCGGATGTCGCGATTCTCGACATACTCGGTGCGATAGCTCACACGGGTCGCCAGCTGATCCGACACGCGGAAGTTGAGGCCGAGTTCGTTGGTGATGCGGTCATTCGCATCGCTCGAACCCAGGTAGTCGGTGTCGTTGGTCAGGAAGACCAAGTCGTTGAAGCGGTGATACAGGCGCGACGAGGCGATGTAGCCCGTCTCGGTCACCGAACCTTCGTCGCCCGAGAAGGCGGCGCCGGTCTGCTGGTAGCGGATGCCGATACCGGCCTGAACGCGCCATGCGGTGTCCTGGGTGTTGATGATGCGGTAGCCCGGACCGAAGCCAAGGAAGCCGTCGCGGCGCAGATCGTCCGGGCGGTTCGTCCCGTTCACCAGGCCATCAACCTTCAGGCTGCCCAGCGCAAAGCCGTAGAACTGGTCGTTGAAGTAATACTGGGCGTCGTAGATCGCCTGCGTCTCTTCGGTGTCGCGGGTGCCGTCCTCATTCTCGCCATACTCGATCGAGACACCAACGCTTTGCGCGAACTGACCTTGATTGTAGTTGACGCGGCCAGCGATCGCCAGATCCTGATTTTCGGTATTGCCGGTGCGGCCGGTGTAGCTCAGCGACATGGTGCCGAACAGGCCGGTGCGGCGGTCGGCCGGGCCGAAGCGGTCGGGATCAGCCGAACGGTCGAAATCGTCGCGCACAGCATCTTCGATGTCGGTGATGCGGTCGTCGATCGCGGTGATGCCGACAGCGGTGGCGCCGGTCGAACGCTCCACCTGAGCCATGGCGGGAACCGACAGTGCAGCCATGATCGCGGCAGTGCTGGTCAACAGGGTGATCTTTTTCATCTTCTTCATCCTCACGAACTGAGCGTCGTCTGTCCGGCCTTCATATGCCGGAGCATCTCTGCTGGCATGAAAACTAAGCGCCCGGCGGGCCGGTTCAAACCCCATCGCATAACAAGGCGCGATGCCGAAAACGTGAGTCCATTGTGGTATCGGCGCAATCGGCAACAGCTTGCTCAAAAACGAAAGACATGTTTTGTGATGCAACTTTTGCGCCACAAGCGAAACCTGCCTTTTACCATGTATTTTTCTTGAAAAGTCCAGCAAGATCGCTTGGCAGCCGATCTTGGCACTTTGCAACACTTCCGTGACTGCACATAAAAAAGGCATCAAGTGCACGTTCTCCGGGTTCAAAACTTGTTGCCATCACGCCACACCGGTCAACGCAACGCGGCCTATCCTGTGCCGAAATTCCTGTCGCGGCAACGCAAAAGGCCCGGCCGCAAGGACCAGGCCCGAGTGCAAACGAAGCGTCTGCAGCCGTCAGAACGCTTCGGGACGCAGTTCCCGAGCAATGTGATCCAGCACAGCGTTGACGAATTTCGGCTCTTTGCCGTCGGGAAAGAACGCCTCGGTCAAACGGACATATTCCGAGATGATGACCTTGGGCGGTGCCTTTGCCGCCACAAGCTCCGCCCCGGCAGAGCGGAACATCGCGCGCAGAACCGGGTCGATCCGGTCAATGGGCCAGCGCGCCACCAGCGCGCGATCAGTCGCCTTGTCGATTCGCGATTGCCAGGTCACCGCGTCGTCAAGGATGCGGGCGAACAGATCCTCGTCCGCGGCCGCGGTCGGCCCGTCGCGGTCATCGGCGTCGATTCGGTAGTTCTGAAACTCTCGCGTGACGCGCTCGGCCGATTGGCCGGCCGCCTCCATCTGGAACAGGGCCTGCACGGCGTAAAGCCGGGCGGCGCTGCTGAGGCTGCGGCGGTCGGGACGCGGAGTAGCGGTGTCCGAATTCATGCGCGACCCTGCCCGTCCAGTTCGCCCGCAAGGCGGATCACATCATGGGGAATGGCGCGACCGGGCGCGGACCGCCAACTGCGCGCCAGCGCGACCAGATGCAAAGCCGCCGCTGCGGCGGCGCCCCCCTTGTTCAAGTCAGCGGGATCGGCGCGGCGTTCGGCCTGCGCCAGGGTCTCGACGGTCAGGATGCCGTTGCCGATGCAGATGCCCTGAAGGCCCAGCAGCGTCAGCCCGCGCGAGCTGTCGTTGCAGACCGTGTCGTAATGCGTCGTCTCGCCGCGCACCACGCAGCCAAGCGCGACGAAGCCGTCATGCTGCCCGGCCCGCGCGGCAAGCGCGATGGCGGTCGGGATTTCCAGCGCGCCCGGCACCTCGACGATGTCAAGCTGCGCTCCGGCGGCCTCGGCCACGGCGCGCGTGCCGGCCAACAGGTCGTCAGCGATCGCGCGATAATAGGGCGCGACCACCGCCAGCAGCCGCACGGGCGCGTCGAAATGCGGCAGCGGCAGGTCATGTTGCTCGGAATGGGATGCCATGACTCGGTCCTTGGGGCTCAGTCCTTGGGGATAGGCCGGGTGGAATGGATGGAAAGCCCGTAGCCGTCAAGCCCCACGACCTTGACCGGCGCCGTATTGGTCAGAAGGATCAGTTCCGACAGGCCAAGCGCAGACAGGATCTGTGCCCCCAGCCCGTATTGCCGCAGGATATGAGGCGCGGGTTCGCCGGGCCGGGTGATCTTCTCGACCAGATCACGGATGAGAACGACGACGCCGCGCCCCTCGGCGGCAATGGCCCGCATGGCCGCGGGCAGACTGCCGCCCGATCCCCGCTGCACGCCAAGAACGTCGTGCAGCGGGTCCAGCGCGTGCATCCGCACCAGCACCGGACCCGGCGCGGTCAGATCGCCCTTGGTCAGGACGATGTGCTCGGCGCCCTGCGTCTCGTCGGCGAAAATGCGCATCATCCATTCGCCGCCATGCTCGGACACGACCTGGCGCTGTGCGCGCTCGACGATCAGATTGTCGTGGCGGCGGCGATAACGGATCAGGTCGCTGATCGTGCCGATCTTCAAGCCGTGGCGCTGCGAAAAGGCCACCAGATCGGGAAGCCGCGCCATGCTGCCGTCGTCGTTCATGATCTCGCAGATCACGCCAGCCGGGTTCAGGCCGGCCAGCCGCGAGATGTCCACGGCGGCCTCGGTATGGCCCGCCCGGACCAGAACGCCGCCGTCTCTTGCGCGCAGCGGAAAGATGTGGCCAGGCGTCGCAATGTCGGCGGCCCCTTTCGTGGGGTCGATGGCCACGCTGATCGTGCGCGCGCGGTCATGGGCGCTGATGCCGGTCGTCACGCCCTCGCGCGCTTCGATCGAAACGGTAAAGGCGGTCTCGTGGCGGCTGGAATTGCGCGGGCTCATCAGTCCCAGGCCAAGCGCCTCGATCCGCGCCGCCGTCAAGGACAGGCAGATCAGCCCGCGCCCATGCGTGGCCATGAAGTTGATCGCGTCGGGTGTGGCCATTTGCGCGGGGATGACCAGATCGCCCTCGTTCTCGCGATCCTCGTGATCGACCAGGATGAACATGCGGCCGTTGCGGGCCTCGTCGATGATCTCCTCGATGGGCGAGATCGCGTCGGACAGGTCCGTCTCGACAGGGCCGGGCTTTTCATACTGCATGGGCTTACCTTTCCAGCGATTGCCCCTGATCTAGCCCAGCCGAACCGCAAGAGCCAGAGGCCGGGCGCCGCGTCACGGATACCCGATGGTCTGGTCGGCCTCGGCCAGACGGGCGACATAGCGGGCCAGCGTGTCGATCTCCAGGTTGACGGCATCGCCCTCGGCCGCATCGCTCCAGGTCGTGACCTGCTGCGTGTGCGGGATCAGGTTGATGCCGAACCGCGTGCCCTCGACCTCGTTCACGGTCAGCGAAGTGCCGTTCAGCGCGACCGAGCCCTTGGGCGCGATGAAACGTGCAAGCGCGGCAGGTGCATCAAGGACCAGCCGCAGGCTGTCGCCCTCGCGCCGCGCCTCGGTGATTCGGGCCACGCCGTCCACGTGGCCGCTGACGATATGGCCGCCCAGTTCATCGCCCACGCGCAACGCGCGTTCCAGATTCAGCCGCTTGCCGACCGGCCAGCCCGCCGTGCCGATATTCGTCCTGGACAGGGTCTCGGCCGAGATGTCCACGTCGAACCAATCCGCCCCCTTGGCGATCACGGTCAGACACACGCCATCGCAGGCGATCGAGGCACCGATATCCACATTCTCCATGTCGTAGCCGCAGCCGATCCGGGCGCGCATGTCGCCCCGCGTCTCGACCGCAAGCACCCGGCCGATATCGGTGATGATCCCGGTGAACATCGCTTTCCTTCCCTGCAACCTGCCCCGCGAGTTAGGCGAAACCCCCGGCGCGTGCAAGAAGCCCGTT
The DNA here is from genome assembly GCF_019431455.1 of Paracoccus bogoriensis. Taxonomy (GTDB): domain Bacteria; phylum Pseudomonadota; class Alphaproteobacteria; order Rhodobacterales; family Rhodobacteraceae; genus Paracoccus; species Paracoccus bogoriensis. Next base: position 4,767 of record NZ_JAHYSR010000041.1, read on the forward strand.
CAGGCGGCATCGGGCCGCAAGCGCGCCCAAGGATCGGGGCGCGATGCATCTGCGATACATCTGCGATGCATCTGCGATACAAATTCATGGCGCGACGGGCCGACTCGTGCGATGACAGGATCAGTAACATCAGTCGCCTGGAATAACGATTGCCCCATGTATCACCACAATCCGGTCCCATCGCTGAACGCAGGCGCGAAGCCCCCCGCACCGCCCCTTGCCGCAGCGGACCGCGTCTTTCTGATGCTGCAAGGCCCGCACGGGCCTTTCTTTGATCGTCTGGCCACGCTGCTGTCGGCGGCGGGCGCGACGGTCTGGCGTTGCGGCTTCAATGCGGGGGACCAGTTCTTCTGGTCGGATCGCGACCGCTACATTCCCCATCATGGCAACGTCGCGGATTGGCCGGATCATCTTGACCGCATCCTGACCGAAAGGGGCGTCACCGACATCGTGCTTTACGGCGACGTGCGCGAGATTCACGCCATCGCCCGCGACAGGGCCGCCGAACGCGGTATTACCGTCCATGTCTTTGAAGAGGGCTATCTGCGCCCCTACTGGATCAGCTACGAGCGCGAGGGCTCGAACGGCCATTCCCCGCTCATGCGGATACCCCTGGCGCAGATGCGCGCGGCGCTGCGCGAACAGGTCAGCGAGGTGCGTCGCCCGCCCGCCCATTGGGGGGACATGCGACAGCACAAGTTCTATGGCCTCTTCTATCACCTGCTGCTGTTGCTGATGAACGGCGATTACCGCGCCTATCGCGGCCACCGCGCGATCCCGGTTGCAACCGAGGTGCGTCTGAATGCCCGGCGGCTGGTTCTGGCACCGTTCCATGCGGCGCAGCGCAGCCTGCAATGGCGCCGCCTGCGCCTGGCAGGCTGGCCCTTCAACCTGGTGCTGATGCAGCTTGAACATGACAGCAACTTCCTGGGCCATTCGCCCTTTACCCGCAATGCGCAGTTCATCGACCAGGTGATCGACGCCTTCGCGCGCTCGGCCCCGCGCCATCATCATCTGGTCTTCAAGGCCCACCCGCTGGAGGATGGACGCGCACGCAACCGTGCCGCGATCCAGGCGGCGGGCGAACGCAATGGCTGCCTGCACCGCATCCACTACATCCGCGGCGGCAAGCTGGCCGAGATCCTGTCTCATGCCCGCGCCGTCGTCACGGTCAATTCGACCGGCGCGCAGCAGGCGCTGTGGCGCGGCATCCCGGTCAAGGCGCTTGGCCGGGCGGTTTATGACAAGCCGGGCCTCGTATCCGACCAGGATCTGGACAGCTTCTTTGCCCGGCCCATGCCGCCCGACCCGCAGGCCTATCGGGTCTTTCGCGATTATCTGTTGCAGACCAGCCAGATCCCCGGCGGCTTTTACGCCAGACGCTCGCGCGCCCACGCGCTGCGGCTGATCGCCGACATGATGCTGGCGCCCGAAGACCCTTATCAGGCATTGGCTGCCGGCCACGTGACCCATCGGCACCAACCGTCCGAGCGCGAGCGGTGATCCCTCGGACCGCCGCAATTGCAGTAGCGGCAATGGTCATTCCCCGTTAAATTGCGCGCAAAGGCGTCCGACCCGACAGGACGACAATAACAGGAGTATCAGAGGTGACAGTCTCTTTCCGCGCGTCGGCCGTGTTCCGGCTGGTGATGATCGGGTCGCTTGCCCTGCTGGCGGCCTGCGCCCTCCCCCGTTCCGGCCCCAACAAGACCGAGATCTTTCGTGGATCGGTCGAGAAAGGCGGCAATACGCATGTCATCTACGTCAACGACCATGTGACACGCGCCTCGGCCTTTGCACCTGCATTCGGCTTCTCGGCCAGCTTCCGCAACGCAGCCCAGGTCGGCGCCGACGAGATCCGGGCTGGCGACCGGCTGGGCCTGGCGATCTGGGAAAACGTGCAGGACGGGCTTCTGACATCGGCCGGGGCCAGTTCCGCCCAACTGACCGAGATCCAGGTTGACAGCGACGGCTTCATCTTCGTGCCCTATGCGGGCCGGATCCGCGCAGCGGGCAACACGCCCGACCGGCTGCGCCAGATCATCACAGACCAGCTTTCGGTCCGCACGCCCGATCCGCAGGTCTCGGTGACGCGGGTGGCAGGCGACGGCGCGACGGTTTCGGTCATGGGTCGGGTCGGCGCGCAGGGCGTCTATCCGATCGAGCGGCCGACCCGGACGCTGTCGGCCATGCTGGCGCGGGCGGGTGGCGTCACAATCCCCCCCGAGGTCGCGGTCATCACCGTCAAGCGCGGCGCTGAATCCGGCAAGGTCTGGCTGACCGACCTCTATACCAGCCCGGCCAATGACATCGCCCTGCGTCCTGGCGACCTGGTCATCGTGGAAGAGGATCAGCGCGCCTTCACCTCGCTTGGCGCGCTTGGCGGCCAGACGCGCGTGCCGCTTGGCAACGAGGTGATCAATGCGGTCGAAGCCATCGCCATGGTCGGCGGCCTCAGCACACAATTGGCCGACCCGACCGGCGTCTTCATCCTGCGCGACGAGCCGCCCTCTGTGGCCAGCCGCGTCCTGGGTCGCCCGGTCTCCACCACGACGCGCTTTGCCTATGTGCTTGACCTGACGCGCCCGAACGGGTTGTTCCTGGCCCGCGACTTCATCATCCGCGACGGCGACACGCTCTATGTCACCGAGGCGCCCTATGTCCAATGGCAAAAGACGCTGGGCGCGATCACAGGCAGCGCAGCCACTGCCGACCGCCTGTCGAATCTGGGCAACTGATCCGCCCATGCAGGCCGAAAGACCACAAGCCGCCGGGATCCCCCGGCGGCTTCATGTTTTCAACCTGGGCTTCCTGCGGCAGCGGCGCGTTGCGCGCATCCTGACCCTGGCGGGCTGGAAGCCGGTCCTGGGCCTGCCCGGACCGGATGGTGCAGTGGGCATCTGGGGGGCCAGCCCCACCACATGGCGCGGGCGTCGTATCGCAGAGTTGACCGGCGCTCAGGTGGTCACGGTCGAGGACGCGTTCTTGCGCTCGATCCTGCCCGGCAGGGCGCGGGGCGCGTTGGCGCGGCGGGGGCCTGTCGGCCTGCTGATCGACCCCGAAGGGCTGCATTTCGACCCGGGCCAACCCTCGCTGCTGGAGCGCCTTATCCGCGCGCCCTTGTCACCTGAAGCCAGGGCTCGCGCCCGCCAGGGCCTGGCCCGGCTGCGCGCAGCCGATCTGTCGAAATACAACGCCCACGACCCCGCCCTGCGGGCGCCGGAACCGGGCTATGTGCTGGTCATCGACCAGACGCGGGGCGATGCCTCGCTATGCGGTGCGGGGCGCGCGCTGTTCCTGACGATGCTCCAAGCCGCCCGTGACGAAAACCCCGGCCACCGCATCGTGATCCGCAGCCATCCCGAAACTGCACAGGGTCTGCGCCCCGGCCATCTGACGGCCGAGGATCTGCGTCACGGCGACATGCTCTGCGATGGGGCCGTCTCGCCCTGGCGGCTGGTCGAGGGGGCGGCACGGGTCTATGCGGTCAGTTCGCAGCTTGGTTACGAGGCCCTGCTGGCGGGCCACAGGCCGCGCCTTTTCGGGCGCCCCTTCTATGCGGGCTGGGGCCTCAGCGATGATGAACAACCCATGCCAAAGGGTCGCCGGGGCCGTGCCACACCCGAAGCGCTGTTCGCAGCCAGCCACCTGACCGGCCCGGTCTGGTATGACCCCTGCCGCGACCAGCTGACCGATTTCGACGGCGCGCTGGACCAGATCGAGGCCGAGGCCAAGGCCTTCCGCCAGGATCGCAACGGCCACAGGGCCTATGGGATCAGGCTGTGGAAACGAGGCCTTGTGGCACGCGAGTTCGGCGATGCGCGACCCGTGCGGTTCCAGTCTCGGCCTTCGGCACAGGTTACGCTGGCCTGGGCGGGTGCGGCCGAGGCCGTCCCACAGGCGATCCGTGTCGAGGATGGGTTCCTGCGCTCGCGCGGTCTGGGCGCGGCGCTGACGCCGCCGCTTTCGGTCGTCGCGGATGACTTGGGGATCTATTTCGATCCGCAGGCGCCCTCTCGGCTGGAGGCGCTGATCGAGGCCGGACCGCCCCCGGGCGGCGAGGCACGGGCAGCGCGGCTGATCGCGGCGCTGATCACGGCCAGGCTGACGAAATACAACCTGGGCGGCCGTGCAAAGCTGCCCCCGGCGGACGGGCGGCGGCGCATCCTGGTTCCGGGTCAGGTCGAGGACGACGCCTCGATCCTGCGCGGGGCGGGTGTCGAACGGACCAATCTGGCACTGCTGGCGCGCGTGCGGGCCGAGAACCCCGATGCGCAGGTGATCTACAAGCCCCATCCCGATGTCGAGGCCGGTCTGCGCCCCGGCCTGATCGCGCCCGAGGCGCTGGCGGCCCTGGCCGACCATGTCGCAGACCGGGCCGATCCGCTGACCCTGATCGGGACGGCGGACGAGGTCTGGACCATCACCTCGACCCTTGGCTTCGAGGCGCTTTTGCGTGGCGTGCCGGTCACGACGCTTGGCCGGCCTTTTTATGCGGGCTGGGGGCTGACGCGCGATCTTGGGCCGGGCCTGCCGCGCCGCCGGGCGAGGCCATCGCTCGAGGCCTTGGCCCATGCCTGCCTGATCGCCTATCCGCGATACCGCGATCCTATCACGGGGCTGCCCTGCACCGCCGAACTGGCGGTGGAGCGGCTGGCCGAAGGACGGTGTGGCCAGCCTGCAGGTTTACGCCTGCTGGCCAAGGCCCAGGGCGCGCTGGCGGGACATTCCTGGATCTGGCGGCGCTGATGGCCGTGGTGGCTGGGGGGGGGCGCTGCCCCCGTCCTGCGGACTCCCCGGGATATTCGGACCAAGGCAAAGGCCGGACCGGTGGCACGCGACGCACGCGGCACCCCGACGCATTTGCAAGGGGGGCGGCGCAAGGCACGTTGGGTGGGCGCCACCCGTTCGAGGAACCCGTGAGCCGACTGATCCTTGTGCTGGGAGACCAGCTTTCGCATGACATCGCCGCCCTGCGCGAGGTGCAGACCGGCGATGTCGTCCTGATGGCCGAGGTGATGGACGAGGCCAGCTATGTCCGCCATCACCCGCAGAAGATCGCCTTCATCTTTGCAGCGATGCGGAAATTCGCGGGAGAGCTGCGCGCACGCGGCCTGGAGGTTGTCTATACGCGGCTGGATGATCCCGACAACAGCCAGTCGATCGCGGGCGAGATCCTGCGCCTGGCAGCCGCGCGAGGTCTGCGCGAGGTGATCGCGACCGAGCCGGGCGAATGGCGGCTGATCGGGGCCTTGGGCGATCTGCCGATCCCGGTGCATCAGCGCGCCGATGACCGGTTCCTGGCCAGCCACGCAGAATTCGAGGCCTGGGCCGAGGGCCGAAAGGAATTGCGGATGGAGTGGTTCTATCGCGAGATGCGCCGCAAGACCGGCCTGCTGATGCGGGGCGATCAGCCCGAGGGCGGGCAGTGGAACTACGATCACGACAATCGCAAGCCCGCCTCGGGCGATCTGTTGCGCGTGAGACCCCCGGTCTGCGAACCCGATGCCGAAACGCAGGCGGTTCTGGATCTGGTCGAAGCGCGTTTTCCCGGGAATTTCGGTCGGCTGCGGCCCTTTCGTTGGGCGACGGACCGCGCGGGCGCGCTGCGAATGCTGGACCATTTCCTCCGCCATGCCCTGGACGAGTTCGGCCCCTATCAGGATGCTATGCTTGAAGGGGATCCGTTTCTGCACCACTCGTTGCTGTCGCCCTATATCAATGCGGGGCTTCTGTCGCCGCGCGAGGTCTGCGAGGCCGTAGCGCAGGCCTATGCGCGGGGCGAGGTGCGGCTGAATTCGGCCGAGGGCTATATTCGTCAGATCCTGGGCTGGCGCGAGTTCATGCGAGGGATCTATTTCCTGGAAGGGCCAGATTACACCGCGCGCAACCTGCTGGACCACCGGCGCGCCCTACCGGCCTTCTACTGGGGGGCACCGACACGGATGAACTGCATGGCCAGGGTCATCGGGCAGACGCGCGATCATGCCTATGCCCATCACATCCAGCGCCTGATGGTGACCGGCAATTTCGCGCTTCTGGCCGGGATCGACCCTGCGCAGGTCCACGAATGGTATCTGGCCGTCTATATCGACGCCTATGAATGGGTCGAGGCGCCCAATGTCATCGGCATGAGCCAATTCGCCGATGGCGGCGTGGTGGCGTCGAAGCCCTATGTCAGTTCGGGAAACTACATCAACAGGATGTCCGATTACTGCAAGGGCTGCGCCTACAAGGTCGCGGCGCGGACCGGACCCGATGCCTGTCCGTTCAACCTGCTTTATTGGGACTTTCTCGACCGGCATCGCAAGCGATTTGCGCGCAATCCACGCATCGGGCGCATCTATGCGACATGGGATCGGATGGACGAGACGAGGCGCCAGACGATCCGGGCCGAGGCCGCGGACTTCCTGGACCGGATGGCAGCGGGCGAAATCGTCTGATGATCGGCGCCAGGCACGGCGCCGGTCCAGTCTGCCCCGAAGCGGGATGGGCCGCGCCTCATCTGCGGCCGCGAGGCGCATGGACGCTTACCGATCCCCGACGAAAGAGCACCCCCTTGCGTCCCTCTGTCTCAGCGTCCACATCTGGGCGGGCAAAGGAAAGGAACGAACATGGCAGGCAGCATGGCACTTGAAGCGCAGGAACCGGCGAAAAGCGACTTTGGCGCCCTGCCCGAATGGGATCTGACCGATCTCTACCCGGCGCCCGACAGCCCCGAACTTGCGGCCGATACCGAGGCTCTGGGCCAACGCGCATCCCGCTTTGCAAACGCCTACCAAGGCCGCCTGGCCGACCTGACCCCTGCCGAAATGCTGGCCTGCATCGAGGAATACGAGCAGATCGAGATCCTGGCCGGTCGCATCATGTCCTATGTCGGGCTGCGTTATTACCAGAACACGACCGATCCTCTCCGCGCCAAGCAGATGGGCGACCTTCAGGGCAGGATTACCGATCTGACGGCGCCGCTGGTGTTCTTCCGCCTCGAGTTCAACCGCATCCCGGACGAAACCTATCACGCCGTCTTTGCTGCTGCAGATGGCCCGGCGCGCTACAAGCCGGTTTTCGACCGAATGCGCGCAATGCGCCCGCACCAGTTGTCCGATGAACTGGAACAATTCCTGCACGACAATTCCGTCGTGGGTGCTGCCGCATGGAACCGCCTGTTCGACGAGACAATCGCCGCGCTGACCTTTGACGTGGACGGAGAGACGCTTGGCATGGAAGCCACGCTGAACCTGCTGACCGACCATGATCGCGCGCGCCGCGAGGCGGCCGCCCGCGCACTGGCCAAGGTCTTTACCGCCAATGTCGGCCTGTTCGCGCGCATCCACAATACGCTGGCCAAGGAAAAGGCGATCGAGGACAAGTGGCGCAAGATGCCTTCGCCCCAGCACAGCCGCCACTTGTCCAACCATGTCGAACCCGAAGTGGTCGAGGCGCTGCGCAACGCCGTGACCGCCGCCTATCCGCGCCTGTCTCATCGATATTACGCACTCAAGGCGCGCTGGCTGGGGCTGGACAAGCTGCAGGTCTGGGACCGCAACGCGCCGCTGCCCAGCGACACGCCGCGCCTGATCGACTGGTCCGAGGCGCAGGCTACGGTTCTGGATGCCTATGCAGGATTTTCGCCCGAATTGGCCGATCTGGCACGGCCCTTCTTCGAAAAGGGCTGGATTGACGCCGGCGTCAAGCCCGGCAAGGCGCCTGGCGCCTTTGCCCATCCGACCGTCACCACGGCGCATCCTTATATCCTGCTGAACTACCTCGGGAAACCGCGCGACGTGATGACCTTGGCACATGAACTGGGCCATGGCGTTCACCAGCGCCTGGCCGCTGGTCAGGGGGAATTGCTGGCCTCCACGCCCCTGACGCTGGCGGAAACCGCATCTGTCTTCGGCGAGATGCTGACCTTCCGTGCGCTGCTGGCCAAGGCCTCTGATCCCGCCCAGAAAAAGGCGCTGCTGGCCGGCAAGGTCGAGGACATGATCAACACGGTCGTCCGGCAGATTGCCTTCTACGATTTTGAATGTCGCCTGCACGCCGCCCGCGCCGAAGGCGAACTGACGCCCGATGACATCAACAGGCTCTGGATGCAGGTCCAGCATGAAAGCCTTGGTCCGGTCTTTGAATTCATGCCGGGATACGAGACTTTCTGGACCTACATTCCGCATTTCGTGCACTCGCCCTTTTACGTCTATGCCTATGCCTTCGGGGACGGGCTGGTGAACGCGCTCTATGCCGCATACGAGGACGGTCTGCCCGACTTCCAGTCCCACTATTTCGGCCTGCTGAAAGCGGGGGGATCGCGCCACCACAAGGAATTGCTGGCGCCCTTCGGACTGGATGCCTCGGACCCGGCCTTCTGGGACAAGGGCCTGTCAGTGATCGAAGGACTGATCGACCAGCTTGAGGCCATGGAAACTTGAGGCCCTGGAAATCTGATCCGAAACGGTTGTCCGATTGTCGGGGGCGGTCAGCATCGGCCTCGGACCGTGTAGGGATGGCTCCCGCGTCACAAGGGTGTTGGTGATCTTCTGACCTGCCACTGGTCTTTGATCCTGACCTGCCCACCGGCAGTTCCCTCAATCTGATGGAGAGTCTGCGCAACCTTTGAAGGAGCAGACGGCATGAGGAAAAGCCGTCTCACTGAAGCGCAGACCATCGGGATGATCAAAGAGCAGGAAGCTGGCATGGCCCCCACGGAGGTTTGCCGCAAGCACGGCCTGAACCCCGCTTTGTTTTACAAGCTGAAGGCCAGGTGTGGCGGGATGGATCTGTCAGACGCCAGGCGGCTGAAGCAGCCTGGGGACGACAACGCCAGGTTGAAGCGTTTGCTGGCGGATAGGATGCTCGACAACCTAGTGCTACCCCGTCCGCAGGCCTGCACAAAGGCGCCGGTAGAGAAGGCAGGCTGCAGCCCGTGGTCGGCCGACGAGATCGAGGCCTTTTGCGCGCACTGGCCAATCGGCACCGTCCAGCGCGCCTGTTTCGTGCTGGTCTTCTGGACCGGCACCCGCACGATCGGCGCGGTGCAGCTCGGGCGACAGCATGTCGGCCGCAACGGTCTGCTGGTCTTTCGTCAGAGCAAGACGGGCAGGCGCATGTGCCGTGGACCTCGCCCCTACCCGCCTATACAACGACCTGGGCGGCCGAGCGCGACCAGGTGCATGCGGCGCTGGCCTGCCTGTCGGGCGGCATGACCTTCCTGCAGACGGCCAGGGAATGTCCCGCCCGATGTTGAACTTCGTGGGGTGAGGGGTGGCGTTGCTCTCCCTGAGCCGCAGGCTCGGGGTGT
>NZ_JAHYSR010000042.1 GCF_019431455.1 Paracoccus bogoriensis
ACGCTCCGGCGCTGACGGCGGCATGATCCCGCTGAAGCATAGGCAGGCGCATATCACCCAGCGAGGTTCGCTGTACCGTACAAGTTTCCTCTCCACATCGCTCAAATCACGCGATAGGGTCGCGGTGCAGATCTACGACTACATCTTGTGGGCCTTGTCGTGGGCTGTAGAGCAAAGGATGAGCGCATGAAGGAAAGGTACCGCGTTGTATCGCTGTTCTCAGGCGCGATGGGTCTCGACATCGGCCTTGATCAGACCAACCGGTTTGAGCTCTTGGCTGCTGTCGAGGTGGAGCCAAGCTTCTGCGAGACAATCTCCAAGAACGTAACGGCAGGCAGGGTAAGCGGGAGCCCCGCAGTTCTATGCCGCGATATCTCTGAACTGACCGTGGACGAGCTGCTGGAGACTATCGGCGTAGCTCCCGGGGAAGTTGACCTTCTCGTCGGTGGGCCGCCGTGCCAGTCGTTTTCAACTGCAGGTCGGAGAAAAAGCGTCCAAGACCCTCGGGGCACACTGCTCTGGGATTTCTTGCGCTTCATTGAAGGCCTGCAGCCCAAGTTTTTCCTTATGGAGAACGTTCGCGGCCTAGTTTCTGCTGCACTTAAGCACCGACCCATAGCGAAGCGTCCGGAAAAGGGTGGTCCGCCCCTTACGGCAGAAGAAGAACCTGGTTCGGTAATTCGCCTTTTTGCAGATGACCTTCAAAAGATTTCTGGTGGGCCATATCACATGGACTGCTTTGAAGTAAATGCAGTCAACTATGGTGCTCCTCAGCTAAGAGAGCGAGCCTTGTTCATCGGTAACCGGTTCAACGTGGAAGTGGACTTCCCGAGCCCCACCCACGGGAGCCACGATGTCGCGGATACGCCAGATCTGTTTTCCCGGAGCGAACTACAGCCTTGGCGTACTCTGGGCGATGCCCTTGCGGGCCTTAACAGTCCTGGTGATGTCATCATGGATTTTAGCCCCCGCAAGAAAGGCTTCCTTAGAATGGTGCCGCCGGGGTCAAACTGGAGAAGCCTGCCTGATGAAGTGCAGCGGGAGTCAATGGGCAAGGCTTACTTTGCAAGGGGTGGGCGCTCGGGATGGTGGCGTCGCCTTAGCTTCGATCTGCCATGCCCGACTCTGGTAACGATGCCAAACCATGCAAGTACTTCGCTATGTCATCCCACAGAGACACGCGCGCTTAGTCTTCGTGAGTATGCACGAATTCAGGAGTTCCCTGACGATTGGGAGTTCTGTGGAACAACATCTCAGCAATATGCTCAGGTCGGAAACGCCGTTCCAGTTCGTCTCGGAAGGGTTGCGGGCCAGGTGATTGCGTCCGCCTTGGACTCGCTCGCAAAGAACGGTTGGAGGGCTCATCCCACTCCGCCTGAACGTTTCCGCGTGATCTATATTCAGTCCCACGTTAGGACGCGCCAGTGGTTTAAGGCGGGCAAGACGTTCGTGCGTGATAGCTCTGGCTCTTCAGACGACACGAACTACGCGGCCCCTGTAACGCGGAAGAAAATTAAAGCTTTTGGAGTTTAAGGATGGCTAGAGGTCACCCCGGTCTGCCAAAGAAGGTTGCCCCTGTGGTCTTGAGAAAGGCCGACATCTTTCGAGATCTTGCTCGTATTGATTCTGATCCAGCAGCCCGGCAGCGTGTCCTCGATATGGAAACCGACTTTCGGCGGCGGATTTCCAGCCATATTGCCGCGCTTCCAGCGTCAAGCTCTCAATTTGAGAAATTCAATACTAGCCCCTTTGTATTGATGTTCTACTCCAAGCAGAATGGCTACAGCCATGTCTCGGAAATTGAGAAGGACATAGTTCCAGCAAAGGTGTTCTCTTCTATGGAGACGTCTGCTGGAAGGATGGTCGAAACAGTTGTCTTGCCCGTGTATGGCTGGCAATTGGTTCCGTCGACGATGCACTCGGTGGAATCTGTTCTGGATGGGAAAAGAGTCGCGCCTGGTCAGACCCTGTACGTGGCAACGCTGAAGAGCGGTCCTCGGTGTCTAAATGATGAAATGGCTAAGGATATCGGCGTCGACGTTGTGACGCATTCACCTGACTGGGCGAATGCGGCGGGTGCAAATACAGTAGAGTTCACCTATGGCGTGCTCTACGGGACAAAGCGTCAATCGAATAAGAAGGACTGGCATATTCTTCGGAATATCGGGCAGGTTGTTACCCCGCCTGCCCAGATTATATCTCCCTGTACTGGGAACTGGAATATTTCGTATAGGTCTCAGCAACTCACAGTCAAATCAACGGTGCGCGTCGGCATCGAGTGGTGGGACTACCTAGGGGGTCCAGGAACGTGGGTTGAGTTATGCGTCGCATTGATACGGGCTTGCATCGTCCCCAGCAATTCCGTCCGGCAACCATCCACGTACTCGATCAGTGACCTTGAGTCTATTGTTCGCCTCGACTCGCTGCCAGCGGACTATAACGTTGCTCTCTTGCAGTATAGCCAATTAGAGTGGCTTCTATTTCTTGCAAGGCACTTCTGCGATGAAATCCGCCCCTGAGGGCCTTCGGAATCACGGGGAATGACTGAAAGCTATCGGCTCAGAGCATCCACGGCGACCTGATCACGCGCCCCCCTCGGCTACCTGCCGCACCGGCACCGACGCCACCCCCTCCACCTCTTCGTTCAGCCTGAGTCCCATGCTGATCAGCCCGTGCAGGGCGGCGTGGGCGTAGACGAAGGTGTCGAGGGCCTCGTTGCGCTCGCCGTCGCGCTTGGGTTGCCAAGATCGGATGGGGCGACCGCGCTCGAAGCGGGTGACGACGCGCTCGGCGGTCAGCTGGCGGAAGTAGTCAGCGTCGAGGCGGCGGGGGAAGTGGATCGCACCGGGGCCGGGCTCGGTGAGGCGCAGGCGGGCGTAGACGGCGTCCTTCACGGCATCGACGCCGACGATGAAGAGCGGGATCTTGCCCTTGTTCGTGCGCGTCGGGCGGCGCGGCCAGACGGGGATGCCGGGCCCCCCGCGGCCCTTGATCGCCCAGATGCGGCGGGCGAGGCGGGTGCGGCAGAACTCGTAGGCCATCTTGGTGTGGTGCCCGCCGGTGTCGATGGCCGTCGCGCGCACCGGCAGGTCGAGCCCCGCGGGATGCGGGAAGGTCGCCTGCAGCACCATGTCGAGATCAGACCAGAGGCGCGGCCCGGACGGGTCGCCCCAGAGCACGCGGTAGTCGATCACCCACGCTTCCTCGTCGCGGCCCCAGCCGAGGATCTGCACCTCGATCCGGTCGCCCTGCACGTCGACGCCGGCGGTCAGCACGGCGACCGAGGCGGGCAGCGCCTCGCCCCAGTCCTCTCGGCGGGCCATGAGCGGGTCGGCCGGAACGGTGTCGCCCGCCTGGTCCTCCCAGGACTCGCCCAGCTTGGTGTTCACCCAGACCTGCAGGCGGGGCGGGTCTTTGCGGACGCGGCCATGCTCGGCGGCGATCTCGGCCCATGTCTCCCATGGGGAATAGAGCGCGGAGAGGTGGAAGCCCGCGGTGCGGCCATCGCCCTCGGCCGTCGCGCGCCACTCGCCTGCCGCCAGCAGGCGGGGCTTGTCGTGCTCGTGGTGGATGCCGCCGCAGGCCTCGCAGATGAGATGCGCCTGGTCGCGCCGCCCCTCGGGCCAGCGGATGCGCGCCCAGGTGATCGGCGCCATGTGGCCGCAATGGAGGCAGGGGACGTGGTAGTATCGCCGGTCGCTGTCGAGGAAGGCCGCCTCGATGCGGGAATGGCCCTTCAGCGTGGGCGTCGAGACCATGTAGATCTTGCGGCGCCCCCGGAAGGTGGCGGTGCGCTGGATCGCCAGATCGACCGGATCGCCCTCGCCATCGGCGTCGCCCGGATAGCCGTCCACCTCGTCCAGGAACAGATACCGCACGGGCGTGGAGCGCAGGCCGACGGCGCTGTTCGCCCCGGTCATCACCAGCTGGCCGCCGGGGAAGGACTTGCGGAACAGGCTGTTGCCGGCATCGCGGGAGCGGGGCGCGGCGACCAGGTCGCGCAGGGCGGGCGTCGCCTCGATCATCGGGTCGATCCGGACGGTGGTGTTGCGCCGCACCATGTCGAGCGAGGGCATGACCAGCATGGCGATGCCGGGCGCATTCTGGATGATGTAGCCGAGCCAGTTCAGCCCGGCCTCCGAGCCCCCGGTCTGCGCGCCCTTCATCAGCACGACCCGCTCGTAGGGGCTCGCCGTCGAGAGCGCGTCCATCACCGCGCGCAGATAGGGCGTGCTGTCGGTGCGCCAGCGGCCGGGCTCGGCCGAGGTGGGCGGCAGGATGCGATGACGGTCGGCCCAGTCCGAGACCGGGATCGGCGGTTCGGGGCGGATGCCGCGCCGCCACGCGAGGTCGATGTCAGGCACCATCGCCAAAGCTCCCGAGCGGCAGGTCGGCCAGATGTTCGAGATGCTCGCGCATCATGCGGTCGAGGGCGGCGAAGGTGGCGCGGGGATCGGCGCCGAGCTCGGCGGCCAGCAGCGGCGCCGTGCGCTGGACCCACGCCATGTGCGCGTCGCGTTCGGCACGGGCTCGCGCGAAGACCGTACGCGTGGCGGCGGCGGTCTCGACCAGCTCGCCCCTCTCACGCTCGTAGGCGAGCTTCGCCCGCTGGACCTTCACGATCTCATGCAGACGCTTGGCCTCGGCCAGCGTGGTCGGATTGCGGGCCGCGCTGGCGGCGCCGCCCCGATTGCGCCGGGCGGGATCGAGGTTGTTCTCGATCCAAGTGAGCCCCACCGCCACGTCGATCCGCCCGTCCGCGCGGACCGGCAGCCCCTCGGCCACCAGCTGCGAGATGCGCCCCTTGGTGAGCCCCACCCGCGCGGCGAAGGCGGTCTTGGTCTCGGCGCCGTCGAGTTTAGTCATTTACGCCCCCTGACGCTGGCGGGCTCATGCGCTGCGCGTCCCCACATACGGATCGGCCCCGAAGGAATCGCCCGGTCACCCGCGATCCGCCGTTTCCGTCCGCTCACGACGGTTCTGAAGTTTTCGCGGGCTGTGCCGTCCGTCCCCGTCCGTTGACGGTTTGTCTGGTGGGTTTGGTGGATCTGGTGGGTCTGTTTCGGCCCGCTCCTGTAAACTGTCACGTCATGCGTGGTGATGTGATGCGTGGCGTTACATGCCCCGACATTCCACGCCGCCGCCATTTTCTGCGACATACAAAGAAACCGGCCGGAACAAATCCACCAAATCCACCAAACCCACCAGACAGATCGGGAATCCGCGTCACGCATCGGCATTGCTCCGGAAACTTTCAGAACCGTTGTTGATCGTCGCGGCGCCCGGCTCCGCGTGTTGCAGCTGCCAGCGCGTGTGCCCTGCCGATACGCCCGCTTCGACGATGCGCAGCCCGCCCACGATCCGTTTCTGGTGCGATCCGATCCATATGCCCAGCCGCCTGCCGTTGATCGCGCCGCCTTCGCCCGCGACCCGCAGCAGGGCCTCGCGGAACTCGGGATGCACGAACTCGGCGCGGCCGTAGAGCTGGGGTCGCTGCTCGGTCGCACGCGCGATCACATCGCGGACCGTGGCGGGCTGCATCCCGATCACCTCGCGCCAGCCTTCGAGGACCGAGGTCAGCGCCTCGAGCTTCGGATCGGCGCCGCGCAGCGCCTCGATCGTTTCGCAGGGATCGGCCTCGCCGAGCCAGATCAGGGCGTCGCGCACCCAGCGCGACCACTCGGCGAAGGAGCCGAGCGGCGTGCGCTGCTGCGGACGACCGGCGATGTGGAAGGCCCGCAGGACGGTCAGCCCGGCCGTGACGTAATCGCCGCGCCCCGCCGTTACCATGGCAACGGGATCGCGGTCGAAGGCGCGCAGTTCGGGCCGCTCCACGCCAGGGTCGAGCGTAGCGCGCAGGGCGCGTCGGGTCATGTCGCCCTCGAAGGTCAGGTTGTTGCCGGTCGCGAAGATGGCGGCGTTGCTCGGCACCTCGGCGTTCAGCGACTTGCCGAGGATGCGGACCTTGAGGCTGGTCTGTGTCAGCGTCTGGCAGAGCAGCTCGCCGCCCAGCGGTTCCTCGCAGTTGTCGATGGCGATCAACACGTCGCCCGCGATCAGCGCCGCGTCCAGCCGCTTCTCCATCTCCTCCGCGGATTTCCCCTGCGCGATCACCGGCGCCGGACGGGCGGTGGCGATCAGGCTCGCGAGATCGACCAGCATCGACTTGCCGCTGCCCGCGGTCGGGGCGTTGAAGCCGTGCAGCGGCGCCGTCGGCAGCGAGCGGCGGATCAGAGCGGTCAGGATGGCCGAGAGCGCGACCGCGCGATCCGCCTCCGTGACGAAGGGGAAGGTCGAGATCAGATCCTTGAGGAAGCCAAGGGCGCGCTGCGCCATGTCCCGGTCGGGATCGCGCGGCAGCGCGGGGAACCGGAAGTCCTGCGGATCGAACAGCAGCCCGGTCTGCGCGTCGTAGCCCGGCAGGTCGAGGATCGTGCCGTCCGGCCGCAAGGTCGGGGCGTTGACGATGCCGGTCAGCACCGGCAGCCGCCACTGGCCCTCGCGGGCGAGGAAGGTTTCCGCGACGCGATGCGGGCAGTCGGTGGTCACCCAGTCGCCCTCGCGCTTGTCGTAGCGCTTCCATTTCGCCGCGCGGGTGAAGGCCTCGGCCATGTGATGCGCCTTGACCGCGACCAGGCGCGGCGCATCCACCGTGCGCCCGTCCGAGACGGCCACCGGCACCATCGCCGGCCGCACCACCAGGCTGCCGCGCTGATAGTAGCCGAGACCGGCCTGCATCAGCGCGCCCTCGGCCATGTCCACGCTCTGGTGCAGGAAACCCGCGCGGAGGCGGATCACCGGTCGGCCGTCGGCGTCGGCCTCGTCCTCGTCGGCCGTGTCGATGGGGCGCGTGTGCGAACGGCGGACCCGCTCGATGCGCTCCGCGCGCCATCCGTTCTGCCGGGCGAGCCAGAACAGCGTGCCCACGGTGACGTTGCGCACACCGGCGAAGCTGTCCCATTTCCCGGCGGTGTAGTCGGGATCGTTCTTCGAAGCCTGGCCAGACCAGCTTTCCCACAGGTCGCGGCCGTCGGGTCCGAGCGCGGCGTAGAGCGCGAGTCCCACCTTGATCCAGTCGTCGTAGGGCAGGTCGTCGTTCGGGATGTGGGCGACCGCCTCCTCGACCAGTTCGCGCGAGGGCGGCTCGTTCCGCTTGAGCCCCGCGGCCTTGCGGCCCTCGCGCTCGATCTCGCGGCGATCGGCGGTGCTGTAGCCGCCGACCTTGCGCAGCTACGTCTCGGCCGCAGCGATGAACGCCGCGCACCGCTCCCTGGTGACCGGCGGCAGTTCGTGCAAAGGCACGTCGAGCGGCGAGCATTCGGGCCAGCGATAGGGCGCCTTCGTGTCCGGGTGGATGCCGAAGGCCACGAACTGCTGTCCCGTCGCCAGCACCTCGACGCGCGCGACAGTGCCGTCGAGCATGTGGAACTCTGGCGTCTGGATCTTGTCGAAGGGCTCATCGGTGCGGAAGGTCAGCAGGATCTTCGGCGCGCGCCCGATCCGGTAGCCGGGCGTCATGCCGAGCATCTCGGTCGCGATGCAGGTCACCCGGTGGGCGTGCTGGTGGTCGAGCACGTCGATGTCGATGCCGACCAGCGTCCCGCAGAGCAGGCCGGTGTTGGTGCAGTTGCGCTGCGCCGTCGTCCAGCGCGCGATCTCGGCCTCGTCGGCGCTGGCGCAGACCGTCTCCCAGCCCTTCATCATCGGCCGCTTGCCTGCGGCCTTCATGGCGACATGCGCGCCCAGCACCGGCACCGGGCGATAGCTGTGGCGATGCAGCCGCAGGCGCAGGTCGGTCAGCTCTTCGGCTGCCATCGGGGCGGGTGCCGAAGCGGAGGCGTCCGCCTCCGCCTCGGCCGCGGACCCTGTCACGCGGATGACGTCCTCCATGGTTCACTCCCCGTCCAGGACCCAGGCGGCGAAATCGTCGTTCCAGTGCTCCTCCGGCCCTTCGCCGCTGCCGACGAAGCGGACATGCCCGTAATAGACCTTGCCGGTCAGACGCCTCGGGTCGCGCTCGTAATGCGCCACGCCGCGCAGATCGCAGTCGAGTTCGGCGCGCAGCCGGTCCATCGCGATCAGGCAGCGGTCGGCCTCGCGATGGGTGTCGGTGCCCGGCACGGCCGAGGTCAGCACAAGCAGCAACGCCTCGCGGCAGGCGCGCAGCCGATTGCCGATCACCACATGATCGTCGGTCGAGAGGGGAGCCCGGAAATCGCTCATCGCGCGGCCTCCTGGCTCTCGATCCAGTCGAGAAGGCGCGACTTGCGCGCGCAGATCACGTTGCCCATCCGGAAGGTGGGCATGCGCACCTTGGCCTCGCTGGCGTAGTAGTAGACCTTCCGCCGCTCCTTCGCGTCGCCGAAGACGAAGACCGCAATGGCGTCCGCGCCCCGCAGCAGATCGTCCGCCAGCGCCGGGCAAGCCTCTCCCGTGGCGGGTCCGGCCCGCATTCCGTCCTGCATGTTCCTGTTCTCCTAGGTGCGGATCAGCGCGCCCAGCGGGTTGATCGTTCTCTGGCTGACGGCGAAGGTGACCATGGCGTCGCCGCCCTCGTGAAATCCCGATGCCTCCATCAGCTTGCGCAGCTGCGTCTTGGGCGGCGCGAAGCTTGCGATCATCACGGTCCGGTCGGGCAGCAGCCCGTCGCTGGACCCGGCGAGGGAGACGGACGCGGTATGGAACCGCCGCTCAACCTCGATCTTCATGAAGGGGAGCATCACGCCGCCGAGGGCCGCATCCAGCGCACCGTCCCGGGCCGCCGCGATCAGGCCGGCGAGCATCTCGCCTAATGTCGTGACCTGCGTCAGCGCCCGCATCGCATCGGGCAGCGGCAGCCAGGCATCCTGCTCGTCCTCGGGCATCGTGTCCCGGCTGTGCAGCTCCTCGACGGGGAACGCCCAGAACCGCTGCGACGCCGCGACGGAGTCCTTGACCTGATCGGCCGCCATGATCGCGAGGAGCAGCCGCGCGCAATCCTCGGGCGTCATGTCGGCCGCTCCTGGCCCACGCCCGCCCGTCGAGATGAGCCGCGCCTGCCGCAGCGCGCGCGCGATCACCGCCACGGTCTGCTCGGGCATCGGCAGAACCTGCGCGAGCGTGGGGACGAGATCGCTGAGCTTGGCCATGGCGGCGGGGTCTCCTGAGCTTGTTTCGGACCATAAGTCCAAAACCTCTGGCGCACAAGGGGGTTTCGGGGTAAAAATCCGATACCAGCTTCCGAGGCGGTCGGTTTCGCCTCGCAAGGCCCGCGAAAGCATGGCAATGCGGAAGGCTGACGAGGGTCAAGGCATTGTCGGGAAGGGAGAATTCGGATGGCGACGATCCGGAAGCGAACGCTGCCCTCGGGCCTGGAGCGCTGGCAGGTGGATTTCACCGACCAGGCCGGCAAGCGCTGCTCGAAGCTGTTCCCGCGCCGCAAGGACGCCGACGTCTATCTCGTGAAGGTCCGCTCGCTGGTCGCCAACAACACCTATCTGGCCGACGGCGAGAGCATCACCGTGGCCGACGCCGCCAAGGCGTGGCTCGACCATTGCGAAGTGCGCTGCAAGACGGGTCGGCGGATGGAGCGGTCCACGTTGCGCGGCTACAGCGACCATGTGCGCCTGCACATCACCGATCCGAAGGTCGGGATCGGGGACAAGCTGATCGCTCAGCTGACCCGCCGCCACGTGAACGAGTTCCGCGACCGGCTGCTGCTGAACGGCCGATCCGAGCATCTGACCCGCCGCGCCCTCTCGACGCTGAAGCTGCTGTTCGACCACGCCATCGACAACGGCCAGCTGTTCACCAACGCCGCGCAGGGCGTGCGGGTGATCAAGTCCAGCCGGATCGAGCACAAGGCGCCGGTGCCCTCGAAGGAGACGATCCGCGCGCTGATCGAGGCGGCGGACGACGATTTCAAGCCGCACCTGATCGTCTCGGCTCTGACCGGCCTGCGGGCCTCGGAGCTGCGCGGTCTGCGCTGGCAGGACGTGGATTTCGAAAAGGGCTTCATCCACGTGCGCCAGCGCGCCGATGCCTACAACCAGATGGGCGAGCCGAAATCCCGCGCGGGCTATCGCGACATCCCGGCCGGGCCGATGGTGCTGAACGCCCTGCGCCGCTGGAAGCTGCGCTGCCCGAAGAGCGACCTCGGGCTGGTCTTCCCCGCGCCGCGCGGCGGGATCCTCCAGCACACCAACACGCAGGCGCGGTTCCGCAAGCTGCAGAAGCAGGTCGGCGCGAAGCTGCGCTGGCACAACCTGCGCCACTTCGCGGTGTCGCTCTGGATCGAGCAGGGCTTCACGACCAAGGAGGTGATGACCTTCGCGGGCCATTCCTCGATCCAGATGACCATGGAGCGCTACGGCCACCTGTTCCCGTCGCCCGACCACCAGAACGCCATGGCCATGGTCGAGGCGAAGCTGCTAGGATTACGCAGTAAATAGCTTTAGCGGTTTGGCGGGAGTGACGGGTCGCGATGGAACTGACGGCGTTGCAGGGGGATACGTGGACAAAGCGCATGGCGCGCATCGGGTTTCCAATACTTGTCGAATACGCCCGCCAGCGTCGCGAGATCACGTATGGAGAATGGGATGACGAAATAGTGCGGCGAGGCTTGGGGAGCCACGTCCACCTAGCCCAATATGGATATCCCGCGGGAAGCATCGGAGATGCGTGCGAGGAATACTCTGAAGAGGCAGGGGTGGACGTGCCTTTGATCAACCTTATGGTCGTCAACAAGGGGACCAGAGTTCCGGGGTCCGGCTCCCAATATTACATCGAGCAGTTTTGCCGCCAATTTTTGGGACGGAAGGTCGCCCCCGAGCGGCTGAGCGTACAGGAAAAACGAGCGATCATCGAACGGGCACTGGAAGAAATATACGACTTCCAAGGCTGGGATCATGTTCTCGGTGCCTACGGTCTCTCGAAGACCAGAAAAAAGCGCACATCTCCAGCGTCCAAAAAGAAGCGACGTCGACCCAACCCGAAGGGATGGCATACCGGCCCCGAAAGCGATGAGCACAAGGCCCTGAAGCGTCGCATTGCCTCTGAGCCGGGGTTGGTTGGCTTGGCGCGCGACGGTGATGGAGCGCAAGAGTTTCGGTTATGGTCAGGGGATGAGGTCGATGTATATTTCGGCTCAGTCTCTGTCGGAGTCGAGGTCAAGACCGCATCCGCAGGGTTTGATGAACTGCATCGCGGCATTTTTCAATGCGTGAAGTATCGAGCAGTGTTACGTGCCCAACAGATACATGACCGCGTCATTCCTACCGCCGACTGCATTTTCGCGACAGGCGGTCGGCTACCAGACGAATTGCGCGACCTCGCCCAGCTGCTAGGCATCCGCTTCGTGGATGGCTTGGGAGAGGAGACTTGAATTCCCGCTACATCCCAGCCGTTTGCGGCTGTTCCGTGCGACACGACGCCGACGTTGCGAGCCTGAAAATCGGCTAACCATCAGAAATAACGTAGTTATTTCGGACCCAAGGGTGGCCTCATACCTGAAGGTCACAGGTTCAAATCCTGCCCCCGCAACCAAAATCCCCAAATAATACAGTCGCTTAAGAGCCTCCCGAACGGGAGGCCTTTTGCGTTCCGCGCCCGTGTCAACACTGTGTCAACAAAACCCCGGCGCCGCATGGCAGCCGATGACGGCGATCCGCTGCGCACCCTTCGCTTGACCAAACCGCGTTCCCGAGCCTGATGGTCCCCCACACCACCGCGGGAGACCCTCCAATGCTCCAGTCCAACGATGCTGCACTCGATGCCTTCCTTGCGGCCAAGGCAGAGATTGATGACCTGCTGGAGCGCCTCATCGCGTTGAACCAGGATCATTTTGCGCGCCACCCCGACGAGATCTACCAAGGCGACGTCGCCACCCTCAACCGTTACCGCGACGGCCTCCGCGAAATCACCGACATGGCGTTCCGCGAGGGCGAGTACGCCACCTGATCCTCACTCCGCCGCCGTCGCGATTCCATCCAGACGCACGGCGAGGGGATGTCCCGATGAATGTTGAAATCGGGTCGGGGCAGCGTTGCCGGGCTCATGGTTAGGCGGCCGCTGCGGTGT
>NZ_JAHYSR010000043.1 GCF_019431455.1 Paracoccus bogoriensis
TAAAACGTGATTTGCGCATCGTCTGTTCTCCTTGTTCTCACGAACGTTACAAGAACAAACTCTCCTTTTGAATGGCCAGGATTCTTGGGGGCAGGTCAGCGGGGGCGCGCGCAACAAGGTCGTTCCGGCTCAGCTGCGCGCCCGCCTGCGCCAGGGGGACAACCAGCTCGAGCAGATCGACGCCGCGCTCGCGCGCCTGGGCAATTCGGAAATCGCCGCGACCTCGAGCATCCATCAGGAGGTTCTGCGCGAGCTGAAGCAGATCAACACCTGCTTCGTAATGGTGGCCTATCCGATCCTGACGGAAAGCGGCGATCTTCTGGAAACCCGTCTGCGCCGGGCAGAGGCCTGAACTCAGGCTTGTCCGTCCGTGGGCTTGGCCGCACCCGCCTGCGCGATACCAAAGTTCCAGGCGATGATCGCGTTCAGCACCGCCACCCCCAGCAGCGAGGCCAGCACCTTGTCTGGCGGCAGCACGAAGGCCGCCGACAGGAAGATCAGCGCGTCGAAGCCCATCATGAACCAGCCGGCGCGAAGGCCAGTTCTTTGCTCGACCACCAGCGCCAGCACCGCCATCCCCCCGGCCGAGGCATTGTGCCGGAACAGCGCGACCAGCCCCAGCCCGGCCGTGCTGCCCGCCAGGATCGCCGCCAGCACGGTCGGCAGCGCCTCGAAGCGGACCATCTCGGACAGCCACGGCGCCAGCAGCGAAATGCCTGCCACGGCGGCCAGTGTCCGCAGCGTGAAGGCCGGGCCGCGCCGTGTCCAGGCCAGCAGCATGAAGGGCGCGCTGATCGCCATGAACAGAAGCCCGAAGCCGAGCTGCGTGACGTAGGACAGCAGCACCGCCAGCCCCGCCGCCTTGAGGAACAACACGCCCAAGCTGGCCCTGAGGATGCCGAAGGCAAAGCCCTGCAGGTCATAGAACGGGATCGGGGCTTTCATCGCATCGCCTTCGCTGTGTCCGTGGCGGGATATCACAGGCGCCCCGGCCTGCAAGGGTCGGGATCGGTCAAGACGCTCTCTTGGCAAGAGCCGCCGTTGCGGGCTAAAAGGCGGGCGGAGCAGTGGTCGAGTGGTCTAAGGCAACCGACTTGAAATCGGTCGGGCCAGAGATGGTCCCGTGGGTTCGAATCCCACCTGCTCCGCGCGCGAGTTACTGTCGAGGGTCGGGAACTCCCAGGGGTGCGACCAGTAAAGGCCCGTCGAGAGGTTCCACGAGGCCCCCCAGACCTGCACGGCAGCGTCGTATGCTTCGATGAACGCCGCACGAAGCTCCGGCTGATCAGTCTCCACCATAGCCGCGGCGGCCGCAAACAAATCCCACAGCCGATCAATGTCGCCCTCGCCGCGCTTGTCCCCGTAGCGGAAGAACCAGGACCGCTGGTTGTTCAGGACAGGAATGCCATCGAAGGACGCGAGCGGCTCTTCCTCCATGCCGATCAGCTTTGCCAGCGCGCCGGCAATCATGCGGCGGTTGTCATCCGTCATCGAGCGGTTGAACGTGCCCATCGCGGTGAAGGGGCAGATGTCGCGCAGCGGCCCGGTCCCGCCTTCGGGATAGCGGTCCTGCAGATAGCTGAGCCCGGCCGTGTCCTTTGCGATGGCGTGGATGCCCTCGATCAGCGGCCGCCGGTCTGCCCGGTAGTCGAGCAGCTTCGCCGCGACCGCGCGGTAGAACCCCGTCCAGCGGAACCGCCGCTCGCCATCGATGTCGCCGAACCGCTCGCGCCAGAAGGGCTCGTTTCGGAAGCGGTCGATGTCCTGAGGCTGGCCGTCGAAGGCGAAGGCCAGCAACCCGTCCTCCATCCAACCCCCCGGCGTGACCCGCCAGACCGTCGCGCGATTAGTGTAGAAGTACCATTCGCGTGGCGGCTCGGCCGGTGCCCAGTCGACCCGTACATGTTTGCCGTCGTCGGGGTTCGCGGTGATCGTTCCGGTCGCCTTGATGGCCATAACCGATACGGTGTAACCGCGATTGTCGAACGGAAGACCATGCTTGCGGGTGTAGGAGGACTTGATCGCGATCCTGTCCCCCGGCCGCATGGCACGAACGAGATCGCCGTATGTCCCGTCCTCAAAGCCGTTCTCCCATATGCCCTCGGCAAGAAAACGAGGCACCTAATCCTCGGTTTCGTTGTAAACGGCGCCGACAAACCAAGACGGCCTCGTGTTTGAAACTTCCGACATTGCCTAAAATTCCCGTCTATGCCGCCATTCGACTTATTATTGAGGCGACATAGGTGTCTTTTTGATCCTCCATGAACAGCACATGCATATCCTCTAGTTCCTGGATGGTCTTGCCCCAGTTGAGCTTGCCGAACCGCGTCGGCGTGACGATAAAACTGTTCAATACAACGTTTTCTCTGGCGAGCCTTGCTTGAATGCCCTTGATGACATGATGGAACTCAATCTTCTTGTGACCCGGACCTTCATGCTGAAGGCCATGGGGCTCGACGAAAGCCAAGTGCTGTTTGCCGTCTTTCAAGAGCCATAGGAGGAAGTCGGGATAGAAATTTCCTGCCTCGAAGAAGCCAACTCCGCGCCCGCGGCCTTCATTCCGAAGCAAGAATAGTTCAATTCCTTCCGCCGCCAGCCTTGCTTGATCTTTCTCGACAAACAGGCGCAAATCATCGAGGAACTGGAATTCGCTCTCACTCAATGAAACTGGTGCAATCTGGACTTTGCTTCCCTTGGTCGCATGAAGCACCGGCTCGTAAAGGTGCGTGCCAAACAGGCAGCCTTTCAAGTCGCCAGCACGCAACACCCCGACTTTTCGAGCGGATATCTCGCTGGTGAGATTCTGGATGTCGTTAATAAGCGCTGTTTCGCTGGCATCGACGATGAGCTGGTATTCGTCCACTTCAGGCAGGCTTCCGTCACCGACTTCGATCTCACGGAGTTCAAGACGTGGCTCAATAAAGGCTGCCTTGCAGTAGCTGTAGTATTCTTCCAGGAATTTTTGTAGCAGCTCCGACGCCATCTCCTGCCAGAGAGAAACGTTCCCGAAATCCGAGAACTCCATCTTCCCTGAAGGTACGACGACCTTGTACCACGTCCGATCAGTGAGCAGCCCCCTGATCATAGGCTTCGAAATATTGACATTGTGCCAGGTGCGCTCTCTCTTGAACTTCTCAAGCCGGAAGAAAAGCTCATCATAGTCGAGGAAGTCCAGGTGACCATCCCCGAAAACGGTTTCCTCCTTGGTGCCCAGCCTAGTGCCCTTTTTGGATTCGAGTGACTGGATACGGGGATACCAATCTATCGCGACGCCCTTTTGGCGTATCTTCTCTGGGACCAACGTCAGGGCCGGCACAGCGCCGTCCCTCTTGAAATCGTACTCTCGACCGTCGCTCCGCTTCTTTCGAGGGCGCAGAACCTTCAGGCGCTTACCAAAGTCGTATGTGACCGTCAGCGGAACTGTGAAGACTTGCTTCTGATCGTTGCGGGGTAGCTCTTCCTCTTCTAAGAACTTCCGGAAGCGCTCCATGAAGTCGGCCTCGATCCCGAAGACATTCAGGGTCTCGACGTACTGTATGAGTTCCGGTTGATGGGTAGGGGTGGCGAAGCCGCTGCGCTTGAGCGACCAGTCATGCCCCTTTAGCCGGACGCCCCGCCCGAAAAGCTGAATGATCTGCGCGCCTTCGCTCTTGCCGACATGCATTAGACCGAGGGTGCTGACACGCCAACAATCCCAGCCCTCGACAAAGCGCTTGGAACCGATGAGCAGATTGACCGGGGAACTGGACAAGTTGATTTGCCCGAACATCGTTTCGGCAAACTCCGATTCGAGGACCCCTACGTTGTCGAACGCCTGCTCAGCGATATGGGTCGCCAAGCCAGAAGCGTCGCCGACGTTGATGAGTCCGAAGGGTTTCTCTGCCTGGCCGACACGCAGCATGATCTCATTGTCGTCGCCCTTGATCCGGGCGATCGACAACTCGCCCCCGGCCCGGTTGTGGAAGAGCTTGTCCAGGATGTCGCGAAACAGGTCGCCAGCCTTCCAGCCCTCCCGAAGCATGAGCTGTTGAAGGTAGACGAACCCCCCGGCGAAGATGTCGCCGCCGTTCTCGTCGAGGAGACCGGTCTCCTGAGCGTTGCCGGTCAGGATCCGCTGGATTTCGGCGGCAGATATATCCTCGCTCTTCAGGAATTTCGCGATGAAGGCGAGGATCTTGCCGACGTCAGAGACTGTAGCCTTCTCGGCCTTCGATCCGGTGGCCTTGGTCACGCTGGAGCCGACGAAAACCCAAAGCGGCTTTTCGATGTTGTAAGGAGTATAGACTGTTTGCTTGTCCTCGTAGAGCTTCAGCTGCTGGTAGAAGCTCAGAAGGCACGCTGTCAGGTATGAGAATTCAAGTTGCGAGAAGGTCCGAGGAAGGTTGAAGATGCGGTAATCCTTGCCGTAGCCGTCCTCGTAGAAATACCGATATGAATAGTCGAACAGGATCGTCTTGGCGTACGAAGCCTCGATATCAGGGCGCTTGGCGGCCGAGACAGCTTCCTTCAGTGTCGCCGAATACTCGAAAACAAAACCCTTCTCAGAAAGCCGCGCTCGGTTTGCAAACCAGCCTCGTTCGTCTTGGCTCGCCATTCCACGGTGCGCCTCGTCCACCAGGAGGAGGTTCTGGTCGCCTAGATTGCGCGTCGCGATGACGTTGGGGCCGTCGGTTTCACCGAGCTTGGTCACCTCGGTGTAGTCCACCTGACGGAGCCCGCTCTTGCCCGAGGACAGCAGGTCGCCGCTGTCGGTCAGCAGGCGCGACGCAACGATGTTGCTGCCCCGCATTTCCCGCGCATGCTGCAGGGAAAGCTGCTCGTTCGGCGTGATCAGCACCGTCCGCGTCAGGTCGTGCTTGAGCGGCGATTTCGAGGCGTAGAGCCGGAACTGAAGGAAGTTGACGTGCATCAGCAGCGTTTTCCCCGAGCCGGTAGCGTTCTGCAGGCAGAGCTTGTTCAGGTCGTCGAGCTCGCAGGGCGTGATCCCCGTCTCGTATCCCTCATCGGTCCAGTACTTGTTAAAGCCTTCTACGTAGGCGTTCAGCGCGTCCAACAGCGCGGCACGGTCGGAAAAGAACCGGTCGAGATAGATCTCAGCAAACAGCAGCGAGAGCCACTGGTAGTACTTCCAGACGATCGGACGGTCGCGCTTCTCGTTGATCGCCAGCGTGTGGCTGACGATGTTGTGCTCGTAGCGCAGCAGGTCGGCCCGCGTGATCTCGGCGCCCGCCTGCAGGTGGACGTCCAGCGACTTGTAGAAGTGGTGCAGGTTCTCGGCCGTCATGCCCTCGGGCGCGTCCTTAACCGTCTTGGCCAGCGGCTGCACCGGCCGGAGCGTGCGCTTGCCGTCCTTGTGGTCCTTCAGCGGGTCGAAGCCGAACAGGCTGACGATCCACTGGTTGAGCACCAGCTTGTGGCCGAAGGGAAGTGGTTTGATCTTGGATTTGGGCTTTCTAGCCATCGCTCAGCCCTCCACGTCCCACATCGCCTGGTGGAACGCCTCCTCGATCAGGCGCACCTTCCAGGTCTCTTCCGCCTGGCGAAGATTGGGCAGGTTGTTGGAGCCGTTCACGTAGATCACGTCGAATTCGGTGTCCTGCGCGGAGAGGCGATATTTCCGGACCCACTCGTCCAGCATCAGGTTGTCCTGCTCGAGATCGCCGGTCAGCTTGCGCCAGACGACCAGCACCTTCTCGCGGTCGTTGTGGTCGCCCGGGGTGCGCAGGGTGTAGCCCTCGACCTTGCGGAAGTGCCAGGCGCCGTCGTCGGTTTCCTTCAGCGCGCCATCGAGCATCAGCCGCGTGTTCGTGTCCTCCGGCAGCTCTGGATCGACCTCGCGCTTGAAGGCGGCGTCGTAGCCGCGCCAACGGTCGAGATGCTCGACATGCAGGCCGATCAGCCAGTTGAATGTCTCGACCAGGTCCACGGCCTTCTCGACATACTCGTCCGTGCCGGGCTTCTTGATCTTCAGCTTGTAGGCGGTCGGATCATCGAACCATTCGATGTTCAGCAGCGACGGGCTGCCCTTGGTCTCGAAATCGAGCCAGTAGCGAACCATGTAGTCGCGCGAGAAATTTATACCAGCGTTTTCCGGTAGCTGCGAAGGCGTTAGAGCAAGATTGTTGAGAGCATCTTCATACGATTCCAAACGCAGGTACTTGATCATCTGACTAATTCCATCACGGGTCACCGGCTTCCCGCTTTTCCACTCAGATGAATAAACGGCCTTAATGGTTCGCGGGAGCGTAACTCGATCGAAGTAGTCGCCCATCTCAACCAGCGTGTACTTCCAATGAATATCTTCCCGTGCGCGCCGAACCACTATTACTGCATGCGCTGTTGTAGCAGAGCCCCCAAAGTAATCCAGAATGTGTGCGTCTTTGCGGCCATAGGTCTGCATTCATAGACCATCGACCATTGTGTACGGCGATTTGGGATAATCAAACTCGCCGCCTAGCCCCATTGCACTCAGGAGATTCGTTCCATGTATTCCGGTGTTATATTTCTTATCCGTCCAGTTGCTAAAAAGAGTCTCGCGCTTGCCATTGTGGTCAATCGCTTGATAGACGGTACCAGCCTCAGAGGCAAAAAGCTCACCATTTCTAGCCCGCCGCTTCCCAGTTTCGTAACTTGAGCGCCAAACACGCTCCTCACCCCGTGAATTAATGGGGTAAATTCTTATCAGGCCTTCATCAGTAACCCCAGTGGGGTAATCCTCCCCCAACGGAACTGGCGGCTCCGCGTCAACGATGCCCCCGGTATTAGGATCACGCAAGAGAGCATAGAAACTCCTCCAGCGGCCGTACCGGAAGTTGTTTTCCGCAGAGCCGCTCCTCATGAAGCTCCGGTCTTCATTGTCATCCTCTTTCGGCTCACCAAGATACTGGGGCGCGCTCGAGGGCGATGCCAGAAGATAATATTCATGAGTGCGCGACAACCGTCCGCCCGAGCCTTGAGGATGATGGTTCACGATTACAGTTGAGTGTTCCAGCGTTGGGAACTCTGTTCTCAGCATTGTAGCAAGTCGAACGTGCTCGTAGTCATCGATTGCTGCTCCGAAAGAAAAAGTATCCGCCCAAAGGGAGGGGACAATCTCGAGTCCATTCCTAATCAAACTCAGCCAGGATGAGTGTTTGAAATCGTTCTTGTATGCGATTTCGGAGTGCACAGTATTATATGGTGGATCGATGTAAATCGCATGTATTGATTTGCGCCGTTTTTCCAACAGAAGCCTTAGCCCTTGCGAATTTTCGGAGCGAACAAGCGTGCCTTCGGTGGTTTCATCGAGCTCCTCCAGCTCGGAGACAAGCCTATCCCGGAAGTCCGCGCTGAAGAGACTCGTATTGACTAGAAGAGTCTGGTTATTGGCAAGAAATTCTTCCTTGAGGGGCGCTGAATAGTTGTCAAGCTCGTCAATCGCAAAAAGCCGAACCCATTCCTCCCGTTGCGCCTCGCTCGCCGCGATCTCCGGATAGAACTCCTCCGGGATGCGGTCCAGCGTGATGCAGTACTGGGTGTCGACGACGAATTTCTTCTTCAGCCACAACCGCTTCTGGAAGTCCTCGAGCTGGGCGAGGAAGTCGATCAGGTGCCGCGCGACGCGGCGCAGCACCTTGACCTTGGCCAGGTAGGCCTCCACCCGCGGCGCATCGACGGACTCGATGTCGTCCAGCCGCATCACCTCGTTCTTGATGTAGAAGTCCAGCTCGCGCCGCAGGAACTCGCCCAGATCCTTGTGGATGAAGTAATCCATCGTGTTCCGGGCCGTGTACTGGGCCAGGTACTTCTCCAGCAGCGTCCGGTCCTTCTCGGCCTCGGTCGGCGCCGGGGTCATCAGCGCAGTTACATAATCGCCTGCGCCTTCCAGCGTGGGCAGCAACGCCTTGACCTTCTGGGCCGCTTCCGCCAAGCGCGTCTTGCGCCAGGTGCCCTCCTGGCCGGTCTTCTCGGGGTCCGGGCGGTACTGGAACTGGATCACCAGCTCCGGCTCGCCGGTGTCGCCCGTCTCGATCTTCACCGGCTCGGGCTCGTGGATGATGAAGTAGCGTTCGGTCTGCTCGGACGCCTTGACGTTGTTGTGCTCGCCCTCGGACGCCGAGACGATCCGGCAATGGACCTTGAGCGGCTTGTGCTCGAACAGCGCGCCGTGCTTGTCCTTGAACTCTTTCGCTTGCGTTGGGTCGAAGGTGAAGTTGGTCAGGTACTCGGACGTCTTGATGTAGTACTGGTCGCGGTTGGCCCAGTGCAGATAGACCTCGCGCCCGTCATATGGGACGGCATAGGGGGCCGCCTTGCCGTCGGTCTCGCGCGCGAAGTAGCGACGGCTCATGAAATCGCCGTTGTCGTAGTAGCGCTCGAAGAAGCGGTAGAGGTGGTCGTAGACGTCGCCCTCATTGCTGCCGCTTTCCTTGGCCGCATCCCAGGCAGCCTTGGCTTCCTTCACTTTTCGGGTCGGCATCTGGATCGGGTGCGCCGAATTTCTCGGCCTGCTTGCGCGCTGCCTCATAGGCGGCCTTCGCCTGCTCGACACGGACGCCGTCCGCCTCGCCGAAGGCATCGCGGATGATGCCCAGCAAGTCTTCCTCGAGAAACTTGGTCACCTGGCCGGCCTTCGCGTGCATGATGCGATAGAAGCCGAAGTCCAGGTCGGGCTGGTCGAGCTGGAACAGCTCCTTCAGGAGGCTGATCAGGCGTTCCCTTTGTTTCTCGACGTTCGGCATGTGACGGGTTTCTCCTGCGTTCTGTTGGCTCATACGACCGCCCACCGGACGGCGAAGAGCTCTTGTCTGCTGATATCCTGTTGGAGGCGGGCTTCCAGGTCGGAAATCATCTGGTCACGTTCCTCGATGATCTCGTCCTCCACCTCGAAGATGCGCTGGCGCAGCCGGCGCTTTGACTTTTCCAGCTCCTGGATCTGCGTCTGGATGCGATGCTGCTGTGCTGGCTCTTCGGCCGTTCGCGCCTCGCGCTTGAGCTCAAGGATCCGCGTCTTTGCGTCCTTCAATTCCTTCTCGGCTGCGAAGACCTTGTCCTCCGCCCACCTTTCGAGCTTCTGGCTCTCGGCAAAAACCACTCCGCGTTCTGGCGCTTCAGGGCCTCGGTCAAGGCTTCTTCGCGTGCAGCGAGCGGGGCCTCCAATCGGAAGTGATCGATGGTCGCGACCCCGTCTGTGATACGGCAGGGCATGTCGAAAAGGCGCCGAACGACATCTTCTTCGATCAGCTCGCCCTCATCGGTCATCGCCGCGAACAGGATGTGGTCCTGCGCATCGAAGCCGGAGAAGCTGAGGCACCGTGCCGCGAGGATACCGCCGCGCCCCACAAGCGGTTCGATGCTGACGGCCTTGGCTGGCCATGCTGAGTAATCGAATGCCAGAGAGGCTGCTTCGAGGGTTCGGCCCTTTGCGCGCTCGATGACATGCTGCGCCAGCGGGTGACCCAAACGGTATCTGTGTTCGCTCAGACCGTTCTTGGCGATCCCGTAGCCTCCAGCAGGCACAGCAAGCCCACCTGGCGGCTCCTTCAGCGTGAAGGTGAGGTGTTCGTCATCGAACTGAGCTCGGTCGCGGAGCTCATGCCGGGTCACCGCCCAGAGCATCCTCTCGTATCGTCCGATGTACTCCTTGCTCTTATCGAGATTGATCTTCAAGCGGTCATGAACTTCGGCGTCGAAGTTCTCCAGCAGCTTCCGTCGAGTGTCCTCCATCGCTGCGCTGATGTTCTCGTCCATTTCGCCACGAAGTTGGGAGAACTCGGACTCGATCTCCTCTGACGTACGACAATTCTGGTAAATGGAGGCGATCCGTTTCTCGAATTCGACCCCCGACTCAATCGATCCAAGGACCTCATCCGAGGCACCGAATACCCCGGAGAATAGTTGAAATTTCTCAGCCAGGAGCTCGTAGACACGTTGGTCCGCCGCGTTGCTCTTGTTTAGGAAGTTGACGACAACAACGTCATAAAGCTGGCCGTAGCGGTGGCATCGACCGATGCGTTGCTCGATTCGTTGGGGGTTCCAAGGTAGATCATAGTTCACCACGATGGAACAGAATTGCAGGTTGATGCCTTCTGCGGCGGCCTCTGTTGCGATCATTATCGACGCACTCTGGCGGAAGTACTCGACCAATGCTGCACGTATGTCGGCCGTCCTTGAGCCAGTAATGCGATCGCTACCTTGGTGCTTCTTTAGCCAGGAATCATAGATCTGTTTGGATTGCGCGTCGGTGTTGGACCCGTTGAAAAGAACGAGTTGATCGCCGTAGCCGTTGTCTGACAGAAGTCGCACAAGATACTCTTGGGTGCGGCGCGACTCCGTGAAGATGATGGCTTTCTGGGCGGCACCAAGTTCTCTTGTCTTGGCAAAGCCGGCGCTCAACGCGCTGAGAAGCGCTTGCCCCTTCGCGTTCTCAGAAATCGAAACAGCGAGATCGCGGAACTCGCGCAGGTCGGAGATTTCCCTCTTGATCGCGTTCACATCTTCCGGGGACAGCAATTCGGGCTGATCATTCCCTTCTGGCCACTCGTCTGCCAGTTCATCGAATTCCTCGTAGTCTTCCGCCAGTTCCTCCTCGAGCTTGCTCCGCAGGTCAGTGTCCTGCTTGAGTTGCCGCTCAAGCTTCCGCGCAAGGGAGTCGAGAGCGCCTGCGATGGCGAAAGTTGAGGATGCGAGCAGCTTCCGCATGATCAGCGTCATGAGGGTTCGCTGCGATGACGGCAACGCGTGCAGAGAAGGCCTTCGGAGGTATTCCGAGACCATGTCGTAAAGCGCCTGCTCTGCCGCAGTTGGCACGAACTCCTGCGTGATGGGAATGCGATTCGTATACCGGATGTATTCGAGCACCTGGCGACGAAGCGTTCGATGGCAGACGGCTTGCAGTCGCTGCTTCAGTTCATCGAACTGATCATCACCTGTCAGTCGCGCGTACTTGGCACGAAAGCTCTTGGCGTCACCAAAAGTGAAGTCATCAATCAGGCTAACGAGTCCATACAACCCCATCAGCGAGTTCTGCAGCGGCGTAGCTGTCAAAAGGATTTTGGGCGCGTTCATGAGTGCACCCTTCAGAGTACGTCCGATCCGATTGTCTGGCCGGTATACGTTCCTAAGACGATGCGCCTCGTCGATTACCACCAAATCCCACGGAATAACCATTAAAGACTCGGCGTGCCGTGCCGCAAATTGAAAAGAGCAGATTATAAGGCGTTTCTGATCGAATGGGCTACGCACCTCGCCCTTCGACATTTTGGTGTGATTCTTTGCCTCGAGAATAAGACTCGGAAGGAAAAATTTTTCCTCGACCTCTTGCGACCACTGCTTCCGCAAGTTGGCTGGCGTTATGATTAGAATGCGCCGTTTCCCTTCGGCCCATTTCTGAGCGAGGACCAGCCCAGCTTCGATTGTCTTTCCAAGGCCCACCTCGTCAGCCAGAATTGCTCCTTTCGAGAGCGGTGACTTGAATGCAAACAGCGCAGCTTCAACCTGGTGAGGATTGAGGTCCACCTGCGCGTCCAA
>NZ_JAHYSR010000044.1 GCF_019431455.1 Paracoccus bogoriensis
CACACCTTCAAGGTCATCCCCAAACGCTGGGTGGTAGAGCGCAGCTTCGCTTGGCTGGAAAAGAATCGGCGGCTGTGAAAGAACTGCGAGCGGCTACTTAACACCAGTCTGCAGTTCATTTACTTGGCTTTCTTGACTCGTCTGCTCAAAAGACTTTGAGCAAGTTCTTAGACAAGGTTGCTCATCATCACCCCCGTCAGTCCGGGAGCTTGAATCACGCAGGCCCGGCGGCCTCAAGCCAATTAACGAGTCCTGACCCTTGGCCCCGCGCATAGTCCTGCGGCGGCGCGTCATGCGCGATCCCGGAGGCGATCGGCTGGATCAGGTCGCACCCCCTGCCCCGCATCCGCGCCTGAGCGGCCAGATGGATCTCGCCCGACAGGACGGTCATCGGCGCCTCGTCCATCACGTCCAGACACAGGGACAGCATCCGTCGCCATTCCTGCCCGAGCGCGCGGCTCTGCCACTGGTCGCGCAGATCGTCCTCGTATCTCTGCATCGAGGGGATCGGCGTCATCACGCGCTCGACCAGCGACAGGCGAGGCCCCGGAAGGGGCGCGCTTGAGATCAAGGAAGACATGGCCCTGCGGGCGCGCGTCACGCAGCGATTCCACCAGCGCCCCCGGCCCCATGATCTGCAGCCGCCCGCGTTCGGACCGCGGAGCGGGCGCGATCAGATCGAAGCCCGGCAGCCGGCGATACCAGCCAATCGCGGCGCCCGGGCGATCAGCGAAAAGGTCGGGAATGTCGGCCTCGATTGCGCCATGCTGGAACAGCAGGAACATCTCGCGCGCGATGCGGAACACGATCTGCCCGATGGCCGGCCGACCGCGCGGTCCTGTGCGCCAACGGCGCGTCCGCGCGATCAGGCGATCAGGATGGCACGGAAATCGTTCACGTTGGTCAGGGTCGGGCCGGTGCGGATCAGGCAGTCCGTGGCGTCGAACAGCCGGTAACTGTCATGTGCCTCCAGCATCGCGCGCGGCGACAGCCCGGCCTGCGCCGCGCGCCGCAGCAGGTCAGGCCCGATCACCGCGCCCGCCGCATCCTCGGTTCCGTCGATCCCGTCCGTATCGCCCGCCAAGGCATGGATGCGCGGATGCCCCCGCAGCGCCATGGCCAGCGACAGCAGGAATTCCATGTTCCGCCCACCCTGCCCGGCAGGCCCCGCACCGATGCTGACCGTCGTTTCGCCCCCCGAGATCAGGGCCGCAGGCGCAGGCGCAGGTCTGCCATGAGCCGCGACCGAGCGGGCTATCCCCGCCATGACAACACCCAATTCGCGGGCCTCGCCCTCCAGCGCATCGCCCAGCAGGACAGGGGTTACGCCCGCCTGTCGCGCCACGCGGGCGGCGGCCTCAAGCGACATCTGCGGCGTGGCGATCAGGCGGTAATCGCTGGTGACATCCGGGGCCGGTTCAGGCGCGGCCAGCAACAGCGCGCGGGCGGCCTGTGGCAGGTCGGGGCCAAGGCGCTCCACCAGCGGCGACAGATCATCGCTCGCCGAGGGGTCGCGCACCGTCGGACCCGAGGCGATCGCCGCGGGGTCATCGCCCGGCACATCCGAAATCGCCAGCGTCACCAGCCGCGCCGGATGCGCCGCCCGCGCCAGCCCGCCGCCCTTGATGTCGGACAGACGGCGGCGGATACGGTTCATGTCCTCGATCGTCAGACCCGAGCGCAGCAAGAGGCGGTTGACCGCGATCTTGTCCTCCAGCGTCAGGGGCGCGCGCGGCGCGACCATCAGCGACGAGCCGCCGCCCGAGATCAGCGCCAGGACCAGATCATCCGGCCCCGCGCCCCCGACCAGCGCCAGAATCCGCCGCGCCGCCCGTTCCGAGGCCGCGTCAGGCACCGGATGGGCGGCCTCGATCACCTCGATCCGCCGCGTCGGCGCACCATGCCCGTGACGTGTCACGACCAGCCCTGACAGGGCTTGGTCCGGCCAGGCGGCCTCCAGCGCGGCGGCCATGGCAGCGGCCGATTTGCCCGCGCCGACCACGATGCAGCGCCCGCGCGGAGGTTCGGGCAGATGCGCGGCCAGCACGCGCGCGGGATCGGCCGCCGCCACCGCCGCATCGAACATGGCGCGCAACAGCGTCTGTGCCTGATCCATCGTCATCCTGCCGCCTGATCCTGCTTTGGCGGGCAGCTTAGCACGCATGGTGGCCATGGCCAGAGCCACCAGGCCGCGCGATCAGGCGGGTTCCGGCGCGGGCCTCTGTGCGACATCGCTGCGCATCCCCAACCGCGCCAGCAGCTCGGCATCCTGCCACGAGGCCGGATTCTCGGTCGTCAGCAGCACATCGCCCACAAAGATCGAGTTCGCGCCCGCCAGAAAGCACAGGGCCTGCAAGGTATCGCTCATCCCCGTGCGCCCTGCCGACAGGCGCACCACGCTTTGCGGCATCAGGATTCGGGCAAGGGCCACCGCGCGGACCAGCGAGAAGGGTTCGACCGGCTGGGCCATGCGCTCGACCGGTGTATTGGCGATGGGCTGCCACAGGTTGATCGGCACGCTTTCGGGATGGCGTTCCAGATTGGCCAGCAGGACCAGCATGGCAATGCGGTCCTCTTCGGTCTCGCCGATCCCCAGGATGCCGCCGCAGCACAGCCGAATGCCGCCGCGGCGCACATGGTCCAGCGTATCCAGCCGGTCCTGCATGGTCCGCGTGCTCGCAATGCGGCCGTAATGCGCCGGCGAGGTGTCGATATTGTGGTTGTAGAAATCCAGCCCGGCCTCGCGCAGGCGAGTCACCTGGGCCGGAGTCAGCATCCCGAGCGTCATGCAGGTTTCCATCCCCAGATCGCGCACGCCGCGGATCATCGCGCATAGTGCATCAAGGTCGCGATCCTTGGGGCTGCGCCAGGCCGCGCCCATGCAGAAGCGCTGCGCCCCCGCCGCCTTGGCGCGCCGGGCCGAAGCCAGCACGTCCTGGACATCCATCAGCTTGCCCGCCTTGACGCCGGTGTCGTGATGCGCGCTTTGCGAGCAATAGCCGCAATCCTCGGGGCAACCGCCGGTCTTGATGCTGAGCAGGCTGGCCTGCTCCACCACGTTCGGATCGAAATGGGCGCGGTGCAGGCTCTGCGCCCGGTGGATCAGATCGGGCAGAGGCAGCGCGTGGATCGCGCGCGCCTCCTCCAGCGTCCAGTCGGTGCGGATCATGCCCGCCGCGCCCCGCGGAACCGTCTCCACAGCGCGACGATCATCAGCGCCAGTCCGATCTTGACCAGATCGCCCGCCACGAAGGGCAGGACGCCCACCGCCAGCACCTTCGAGGCCGGAACGAACAGCATCAGCCACGCCGCGCCGAGGGCATAGACCACCGCCAGACCGGCCAGCATGGCCAGCCCTTGCCGGACCATGCTCGCGCCCTGCGCCAGCCAGCCGATCAGTCCCGCCGCCAGCAGATAACCCGCCAGATAGCCGCCGGTCGGCCCGACCATATAGGCCAGACCCAGCCCACGCTCGGGTGTGCCCGAAAAGACCGGCAGCCCCGCCGCGCCCATGCCCAGATAGGCCAGCATCGCGCCCACAGCCAGCCGCGGGCCGGCCAAGGCGGCGATGGCCATGACCGCCAGGGTATGCAGCGTCATCGGCACCGGCCAGAACGGCACCTGCACCTTGGCCGCCAGGGTGATCAGCGCCGCCAGCCCGAAGGCCAGCGCAACAGGGCGCGCAAGCCCCCGCAATCCGGCGCGGTCAATCATCGTCGGTGTCGTCATGAGACCTCTCCTCTGCTTTATCTATGGACTGGCAGAGGCTGCTGAGTCGGACAATCCAAATTATAGATAATTAACCGATTATCGCATATGTCCCTGATTTGTCGAACTTGTTTTGCGGACTTCTGCCGCTGATCCGGCCCACATGCTTGGCCAGGACCGAACAGGCCAGATCGGTCTGCCCGCGCCGCAGCGCCGCCAGAATGGCCCGATGTTCCTGATCGGTCGGCTTTTCCCACTGGCTGCGCCAGGCGGCGAACAGGAAGCGTGCGCTGGCAAGATGCAGGCTGTCGATGGACGACATGAGGCGCGGCATCGCGCAGGGCGCCAGAAGCAGGCGGTGAAAGCGGCGATTGGCTTCCTCCCAGGCATGCACATCGGTCGCGGCCTCGGCGGCGCGGTTGGCCGCGTCTGCGGCCTCCAGCACGGCGGGGGTGATGCGGGGGGCGGCGTGGCGCAGCGCCAGAACCTCGAGCGCGGCGCGCATGGCGGCGACCTCGCGCAGATCTTCGACATCGAATGAAGTGACGCGCATCCCCCGGCGCGGCTCGCTGACCGCAAGGCCCTGAGCCTCCAGTTGGCGGAAGGCCTCGCGCACGGGGACGTGGCTGGCACCGAACTCGACCGCGACATGGTCCTGTCGCAAGGGCGCGCCGGGTGGGATCGCGCCGGTGATGATGCGATCGGCCAGTGCACGGGCGATGCGGGCCGCGATGGTGTCCTGAGGCTGTTTCATCGTCCATGGATAATCCGCCGCTCTGATCAGGTCCACAGCGCAGGACGTGACGCAAAACCGTCATCAAACATTCACTGGCACTCGCTGATATTTCCTGTATTCAGGAATTATGGAAAGGGTTCGCGCCGCTCATGCCTTCGCCACATTGGGCCATCCCGGCCGATTGTCGGTCTTTGCCCTGCTGATGCGCTTTGCTCCGCGCGGGGCACGCCCGACCGAGATCGCGCAGGCGCTTGGCCTGAAGCCCAACACGCTGTCGCATCATCTGTCCGACCTGACGGGCTCGGGGCTGGTCGCGGTGCAACGGCAGGGGCGGTCGCTGTTCTACTCGGTCGATCTGGACATGACCGAGGCATTGCTGGGCTATCTGGCGCTGGATCTGGGGCGGGCGCGGCCCGGCCTGCTGCAGCCTCTTGTCAAGGACAAACCCATGTCGGATTCCGCCTATCACGTGCTGTTCATCTGCTCGGGCAATTCCGCCCGTTCGATCTTTGCCGAGGCGCTGCTGCGCGATCTGGGGGGCGGTAAGTTCATCGCCCATTCGGCGGGAACGCGGCCCGGCAGTCAACTGAACCCCTTTGCGATGGAAGTGTTGACCCGCAACGGCCACGATGTCGGATCGCTGCGCTCGAAGCATCTGTCCGAGTTCCAGTCACCCGACGCGCCGGTGATGGACTTCGTCTTTACCGTCTGCGACACGGCGGCGGCCGAGGAATGCCCGCCTTGGCCCGGCCAGCCCATCACCGGCCATTGGGGCCTGCCCGATCCCGTGAAGGCTCAGGGCACGGATGCCGAAAAGGGTCTGGTCTTTGCCCGGACCTATGCCGCGTTGCGCCGCCGGATCGAGGCTTTTGCGGCGCTGCCCGTCGCCAGCCTGGACCGGATCTCGTTGCAACGCAGGGTCGATCAGATCGACGCTTCGGAACTGACAAGGGACTGAGACCATGACACGGATCGCGCTGAACGGCCTTGGCCGGATCGGAAAGCTGGCGCTGCGGCGCCTGATCGACGAAGGCATGGGCGGCCAGATCGTGCTGTTGAACGACGCGGCGGGCGATGCCGAACAGCACGCGCTGCTGATGGAATTCGACAGCGTGCATGGCCGCTGGCCCGTGCCTGTCGCGGCCAGGGACGACGCGCTGATCCTGGATGGCCAGCCCATCCCGCTGACGCAACACAAGACCATCGAGGCCATGCCGCTGGATGGTGTCGATCTGGTCATCGACGCGACGGGCGTCTTCAAGACGGCCGACAGGATCGCACCCTATTTCGCGGCGGGCGTGCAAAAGGTCGTGGTCAGTGCGCCGGTCAAGGACGGGGGCGCGCTGAATCTGGTCTATGGCGTGAATCACCACCTTTACGACGGCAGCCAGCGCATCGTGACGGCGGCCAGTTGCACGACGAATTGCCTGGCTCCGGTGGTCAAGGTCATCCATGAGACGCTTGGCATCCGCCACGGCTCCATCACGACGATCCACGACGTGACGAACACCCAGACCATCGTGGACCGCCCCGCCAAGGACATGCGGCGCGCGCGCTCGGCCCTGATGAACCTGATCCCCACGACGACGGGCAGCGCCACGGCGATCACGCTGATCTATCCCGAACTGGCGGGCCGCCTGAACGGCCATGCGGTGCGGGTGCCGCTGCTGAACGCATCGCTGACCGATTGCGTCTTCGAGGTCGAGCGCCCGACCACCGTGTCCGAGGTCAACGCCCTGTTCGCCGCAGCCGCCGAAGGTCCGTTGCGGGGCATTCTGGGCTACGAAACACGGCCCCTTGTCTCGACCGATTACATCAATGACCCGCGCAGCAGTATCGTGGATGCAGGTTCCACGATGGTCGTGAATGGCACTCAGGTCAAGGTCTATGCGTGGTATGACAACGAATGGGGCTATGCCTGCCGTCTGGTCGATATCGCGCGCATGGTCGCCGGGCGCATGTCATGAGCGGGCTGCGCGCCTATGCGGCGGTGACGGCGGCTTATTGGGCCTTCATGTTGTCGGACGGCGCGCTGAGGATGCTGGTCCTGCTGCACTTCGACGGGCTGGGCTTTTCACCGCTGCAACTGGCCTGGCTGTTTCTGCTGTATGAGGTCGCGGGCATCGTCACCAATCTCGGCGCGGGCTGGCTGGCGGCGCGGTTCGGGCTGGCGGCGACGCTCTATGCCGGGCTGGGCATCCAGATCGCGGCGCTCGCGGCCTTGGCGCAGTTGGACCCGTCATGGTCGGTGACGGCTTCGGTCGTCTTCGTGATGGCGGTTCAGGGGGCCTCGGGTGTGGCCAAGGATCTGGCCAAGATGTCGTCGAAATCGGCGGTCAAGGTGCTGGCGCCTGCGGCTGAGGGCGGCCTGTTCCGCTGGGTCGCGGCGCTGACCGGGTCGAAGAACGCGGTCAAGGGTCTGGGCTTTTTCCTCGGCGCGGCGCTTCTGGCGCTGACGGGGTTCCAGGCGGCCATATGGGGAATGGCAGGCGTGCTGACTGCGATCCTGCTGGCGGTCGCACTGTTCCTGCCGCCGGGTCTGCCGGGGCGGATGAAGGGCGCGGATCGCTGGTCGGGCTGGCGCTCGGCCGATCCGCGCGTGAACCGGCTGTCGCTGGCGCGGCTGTTCCTGTTCGGGGCGCGCGACGTATGGTTCGTGGTGGGCATCCCGATCTATTTTCAGGCCGTCCTGTCGGACGGCACCGCCGAAGGGCGGCGCGAGGCTTTCTTTCTGGTCGGCGGCTTCATGGCGGTCTGGATCATCCTCTATGGCGCGGTTCAGGCGGCAGCGCCGCGCATCCTGGGGGGCGCCGCACGCCCCGACGAGGTCGTCACGCGCGATGCGGCGCGATGGGCGGGGCGGCTGGTGCCGATTCCGCTGATGCTGGCCGCAGCGGCCTGGATCGCGGGCGAGCCCGCGCCCTGGCTGACCGGCCTTCTGGTTGTGGGGCTGATGGGCTTCGGCTATGTCTTCGCGCTGAACTCCTCGGTCCATTCCTATCTGATCCTGGCCTTCGGGCAGGCGGACCGGATCACCCGCGATGTCGGCTTCTATTACATGGCAAACGCGTCGGGGCGGCTGATCGGCACGCTTCTGTCGGGGCTGTCCTATCAATGGGGCGGCCTGCCCCTTTGCCTGGCCACGGCAGGCGCGATGGCGGCGGCAAGCTGGTGGGCGATGCGCCGCCTCGCCTTGGCCTGAGCGGGCCGGACATCGACGGGTTCCGTCGGGCAATGTCGTCGCCCGACAAGAACCGTCAATGCGGTGCGCTCTTGCCGCAGATCCTCGGGCATCAGGGCCTCGGGCAGGTTCTGATAGCAGACCGGTCGCAGGAAGCGTCGGATCGAAAGGGTGCCGACCGAGGTCGCGCCGAAGTTGGTGCTGGCCGGATAGGGACCGCCATGGACCATCGCATCCGCCACCTCGACCCCCGTCGGAAAGCCGTTGCAGAGCACGCGCCCCGCCATGCGTTCCAGCGTGGGCAGAAGGCGCCGGCCCAGATCGGCGTCGCCGTCCTCCAGCTGCATCGTCGCGGTCAGCTGGCCGCGACCTGCTCCATCTGCGCCGAGGGATAGGCAGGCCGGGTGACTGCCGAGAGTTCAAACAGCGCCGCGCGGGTGATCGTCCGCAGCACATCAGCGCCGCGCCGCTCGATCCGTTCGCCGCCGTCCTGGACGCGAAAGCCGGGGGAAACGCCCCTGATCAGGCCCGCCCGGTGCGCCGCCAGAAAGTCAGCCGCCCAGGATGTGCCGCCGTCCAGATCGGCCCGGATTTCCAACGCCTCGGGGGTGTCGCGCAGGGACAGGGTGCCCGCCGCCGTCGAGGCAAGGGGCTTGGCATAGTCATGCTGCGATAGCAGGTGGATTTCCCCGCCCGCCTCGATCCGTTCGGCAAAGGCCCGAGGGGCGATAACCTCGCGCCGCCCCGGTGCCAGTTCGGTTTCCGCACCATAGGGGAACCGCTCCAGAAGGCGGGTTGAACCGCCCTCGGCCCGGATTTCCAGCGCGCCCAGATTACCGCCCCAGAGCATTACTCGTCCGCCCCGATGCCGGTGATCAGGCGGATTTGCGCGCCGCGCGCCACGGTCACATCAGCCGTCAACAGGCCCGTCAGCCGCAGCCCGCTGGATTGCGCGTCGGTGTAGGGGTCGCGGATCATGTCCACGCCGCCCCAGATGCCCAGGAAGGCCGGGGGAAGCCTGTTCGAGGCGGTCGTGAGGATCGCCGTTTCCGCAGGCATGACGGAGCCAATCACGGGTGCGCCGGTGTATTTCACCAGCCGGTCGAGTTCCCACATCGGAGCCGCGCCCGCCGCCAGCATGTCGTCGAGTTCGGCCCAGATCGCAGGCCCGAAAGGACAAGCCGAAGCGCCGTCCGAGCCCGGACCACATCCCGCGATGGGGGTGGAACTGACGCCCGGCGCTGATGCCTGTGCCGATTGCGGCGGGCATTGCAGCGGGCGCCTGCGCCGGATCGGGGAGGGCGTCACCGGGGATCCGTGGCCCCATCCTCGACAACTGCGCGCAAGCGGCGCAGATGGTCGATCCCCTGCGGAGCGACATGCCCGAATTCGCTCTGGTGGGCACGCAGCGCATTGGTGGTCTCGGTCCTTTGGCTGACGAACTGCTCGCGAGTGCGGAACAGGATGGCGCGTGCCTGCTGATCTTCGCTCCTGGGCTCGACGAAGCGCATGTTGGGGCGTTGCGCCGCCTCGACGATCGCCTCGGCATCGTTCGTCGGCTCACGCGGCTGCACTGCAGCCACGGTCCTCCTCACCGTCGTTTTTCTGGCGCTTCACAAAACGGCTTGACCTGGCAGGGTGCGATCAAGCGGACGTCATGCCCATGCGAGACCATCTCCCGTGCCCAGTGATGCGCGCCACCCCATCTTCTTGCCGCCGGACGAATGGACCCGCGGCGTCAGGCCGAGCCGCGCCGCCAGATCCCTTGCAGACTGGAATGCCGCCACGTCCGGCATTGTGGCCGCGAAGGCGTTTGACGCGATGGGGCCGAGCCCCGGGATCGTGGCGAGCCGGCGGGCGAGTGGGCCGGCCTTCCGGGCTGCCGTGATGCCGCCGTGATCCGGGCCGTCGCCGCTTCGATCCTCTCCTCCGGATTGCGAATCCGATCGAACAGGTCCAGCGCGGGCCGCGCCGGATCGGGCACATCGTTCGCCGCCTCGATCAGCCGGTCCAGGTTATGGTTGCCCCTGACCACGACGCCTGGCGAGGAGTGCGGGCTTGCCCGCACGAAACCCTCCGGTGGGGGCTGTTGAAGAAGTCGTTTCAGGCCGGCACCGTGATCGGTCGGGCTTCGCGCCTTTGGAGGATG
Organism: Paracoccus bogoriensis; assembly: GCF_019431455.1. GTDB lineage: Bacteria > Pseudomonadota > Alphaproteobacteria > Rhodobacterales > Rhodobacteraceae > Paracoccus > Paracoccus bogoriensis. The sequence continues at coordinate 9,775 of NZ_JAHYSR010000044.1, forward strand.
GAACAAGGAAACAGCAGCACGGCCACTGCCAGCTTCTTCAGGTTCATGGCGGTGGCGGTCAG
>NZ_JAHYSR010000045.1:0-2500 GCF_019431455.1 Paracoccus bogoriensis
TCTGGTTGCGGGGGTAGGATTTGAACCTACGACCTTCAGGTTATGAGCCTGACGAGCTACCGGGCTGCTCTACCCCGCGCCAATTTTGTCCTGATCGGTTTTTCATCGTTTCAGAGGGATATTCGTTTCTTTCCAGGTCTGGCGGTGACCTACTCTCCCACGTCTTGAGACGCAGTACCATCGGCGCAGCGGCACTTAACGGCCGAGTTCGGGATGGGATCGGGTGTTTTGCTCGCGCTAGGGCCACCAGACCGGGAAAGAAACGCTCAGCGTGCTTTTTTGAAGCGTGTTGTCCAAGGATGTTTTGGGGAAGAGATCAGGTTCCTGCGGTTGCAGGATGGTCTGTCTTCTTCCGGATCAGATCAAGCCTGTCGAGCCATTAGTACCGGTCAACTGAATGCATTGCTGCACTTACATCTCCGGCCTATCGACGTGGTGGTCTTCCACGGCTCTCAAGGGAGACCTTGTTTTGAGGGGGGCTTCACGCTTAGATGCCTTCAGCGTTTATCCTGTCCGTTCATAGCTACCCTGCACTGCCGTTGGCACGACAACAGGTCCACCAGTGGAACGTTCACCCCGGTCCTCTCGTACTAGGGGCAACTCCTCTCAAGTCTCCAACACCCACGGCAGATAGGGACCGAACTGTCTCACGACGTTCTAAACCCAGCTCACGTACCTCTTTAAATGGCGAACAGCCATACCCTTGGGACCTGCTCCAGCCCCAGGATGAGATGAGCCGACATCGAGGTGCCAAACGATGCCGTCGATATGGACTCTTGGGCATCATCAGCCTGTTATCCCCAGCGTACCTTTTATCCGTTGAGCGATGGCCCTTCCACTCGGGACCACCGGATCACTATGGCCGACTTTCGTCTCTGCTCGACTTGTCAGTCTTGCAGTCAGGCTGGCTTCTGCCATTGCACTCAACGAGCGATTTCCGACCGCTCTGAGCCAACCTTCGCGCGCCTCCGTTACTGTTTGGGAGGCGACCGCCCCAGTCAAACTACCCACCACGCAGGGTCCCGGGCCCGGATAACGGGTCGCGGTTAGACATCAAGAGTGCGAAGGGCGGTATCTCAAGGGCGGCTCCACGGGGACTGGCGTCCCTGCTTCAAAGCCTACCGCCTATCCTGCACATCGCAATCCTGATGCCAGTGCGAAGTTGTAGTAAAGGTGCATGGGGTCTTTCCGTCTAACCGCGGGAAGTCTGCATCTTCACAGACAGTTCAATTTCGCTGAGTCCACGTTTGAGACAGCGGGGAAGTCGTTACGCCATTCGTGCAGGTCGGAACTTACCCGACAAGGAATTTCGCTACCTTAGGACCGTTATAGTTACGGCCGCCGTTTACCGGGGCTTCAATTCAAGGCTTGCACCTCTCCTTTTAACCTTCCGGCACCGGGCAGGCGTCAGACCCTATACGTCGTCTTGCGACTTCGCAGAGCCCTGTGTTTTTAGTAAACAGTCGCCACCCCCTGGTTTGTGCCCCCGACCGGCAGTTGCCTGCCAATCGGGCCTCCTTCTCGCGAACTTACGGAGGTATTTTGCCGAGTTCCTTAAACGTGGTTCTCTCAAGCGCCTTGGTATTCTCTACCAGTCCACCTGTGTCGGTTTCGGGTACGGTCTTGTGGAGGGCTATTTCCAGGAACCGCTCAGCAGCCCCTCCAATCCGATAAGGAGGAACTACACCTGCGATCCGTCACCATCTCCTGGCCCAGGACTATTAACCTGGTTCCCATCGACTACGCCTTTCGGCCTCGCCTTAGGGGCCGGCTCACCCTGCTCAGATTAGCTTTAAGCAGGAACCCTTGGACTTTCGGCGACAGGGTCTCTCACCCTGTTTGTCGCTACTCATGTCAACATTCTCACTTCTGATCACTCCACCGGTTGCCTCACGGCCCGGCTTCACAGTCAGAACATTGCCTCCGTTACTTCTTGCGAAGCAAAAGAGGCAGCGTTCTCTATCACAGAACGCTCCGCTACCGCACATCCCGAAGGATGCACCCAAAGCTTCGGCTCGTGGCTTGAGCCCCGTTACATCTTCGCCGCAAGACCTCTTGATTAGACCAGTGAGCTGTTACGCTATCTTTAAAGGATGGCTGCTTCTAAGCCAACCTCCTGGTTGTTTTGGAAGTCTCACATGCTTTCCCACTTAGCCACGAATTGGGGGCCTTAGCTGTTGGTCAGGGTTGTTTCCCTCTCCACGACGGACGTTAGCACCCGCCGTGTGTCTCCCGGATAGTCCTCTCGGGTATTCGGAGTTTGCTTAGACTCAGTAAGGCTGTGGGCCCCCATCATCCATGCAGTGCTCTACCCCCCGAGGGATACGTCCGAGGCGCTACCTAAATAGCTTTCGCGGAGAACCAGCTATCTCCGAGTTTGATTGGCCTTTCACCCCTAGGCACAAGTCATCCCGACCTTTTTCAACAGGTGTGGGTTCGGACCTCCAGTTGGTGTTACCCAACCTTCATCCTGCTCATGCCTAGATCACTCGGTTTCGGG
>NZ_JAHYSR010000046.1 GCF_019431455.1 Paracoccus bogoriensis
GGCAGCCTGATCCCGCTGCCGCCCGGCACCGACATCCGCTTCTCGAACCCCACCGAGCACGACGCCTACGCGCCCTTTGTGAAGAACCACCTGCGTGCCGTCGCGGCGGGGCTGGGGCTGCCCTACGAGCTGGTCTCGGGCGACCTGGAGGGCGTCACCTATTCCTCGATCCGCGCCGGTCTCATCGAGTTCCGCCGCCGGGTCGAGCAACTCCAGCACAACGTGGTGGTGCACCTCTTCTGCCGCCCGGTGTGGGAGCGGTTCGTGCGGCTGGTGGTGCTGACCGGCGATCTGCCCGCGCGGGACTTCGACCGGAACGCGGACGCCTATCTGGGGTGCGAATGGCTGCCGCCGAAGTTCGACTACGTCGATCCGATGAAGGACGTGCAGGCCGAGATCATGGCCATCGGCGCGGGTCTCAAGAGCCGGTCCCAGGCGATCTCCGAGCGGGGTTACGACGCCGAACAGGTGGATGCCGAGATCGCGGCCGACCGCGCGCGCGCGGAGGGGCTGGGGCTCGCCTTCGGCCAGACGGCGGCGGCGCAGCAGACGGAGCCCGCCGATGGCTGAGACCAGCATCGCGCATTCCACGACCAGGACGCCACCGGGCCGGTCGGCAGAAACCGTCCAGGACCGGAACGGTTTTCTCACCCGCCGCGCGACGCTGGCGCCCGCCACCGCCGATCACGACGCCCGCACCGTCGAGGTGATCTGGTCCACCGGCGCGCCCGTGCGCCGCCGCGACATGGCTGGGCCCTACATCGAGCGTCTGAGCCTCGCGCCCGAGGCGGTGGACCTCTCGCGCCTCGAAGGCGCCAGCGTGCTGGACGCGCACCGCCAGACCGCCGTCCGCGACGTGCTGGGCTCCGTCCGCAGCGCCGCCGTGGACGGAAAGCGCGGCACCGCGCTCATCCAGTTCTCGGCCCGACCCGAGGTGGAGCCCATCTGGCAGGACGTGCTGGCGGGCATCCTGCGGCACGTCTCGGTCGGCTACTCCGTCGAGGAGTGGGCCGAGACCACCGAGAACGGCGCGCGCGTGCTGACGGCCGTGCGCTGGACCCCTCACGAGATTTCCCTGGTGCCGACACCCGCCGACCCCGGCGCCCATATCCGCATGGAGACAGAGATGACCGAGACGACCACCATCCCGGCCCCGCCCGAGGCGCAGCCCCGCGGCCGGTCCGTTGACACCAGCAACGCAGCTGGCGCTCACGCGAGCACCGTTCCCGACCGGAACGATGCACAAACCCGCGCCGAGGCGAACGCCGAGATCCGCTCCATCGCCCGGATCGCCGGGCTCGATCAGTCCTGGATCGACGGCCAGATCGACGGAGGCGCCGATCCCGACACCGCTCGCCGCGCAGCCTTCGACGCGCTGGCCAAGCGCAGCGCGCCCCCGATCCGCACCGAGCAGGTCCGCGTCGAGATGGGCGAGAGCCAGGACGACCCGGCCCTGCGCGCCCGGCAGATGGGCGAGGCGCTCTACGCCCGCATCAATCCGCGCCACGAGCTGAGCGAGCCCGCCCGCCGCTATGCCTATGCCACGCCGGTGGACATGGCGAAGGAACTGCTGACGCTGCGCGGCGAGTCCACCATGGCGCTGTCGCCCGCGAGCCTCGTCACCCGCGCGCTGCACAAGACCTCGGACTTCCCGATCATCCTCGGGGACACGGTGGGCCGCGTTCTGCGCGACGCCTACCAGGCCGCGCCCTCGGGCATCCGCCGCCTGGGCCGCCAGACCACGGCGCGCGACTTCCGCGCGGTGAACAAGATCATGCTGGGCGAGGCCCCGCTGCTGGAGAAGCTGAACGAGCACGGCGAGATCAAGGCCGGGACCATGGCCGAGGCGCGGGAGGCCTACAAGGTCGAGACCTGGGCGCGGAAGATCGGCATCACCCGGCAGGTGCTGGTCAACGACGACCTCGGCGCCTTCGCGGACCTCGCCCGCCGCATGGGCCAGGCCGCGGCCGAGACCGAGGCGCGGATCCTCGTCACCCTCCTCGAGGCGGGCAGCGGCAACGGCCCGACGATGTCCGACGGCAAGAGGCTGTTCCACGCAGACCATGGCAACAAGGCGGGCACCGGTGCGGCGATCTCCGACGCGACGCTCTCGGCCGCCCGGCTGGCGCTGCGCACGCAGAAGGGCATCGAGGATCGCACGATCCGCGTGACGCCGCGCAACCTGCTCGTCCCGCCTGCGCTGGAGACCACGGCCGAGAAGTGGCTGGCCAGCATCGCCCCCGCCACGGCCGCGGATGTGAACCCGTTCTCCGGGTCGCTGTCGCTGGTGGTCGAGCCGCGCCTGTCCTCGGCCACCCGTTGGTATGTCCCCGCCGATCCGGGCGAGATCGACGGGCTGGAGTTCGCGTATCTCTGGGGCGCCGAGGGCCCGCAGGTCGAGAGCCGCTCGGGCTGGGACGTGGACGGGGTAGAGATCCGGGTGATCCTCGATTTCGGCGCGGGCTTCATCGACCACCGCGGCTGGTTCATGAACCCGGGCGCGTGATGGCCGACCTCGCCCAGCTCACCGCCTGGCGGGACGCCCTGATGGCCTCGCGGTACCGGGGCGTCCGCACCGTCGAATACGACGGCAAGCGGATCACCTACGCGAGCGACGGCGAGATGGCCGCCGCGCTCGCGGACCTCAACCGGCAGATCGCGGGCGCCGCGGGGCGTGTCTCCGTGGTCCGCATCCAATCCTCGAAAGGGCTGTAATCCATGAAGACCGACATCCAGAACGGCCACGTCATCACCGTGCCCGCACCCGCAGGCGGCATCGCCTCGGGCGAGGGGCTGATCGTCGGCAACATCTTCGGCATCGCCGCCTACTCGGCCGCCGAGGGCGATCCCCTCGAACTGGCCACCACCGGCGTCTACAGGCTGCCGAAGGCGAGTGCGGCGGTGTTGGCATTCGGCGCGCGGGTCGCCTGGGACAACACGGCGAAGCAGGTCAACACGACCGGCGCTGGGCGCTTCCCCGTCGGCATCGCCACCGAGGCCGCCGGGAACGGCATCACCAGCGTCGCGGTGCGGCTGGACGGGGTGGCGACGGCGGCAGCGTGATCCCCGGAACAGGCGTTGCAGGCTCAGACCCCTGATCCCGAGGGGGTGTTCCAGTCTTGAACACAGTCGTGGAGCATTGTCGGGCCGTCTGCTTGTTGAGATGGACGGAGCCATTCAGTAAAGAATGGAAAGAGCGTCGGCGCTCCGGATACCCCACGGCAATGTTGGAGCGCCGATTGGACCTCGACATCCCTCACCTGCTCATCGACCTCGCCGCGCGTCGGCCCGTCTTTCACTCTGAGGCCGACCTGCAGCACGAACTGGCGTGGCACATCCGGGAACTGCACCCGGATCTACAGGTGCGCCTCGAATACCCGCTCGCCCGCCCGAGCAATGCCGCCATCGACATCCTGATCAGGAATGGCGAACAGGCGATGGCACTGGAACTGAAGTACCTGTGCCAGCGCGTCGACTACGACGTCGATGGCGAGCCATTCTCGCTGAAGCCACAGGGCGCCCAGGACATTCGGCGCTATGACGTCCTGAAGGACGTCTGGCGCATGGAGCAGTTTCTGGCGGCGCGTCCCACCGCGTCCGCTGCCGTGCTCGCCCTCACCAACGACCCGGCCTACTGGCGCGGACCTCGGGGGCTGAGCACATGCGATGCCGCCTTCGCGTTGCGCGAGGGACGTTCGGTCACCGGTCTGCTCGACTGGGCCCCGCACACGGGGGCGGGCACCAAGCGGGGCCGGGAAACGGCGATCAACCTCAAGGGCGAATACCGGATGACGTGGGCCGACTATTCCCGCATCGATGGGGCCTTCGGGGAGTTCCGGTTCCTCTACGTGCCGGTTGCCCGTCCTTGAGTCGGGTGCCATCTGCTGACACGGGGCGCCAGCGTCTTGTTGACACAGTGTTGACACGGCGCGGAACGCAAAAGGCCTCCCGATCGGGAGGCTCTTAAGAGGCTGTATTTTTTCAGAATTCTGGTTGCGGGGG
>NZ_JAHYSR010000047.1 GCF_019431455.1 Paracoccus bogoriensis
TTTTACAACACCCAGCGCCCCCATTCGGCGCTTGGCGGGAGGGCACCGGTCGAGGCCCATCAGGGCCAAGACCTGAAGGCGGCGGCATGATCAACTGGCAAGCTTAGCAACGCCGCGAATCTGTCCGGGAAATGGGGACCGCCTCAGTAGTCCGTGGCACATGCGATAACATGCGACAGCCTGAGAAAACGGGCTCACGTTGTCGCAATGGTGGGACTAATGGTGGGTCTGGCGGGATGAAGGTTCGGGACAAGCTGACAGCGCGGGCGGTGCAAGCGGCGAAAGGTCCGGCGATGCTGCCAGACGGCGCGGGCCTCTATCTGCAAGTCAAGGCAACCGGTTCGAAAAGCTGGATTTACCGGGCAACCCTGTTTGGCAAGCGCACTGAACTCGGTCTTGGGGGCTGGCCGTTCTGACACTGGCCCAAGCCCGCGCCAAGCGCGACGACTTCGCCCGGATCATCGCAGAGGGAAAAGACCCCCGCGAGGTCTGGGGGCGCACAAGCCCGAGCTTCCGAGAAATTGCCCGCGAGTCATTCGAGGCGCGCCGGGGCAAATGGTCGAGCACCGGCCACGCTGACCGATGGTGGAATTCGCTTGAGCTGGACGTGTTGCCCCGCCTCGGGCGCCGCAGCATTGCCGATCTGGCGCATGGGGATGTCTTGGCCGTCCTCAACCCGATCTGGACGAAGAAGCCCGACACCGCCCGCCGGGTTGCCCAGCGCATCCGCGCGGTTTTCGACTGGGCGAAGGCCAAGGGGCACTACGTCGGCGAGAACCCGGTGACGCCTGCCCTGGTCGCGATGGGAACACAGCGCCTTGAGGTCAAGCACCGCGCGGCGATGCCTTGGCAGGAGGCGCCCGCATTCTTCACCCAGCTCGAGCCGCAAGAGGACATCGCGGCCGCCGCGCATCGCTTTCTGATCCTGACCGCCAGCCGGGCCGGGGAAGTCCTCGGCGCGCGCTGGGCCAAGATCGAGGGCGATCTGTGGGTTATCCCGCCCGAGCGGATGAAGATGGGGCGCCCGCACCGCGCCCCGCTGTCTGCGCCTGCCCTAGAGGCGCTGGACCAGGTGCGCGGCATCGGCGCCGATCTGGTCTTTCCGACACCCAGCCGGGCGAAAGGTCCAGCCCGCCCCATGACAAGCAACGCCTTTTCTGCCCGGCGCGGGCGCACGGGGGTTTCGGGGATCACGACGCATGGTTCCAGAACCACTTTCCGCACCTGGGCGGCCGATAGCGCACGCGCGCCGCGCGAGGTTGCCGAGCTAAGCCTTGCTCACGTCACTGGGTCGCGGGTCGAGCGGGCCTATCAGCGTTCCGACCTGCTGGAACAGAACCGCGAGCTGCTGGACGCCTGGGCGGGCTATCTGCGCCAAGCAGGCGGGAACGTGATCAAGCTGCACCGATAGCGCACAGCGCCGCCCTGCGGCCTTCTGGCGGCCGCTATCGCGTGTCCGCCGCTAGAGCGCCCCGAACTTTGGGAGGCCCGACGGGCTTTTCCTCCAACGGCGTGAAAGTCAGGATGCCGGGCGGATGGGGAATGACCCGCGCGCCGGTTCAGGCGGGTTTCCGTCCTGTCAGTCGTCCTTGCGCGCCTCGAGATCGCGGACGCGCTGCGCGAGGGCTTCCGTCTCACCCTGAACAACCCCAATCACGAACCGCTCAAGCGAGTCGAGCGTGAAAGCCAGCCCCCCTTCATCGGATATCGAAATCGAGGCCTCGAGCCGCGTGATGATCTCGGACGTGAGGCTTCGCCCGCTGCGCGCCGCCGCCTCGGAAAGCCGGTCCTTCAGGCCAGCCGGGATGTTGAGCTTGAAGGGAACGGTCGCACCTTGGGTCATGGATAGCTCATGCTCCAATCTGGTCCTTGACGCAACGGTCTATTATGGACCGCAAACGGTCTATAGAAAGGTGAATCTCGAAAACCGGAAACCCGCCATTTCAAGCTGAACGTCCCGGCCGATCTGCTGGAAACGCTCAAGCAGATCGCCGCCCGCGAACGCCGGTCTGTCACCGCGCAAGTGGACCTTGATGCTGCGAAAGCAGACCGAGGCCGAGGCATCGACCAGGACACCGCAGCACTGAACCCCCGAAAGAGGATAGAGCAATGAACCATTCTGGTTTGCATTATGGTGTGAGCACATCCGCAGATACCGCCGCCCTGGCGGGGCCGAGCGGCGCGGATGATCGAGATTGCCGAAATCGCCTTGGCGCATCATGCCGTCGCGGCCGAGGCCGCCCAGCATGACCTGGACTGCGCTTGCAAGACCTCCAAGGGGCGGCGCCGGATCACCCGCATCGAGCGCGACAGCCCCGAATGGGCGATGATGATACAGGAGACGCGCGTGGTCTATGACCGGTCCGAGAAGGCCAAGCGCGCCGCCTACAACGCACAACGCCGCCTCAAAGGCGCATGCGCCCGCTTCGTCCTGCACCACGGGCAAAAGTGAGGCCGCGTAGGGTGGCACCCCTGACGCGGCCTCTTGAACCCAGAGCCTTGGAATTCGGAGATCACAATGACCAGAAACCACGATCCGCACAAGCCCTTTGCCCAAAGGAGCGAACCACCTGTCACACCCGCAAGCGCCGGCCGGCGCAAGCTTGTCGAGCTTAGGAGGCGGTTGAGCGAAATCGACGCCGAGACTTGCCCCGTCCGGCGCGCGCGCCTGGTGCGGCATCTCGCACAGCGCGGCGCGCTGGTTGATGCTCTCGGGGATGCTATCGGCATCACTGACCGGCGGGTTAGGATCGAGGAAGCGGGGGCCGCCCGATGAACCGCCCGCTTCCCCTGTTCATCCGCCCGGCGCGCGTGTCCGAGCTTTTCGGCATCCACCGCGCGACCGTCTATCGCTGGGCCGCCGCCGGGCATGTGACGATCTACAAGCGCGGCGCCGCCACCTTCGTCAGCGTCAAGGAACTGTCCGACTTCATAACCGGAAACCAGATCGAGGAGAGCAACGAATGAACCGCCGCGCGATCATCACCGCGGGGCGGCTGGCCGCCTTCGTCGCGCTGGATCATCCCAGACCCGCGAACGCCGCCGCTGCGGCCGCTGGGACCCCGCCCCCGGAAAGCCCCCTGATGATGCTGTTTCGCCGCTGGGCCGCCGTCGAGGCCGAGGAGCGCGCCGCCTATGCCTGGGGCGCCCCCGAGGATCGCTGCGAGGCCCTGTCAGGTGCCCGGCAAGCCCTCGACCGTCAGATCGCGGCCGAGCCCTGCACCGGCCCGGCGGACTGGATCGCCAAGGCGTCAGCCCTGAGCGCGTTCGGCGCCTTCGAGATCGAAGAGGGCGACCACCGGGCGCTGTGGGCCGAGGCGCGGGCACTGGTTGTGCCGTGATCTGAAACGATCCTCAGGCGGTGGAAATCCCGCCAGAGGATTCGGCGCGGCGAGGGCCTTAGCACTTGTGCGGTAACGATCACACAAAGAGGCAAAAGACATGGACAAAGACCCTAATCTGCTGACCGTCAACGATATCGCCGCGATGGCGCAAATCTCGACCGAGACCATTCACCGATGGGTCAGGCAAGGCCGGTTCCCCAAGCCCCGGAAGATTGGCCGCGCGTCGCGGTGGCCCAGGGAGCAGGTCGAGGAGCTTCTGACAAAGGGACTGAAAGCTGCGTAATGGGCCAGTCAAGCTGCTTTGCGATCAGGATCGAAGGTTTCCCGACGCTGGAGCATGGTCCAGATC
>NZ_JAHYSR010000048.1 GCF_019431455.1 Paracoccus bogoriensis
AAACCGTTCACATCGACGCCAGCCTGATCCGGGCGAATGTCAGCATGGATGCACTGGTCGCGCGTCACCTCGATGCGTTCGAGGCGGCCAACGACGCCGAGCGTGACGCGCGCGAGCTGGCCGGGTTCAAGACGCTCTGCCGCACGGACCCGGACGCGAGCATGGCAACGTCGGCGAAGGCCCCGCTGCGCCCGGCCTACAAGCAGCACACGGCGGTGGACGACCTTGAAGGCATCCTGGCCGACGTGGAGATCGTGACGGGCGAGGAACACGACGCGGGCCGGTTCGAGGAGCGCCTCGACGTCATCGAAGACACTCTCGGAGTGGCCCCTGACCGGATCACCGCGGACACCATCTATGGCGTGGGTCGGGTCTATGCCGCCCTCGAAGACCGTCGGATCGATGCCGTCATCCCACCCTTGCGCGCCCCCGTCGCAAGGGGGCGCAGGGGTTCCCCACCGAGCGGTTCAAGTACGATCCGCATCACGATGTGGTCCGCTGCCCGGCAAAGAAGCGTCTGACCCCGAGAACCGGCAGGAAATCCGGCAAATGGTATCGCGCCGATCGGCGTGACTGCGCGCGCTGTCCCCTCAAGGCGCAGTGCCTGCCCCAGGGCGCGCCCTCCCGGCGGGTGCACATCGTCACCAACCACGCGGCGTGCCTCACGCGCTCGACGCAGGCGCCTGGCTTGGAGCCAGGACGACCACGCGATCTACACCCGGCATCGCTGGCGCGTCGAAGGCACGCATGGCACGGCAAAGACGCTGCACGGCCTTGCCAGAGCCATCCGCAGGGGCCTCGAGAACATGAAGATCCAGGCCCTGCTGACCGCCACCGCCATGAACCTGAAGAAGCTGGCAGCGGCCGTGCTGCTGTTTCCTTGTTCCATCCTCCAAAGGCGCGAAGCCCGACCGATTGCGATGCCGGCCTGAAACGACTTCTTCAACAGCCCCCACTGGGCCGATTTCGGATCTTCCTCACCCTCGGAAAGAACGGCTTCAACCGCTCCATCTGCGCGTCGGTCGGCCAGAAGTTACGTGATCGAGATCAGCCCGGCCTATGTCGATGTCGCCGTGGAACGCTGGCAGGCCGAAACCGGCAAGGAGGCCATCCTCGACGGCGACGGCCGGACCTTCGCGCAGGTGAAGGCCGCGCGGCTGGGCGACGATGCCGAAGCCCCCGCTGATCCCCCGGCTACGGACACCGCCCCCGAACCTGCGCGAAAGCGCAAGACCGGGGCGTGACATGCATGACATGGCTTTACTTTCCTCAGGGGAAGCTTCCGGGGCCGGAGACGCATGTCTCTTCGGCCTCTCGCTCTGTTCCGGTGCTGGCGGTCTCGACCTCGGGCTCGCCATCCCCGGATATCGTGCTATGGGCCATGTCGAACGGGAAACCTTCGCCGCGGCCACTCTCGTGGCGGGGATGGATCGAGGGCGGGAACGCCATTGATGGCGTGGATGGCCGCGCCTGCGGCATCGCAATGTGCCCTGTTGGGTGCTGTGAACATCACCAACAAAGGGAGCCATCCATGAACAGGATTACCACAC
>NZ_JAHYSR010000049.1 GCF_019431455.1 Paracoccus bogoriensis
ATGGCAAAGGCAAAGTTTGAACGGACGAAACCGCACGTCAACATTGGCACGATCGGTCACGTTGACCACGGCAAGACGACGCTGACGGCGGCGATCACGAAGTATTTCGGCGAGTTCCGCGCCTATGACCAGATCGACGGCGCGCCCGAAGAGAAGGCCCGCGGGATCACGATCTCGACCGCGCATGTCGAATACGAATCCGAGTCGCGCCACTACGCGCATGTGGACTGCCCGGGCCACGCCGACTACGTGAAGAACATGATCACCGGTGCCGCCCAGATGGACGGCGCAATCCTGGTGGTGAACGCCGCTGACGGCCCGATGCCGCAGACGCGCGAACATATCCTGCTGGGCCGTCAGGTCGGCATCCCCTACATGGTCGTCTATCTGAACAAGGTTGACCAGGTGGATGACGAGGAACTGCTGGAACTGGTCGAGATGGAAGTGCGCGAGCTTCTGTCCTCCTACGACTATCCGGGCGACGAGATTCCGATCATCAAGGGCTCGGCGCTGGCGGCGATGGAAGGCCGTGACCCCGAGATCGGCGAGAACTCGATCCGCGCGCTGATCAAGGCGGTGGACGAATACATTCCGACGCCCGAGCGCGCTGTGGACCAGCCCTTCCTGATGCCGATCGAGGACGTGTTCTCGATCTCGGGCCGCGGGACGGTTGTGACCGGCCGTGTCGAGCGCGGCGCGGTGAACGTGGGCGACGAGCTTGAAATCGTGGGTATCCGCCCGACGAAGAAGACGACCTGCACGGGCGTCGAGATGTTCCGCAAGCTGCTGGACCGCGGCGAGGCGGGCGACAACATCGGCGCGCTGCTGCGCGGCATCGAGCGTGACGGGGTCGAGCGCGGTCAGGTTCTGTGCAAGCCTGGCTCGGTGAAGCCGCATACGAAGTTCGAGGCTGAGGCCTATATCCTGACCAAGGAAGAAGGTGGCCGCCACACGCCGTTCTTCGCGAACTACCGCCCGCAATTCTACTTCCGCACGACGGATGTGACGGGCACGGTGAAGCTGCCCGAGGGCACCGAGATGGTGATGCCGGGCGACAACCTGAAGTTCGAGGTCGAACTGATCGCGCCCATCGCGATGGAAGAAAAGCTGCGCTTTGCCATCCGCGAGGGCGGCCGCACCGTCGGCGCCGGCGTCGTCTCGAAGATCATCGAGTGATCCGCGCGACATGAAACAGAGGGCCGTCCGAAAGGGCGGCCCTCTTGCGTTGCGGCGGTG
>NZ_JAHYSR010000004.1 GCF_019431455.1 Paracoccus bogoriensis
GTTTGGATTGGACACCCCGAGCCTGCGGCTCAGCGAGAGCAACGCCACCCCTCACCCCACGAAGTTCAACATCGGGCGGGACATTCCCGAAAATGGAACGCAGAAGGCGCTTGATTATGGGGATACTACGCAGCTCAGCTGAGTTGTGCAGCAGAGTCGCTGCGTCTGAAGCGGTTGCAGACGGTCGTGCAGGGGCCATACCGCCCGGGCAGGTCGCGCCACGGCGAGCGCGCTCTCAGCATCCGGAAAACGCCGTTCGGCACGCGCCTGTCATCCATCTGCGCCACCCCGCGCGGGTTGTTGGGAAGAAGGGACAGGATCAGGCCCCATCCGAAATCCGTCGGATCAAATCGCGCCATCCCATCCTCTATCGCCAGAGAGTGAATCACCAGTCAGACCGGCCGAAAATCCCCTATATGGGGACAAACCCAAGCGTTGGTGGACGCCATTGGCCCAGTTCATGGGCCAAGATCATTACGTCGCGCGGTTTCCCGAGGTAGTTCAGCAGGATATAAGGCTGCGCCGTAGGGACGGTCGGATGGGCAAAGGCGCCAGGCGCCTTGCCGGGCCGGTAAGGGCGATGATGGAGCAGAGCCCCTTTTCGTTTGATGTCGTGCGACCTTGCTATCGGACTTCGACACTGCGTCCTTGCACCCACGTTGCGCCAACCGCGGTCGCCAGCCGGCACTTTGAGCTTCTGCTGTCTAGCCGGGGTCCGGGGCAGAACTTCGCCACATTGGCTGTTCCCAACCGAAGCGCATGGATGAGCATGTCGTCACGATGCCGACGATTTCCTGCACTTGTCGCTACCGCCAGGAGGGCAGCCTGCATCCGGTTCCGGGATATCCCCCATCAGCACCCGGTCATCCGATCATGTGCGCGTTTTCAGCAGACCCATGATGTCCTTGGTCCTTTCCAGGATCGGGCGCGCGATGGCGTCGGCGCGCTCAGCGCCATCGGCCAGGATGCGGTCGATCTGAGCGGGGTCGGCCATGTATTCGCTCATGCGGCGGGTGATCGGGGACAATACCTGGACTGCGATCTCGGCCAGGGCAGGCTTGAAGCTGGCAAAGCCCTGACCTTCGAAGCGCGCCAGAACCTGATCGGGGGTCTGATCGGCAAGGGCGGCATAGATGTTGACCAGGTTGCGCGCCTCGGGACGGTCCTTGAGGCCGTCCATCTGGCCGGGCAGCGGATCGGCATCGGTGCGCGCCTTGCGAATCTTTTGCGCGATCGTGTCGGCATCGTCGGTCAGGTTGATGCGGCTGGCATCCGAGGGGTCGGATTTCGACATCTTCCGCGACCCGTCGCGCAGCGACATGACACGGGTCGCCACGCCCTCGATGAGGGGCTCGGGGATGGGGAAGTGATTGACCTTGTAGTCGTGGTTGAACTTGGCAGCGATGTCGCGGGTCAGTTCCAGATGCTGTTTCTGATCCTCGCCCACAGGCACCGCGGTCGCCTGATAGGTCAGGATGTCGGCCGCCATCAGCGCCGGATAGGCCAGAAGGCCCAGGCTGACATTCTCGGTGTTCTTGCCGGCCTTGTCCTTGAACTGCGTCATCCGATACATCCAGCCGACGCGGGCGACCGTGTTGAACAGCCAGGCCATTTCGGCATGGGCGCTGACCTGGGACTGATTGAACAGGACCGATCGCGCCGGGTCCACGCCCGCAGCCATGAAGGCCGCCGCCGCTTCGCGGATACGGTTGCGCAAGGCGTCCGGATCCTGCCAGACGGTGATCGCGTGCAGATCGACGATGCAATAGATCGTCTCGGCCTCGCCTCCCTGAAGCGCGGCAAAGCGTTTCAGCGCGCCAAGGTAATTGCCAAGCGTCAGCCCGCCCGAGGGCTGGATGCCCGAAAAGATGCGCGGGCGGAAGGATGCGTTGATCGGGTCGGACATGAGCGGCCTGCCTTGGAATTTCCTGGCTCGTGGCTTAGCGGTTGGCCGATCCGTTCGCAACCGCCAAGGAAATACCGATGCGTGACCCCTCGATGCTGACGCAATCGCCGCTGAACCCGCTGCCGCCGGTGATCTGGCTTCTGGCCCTGCCCATCCTGGCACTGGAGGCGGCCTTTGCCCTTGGCGCCTGGGGCGTGATCGGCGGCGCGCAGGGGGTCGGGCTGCGGCTGGATGCGATCCGCATGGCGGCCTTTCCGCCGGAACTGGCGCAGCGTCTATGGCAATTCGGCATTGTCGATACCGGCCAGCTTTATCGCGCGCTCAGCTTCAGCTTCGTTCACGTCTCGCTGATACATGCGCTGTTCGTGGTGGTCTTCACGCTGGCGCTCGGCAACATGGTCGCGCAGAACTTCCGTCCCTGGGCGGTGCTGGCGCTGTTCTTCGGATCGGCCATCGGCGGCGCGTTGATCCATGCCGCCATCCTGCCCCTGATCGGGGCGCGCAATGCGCCGCTGATCGGGGGCTATCCGGCGGTTTACGGGCTTGTCGGGGCCTTTACCTTCCTGCTGTGGACGCGGCTTGCAGCCGAGAATGCGAACCGGCTGCGGGCCTTCCTGCTGATCGGGATGCTGTTGCTGTTCCAGCTAATCTTCGGTCTGGTCCAGGGCGTGCAAGGTCACGGCTGGATCGCCGAGATCGCGGGCTTTGGCGTCGGTTTCCTGTTGTCTTTCCTGCTGGTCGATGGCGGTTTGAAACGTGCGCTGGCGCAGATCCGCCAGCGCTAACCGCGCCTCAGGGCGGCTTTCAGCTCGGATGGGCGGTAGCCGCCGATCACGAAGGCCAGCGCGAAGTAAAGCGCCGCGCCCCCGAAGACCATGATCGCCAGCGCGGGAATGCGCGGCCAGTCGGTCAGACCCTCGCGCAGGAACCACAGCGCCAGCGCCATCAGCGCCGAGCACGCCAGAAGCCGGGGCAGGGCGCGGCGCAGGCGGGGATCGACGCGCACCGCCTCGCCCATCGCGCGGCTGCCCCACCACAGTTGCGCCGCCATGACCCAGGCCGCCAGCGTCGTGGCCAGGGCCGCCGCCAGAAAGCCGATCAGCGGCATCAGCCCGAAGGCCACGACCGCGTTCACGATCATCGAATGGACCGCATAGCGGAAGGGCGTGCGCGTATCCTCGCGCGCGAAGTAGAGCGGTTGCAGGATCTTTTGCAGCACGAAGGCCGGCAGGCCAAGCGCATAGACCAGAAGCGCCGCCGCCGTCTGCTGTGTGTCGAATGCGGTGAAGGCGCCGCGCTCGAACAGCGTGCTGACCATCGGTTCGGCGATCACCGCGATGGCAAAGGCCGCGGGCAGGGTCAGGAACAGGCCGAATTCGGTCGCCCGGTTGAAGGCCGCCTGACCGCCGGCCGCATCCCCGGCTTCGAGTCGCCGCGCCAGTTCGGGCAGCAGCACCACCGCCACCGCCGCCCCCACAATGCCAAGAGGCAATTGGTAAAGCCGGTCCGAATAGTTCAGCCACGAGATCGCGCCCTCGTAGCGCGAGGCGACCTGGCGGCCGACCAGCAGGTTGATCTGCACCACGCCCCCGGCCAGAATGGCGGGCATGGCCACCCGCACCAGCCGCCGCATCTCGGGGGTCAGGCGGGGCAGGCGGGGCAGGAAGGTCCAGCCGTTGCGGTGCGCATCCCACCAGACCAGGCCAAGCTGCGCGATGCCGGTCAGCGGCGTGGCCCAGGCCAGCGTCAGGCCGATATCCCAGCCCATCACCCGCGCCAGCGCCATCGCGGCCAGAAACAGCAGGTTCAGCAGGACCGGCGCGGCGGCGGCGGCGGTAAAGCGGCCATTCGCATTCAGCACCCCCGAGATCATCGCCGCAAGCGAGATCAGCAGGATATAGGGGAACATGATCCGGCCATATTCGACCGCCAGATCGAAACGCGCATCGCCCTGAAACCCCGCCGCCATCAGCCAGACAAGGCCGGGCATCGCGATCATGCCAATGGCGGTCAGGACCAGCGTGCAGAAGAACAGCCCGTTGAAGGCGTCACCCGCGAAGCCCGCCGCATCCTGTCGGTCGCCCAGCTTCTTCGAGAACATCGGCACGAAAGCCGTATTGAAGGCCCCTTCGGCGAAAAACCGGCGGAACATGTTGGGCAAGGCCAGCGCAACGAAAAAGGCGTCCGAGACCGTGCCGCTGCCCAGCCAGCGCGCCATCAGGATGTCGCGGGCAAAGCCCGTCAGCCGTGACAGGAAGGTCCAGCTTCCC
This sequence comes from Paracoccus bogoriensis, assembly GCF_019431455.1. Classification (GTDB taxonomy): domain Bacteria; phylum Pseudomonadota; class Alphaproteobacteria; order Rhodobacterales; family Rhodobacteraceae; genus Paracoccus; species Paracoccus bogoriensis. The sequence continues at coordinate 4,177 of NZ_JAHYSR010000004.1, forward strand.
ACGGCGAGGAAGCCGCGCACCAGTCCGGTTTTCATGAATCAAGCCTCTGCCCGTTTGGCCCCGTCGGCGATTGCCGCACGCAGTTTCTTTTCCAATGCGTCGCGCTTGGCCGCGCTGTGCAGCTTCAGCCCGAACATGTCCTTGACATAGAAGCTGTCCACCACCTGCGCCCCGAAGGTTGCGATGACCGCGCTGACGATCTGGATATGGTTCGCCGCCAGCGTCCGGGTCAGATCGTAAAGCAGGCCGGGCCGGTCGCGGGTATCCACCTCGATGATCGTGTAGATGTCGCTGCCCTCGTTGTCGAAGGTGATATGCGTCGGAAAGCGGAATTCGCGGTTGCGCTTCTTCGGCTTGTCGCGGGTCGCGAAAGCGTCTCGGGCGACGATTTCCCCCGCAAGGGTGCGCAGGATGGTCTGGCGCAGCCGGGGCAGGCGATCCTCGGCAAAGGGGTGGCCCTCGGCATCCTGCACCCAGAACACCGCTGTCGCATAACCGTCGCGCGTCGTGTAGGTGCGCGCATCGACCACATTCGCGCCCATCAGCGTCAGCGCCCCGGCCAGCCGCGAGAAGATCCCCGGATGGTCGGCCAGAACAAAGGCCGCCTCGGTCGCGTCCCGGTCGGGATCGGCGCGCATCTCGATGCGGATTTCATCGGGGCTGATCTGGTGCAACATCTGGGCAAAGCTGGCCTGCGTGCGGGTGGTCAGGCCCGGCCAGTAGCTGTCGTAATGGCGCGCAAGCTCGGCCCGGATGTCGCGCGCATCCCAGCCCCTGGCGACCAGCATGTGGCGCAAGCTGCGCTTGGCCTCGGCCTGGCGGCGGTCGCGGTTCAGTTCCTCAAGCCCGTTTTCCAGCGCGGCGGCGGTTTCCTGATGCAGCTTGCGCAGCAGCGCGGCCTTCCAGTTGTTCCAGGTGCCCGGGCCGACGCCGCGAATGTCGCAAACGGTCAGCACCAGAAGCATGTCCAGCCGTTTGCGGGTCTTGACCGCCTTGGCGAAGTCGCGCAGCGTGCGGGGATCGGCGATGTCGCGCTTCTGCGCCACATCCGACATCAGCAAATGATGGCGCACCAGCCATTCGACCGTGTCCACGTCATCCTGGGCAAAGCCGAACCGCGCCGCGATCCGACGCGCGATCCGGGCCCCAAGGATCGAGTGATCCTCGGGCCGGCCCTTGCCGATATCGTGCAGCAGCGTCGCCAGATAAAGGACGCGGCGGTTGATGCCGCCCGCCCGCATGATCTCTGACGATAGCGGCAGGTCCGCGGGATGCTCGCCGCGCTCGATCTCGGCCAGGGCGGCGACGCATTGGATCGAATGCTCGTCCACCGTATAGTGGTGATAGTGGTTGAACTGCATCATCGCCACGACCGGCTCGAATTCCGGGATGAAGGCGGCCAGCACGCCCAGTTCGTTCATGCGCCGAAGCGCGCGCTCGGGATTGCCGTGCTTCAGCAGCAGGTCCATGAAGATGCGCGTGGCCTCGGGGTCGGATTGCACCTTGTCGTCGATCAGGTGCAGGTTCGCCGCCACCAGCCGCATCGCGTCGGGATGGATCAGGATGCCGGTGCGCAAGGCTTCCTCGAACAGGCGCAGGATGTTCAGAGGATCCGCCAGGAACTGCGCCTCGTTCTCGTAGGACAGCCGCCCCTGCTGGTCGATGAACCCCGCCCGCATCTTGCGCCTGCGCCGGAACAGCCGCCCCAGCACCGGCGCGGTCCGCACATGGCGGGTTTCCAGCGCGGTCAGAAAGACCCGGGTCAGCTCGCCCACGCGGGTGGCGTGGCGGAAGTAATCCTGCATGAAGAATTCGACCGCGCGCCGCGCCGGGCCGTCGGCATAGCCCATGCGGCGCGCGACCTCGACCTGCATGTCGAAGGACAGCACATCGACCGGCCGGCCGGCGATCAGATGCAGATGGCAGCGCACCGCCCAGAGGAAATCCTCGGCCTGCCAGAAGGCCAGATGTTCGTCGCGGGTAAAAACACCCAGATCGACCAGTTCCACCGCCCGGTCCACGCGGTGGATGTATTTGGCGATCCAGTAGAGCGTCTGCAGGTCGCGCAGGCCGCCCTTTCCCTCCTTGACGTTGGGTTCGAGGACATAGCGCTGGCCGCCCTGCCGGGCATGGCGCGCGGCGCGCTCATCCAGCTTGGCCTCGATGAATTCGGGGATGGTGCGTTCGAACAATTCCGACCAGAGCCGGTCGCGCAGTGTCAGCGCCAGCGGCGCATGGCCCGCCACCAGCCGGTTCTCGACCAGCGCGGTGCGGATCGTCATGTCCGCCTCACCCAATCGCAGGCAATCGTCGATGCTGCGGATCGAATGGCCGATCTTCAGCTTCAGATCCCACATCATGTAGAGCATCGATTCCACGACGCTTTCTGCCCAGGCCGTGATCTTCCAGGGCGTCAGGAACAGAAGGTCCACATCGGATGCGGGCGCCATCTCGGCCCGACCGTAGCCGCCCACTGCCAGCACCGCCAGACGTTCGGAATCCGAGCTGGCTTTTTGCGGATGCAGCCAGGTGGTCGCCACGTGATGCACGGCGATGACCGTGCTGTCCGTGACCGCGGCAATGGCGCGCACCGCCTCGCGCGCGGCGCGCGGATTGCGGGCGAAATCGGCTTCGATCTCTGCCAGAGCGCGGGCGCGCGCCTCGGCGATCAGCGCGACGCTGCGGGCGCGGATCTGGCGCGGCTCGGTCTGGCCCTTCATCGCCTCGTCCAGGGCCGCGCGCAGATCCAGCGGGTTGGCGAGCGTATCGGGCGCCTCCGGATGGGTGGTCGCGCTCATGCTTGGCGGATCGTGCGCTGGATCACGATCCCAGCCCGCGCGCGTTGCGTGGCGCAGGGTCGATCACCACAACCTGCCCATTGCGGATCGTGGCCACGGCAAGGCCGCGTTCGGATGTGCCGTCGCGGTTCAGCCGGAACAGGCCGCCCACGCCTGAAAAACCAGACCGCTGCGTCAGCCCGGTCGTCGTCAGCGCATTGCGCCGCCCTGACCGCGCCAGCGAGGCGATGGCTGCGGTTCCGTCATAGGCCAGAAAGGCCAGCGGATGGGGCGCCTCGCCATGGGCCTGACGGTAGCGGGACTCGAACTGCGCCATCAGCGTGGGATCCGGGATCGCGAACCAGCCCTCGGCCAGTTGCGGCATGGACAGCCGGTCGGCGGGTTGGTCCCACCGTGTCAGGCCCATCAGTTGCGTGGCCTGCGAGGTGACGCCGGCGCGCGCCAGACTTTCGGTCAGATAGGGCAGCACCGCCTGGTTGTTGGCCGTCATGAAGATCGCGTCCACCTGACCCGAGCGGGCGGCACTGACGATGCGCGGCGTGGCGTTGTCGATCCCCGTGACCGAGACCGGATGATCCACCCGGCCCGCCAGCCGTGCGCCCTTGCGGGCAATCGCGCGCTCGATAGCCCGGGCGCCAAGCTGACCTGCAACATCGTCCTCGGCCACCAGCAGCACGTTGCGCTTGCCCTGCGAGAGCCCGTGCGAGACCAGCCGGTCGGCGACGTTCTCGAAGCTGTTGCCCAGGATGAAGACATTGCCACCCGCGACCTGGGTGTTGTTCGAGAAGGACAGGACATTGATGTTGCGCGGTAGCATGGCGCGTCCGACCGCATTGGCCGATTCGGCGAAAAGCGGTCCCAGGATGATTTGCGCGCCCGCATCGGCGGCGGCATTGGCCTGGGCGACAGCAGTATCGGGGCTGGTGCCGCTGTCATAGACACGCAGGTCGATGGCCGTGCCCTGTGCGTCGGCCGCCGCCATCCGGCCGGCATTGCGCAGGCTGCGCGCCAACCAGTCCAGATCGGCCGAGCCAGAGCCGCCCGGAACCAGGAGCGCGACGCGCACCGGCTCTCCTGGCGCGATCAACTGCCCGATTTCGGGGCCGCTGGCCTGCCCCGTCCCCCCGCTGGGCTCACATGCAGCGAGAAACAGGCCCGAGATGATTGCGGCACCCCGAATGAAAAGGCTGCGAAGACCGCTTGTGGTCCCGCTTGTCGCGGATGCAAACATGTGAAAATCCCCTGTTGATCGCGCATGAACGGCTTGGCGGCAGACTAGGCGCTTGGCCCAGACTTGGCAATCGGGCCCCCGCAAGAAGGAATACGCCATGTCCGAACCGACCGACCGCATGGAACTGAACCTGCCCTCGCGCCTTGTCGCCCATGTCGAGGCCTTGCGGCTGGATCCCGGCCTCTATCTGGTCGCAACCCCGATCGGGACTGCGCGTGACATCACGCTGCGGGCGCTGGATGTGCTGAACTCGGCCGACCTTCTGGCCGCCGAGGACACGCGGACACTACGGCATCTGATGGACATTCACGGCGTGCCGCTGCGTAGGCGGAGGCTGCTGTCCTATCACGACCATAACGGAGATCGCGCCCGACCCGTCCTGCTGGCCGCACTGGCGGCAGGTGCCAGCATAGCCTATGCGTCAGATGCAGGCACGCCCCTCGTGGCCGATCCGGGCTATCGCCTTGCACGCGACGCCGCGCAGGCAGGCCACCGGGTCCATGTGCTGCCCGGCCCTTCGGCCGCGCTTGCGGCCCTCAGCCTGTCTGGCCTGCCAAGCGACCGTTTCCTTTTTCTGGGATTCCCGCCGCCGACCGAGGCGGCCCGCCGTGCCTGGCTGGAGCAATGGATATGGACCGACGCCACGCTGATCTTCTTTGAGAGTCCGAGGCGCGTTAATCGAATATTGGAAGATCTCTGCGAAATTGACCCGAATCGATATACGGTGGTGGCACGGGAACTGACGAAGAAGTTCGAAGAGATCATCCGCGGAAGCGCCGCCGAACTGGCGGCGGACCCGCGAATGGCGGCCCTGAAGGGTGAGATTGTCGTGCTTCTGGACCGGGCGACGCCGCCCGCGCCGGAGGCAGATCAGGTGGATAGCCGGCTGCGTGACCTGATGGCACATCTGTCTGTCAGGGACGCCGCCAAACAGGCAGCCGAGGAATTCGGGCTGCCGCGACGTGACCTTTATCAACGCGCGCTGGTGCTGGGGCGCGATCAGGAGGGGCGGCAGGACCGACCCGAGGCGGGAGGAGCGGATGGGACTTGAGAATTTCGTCGGCCGGATCGAAGCGCAGCCGGTTCCCCTTGTCCGTCGCGAACGTGGCCGTGTCGCGGCCTTGTCTGGTCTGCTGGCCGAGGATGTCGTTCAGCGTCTTTATCTGTCGCGGGGCGCCACGCTGCTTGCCAGCCGCTGGCGCAGCCCCTCCGGCGAGATCGACCTGATCTTCCGCGAGGGCGATGATATCGTCTTTGTCGAGGTCAAAAGTGCCGCCACTCATGCGATCGCCGCCGAGCGTCTGGGGCGGGCGCAGATGCGCCGCATCTGTCAGGCGGCATTGGAATATTGTGATCGAACGGGCCATGGCGGCCTCTGTTCGATGCGTTTCGATCTGGCCCTGGTCGATCGCACCGGCCGGGTCGATCTGCTTTTCAACGCGTTTGGGGAAAACTGACCCAGCGGGCTTGTCTTGCCTCATCCGACGGGCGACAAGAACCTCCGTGAATGAAAGGGGGTCGAGATGAGCCTGTTTGTCGCCTTGCAGATGGACCCGGTCGAGAATGTATCGATCACTGCGGATAGCACTTTCCGCATCGGGATCGAGGCGCAGGAGCGCGGGCATAGGCTGTTTCATTATACCGTCGATCAGCTTCGCTACGACGAGGGGCGCATCATCGCGCGTGGACGGTCTGTCATCCTGCGCCGGCAGCAGGGCAACCACGTGGAATTCGGCGCGTGGCAAGAGCTTGATCTGGCCGAGGTTGATGTTGTCTGGCTGCGGCAGGATCCGCCCTTCGACATGGCCTATGTGACATCGACGCATCTTCTGGACCGGATCGCGACAAGGACGCTGGTGGTGAACGATCCGTTCTGGGTCAGGAACTCGCCCGAGAAGCTGATGGTGCTGGATTTCCCCGACCTGACGCCGCCGACGCTCATCGCGCGCGATCTGGAGGCTGTTCGCGCCTTTCGCCGGCGGCATGGCGACATCGTCGTGAAACCGCTTTATGGCAATGGCGGCGCGGGGGTATTCCATCTGCGGCCGGACGATCCGAACCTCTCGTCGCTGGTCGAGATGTTTTCGGGCATCAACCGCGAACCTGTCATCGTGCAGAAATTCCTGCCCGCCGTCACGCGCGGCGACAAGCGCATCATCCTGGTCGATGGCGATGTCGTGGGTGCAATAAACCGCGTACCTCAGGCCGGCGAGGCGCGATCCAACATGCATGTCGGCGGTCGCGCCGAAAAGGTCGGACTGACCGCGCGTGAGCGCGAGATCTGCGCCCGTCTCGGACCGGTCCTGCGCGAGAAGGGCCTGATCTTTACCGGGATCGACGTGATCGACGGCTGGCTGACCGAGATCAACGTGACCTCTCCCACCGGCATCCAGGAGCTTGAGCGTTTCGACGGCGTCAACGCGGCCGAGGCGATCTGGCAGGCGATCGAGCGGCGCCTGGAGGCGAGGCCCGCGCCAATGTGAGGCCGCGCTCAGCGCCCCGTTATGACGAAGCGCCGCCAGACCTCGATCATCCAGGCCAGCATCACCGCGTTCAGGATGTGCCACATGAAATGCGTGCCGAAGGGAATGACGGCGCAGCTTGGCTCGTCCAGCGTCCGGAAGGTCAGCGAGGCGATCAGAATGCCTGCGCCGATCGCCAGCCCTCGCGCCGTATCGGGCAACCTGTCGCGCAGCAGTGCCGCATAGATGAGGATCAGCAGCGGCACCGGCGCATAGGCCGCCGATGATCCCAGCCCTGGCACCATCTGGAACAGGGGCACCGTGATGGCAGCATAGGGGATGAAGCCCGCCGCCACCAGCCCCGCCTGCCAGTTCCGCAGCCCGAAATAATCGCGCGTGGCGGCAAAGACGTAGATCAGGATGAAGGCCACGATGGGCACCACATCCATCAGCCCGGTCAACCTGTTGGCATGGGTGTGAAACAGCCAGGATCCGATGCCGATGATGAAGAGATTGACCGTCAGCACGCGTCCCGTGGTCATGCCCGGTCCGGAAAGGCGCCGCCAGACGAGGATCGCCGCGATCATGAAGGCAAGGTTCGTCAGCGCGTTGATCGGCTCGGACCAGTATTCCGGTCCGGTGCGTTCGCAATAGGCATCGACGGGGGCGAGCCAGTCCATCCACGTCTCCTGTTCGGTTGCCCTGACACACTAGCCTTGGCGTGGCAGGGCCGCAATCTCGGTCATGGCCCCGCTTGCGGCAGGCCCGGCGGAATAGTAGACCCGCGGCAGCGAAAGGAACCGTCATGTCGATCACCGAGGATCAGGCCCGCAAGGTCGCGCATCTGGCGCGGATTGCGGTCGATGATGCCGCCCTGCCGGCGCTGGCGCGCGAGCTTGGCAGCATCCTGCATTTCATGGAACAGTTGAACGAAGTCGATGTCGCGGGCGTCGAGCCGATGACCAGTGTCACGCCCATGCGCCTGAAACGGCGTAAGGATCAGGTTACCTCGGGCAGCATGGCCGACCGGATCCTGTCGAACGCGCCTGATGCGCGCGAGGGCTTCTTTGCCGTGCCGAAGGTGGTGGAATGACGAAGCCGAACAGCCTGACCATTGCCGAGGCGCGCGAGGCGCTGCGCAAGGGCGATCTGACCTCGATCGAACTGACCGAGGCCTGCCTGACCGCCATCGAGGGCGCAGGGGCCCTGAACGCCTTTGTCCACTGCACACCCGACATGGCGCGCGACATGGCCCGCGCCGCCGATCAGCGTATCAGGGCGGGCGAGGCCACAGCGATGACCGGCATCCCGGTGGGGGTCAAGGATGTCTTTTGCGTCAAGGGCGTGCCCAGCCAGGCGGGGAGCCGCATCCTTCAGGGCTTCACGCCAGAATATGAATCGACCGTCACGCGCAACCTGTGGGATGCGGGTGCGGTCATGCTGGGCAAGCTGAACCAGGACGAGTTTGCCATGGGCTCGACCAACGAATCCAGCTGCTACGGACCCGCCGTGAACCCGTGGCGCGGCCCCGGCGGGACGCAGCTGACGCCGGGCGGCAGTTCGGGCGGCTCGGCTGCGGCCGTGGCGGCAGACCTGTGCCTTGGGGCGACCGGCACCGACACGGGCGGATCCATCCGCCAGCCCGCGGCCTTTACCGGCACGGTCGGGCTGAAGCCGACCTATGGCCGCGTCAGCCGGTGGGGCGTGATCGCTTATGCCTCCAGCCTGGATCAGGCCGGCCCGATGACGCGCACCGTGCGCGACGCGGCGATCATGCTGGGGGCGATGGCCTCGGCCGATCCCCAGGACAGCACCTGCGCCGATCTGCCCGTGCCTGATTTCGAGGCCGCGCTGACCGGCGACATCCGGGGCAAGCGCATCGGTATTCCGCGCGAATATCGGGTGGAGGGCCTGCCCGACGCCATCGACGCTCTCTGGCGGCGGGGTGCCGAGATGCTGCGCGACGCGGGTGCCGAGATCGTCGATATCAGCCTGCCGCACACGAAATACGCGCTGCCTGCCTATTACGTGATCGCCCCGGCCGAGGCTTCGTCGAATCTCGCGCGTTATGATGGCGTGCGTTATGGCTATCGTGCCAGGCTGAGCCAGGGCGATGGCATCACCGAAATGTATGAAAAGACTCGCGCCGAGGGTTTCGGCCCCGAGGTGCAGCGCCGCATCATGATCGGCACCTATGTGCTGTCGGCGGGCTTTTATGATGCCTATTACAACCGTGCCCGCAAGGTGCGCGCCCTGATCAGGCGCGATTTCGACCAGGCCTTCGCGGCAGGGATCGACTCGATCCTGGCGCCCGCCACGCCTTCGGCGGCCTTTCCGCTTGGCTCGGTGGACAAGGGCGATCCGGTGCAGATGTATCTCAACGACGTGTTCACCGTGACGCTGAACCTTGCGGGCCTGCCGGGCATCGCGGTGCCGGTGGGGCAGGATGCGCAGGGCCTGCCGCTTGGCCTGCAATTGTTCGGCCGGCCCTTTGAAGAGGGCGACCTGCTGAATCAGGCTCAGGTGCTGGAGCGCGCTGCGGGTTTTGTGGCCAAGCCGGACCGCTGGTGGTAGGCTGGCCCCGACCAGGGACAGGGGAAGCGATGCGCGTTTTCGTGATGGTGACGATCCTGGCTTTGGCCGGGTGCAATGAACATGCGGGCTGGAACCCGAATTATCCGGCCACGGCCAGCCCCTATGGCCAGTATCGCGCCGCCCGCGAGGCCGCGCTGACCACCGGTGCGGACACGCCCGCCGCGATCCCGCTGGCGCGCCCGTTCCATACGTCTCAGCCCCGAACACAGACCGGGCAGAAGCAGGGAACGGCGCCCTGACAGGCAAGGTCTTTCCCAGCCCGAATCATGGCGACCGAAGGGGCCAGCGCCCCGAACTGGTCGTTCTGCACTACACGGGCATGACGGATGGCGCCTCGGCTCGCGCTCGCCTCTGCGACCCGGCGGCGCAGGTCAGCGCCCATTGGCTGATCGACGAGCAAGGCGCGGTCGAACAGCTTGTCTGCGAGACGCGGCGGGCCTGGCACGCGGGCTCGGGTGCCTGGCAGGGGCGCGGTGATGTGAACTCCCGCAGTATCGGAATCGAGATCGTCAATCCTGGCGACCGGCCCTTTGGCTGCGCGCAGATGCGCGCGCTGGAGACCTTGCTGGCTGCGATCATGGCGCGATGGCAGATCCCGCCTTCGGGGGTGATCGCTCATTCCGACCTGGCGCCAGAGCGCAAGATCGACCCTGGGCCCCGCTTCGACTGGGAATCGTTGGCCTTTCAGGGGTTTGCCCGTTTCGTGCGCCCCCGACCCGATGATCCGGACCCGCCGCTTGCGCCCAGCCTGGACAGGCTGGGCTATCCCCCCTCTGCGCCCGCGACCCGGCTTGCTGCCTTTCGGCTTCGGCACAGGCCCTGGGGCAAGGGCCCCGAGACCCGCGCCGACCGGCAGGTTGCCGCGCGCCTGGCCGCCTTCGGGCCGGTCTGACGGCGCTGCTCTTGACCCGCCCTGCCGCCTGCGCGATATCCGGACTTGTGCGGAGGGCCGGATGGCCGCGGCAGGCTTGTCCTGTCGAGGAAAGTCCGGACTCCACGAGGCAACGGTGCCGGGTAACGCCCGGCGGGGGCAACCCCAGGGAAAGCGCCACAGAGAACAGACCGCCCATCCCCGGATGGGTAAGGGTGAAACGGTGGGGTAAGAGCCCACCGGGGGGCTGGCAACAGCGCCCGCATGGCAAGCCCCACCGGGAGCAATGCCGAATAGGGATCGCGCGCGGGGAAACCCGCGGGGCCGCCTTGCCCCAGCAGATCCGGGTAGGCAGCTAGATCCGTCCGGCAACGGGCGGGCCAGATGAATGGCCATCCAGCCGCAGAACGCGGTGGACAGGATCCGGCTTACAGGCCCTCCGCACATCGATGCCGCCCGTTTCGACGGGCTTTCGCGCCGCCCCCGACGAAAAGCCCGGATTCGCGGTTGACTTCGCCGCCTTGGCGGATAAAAGGCGGCTTCCATACGGAATTCACGGGGTTTGCGGCGCGCGATTGCCCCGAAGCAGGAGCGATAGATATGGCGAAGCCGACCACCATCAAGATCCGGCTGAACTCGACCGCCGGCACCGGGCACTTCTACGTCACCAAGAAGAACGCCCGCACCATGACCGAAAAGATGACCGTGCGCAAATATGACCCGGTCGTCCGTCAGCACGTCGAATACAAGGAAGGCAAGATCAAGTAAGATCTGCCTGACTGCCGGGCCTTGCGGTCTGGGCGCATCGGGGCCGCATCCGCAGGGATCGCGGCCCTTTCGCATCGTTGGGCGAAAGCTTGCCGGCGGGGCGCACCCTGATCTCACGCCGGTCTTGCGGCAATGGCGGCCAGACCCTAGCTTTCGCGCATGGAGCTGAGGATCAACGGACTTGCCCGCCGGATCGAGGCTGACCCCGACATGCCGCTTCTCTGGCTGCTGCGGGATGTGCTGGGCCTGACCGGGACGAAATATGGCTGTGGCGTCGCGGCCTGCGGGGCCTGCATGGTGCATGTTGACGGGCAGGCCGTGCTGGCCTGCCAGACCCTGATCGGCGATATCGAGGGCGAGATTACCACCATCGAGGGGCTGGGAACGCCCGACGCGCCCCATCCCGTGCAGGCCGCCTGGATCGAACAGCAGGTTGCGCAATGCGGCTATTGTCAATCGGGGCAGATCATGGCGGCGGCGGCGCTGCTGGCGCAGAACCCCGATCCTTCGGATGACGAAATCGACGCGGCGATGCAGGGCAATCTCTGCCGCTGCGCCACCTATCCCCGCATCCGCGCTGCGATCCGCAGTGCGGCGCTTCGGCTGGAAGCCGGTTGATGGCGCGCGGCTTTTCCCCCGGCCGGCCCCGCCGGGGCGGTCTTGCGCGGGCGGGCCGGATCGCGCGGCGCAGCCTGCTGATCGGCTCGGCCGCGGTGGCGGGGGGCGTGGCCTTCGGCGTCTGGCGCTACACCCGACCCTTGCCCGATCCCTTTGCAGATGACGCCGAGGCCATCGCCCTGACGCCCTATGTCGTGATCGACGCCGAGGGCATCACCCTGATCGCGCCCCGCGCCGACAAGGGGCAGGGCAGCCGCTGGGTGCAGGCCGCCCTGATCGCCGAGGAACTGGATATCGACCCGGCCTCGGCCCGGATCGAGGCAGGTCCGGTCAGCCGCGCCTATTACAACCGCGCGCTTCTGGCCGAGAATCTGCCCTTTCTGCCGACCGATCAGGGCTGGCTGGCGCGCAATGCCCGCGCCGCCTCGGACATTCCTGCCCGGCTTCTGGGCCTGCAGATGACCGGCGGCAGCTCGACCGTGCCCGACGGTTTCCGCAAGCTGCGCGAGGCCGGCGCGGTCGCCCGCGAGACCCTGAAAGAGGCCGCTGCCCTGCGCGAGGGCCTCGACCGCGCCGCGCTTGGGACCGAGGACGGACATGTCATCCTGCCCGGCGGGCGCCGCATCCCCTACACCGAACTGGCACCGGACGCGGCACGGATAGAACCCGTGACGACCATCGTCCTGCGCGATCCGGCGCAATGGCGGCACCTGGGCAAGCCGATGCTGCGCGGCGACATCATTGCGAAATCGACCGGCACGCAGGCATTCGGCATCGACCTGCGCCTGCCCGACATGCTTTACGCGACGGTTCGCGCCGCGCCCGAGGGCGGACGGGCGGGCCTGATCGACGACAGCGCGGCGCGGGCCATGCCGGGCGTCCATTCCGTCACCGTGATCGAGGGCGGCGTGGCCGTTCTGGCCGAAACCACCTGGCACGCCTTTCGTGCGGCCGAAGCGCTGGTCCTTGACCTGACCGGCCCGCCCGGCCGCCCTGCCGACAGCGCTGCGATCTGGCAGGCCCTGTCTGACAGCCTTGACGCGCGCGGCCATGACAGCCGCAACCGCAATGACGGCGATGTCGAGGCCGCGCTTGGTGCAGGCGATGGCGTGATCGAGGCCGAATACCGCGTGCCCTTCCTGGCCCATGCGCCGATGGAGCCGCTGAACGCGACTGTCCTGGTGACGGACAGGGCCTGCCATATCTGGGCGGGCACGCAGATCCCCGATTTCGTCGTCACCCAGACTGCCCGCCTGACCGGCCTGCCCGAAACCGCGATCCGACTGGACAATCAGATGATTGGCGGCAGCTTCGGGCGCAGGCTGGAACTGGACTTCATCCTTCAGGCGGTGCGCGTGGCGCAAAGCGTGCCCGGCCGCCCCGTCAAGATGACCTGGACGCGCGAAGAGGACTTTGCCCAGTCCCGCCCGCGCCCGGCCCAGATCGCCCGCGCGCGCGGCCGCATGGGTGCCGCCGGAATCGAGGCGCTGGACCTGACCATCGCCTCGCCCTCGGTCATGTCATCGTGGTTCGGGCGCGTCTGGTTGAATCCGCCCGGACCCGATATCAGCATCGTGGCAGGCGCATGGGACCAGCCCTTTGCCATCCCGCATTTCCGCGTGACGGGCAAGCGCGCGCCGGATCTGGCCCCGGTCAGCAGCTGGCGCTCGGTGGGGGCCTCCAGCACGGGCTTCTATCTGGGCAGTTTCATGGACGAAATGTTCGAATCCGCCGGGATCGACCCGTTCGACGGCCTTCTGCGCGCCTGCAACGATGATGTGTCGCGCGCGGTGATCGACGAAGCGCGGCGCCTGTGCGACTGGCGCGGCCGTCAGCCTGGACCGGGACGGGGCAGGGGCGTCGCCTTCTGCCTCAGCTTTGGCGTCCCCTGCGCCGAGGTGGTCGAGGTCGAGGACACGCCCGATGGCCTGCGCATCACCGAGGCCTGGGCCGTGGCCGATATCGGCACTGTGCTGGACCCGGTAAACGCTCAGGCGCAATTGTCGGGCGGGATGCTTTTCGGGCTGGGCCATGCGATGAATTGCCAGATCACCTATGCCGATCACCGGCCCGAACAGCAGAATTTCTACGACCATGACGGGATGCGCCTGCCGCAATGCCCGCGCGTGACCACGCGCCTGCTGGAAAACGGCCCCGTGCGTGGCCTGGGCGAGCCGGGCCTGCCACCCGCTGCGGCAGCCCTGGCCAATGCGATCCGCGCCGCGACCGGCCAGCGCCTGCGGCAGATGCCCTTCGCCGACCAGATCCGCTTTGCCTGAGCCTGGCACGACGGCGATTCTGCTGGCTGCCGGTGCGTCGCGGCGTTTCGGTCCCCAGGACAAGCTGCTGGCCCGCCATCGGGGCCAGCCCCTGATCGCCCATGCCGCCGCCGCCCTCAGGGCAACGCGGCTTGCGCAGCGCATCGCGGTCATCGCCAATCCCGCGCTTGTTCCCCATCTCGGCGGCTTCCGGATTGTCACCCTGCCGCCCGGCACCGAGCCATCGCAATCCACCAGCCTGCGCGCGGGCCTGATGGCTGCGGGCCGACCCGGACGCCTGCTGATCGTGCTTGGCGACATGCCCGACATCACGCCCGCGCATCTGCTGGCGATCATCGGGCGCACGACAGCCGAGCAGCCCGCCGCCTCGACGAATGGCAGGGCGATCCTGCCTCCGGCGTGTTTCCCCGCTGCGATCCTGCCCCGGCTCGCAGCCCTGACCGGGGATCGCGGTGCCGCCAGCCTTCTTGCGGACCTGCCCGAGTCCCAGCGAATCGCCGCCCCCGACTTGCTGGCCGATATCGACCGGCCCAAGGATCTTGCGCCCTGAACCCTGCCGGGCAGAAGCATCCCGCAGAGGGGCGGGGGGACGGCCCCCCGGTCGTTGCGGGACGCAGATCAGCCCAGCACCTCGGCGACAGCCTCGGCCGTCGCTTCGACGATGCGGTCGGCCTCGGCCTCGGTCAGGCACAAGGGCGGCGCAAAGCCCAGGATGTCGCCCTGCGGCATGGCCCGCGCAATCACGCCGCGCTTCAGCATCGCGGCGACGACCTTGGCGCCCTTGCCCTCGGAGGCATCGAAGAACCGTCGCGCCTCGCGGTCGGCCACCAGCTCGACCGCACACAGCATCCCTTCGCCGCGCACCTCGCCGACATGGGGGTGATTGCCAAGTGCCGCCTTCATCCGCCGGTTCAGATAGGCGCCGACCCGGCCCGCATTCCCGACCAGCCCAAGCTCGTCGATCAGGGTCAGGTTGGCGATCCCTGCCGCCGCCCCGATGGGATGGGCGGAATAGGTCCAGCCATGGCCCAGCACGCCGTTCTCGTCGGTGCCCTGTTCCAGCACCGTCCACATCCGTTCGCCCACGATGGTCGCCGATAGCGGCGCATAGGCGCTGGTCAGCCCCTTGGCGCAGGTGATCAGGTCCGGTTTCATGCCATAGTGATCGCTTCCGAACATCGTGCCGAGCCGCCCGAAGCCCGTGACCACCTCATCCGCGATCAGCAGGATGTCGTGGCGCGCCAGAACCTTCTGGATCGCCTCCCAGTAACCGGCCGGGGGCGGGACGATCCCACCGGTGCCCAGGATCGGCTCGCCGATGAAGGCCGCGATCGTGTCCGCACCTTCCGCCTCGATCAGCGCCTCCAGGCGTTCGACGCAATGGGCCGTGAAATCGGCCTCGGACATGGCGGGGTCGGGGCGGCGGAAGTAATAGGGCGCCTCGGTATGGATCACCTGCGCCAAGGGCAGGTCGAATTTCTTGTGAAACAGCTCCAGCCCGGTCAGGCTGCCCGTGACCAGGCCCGATCCGTGATAGCCGCGCCAGCGGCTGATGATCTTCTTCTTCTGCGGGCGGTTCAGGATGTTGTTGTAATACCAGACCAGCTTGATGTTGGTCTCGTTCGCATCAGACCCGCCCAGGCCGAAATAGACCCGCGCCATGCCCTCGGGCGCGCGGTCCATCACCATCCTGGCCAGCGTGATCGAGGCCTCGGAGCCATGCCCCGCATAGGCGTGGTAATAGGCCAGCTCATGCGCCTGTTTCGCGATCGCATCGGCGATCTCTTTGCGGCCGTAACCCACGTTCACGCAGTAGAGCCCCGCGAAACCGTCCAGCAGGCGGTTGCCGTCGCGGTCGGTGATGTGGCAGCCCTCTCCGCCGGTGACGATGCGCTGCGGCGCCTCGCCGCGCGCGAATTGCGCCAGATGGGTCGAGGGATGCATGAAATTCTCGCGGTCCCATTTCGCCAGTTCGTCATTGGTCAGCATGGCAGTTCCTTTCACGCCCAGTCACGGCAGACATACTTGATTTCGGTAAAGGCCTCGAGGCCCTGGCGCGCGCCCTCGCGGCCGATACCCGATTGCTTCATGCCCCCGAAGGGGATCGGCGCGCCGGTGACCTTGGTGCGGTTCACCGCCACCATGCCGTATTGCAGCGCCCGGCTGAGGCGGTAGATGCGGCGCGGGTCCATGCTGTGGACATAGGCGATCAGCCCGTATTCGCTGGCATTGGCGCGGGCGATGACCTCTCCCTCGGTGTCGAAGGGGGTCAGGGCGGCGACAGGGCCGAAGGTTTCCTCGCGCATGATCGCGGCATCGTCGGGCACATCGGCCAGCACGGTGGCCTTGTAGAACAGCGGACCCAGTTCCGACGCGACACCGCCTCCGGTCAGCAGCCGCGCGCCGCGTGCCACCGCATCATCCACATGGGCCTGCTGCTTGGCGACCTGCCGGTCATGGATCAGCGGACCCAGATCGGCATCCTCGATCCCCGGCGCCAGGCGCAAGCCTTGGACGGCGGCGGTGAAACGGGCGCAGAACTCGTCATAGATGGGCCGGTGGATGTAGAAGCGGTTGGCGCCGAGGCAATCCTGCCCGGTCGTGGCGAACTTGGCCTTGATCGCCTCGGCGACGGCGCGGTCCAGGTCGGCGTCCTGAAAGACGATGAAGGGCGCGTGCCCGCCCAGTTCCAGCACCAGCCGCTTGACGGTGTCGGCCGATTGGCGATAGAGCAGCCGCCCCACCTCGGTCGAGCCAGTGAAGGACAGCGCACGCACCCGTGCATCCGCGGTCCATTCGCCGACGATGGTGGCGGCATCGCCGATCACCGTGTTCACCACGCCGTCGGGGAACCCCGCCCGCCGCGCCAGCACCGCCAGCGCCAGCGCCGACAGGGGCGTTTCCGCCGAGGGGTGGATGACCACCGTGCAGCCCGCGCCAAGGGCGGCGGCGGCCTTGCGGGTGATCATCGCGCAGGGGAAGTTCCAAGGCGTCACCAGCGCTGCCACGCCCACGGGCTCGCGCCACAGCTCCATCTCGGCATCGGGCAGGTGGCTGGTCACGCCCTCGATATTGGGGCGCAAGGCCTCCTCGGCATAGAACTGCACGAAGCTGGCGGCATAGTCGATCTCGGCCCGCGCTTCGGAGATGGGCTTGCCCTGCTCGGCGACCATGATCCGGGCCAGATCCTCGCGGGCGGCCAGGATCAGAGCGTGCCAGCGATGCAGGATCGCGGCGCGATTCTGGGGCAGCATCGAGGCCCAGCCGGCAAAGGCATCCTGCGCGGCATCCACGGCGGCGCGGGCGCCGGTCTGATCGCTGATGCGGACCTGCGCGACGACCGCGCCGGTGGCGGGGTCGCGCACGGCCAGCCGCCCCTCGGCCGGGAAATCGCCCGCGCCGGGCAGCAGCGCGGGATCGGTCAGGCTTTCGGTCAGGCTTGTCTGGTGATCCAGCATGGCAAATCTCCTTTACAGGGCCATGATGGGGGCAAGGGCAGGGGAAATATCCCTGAAGATCACCCGCGCGGCAGAGGATTTCTCTGCCCGTCTGGGCCGGGGCCGAGAAATCCTCTAGCCCAGCAGCGCGGTGGCGGGGGGCAGATCCTTGACGGGCTTGGTCACGATATAGCTGAAATAGCGCCTCAGCCCGGCGCGGCTTTCCAGCAGCCCGTCCATCAGGGCCTGAAAGGCCGCCACGTCGCGGGCGACCACATGCAGCAGGTAATCGAAGCCCCCGCCGATGGCCCAGCAGCCGGTCACGGCCTCGGTCCGGGCGATCACGCGTTCGAAGATCTGGAAGCTTTCGGCCCGGTGGCTGTCCAGTTCGACGGTGACAAAGACCTGCACATGCGGCCCAAGCGTGGCCAGGTCGATCTGGGCGCGGTAGCCACGGATCAGCCCGGCCTGTTCCAGCCGCCGCATCCTCTCCCAGCAGGGGGTCGGCGACAGGTTCACCCGCGCGGCCAGTTCCGTCTTGGCGATGCGCCCTTCGCGCGAGAGCACCGCCAGAATGGCGATATCGCGGTCGTCAAGACGGAGGGCGCGGGGCGAAATCATGGTCCCGGTTCTTTCCGCAGGCGCACGGCTTGTCAATCGCCCGGTCTGGCGCGATCCTTAACGCATGTCGCATTGGCCGCTTCGCAAGGAAGACATCACCCGCCCCGCCTATCGCAGTCTGGCCCAGGGGATTGCGGCGGCCATCGATTCGGGCAGCCTGCGTCCCGGCCAGCGCCTGCCACCGCATCGCGACCTGGCCTGGCAGCTTGGCCTTTCGGTCCAGACCGTCAGCCGCGCCTATGAAGAACTGATCCGCGCCGACCTGATCTCGGGCGAGGTGGGGCGGGGCAGTTTCGTGAAATCCGGCCCGCGCGAGACGATCGAGGTGCCGTGGTTCCGCGCCCCCACCGACCGGCCGCCGATCGACCTGTCGATGATGACGCCGGTCGCGCTGCCGCAGATCCGCACGGCCTGGGCCGAAAGCCTGGTGCGCGTGGCCGGGCGCCTGCCCGATCCGGCGATGCTGTCCTTTCGCCCTCGCCAGACCATGTCGCTTTACGGCGGTATGGCGGCGTCATGGCTGGCGCGCTGCGGCATGGTCGTGCCCGCGCAGCGCATCCTGATCACCAACGGCACCACGCCCGCGATGTTCGTCGCGCTGATGACCGTGGCCCAGCCCGGCGACATCATCGCGACCGAGGCTGTGACCTGCCACACGCTGAAACCCGCCGCCAAGCATCTGCATCTGCGCCTGCGCGGCATACCCGATGACGGGGCGGGCATGGACCCCGACGCGCTGGAGGCCGCCGCGCGGGCCTCGGGCGGACGCATGAAGGCGGTGTTCCTGCTGCCCTCGGGGGGCGGGCCGCTGGCGCGGATCATGGATCGGGACCGGCGCGAGGCGCTGGCCCGCGCAGCGACGCGGGCGGGGTTGGCGATCCTGGAAAGCGACCCGACCGGGCCGATTCCGCCACGCCGCCCGGCGGCCCTGGCCAGCCATGCCCCGGACCGCAGCTTCTACTTCACCGGCCTGTCGAAATGCCTGTCGCCCGGTCTGAGACTGGGTTTTCTGGCCATGCCGGAAGCCATGGCCGAGGCCGCGCTGAATCGGCATCTGTCGATGTCCTGGATGGCGACGCCGCTGATGGCCGAGATTGCGCAGGACTGGATTACCGGCGGCACTGCCGATGCGCTGATCGAGGCGCAGCGCGCCGAACTGACCCAGCGCAACCGCATGGTGCAGCGGATCCTGGGTGCGCAGACGCAGGGTTTTCCCCATGGCCTGCATCGCTGGCTGACCCTGCCCGCCGATGCCGACGAGGCCGAGACGCTGGCCCACGCCCTGTCCCACCAGATCGCGCTGGCCCCCGGGGCGGGCTTTGCCACCCTGCCTGCGCCCCCCGCCCTGCGGCTGTCCATCGGGGCCGCCAGCATGCGCGAACTGGAACAGGCGTTGCGCATCCTGTCGGCAATCCTGCCCCGCTGAACGGCAGGTCTGTCATGACAATCCCGACGGCAGTTTGACTCGGTCCTCGAAAATTGTCATGATTTAATATATGAATTGACTTGAATTCAGCTTGCGCAGAACTCTTTGCCCAAGCCGGAGCGGGCGATTGCAGCCCCGAATCCTGCAACCCGAGGGCTGGCCACGACTTGGCGAAAGCCCCCACCAACAGGAGAAGACATGACCATCAAGACCCTGACCGCCGCCAGTGCCGCGGCGTTGATCATCGGTGCCGGAACGGCCATGGCCGACACGTGGCGCTATGCCTTCGAAGAGGCGCTCGACGAGGTGCAGGGCGTCTTTGCGCAGAAGTTCAAGGAAGAAATCGAGGCGAATTCGGATTATGAGGTCCAGCTGTTCCCCTTTGGCACGCTTGGCGAATCCGACAATATCCTGGAACAGACGCAGGCGGGCATCCTGCAATTCGTCAATCAGTCGCCCGGCTTCACCGGCGCGTTGATCCCCGAGGCGCAGGTCTTCTTCGTCCCCTACCTGCTGCCCGAGGACGAAGATCAGCTGGTCCGCTTCTTCCGCGAATCCGAAACGATCAACCGCATCTTTCCCGAGCTTTATGCCGAGCAGGGGCTTGAGCTTCTGACCATGTATCCCGAGGGCGAGGTGATGCTGACCACCGACCGCCCCGTGACCAGCCCCGCCGACCTGAACGACGTGAAGGTCCGCGTGATGACGAACCCGCTGCTGGTCTCGAGCTATCAGGCCTTTGGCGCGACGCCCACGCCGCTGCCTTGGGGCGAGGTCTATGGCGGGCTTCAGACCGGCATTATCGACGGTCAGGAAAACCCGGCCTTCTTCATCGAATCCACGCGGATGTATGAAGTGACCGACCATATCACCCGGCTTGGCCACAACAACTTCACCACCGCGCTGATGGCCAACAAGGACTTCTTCGACGGGCTGTCCGAAGAGGATCAGACCCTGATCCGCAATGCGACCGCAGCGGCCTTCGATCATATCATCGAATACCAGCAGGGCCTGACCGAGGCATCGCTGGAACGGATCATGCAGGCCAAGCCCTCGATGACCATTACAACCCTGACCGAGGAACAGCGCGCCCCCTTCCGGGCCACGGCCGAACAGGTCGAGGCGACCTTTCTCGAGATCGGCGGACCGCGCGCGCAAGAGGTGCTGGACCAGATGAAGGCCGATCTTGAGGCAGCCGCCCAGTGACGCATTCCCGGCCGGCCCCGCATGGGCCGGTCGGAACCAGAACCCCGGAATCGTCTGCATGTCGAACACCACGCCGCCTCCCGGCCCGCCCGCGACCGACCGCCCCGTCGCCGAGGCGGGGGCCGAAATGCCTTCGGTCGGGGCCGAGGATATCGACGACCGCGCCTATCGGTCCGGCTTGCCCGGCCCTCTGGGTTGGCTGGATCAGGGCATCGCGCGGCTGGAATCGGTGCTGCTGGCGCTTGGCGTCCTGGCGATGGCGGCCAATACCTGCGCCAATGTCGTCGGGCGCTATCTGTTCGGCCAGTCGCTCTACTGGTCCGAGGAACTCAATCAGGCGCTGATCATCCTGATCACCTTCGCGGGCATCTCTTATGCCGCGCGGCACGGGCGGCACATCCGCATGTCGGCCTTCTTCGACATGCTGCCATTCCGGGCGCGCAAGCTGGCGATGGTGCTGATCTCGGCCATCACGGCGGCGCTGCTCTTGGGGCTTGCCTGGTATGCCTATCAGTATGTCGCCACGCAGGCGGCGCGGGGCCGGGTCATGCCCGCCCTGCGCATCCCGAACTGGTGGATCCTGGTCTGGGTGCCTCTGGGCTTCTTCCTGACCGGGCTGCAATACGCGCTGACGGCGATCCGGAACCTCATCGACCCCGCCATCTGGCTGTCCACCAGCACGCTGGAGGGTTACGACGACAACCGCGAGGAAGAGGTCTAGGCCATGACCATCGCCATTCTGGGAACCATGGTCGTCCTGTTGCTGATCGGCTTTCCGATGATGGTGCCCCTGATCATCGGCGCGATCGTGGGCTTTGTCGGAATCTTCGGCGGGCTTGGTCAGATGCCGACGCTGGTCCAGCAGATCATCGCGGGCATCCAGCCCGCCAGCCTGATCGCGGTGCCGATGTTCATCCTGGCCGCCGACATCATGACGCGCGGCCAGTCGGCGGGTCGGCTGATCGATCTGGTCATGGCCTTTCTGGGTCATCTCAAGGGCGGGCTTGCGATCTCGACCGCAGGGGCCTGCACGATGTTCGGCGCGGTCTCGGGCTCGACCCAAGCGACGGTGGTGGCGGTGGGCGGCCCCTTGCGCCCGCGCCTGCTGAAGGCGGGCTACAGCGACAAGTTCACGCTGGCGCTGATCATCAACGCCTCCGACATCGCATTCCTGATCCCGCCCTCGATCGGGATGATCATCTACGGCGTCGTCTCGGGCACCTCGATTTCGGAACTGTTCATTGCGGGGCTGGGGCCGGGGCTGCTGATCCTGCTGCTGTTCTCGATCTACGCCTATATCTATGCCGTCCGCCACAATGTCCCGACCGAGCCGCCCGCGACGTGGCGCGAACGCGGCCGCGCCCTGCGCCGCGCGCTGTGGCCCCTGGGCTTTCCCGTCATCATCATCGGCGGCATCTATGGCGGCGTCTTTTCCCCCACCGAGGCGGCGGCGGCCTGCGTCCTCTATGCGCTGTTCCTGGAAATGATCGTCTTTCGGGAAATGACGCCGAAAGAGCTTTACGCGACGGCGAAATCGACCGGGCTGATCACGGCCGTCGTCTTCATCCTGGTCGGCGCGGGGGCGGCCTTCAGCTACATCATCAGCTTCGCGCAGATCCCGCAGGCGGTGCTGGGCGGCATCGGCATCGACGGGATGGGGCCCTACGGGGTGCTGTTCACCATCTCGATCGCCTTCTTCATCGCCTGCATGTTCGTCGATCCGATCGTGGTCATCCTGATCCTGGTGCCGATCTTCGCGCCGGTGGTGCAGGCGACGGGGCTTGACCCGGTGCTGGTCGGCACGATCATCACGCTGCAGGTCGCCATCGGCAGCGCCACGCCGCCCTTCGGTTGCGACATCTTCACCGCCATCGCCGTCTTCAAGCGCCCCTATGCCGAGGTGGTCAAGGGCACGCCCCCCTTCATCCTGATCCTGCTGACCGTGTCGGTCCTGCTGATCTTCTTCCCCCAGATCGCGCTGTTCCTGCGCGACCTTGCCTTCAGGTAGGCCGATGTTCTCGCGTATCCTCATCCCCTATGACGGCTCGACCGGGGCGGAACGCGCGCTGGTCAAGGCGGCGGAACTGGCGAAGCTCTGCGGCGCGCGGGTCGTGGTGCTGACCGTCTATCGCCATCATTCGATGCTGGAAGCGTCGCTGTCGATGGTGCGCGGCGCCGCCGAGCCGGGGCATCTGGACGATGCGATGCGCAGCCATGCCCGCGATGCGGCCGATTACGCCAAGAGCCTTGTCCGCGATGCGGGCGTGGCCGAGGTCAGCGCCTTCATCCGCGCGGGCCAGCCTGCCCGCACCATCGTCGCCGTCGCGCGAGAGAAGGATTGCGACCTGATCGTGCTGGGCTCGCGCGGGCTTGGCGCGACCGAGGGCTATCTGCTGGGCTCGGTCAGTCACAAGGTAACGGGGCTGGCGCCCTGTCCCGTCATGGTCGTCTGAAAGGAAATTCCGATGTGGGACGATGATCTGCACCGTTTCGGGCTGGTGGCCCTGGCCACCGACCTGACCATCGAGGGCGATGCCGCGCGCCTGATGCCGCAAGGCACGCGCCTGCATGTGACGCGCATCGCCTTCGAGAACCCGACCACGCGCGAGAATTTGCTGGCCACCGGCCCGCGCCTGCGGGCAGCGGTCGATCTGCTGGTGCCAGGCGTGACGCTGAAGGGGATCGGGTTCGGCTGCACCTCGGCCTCGGCGGTTCTGGGCGACTCGATCGACGCCCTGACCGGGAACCGCGCGCCCGTGACCACGCCCGCCGGCGCGGCGCTGCGCGGCTTTCGCGCGCTTGGCGTCGCCCGCGTCGCGCTGATGACGCCCTATCTGGCCGCGACGACCGATCTGGTGGGCGATCATTTCGAGGCATCGGGCATCGAGGTGCTGCGCCGTTCCTCGATGGGTCATGCCGATGACCGCGACATGGCGATGCTGGGCGCGGCCGAGATCGTCGAGATGGCCGAGGCCAGCGACCACCCGGACGCTCAGGCGCTGTTCCTGTCCTGCACCGCCTTGCCCGCCCTTGACCTGATCGACAAACTGGAGGCACGGCTGGGCAAGCCCGTCCTGACCGCCAATCAGGCGCTGTTCTGGGCCATGCTGGACGAGGCGCGCATCCCCGCAACCGGCCCGGGCGCCCTGTTCGGAACGCGCACATGGTAGGGCTGGACGCGATCCGCGACGCGGCAAGGCGGATCGAGGGGCAGGTGATCCGCACCCCCGTCGCCCTGTCCGAGGGGCTGACCCGTGCGGCGGGCGTGCCGGTCTGGCTCAAGCTGGAACATCGCCAGACAACCGGCGCCTTCAAGCTGCGGGGTGTCACGAACGCGGTCGCGCGGCTGGGCGATGTGGCGGGCGTCACCACGGCCTCGACCGGCAATCACGGGCGCGCGCTGGCCCATGCGGCGCGGGTGCGGGGGATACAGGCGGTGATCTGCATGTCCTCGCTGGTGCCTGACAACAAGGTCCGCGCCATCCAGGATCTGGGGGCCGAGGCGCGCATCATCGGCGCCAGCCAGGACGAGGCTTTTCTGGAAGCGCAGCGCCTTGAGGCCGAGGAAGGTTTCGCCCTGATCCCGCCCTTCGATCATCCCGACGTGATCGCGGGGCAGGGCACGCTTGGCCTGGAAATCATCGAGCAGATCCCCGAGGCGGCGGCGATCGCCGTTCCCCTGTCCGGCGGCGGCCTGCTGGCCGGGGTCGCGGCGGCCGCCAAGGCTTTGCGGCCCGATATCCGGATCATCGGCATCAGCATGGAGCGCGGCGCCGCGATGGCCGCCAGCCTTGCGGCGGGTCAGCCGGTCGAGGTGCGCGAGTTGCCGACGCTGGCCGACAGTCTGGGGGGCGGGATCGGGCTGAGGAACCGCCTGACCTTCCCGATGGTGCGCGACCTGATGGACGACCTGATCCTGCTGACCGAGGACGAGATCGCCGCCGGCATCCGCCATCTTGCGTTTGAGGGGCATGTGGTCGAAGGCGCTGCGGCCGTGGGCGCGGGCGCGGTTCTGGCCGGCCGCCTGCGCGGCCCCGGCCCGCTGGTCCTGATCTTGTCGGGCGCGAATATCGACCCCGCCACCCATGCCGACATCCTGAGGGCCACATGAATCCCCTGATCCTCACTGAACCCGACCTGCGCGCCCGCCTGAGGTTGGACGCCCCCCTGATCGACCTGATCGAATCCGCCCTTGCCCGGCTGGCGCGGGGCGGCGTGATCATGCCGCCGATCCTGTCCATGCATCTGCCCGAGGTGAATGGAGAGGTGGATATCAAGACTGCCTTCATATCAGGTTTTCAAGGGTTTGCGGTCAAGATTTCACCTGGTTTCTTTGATAATCCGGCGCGTGGCCTGCCCTCGACCTCGGGGCTGATGGTGGTGCTGGACAGCGAAACGGGCCGGGTGCGTGCGGTCCTTCTGGACAACGGCTTCCTGACGGACCTGCGCACCGCCGCCGCCGGGGGCGTGGCCGCGCGCTGGCTGGCGCGCCCTGACGCAACCCGCGCCGCCATCTTCGGCGCAGGGCTTCAGGCGCGCTTGCAGCTTGAGGCGCTGAGCCTTGTGCGTCCGATCTCCCAGGCCATGATCTGGGCGCGCGACCCCTCTCGCGCGCAGGCGCTGGCCACGCGCCTGAGCCGCCCCGGTCTGACGGTCTGCGCCACCGCCGACCCGGCCGAGGCCGCCGCCTTCGCCGACATCATCGTCACGACCACGCCCGCGACGCAGCCCATCCTGATGGCCGACTGGCTGCGCCCCGGCCAGCATGTCACCGCCATGGGCAGCGACCAGCCCGGCAAGGGCGAACTGGACCCCGCCTGCCTCGCCCGCGCTGATCTCTATGTTGCAGACCGACTGTCGCAGACCCGCCTGATGGGCGAGTTGCAACACGCGCCCGGGCTGCGCGACCGCGACCATCCCGAACTGGGCCAGATCATCGCCGGGCAGCGTCCCGGCCGAACCCATCCCGATCAGATCACCATCTGCGATCTGACGGGCACCGGCGTGCAGGACACCGCCATTGCCACCCACGCGCTTGACGCGTTTTCGAAAGACGACCCGAATGCCTGAACTGCAACGGACCCCCTACCGCTTCTCGACCGAGGAATACGAAGAGCGGCTGCGCAAGACCCGCGCCAGCATGGAGAAGCTGGGGCTGGACCTGCTGATCGTTTCGGACCCCTCGAACATGGCCTGGCTGACCGGCTATGACGGCTGGTCCTTCTATGTCCATCAATGCGTGATCGTGGGCCCCACCGGCGCGCCGATCTGGTTCGGGCGCGGCCAGGACGCGCAGGGCGCGCTGCGCACCGTCTGGATGAGCGACGACCACATCATCGGCTATCCCGACCATTACGTCCAATCGGTCGAGCGGCATCCGATGGATTACCTCTGGGCGCAGTTGGCTGACCGGGGCTGGCATCGCGGCTTCATCGGCGTCGAGATGGACAATTACTGGTATTCCGCCAAGGCGCATGAGCGGCTGGTCCATGGCCTGCCCGAGGCGCAGATCCTGGATGCGACGGGCCTGGTGAACTGGCAGCGTGCGGTCAAGACGCCCAAGGAACTGGAATACATGCGCAAGGCCGCCCGCATCGTCGAGCGGATGCACCGCCGCATCGCCGACCGGGTCGAGGTCGGAATGCGCAAATGCGATCTGGTGGCGGAGATCTATGACGCGGGCCTTCGCTATGATGAATGGTCCCAGCACGGCGGCGATTATCCGGCCATCGTGCCGCTGCTGCCCTCGGGGCCGGACGCGGCCGCGCCGCATCTGACCTGGGACGACCAGCCGATGAGGCCCAACGAAGGCACCTTCTTCGAGATCGCGGGCTGCTATCAGCGCTACCACGTGCCCCTGTCGCGCACGATCTTTCTGGGCACTCCTCCGCAAGAGATGCTCGATGCCGAAAAGGCCGTGCTCGAGGGGATGGAGGCAGGGCTTTCCGCTGCCCGGGCAGGCAATACCTGCGAGGACATCGCCAACGCCTTCTTCACGGTGCTGGACCGCTACGGCATCGTCAAGGACAACCGCACCGGCTATCCGATCGGCCTGTCCTATCCACCCGATTGGGGCGAACGCACCATGTCGCTGCGCCGGGGCGACCGGACGGAACTGAAACCGGGCATGACCTTCCACTTCATGACCGGGCTGTGGATGGAAGGCTGGGGCTACGAGACGACCGAATCCATCGTCATCACCGAGGCCGAGCCGGAACTGTTCTGCAACATCCCCCGCCGGATGCTGGTGAAGCAATGAGCCCGATCACCCCCACCATCCCCCTGGACCGCCCCGGCAAGCATCACGGCTTCCTGCGGCTGCCTCATTCGCGCAATGACAGCGCCTGGGGCAGCGTGATGATCCCGATTACGGTCATCGCCCAGGGTGATGGCCCGACCGCGCTTCTGACCGGCGGCAATCACGGCGACGAATATGAAGGCCCCGTCGCCCTGCAGCAGCTTGCGTCCGAGCTGCAACCCCGTGAAATCTCGGGGCGCGTGATCATCGCGCCCTTCCTGAACTATCCGGCCTTCCGCGCGGGCACGCGGGTCAGCCCGATCGACCAGGTGAACATGAATCGCTGCTTTCCGGGCCGCCCCGATGGCACGGTGACGCAGAAGATCGCGCATTATTTCGACAGCGTCCTGCTGCCGATGGCCGACATCGTGCTGGATTACCATTCCGGCGGCAAGACGCTCGATTTCCTGCCCTATGCGGCGGCGCATTATCTGGACGATCCCGACCAGCAGGCCGCCTGCGTGGCGGCGATGCGGGCCTTTGGCGCGCCTTTCTCGATGATGATGCGCGAAATCGACGCGGTCGGCATGTTCGACACCGCGGTCGAGAGCAAGGGCAAGACCTTCGTTACCACCGAACTGGGCGGCGGCGGCACGGCGACTGCGGCCTCTTGCCGCATCGCCTATCGCGGCGCGCTGAATGTGTTGCGCCATGCAGGCATCCTGGCGGGCGAGATCCAACATCCCGAAACCTCGCAGATGCTGGACATGCCCGATGATGCCTGCTTCCACTTCGCTCCGCGCGACGGCCTCATCCAGCCGCTCGCGGATCTGGGCGAAACCGTGACCGAAGGCCAGCCGCTGGCCCGCATCTGGCCGGCCGACCGCACCGGAGGCATCCCCGAAACAGTGACCGCGCAGCGCCCCGGCCTGGTCGCGGCGCGCCACTTCCCGGGCCTTGTGCAGATGGGCGACTGCCTCGCGGTCCTGGCCGTCCCGGCCTGAGGCCGCGCCCAGCACCTGCCATTGCCTCGGTTCGAATATCCTCGGGGGGGGCGGGGGGTGCAGGGGGGCAGACAGCCCCCTGCTGCCATCCGCGCGCGTCGGCTTGACCCGGTGGCCCCTTCCGCGCTTCATGCAGGGGTAAGGGGGGAGCCATGATCGACAAGCTGGAAATGTTCCTCGCCACCGCCAGAGAGGGGCATTTCGGCCGCGCCGCTGCCTCGCTGGGCATCACGCAGCCGACGCTCTCGGCGGGGATCAGGCAGCTCGAGGAAACGCTTGGCGTCCTGCTGATCTTCCGCGGCTCGCGCTATGGTGGCCTGACGCCCGAGGGGCAGGCCGCTCTGGTCTGGGCGCGCCGGATCGTGAGCGATGCCCGGCAATTGCGCGACGAGATGCGCGCCACCCGCCATGGCCTTTCGGGTCGGCTGCGACTGGCGGTCATCCCGACGGCGCTGACCTGGGCCGCCCGCCTCTCTGCGCGGTTCGGCGCGCTGCACCCGAATGTCGGCTTCACCATCCTGTCGCGCAGTTCGACCGAAATCCTCAAGACGCTGGACGATCTGGATGTCGATGCCTGCATCACCTATCTCGACAACGAACCTTTGGGCCGCGTCAGCAGCGTGCCGCTTTACCAGGAACGCTACGTGGTCCTTGCGCGCAGCGATCATCCGCTGGCAGGCCGGGCCTCGCTGGCGTGGTCCGCGCTGAGAGGACAGCGGCTGTGCCTGCTGTCGCGCGACATGCAGAACCGGCGCATCCTCGACCGGATGTTGTCGCAGGCAGGCGTCGCGGCCGAGGCGCGGGTCGAATCCAATTCGACCGTCATCCTCGTCGCCCATGTGCTTGAGGGCGGCTGGATCACGATCCTTCCGCAGGGCATCGCCGACTTCCTGGCCCAGGGCAAGGATCTGGCGCAGGTGCCGCTGACCGGGGGCGGGGGTCATGCGGTGGGCCTGATCGCCCCCTGGCGCGAGCCGCATACCCCGGTGCTTCGGGCGCTTCTGGCCGAGGCGCGGCGGCTGAACGATAGATGAATCCTATCACTCGACTGAGGTGCGATATTGATTTGACATCGCCCATGGCGTCAGATGACGGTGCGAGATGTCGAAAGGCCAGCCATGCTTGAACACGCGCCAGCCCCCACCGCAGAGGAGATCCGCGAGGTCGTGGCCCCTCTTGCGGATCTCGAGGGCCCTCTGCTGCCCATGCTGCACCGGGTGCAGGAAGTCTGGGGCCATGTCCCCCAGGCTGCGGTGCCTGTTCTGGCCGAGTTGCTCAACCTTGGCCGGGCCGAGGTGCATGGCGTCATCAGCTTCTATCATGACTTCCGCGACCGCCCTGCCGGGCGGCGGGTGCTGAAGATCTGCCGGGCCGAGGCCTGCCAGGCGATGGGCGGGGCAGGGGTCGCGTCCGAGATGCTGGCCCGGCTGGGCGTCGATTGGCACGGGACCACCTCTGACGGCGCGGTGACGGTCGAACCCGTCTATTGCCTGGGCCTCTGCGCCTGTGCGCCCGCCGCGATGATCGACGACCGTGTGATCGGCCGCGTCACGGCCGAGCGGCTGGCCCGCGAGGTGCGGCCATGAGGATCTTCGTCCCCCGGGACAGCGCCGCCAGGGCGCTTGGCGCCGATGCGGTGGCCCAGGCCCTGTCGCGCGAGGCGGCGGCGCGCGGGCTGGATGTGCGGATCATCCGCAACGGATCGCGCGGCATGGTCTGGCTGGAGCCTCTGGTCGAGATCGAGCGCGACGGCCAGCGCCTGCCCTATGGCCCCGTCTCGCCGGGCGACGCGGGGCCGCTGCTGGATGGCAGCCTGCCCTGTCACGGCCCGGTCGAGGCGATCCCCTTCTTTTCCCGCCAGACGAGGCTGACATTCGCCCGCTGCGGGCTGATCGACCCGCTCGATCTCGACGATTATGCGGCGCATGGCGGTCTTGCAGGTCTGCGCCGCGCCATCGCGATGGACAGCGCAGGCATCGTCGCCGAGGTCATCGCCAGCGGCTTGCGCGGACGCGGCGGTGCGGGCTTTCCGACCGGGATCAAGTGGCAGACCGTCGCGGGCGCACAGGCAGATCGAAAATACATCATCTGCAACGCCGACGAGGGCGACAGCGGCACCTTTGCCGACCGGATGATCATGGAGGGCGATCCCTTCGCCCTGATCGAGGGCATGGTCATTGCGGGCCTTGGGGTCGGCGCCACGCGCGGCTATGTCTATCTGCGCAGCGAATATCCCGACGCGATCCGCGTCATGTCCGAGGCCGTCCGCATCGCCCGGACGCGCGGCCTGCTGGGGCCTGATGTGCTGGGATCGGGCCGGGCCTTCGACATGGAGATCCGCAAGGGCGCGGGCGCCTATGTCTGCGGCGAGGAGACCAGCCTTCTGAACAGCCTGGAGGGCAAGCGCGGCACGGTGCGCGCCAAGCCGCCCCTGCCTGCGCTTCGGGGGTTTCTGGGCAGGCCCACGGTGGTCAACAACGTCATCACGCTGGCCACGGTGCCGGTGATCTTCGAGCGCGGCGCGCAAGCCTATGCCGATTTCGGCCTTGGTCGGTCGCGGGGCACGGTGACTTTGCAGATCGCCGGGAACGTCGCGCGCGGCGGGCTCTTCGAGACGGCCTTTGGCATGTCTTTGGGCGAGGTCGTGAACGACATCGCGGGTGGCACCGCGACCGGGCGCCCGGTCAAGGCGGTGCAGGTCGGCGGCCCCCTGGGCGCCTACATGCCGCCTGCGACGTTCGACACGCCGCTTGGCTACGAGGATTTCGACGCGGCGGGCGGGCTGATCGGCCATGCCGGGCTGGTTGTCTTTGACGACAGCGCCGACATGCTTCAGATGACGCGCTTTGCGATGGAGTTCTGTGCGGTGGAAAGCTGCGGCAAATGCACCCCCTGCCGGATCGGCGCGGTGCGCGGCGTCGAGACAATCGACCGGATCGCGGCCGGCGATGCCAGCGCCATCCCGTTGTTGACCGACCTCTGCGAGACGATGCGCGAGGGCTCGCTTTGCGCGCTTGGCGGCTTTACACCCTATCCCGTCCTGTCGGCCCTGACGCATTTTCCCGACGACTTCGCGACCCGGAAAGAGGCAGCGGAATGAAGGATTTCATCATCCCCACCCATCGCCCCGGCGAGGACATCGCCGATGACCGCGATCTTGGCACCCCGGCTTGCCACGGCGCGCCGGTGACGCTGAATGTGGACGGGATCGCGGTGACGGTCCCCGAGGGCACCTCGGTCATGCGCGCTGCGTTTCTGGCCGGGATCAGCGTGCCGAAGCTCTGCGCCAGCGACAATCTGGAAGCCTTCGGCTCGTGCCGCCTCTGCCTGGTCGAGATCGAGGGGCGGCGCGGCACGCCTGCCTCATGCACCACGCCCGTGGCCGAAGGAATGGTCGTGCGCACCCAGTCCGAAAAACTCCGTCGCCTGCGCCGCGGCGTGATGGAGCTTTACATCAGCGACCACCCGCTGGATTGTCTGACCTGCGCGGCCAATGGCGATTGCGAATTGCAGGATGCGGCGGGACAGGTGGGTCTGCGCGATGTGCGCTATACGCCTGGCGCGAACCATTTCGACCCCAAGGGCATCGGCGCGCGGGCGCAATCCGAGGCCGCCTTGCGCGGCGGGCCGGGCAATCCGCGCTACATCCCCAAGGACGACAGCAACCCCTATTTCACCTATGATCCCAGCAAATGCATTCTCTGTTCGCGCTGCGTGCGTGCCTGCGACGAGGTGCAGGGCACATTCGCCCTGACCATCGAGGGGCGGGGCTTCGACAGCCGCGTGGCGGTGGCGGGCGAGAATTTCCTGGTCAGCGATTGCGTCAGTTGCGGCGCCTGCGTCCAGGCCTGCCCGACCGCGACGCTGCAGGAAAAGTCGGTGGCCGAACTGGGAACGCCCACGCGGTCGGTCATCACGACCTGCGCCTATTGCGGGGTGGGGTGCAGCTTCAAGGCCGAGCTGAACGGCGATCGGCTGGTGCGCATGGTGCCCTGGAAGCATGGCAAGGCGAACCGGGGTCATAGCTGCGTCAAGGGGCGTTTCGCTTATGGCTATGCTGCCCACAAGGACCGCATCCTGAAGCCGATGATCCGTGAGCGGACCTGCGACCCCTGGCGCGAGGTCGAATGGGACACGGCGCTGGGTTTTGCCGCCACCCGTCTGCGCGCGATCCAGGATCGGCATGGGCGGCGGTCCGTGGGGGTCATCACCTCCAGCCGCTGCACGAACGAAGAGACCTACCTGGTCCAGAAGCTGGCCCGCGCGGTTTTCGGCAACAACAATACCGATACCTGTGCGCGGGTCTGCCATTCGCCCACGGGCTACGGGCTGGGCAAGACCTTCGGCACCTCGGCGGGGACGCAGGATTTCGACAGCGTCGAGCAGAGCGACGTGGTCCTGGTCATCGGGGCGAACCCAACCGATGGGCACCCGGTCTTTGCCAGCCGCCTCAAGAAGCGGCTCCGCCAGGGCGCCAGGCTGATCGTCGTGGACCCGCGCCGCATTGACATCGTTCGCAGCGCCCATGTCGAGGCCGCCCATCATTTGCGTCTGCGCCCCGGCACCAACGTTGCCGTCATCAGCGCCATGGCCCATGTGATCGTGACCGAGGGGCTGATGGATGAAACCTTCATCCGCGAGCGTTGCGATTGGGACGAGTTCCTGCATTACGCCGAATTCATCCGTGATCCCCGCCACGCCCCCGAGGCCACCGAGGCGCTGACCGGTGTGCCCGCCGCGGATCTGCGCGCCGCGGCGCGGCTGTTCGCGACGGGGGGGAACGGCGCGATCTATTACGGGCTGGGCGTGACCGAGCACAGCCAGGGCTCGACCACCGTGATGGCGATTGCCAACCTTGCCATGCTGACCGGCAATATCGGGCGGCCCGGCGTGGGCGTGAACCCGCTGCGCGGCCAGAACAACGTGCAGGGCGCCTGCGACATGGGGTCTTTCCCGCATGAACTGCCCGGATACCGTCATGTGAAGCTGCCCGAGGTGCGCGCGATCTTCGAGGCCGCCTGGGGCGTCGAGATCGACCCGGAGCCGGGCCTTCGCATCCCCAACATGCTGGATGCCGCCATCGAGGGGCGTTTCCGCGGGCTCTATTGCCAAGGCGAGGACATCCTGCAATCGGACCCCGATACGGCGCATGTCGCGGCGGCCTTGGCGGCGATGGATTGCGTCATAGTCCATGACCTCTTCCTGAACGAAACGGCCAATTACGCTCATGTTTTCCTGCCCGGATCGTCGTTTCTGGAAAAGGATGGCACATTCACCAATGCCGAGCGCCGCATCAACCGCGTCCGCCGTGTGATGGCCCCGCGCAATGGCTACGAGGATTGGCAGATCACCCAGATGCTGGCCAATGCGATCCTGGCGCAGTCGGGGCGGCCGCTGTGGCATTATACTCATCCCGGCCAGATCATGGACGAGATCGCGGCGACGACTCCCAGCTTTGCGGGCGTCAGCTACGAGCGTCTGGAAGCACTCGGCTCGGTGCAATGGCCCTGCAACGAGGCCGCGCCCGAAGGCACGCCCCTGATGCATGTCCAGGGCTTCCAGGGCGGGCGGGGTCATTTCATGATCACCGAATACATTCCCACCGACGAACGCACCGGCCCGCGTTTTCCGCTTTTGCTGACGACGGGGCGCATCCTGTCGCAATACAATGTCGGCGCCCAGACAAGACGGACCGCGAACACGGTCTGGCACTCCGAGGATGTGCTGGAAATGCACCCCCACGACGCCGAGACGCGCGGTGTGACCGAAGGCGCCTGGGTCCGCCTTGCCAGCCGCTCGGGCGAGACGACGCTGCGGGTGACGCTGACGGACCGGGTGTCGCCGGGCGTGGTCTATACGACCTTCCACCATCCGGCAACGCAAGCGAATGTGGTTACGACCGATTATTCGGACTGGGCGACGAATTGCCCCGAATACAAGGTGACGGCGGTGCAGGTCAGCCCCTCGAACGGCCCTTCCGACTGGCAGCAGCGCCATGTCGCCCAGACCCTGCGGGCGCGCCGCATCCTGCCCGCCGCCGAGTGAAGCAGCCGTGATGACCCGCAGCCGGCCCCGGACCGACCGATCCCTGCTGTCGCTTCCGGCGCAGGCCGTGGCGCTGCGGCGCGTGGATGGCCTGCATCACGCACAGGGCGCCTTTCGCGCCATGACGCGCGATCTGGCGGAAGAAACCGCGGTGGCGATGGTCTATGGCGGCTCGACCCAGGCCGTGATGATGGCCAGCCCCGCCGACCTGCACGATTTCGCGGTGGGCTTCTCGCTGAGCGAGCGGTTTGTGACGCATCCGGGCCAGATCGAGCACCTGGAAATCGTCGAACACCCGCAGGGGATCGAGGTGCAGATGTGGCTGACCGAAGATCGCGCCCAGGCCCTGGCCGCGCGGCGGCGCTTCATGGCGGGACCGGTGGGCTGCGGGCTCTGCGGGATCGACAGCCTGGCCGAGGCCGGTCGCGCGCTGCCCGATCTGGGCGCGTCAGGCCCCGTATTGGCCCCATCCCAGGTCGTCCGCGCGACCAAGGATCTGCGCCGCTGGCAGCCGCTTCACGACATGACGCGCGCGGTCCATGCGGCGGGCTTTCTTCTGCCCGGTCGGGGTATGGTCCTGGCGCGCGAGGATGTCGGGCGCCACAACGCGCTGGACAAGTTGATCGGCGCGATGGCGCGGCAGGGAGTGGCGGCAGGACAGGGCGCCTTTGTTCTGACCAGCCGCGTCTCGGTCGAGATGGTGCAGAAATGCGCGATGGCCGGCTGCGCGGTGCTGATCGCGGTTTCGGCGCCCACCGCCCATGCACGCAGGCTGGCCGAGGGCGCGGGCATCACCCTGGCCGCCTTTGCGCGCGGCGAGGGCTTTGACCTGTTCACGCGTCCCGACAGGATCGCCGGAGGTTTCGATGTCGCCTGACAAGCTGGTGCGCATGGCCAACCAGATCGCCGCCTTCTTCGATACCCAGCCCGGAGATGCGGCCGAGAAGATCGCCGCCCATCTGCGCGACTATTGGGAGCCCGAGATGCGCGCCCGCTTGGTCGCCCATGTCGCGGCGGGGGGCGAGGGGCTGAAACCCTCGGTCAGGGCTGCGGTCGCGCTGATCTGACGCTTTTCGCGTTGAAACTCACGCAAAACGTGACTATAGGCGCAGGCAGTCACAAGGCGACAAGGCCATGACAGGCCGCTTTTCACCGGGTCGGGCGTTCAGCGCCGGCCCTTTGTCGTTGCCATGATGGCGTCATAAAGACCGGCGGAGCCAACCGTCAGGCCGGAAAACCGTGATAAAGGATACTGCATACGCATGTGCGCTAAAGCGACGATGGAGGAATTCGAGGCCCTCCTGAATGAAAGCCTTGAAATCGACACGCCCGACGAGGGCAGCGTTGTCAAGGGCCGCGTCATCGCCATCGAGGCGGGTCAGGCCATCATCGACGTCGGCTACAAGATGGAAGGCCGCGTCGATCTGAAGGAATTCGCAAATCCTGGCGAAGAGCCCGGCATCAAGGTCGGCGACGAAGTCGAGGTCTATCTGGACCGCGTCGAGAATGCCCGTGGCGAGGCCAGCATCTCGCGCGAGAAGGCCCGCCGCGAGGAAGCCTGGGACCGTCTGGAAAAAGCCTACGAAAGAGAAGAGCGCGTCGAAGGCGCCATCTTCGGTCGCGTCAAGGGCGGCTTTACCGTCGATCTGGGCGGTGCCGTGGCCTTCCTGCCCGGTTCGCAGGTTGACGTGCGCCCCGTGCGCGATGCGGGCCCGCTGATGGGTCTGAAACAGCCCTTCCAGATCCTGAAGATGGATCGCCGCCGCGGCAACATCGTCGTGTCGCGCCGCGCCATCCTGGAAGAGAGCCGCGCCGAGCAGCGCGCCGAAGTCATCGCCAACCTCTCCGAAGGCCAGGCGATCAACGGCGTCGTCAAGAACATCACCGAATACGGCGCCTTCGTCGATCTGGGCGGTGTTGACGGTCTGCTGCACGTCACCGACATGGCCTGGCGCCGCGTCAATCACCCGTCCGAGATCCTGTCGATCGGCGAGACCGTCAAGGTTCAGGTCATCAAGATCAACAAGGACAGCCACCGCATCAGCCTCGGGATGAAGCAGCTTCAGGCCGATCCCTGGGACACGGTCGGCGACAAGTTCCCGATCGGTTCGGTTCATCGCGGCCGCGTGACCAACATCACCGATTACGGCGCCTTCGTCGAACTGGAGGCCGGTGTCGAGGGTCTGGTCCATGTCTCGGAAATGAGCTGGACCAAGAAGAACGTCCATCCGGGCAAGATCGTCTCGACTTCGCAAGAGGTTGATGTCATGGTCCTGGAGATCGACGAAGCGAAGCGCCGCGTGTCGCTGGGTCTCAAGCAGACCATGCGCAACCCGTGGGAAGTCTTTGCCGAGACGCACCCGACCGGCACCGTCATCGAAGGCGAAGTCAAGAACATCACCGAATTCGGTCTGTTCGTCGGCCTCGAAGGCGATATCGACGGCATGGTCCATCTGTCGGATATTTCGTGGGATACCCGCGGCGAGGACGCGATCCAGGACTTCCGCAAGGGCGATGTCGTCAAGGCGGTCGTGCAGGACGTGGATGTCGAGAAAGAGCGCATCAGCCTGTCGATCAAGGCGTTGGAAAACGAGCATATGGCCGAGGCTGTTGACGGCGTGAAGCGTGGCTCGGTGGTGACCGTCGAGGTCACGGCCATCGAGGACGGGGGCATCGAGGTCGAATATAACGGCGTCAAGTCCTTCATCCGCCGTTCGGACCTGGCCCGCGACCGTCAGGACCAGCGCCCCGAGCGCTTCCAGGTCGGCGACAAGGTCGATGCCCGCGTGACCAATATCGACACCAAGACCCGCCGTCTTGGCCTGTCGATCAAGGCTCGCGAAATCGCCGAGGAAAAGGAAGCGATCGACCAGTATGGCAGTTCGGATTCGGGCGCCTCGCTGGGCGACATCCTGGGCGCCGCGCTGAACCGCAACTGATCGGTTCGCCAGGACGATCCGGCCCGCCCCGCCAGATGGCAGGGCGGGCCTTTTCTTGCCGAAAGCTCTGCCCCCGCCGGGCAAGCCGCTTGCACCCTTTCGCCAAAGCTGGCAACGCTATGAAACAAGTGACTTCTGTCGCGCGTTGGTCCCGGCCAGCGGCGAAGGCTGCAATGTTCGCATCAAGGGGGCAAGCATGATCCGATCCGAGCTGATCCAGAAGATCGCCGACGAAAACCCGCATCTGTTCCGCCGCGATGTCGAGCGGATCGTGAACACCGTCTTTGAAGAGATCATAGACGCGATGGCGCGCGGCGACCGGGTCGAATTGCGCGGTTTTGGTGCTTTTTCGGTCAAGAAGCGCGAGGCTCGTATGGGCCGTAACCCCCGCACCGGCGATTCCGTCGAGGTCGAGGAAAAGCACGTCCCCTTCTTCAAGACCGGCAAATTGCTGCGTGACCGCCTGAACGGCCTGGCCTGAGAATATAATGGCCGCCGCCTTGGTGCCCGCCTTGGCAGATGCCGGCCCGCTGGAGAACTGGATGCGTTATCTTCGACTTCTGTTTGTGATGGTTCTTGCGCTCGTTCTGGTCGCGGTGGCTCTTGCCAATCGCGGCGCGGTCACGCTGTCGCTGTTTCCCGCGAATTTCGGACAATATCTGGGCGGCGACTGGTCGCTGCAAGTTCCGTTGTTTCTGGTGATCCTGGGCGCCTTCGGGCTCGGGATGCTGGCCGGGCTGGTCTGGGAATGGCTGCGCGAGGCGCATATCCGCCGCGAGGCACGGCTGCGTCAGGCTCGGGTCGATCAGCTGGAATCCGAACTGTCCCATCTGCGCCGCCGTCACGCCGCGCCCGAGGATGATGTTCTGGCGGTCCTCGACGCGCCCGCGTCGGCGCCCGCGTCGGCGTCCGCCACCCCGGCCACGCAACTGCCCGCGACGCGCTGATGGCCGATGTCAAGATCTGCGGCCTCACGCAGCGCGCGCATCTGACAGCAGCCGTCGAGGCCGGTGCGCGCTATCTGGGTCTGGTCTTTTTCCCCCGATCCCCGCGCGCCGTGACGCCCGCCCGGGCTGCCGCCTTGACGGCGGAAGTTCCAGTGGGCGTGGCGCGGGTGGGGCTGTTTGTTGACCCCGAAGACGCGCTGATTGACGCCACGCTGGCCCAGGTGCCGTTGGATATCATCCAGCTTCACGGCCAGGAGACACCCGACCGCGTTGCTGCGGTGCGAAGGCTGACCGGATTGCCGGTGATGAAGGCCGTGGGCATCGCCTCGGCCAATGATCTGCCGCAATTGACCGATTACGGGCTGGTCGCGGACATGCTGCTGGTCGATGCCAAGCCTGCGCCGGATGCGGCGCTTCCGGGCGGGAACGGGCTGGCCTTTGACTGGCGATTGCTGCAGGGGCGGCGCTGGCTGCGACCCTGGATGCTGGCCGGCGGGCTGACGCCGGCCAATGTGGCCGAGGCCGTGCGCCTGACCCGCGCCCCCGCGGTCGATGTCAGTTCCGGGGTGGAATCCGCGCCGGGGGTCAAGGATAAGCGCCTCATTGCCGATTTCGTGGCAGCGGCGCGTTAGTCATTCGCCCTCGAAACGGAACAGCGCCAGACTGCGCTCGCGCTCGTTGATGGCCAGGCGGCGATTGATCGGCGGCTGCGCCCGCGATGCACAATTCTGCCTTTCGCAGAGATAGCAGTTCAGGCCGATATCGGTCGGCGGCGTGCCTGCAAGGTTGATCCGGTCGGAATAGACGAGCCGCGCGGCATAGGACACGTCGCAGCCCAGCCCGATGGCCAGCCGCTGCGCGGGCGTGCTGTGCGTGCCGCCTGCCCGCGTCACCGTGCGTGCGATCGAGAAATAGCTGGCGCCCTCGGGCATCCGGATGATCTGGGTCTGGACCTGCCCGGGCGCCTCGAAGGCGGCATGGATGTTCCACAAGGGGCAGGTGCCGCCAAAGCGCGAGAACGGAAACCGCCCCGCGCTGAAGCGTTTCGAGACATTGCCCGCCCGGTCGATCCGCACGAAGAAGAACGGGATGCCCCGTGCATCGGGGCGCTGCAGCGTAGCCATCCGATGCGCGGTCTGTTCATAGCTGGCGCCGAAACGGTGGCTGATCAGTTCCACGTCATAGCGTTCCTGCTCGCAGGCGGCCAGAAAGCGGGCATAGGGCATCTGCAAGGCGGCGGAAAAGTAGTTGGCCAGGCTCACCCGGGCCAGACTGCGCGTATCGGCATCCTTGAAGCCGGCCGCGTCGATCTGATCCTCGATCAGCGATTCGTATTCCAGCCTTGCGATCAGCACGCCGATCTGGAAGCGGCGACTGGCCTGCCCCAGCAATTCCGACAGCATCAGTTCCTTGCGGTGCGGGTCGTAACGCCGCAGCGCCCCGCTCATCACCTCGGCCGGCAGGATGCGGACGCGGATGCCATGGCGGGACATGCGCTCGGTCAAGGCCAGATGCGGTTCCTCGCGGTGCAGGGCCATGTCCACAGCCAGCTGTTCGGCGGCGCGGTCCACCGCATCGAGGTAATTGTCGGTCTCGTAAAGCCAGTCGCGCACGCGTTCGTCGGGGCGGCTGACCTGGCCTATGGCCTCGACCTTGGCACGGTCGGTAAAGGGGTTGTCATCCACCTGATCGCGCATCCGTTGCTCGGTCAGCTTGCCGTGCATCCTGACGATCCCGGCAGCGATCCGGGGCGAGGCTTGCAGCACGGCCTCGATCTCGGAATGGGGCAGGTCGGACAGTTCCATTGCCGGATCTTTCAGCGCGGCCTTGAAATCGGCGGTCAACTGGGCATCGACCTCGGGCGCAAGTTCCGAGATGTTCATGTCATAGACCTGCGCCAGGCGCAGCAAGAGATTGGCCGAGGCGGGCCTCTGGTCGGCCTCGATCAGGGTGATGTAGCTGGCCGACACGTCAAGCTGTTCGGCCAACTGCGCCTGAGTCAGTCCAAGCGACTTGCGCAACACCCTGAGCCTGCGCCCGATCATCAGCTTCGCGCTGCGCTTTGCCATCGCCGCCCCTTTCTGGCCGTCACGTGACAGACCTACAGTTTCGCCTGTCATTATATGACAAAACTGACAAACGCACCCGTTAATTTCAAACGGATAATGCATCTGCGGCATTACATTACTAACCTGACATCAGGGAATCGCAGATTGCTGCAAGCGCCCAGAGGAGGAAAGGATGACAATAGCCCGCCCAAGGCCACCGCGCGTGGTCCTCTGACCGCCGATACGCGGCGTCTCGCATCGCACCCAAGATCAATCCTGGCTGGACGGTCCCCGCCAAGGGGCGCCGATCTCCCTGTCACATCTGCCTGAATGAGGATCACATGGCACAACGCAAGACCTATGCCGAACTGCGCGCCGAGGTTCTGGCCCGCTACCCCTCGGGTCAGACGCCTGGCGGCGTCACCGTGGACGACATCGTCCAGCTCAAGCTGCAGAACACGTTCGACACGCATCTGGATGTCGCGCGCGCCATGGCCAAGGTCATGCGCGAGGACATGGCCGCCTACGACGCCGATCCGTCGCTGTCCACGCAATCGCTCGGTTGCTGGTCGGGCTTCCACGCTCAGCAGATGATCAAGTCGGTCAAGCGCCTGCGCGGCACGACCAAGCGTGTCTATGTCTATCTTTCGGGCTGGATGGTGGCGGGCCTGCGTAACCGCTGGGGCCATCTGCCGGACCAGTCGATGCATGAAAAAACCGCTGTCGCCGACCTGATCCAGGAAATCTATACCTCGCTGCGTCAGGCCGACGAGGTCGCGATCAACGACCTGTTCAAGGATCTCAGGAAGGCGCGCGATGCCGGCGATTCCGCCGCCGAAAAGGCTGCGATCGCGGCGATCGACAACTTTGAAACCCATGTCGTTCCGATCATCGCCGATATCGACGCGGGCTTCGGCAACGAGCACGCGACCTATCTGCTGGCCAAGGAACTCATCAAGGCCGGCGCCTGCTGCCTTCAGATCGAGAACCAGGTGTCTGACGCCAAGCAATGCGGCCACCAGGACGGCAAGGTCACGGTCCCGCGGGAAGACTTCATCGAGAAGCTGCGCGCCTGCCGCCTGGCCTTCGAGGAACTGGGAGTCGATGATGGCGTCATCGTTGCGCGCACCGACAGCCTGGGCGCGGGCCTGACCCAGAAGATCCCGGTCAGCCAGCAGCCGGGCGATCTGGCGGCGGAATACATCAAGTGGCTCAGGACCGAGCCGATCACCGATGCGAACCCGATGAAGGAAGGCGAGATCGCGCTGTTCCAGGACGGCCGGTTCGTGCGCCCGGCGCGCCTGCCGAATGGGCTGTTCCTCTTCCAGGAAGGGTCGGGTCGCGCCCGCGTGGTCGAGGACTGCATCGCCTCGCTGACCCAGGGCGGCGCGGACCTGCTGTGGATCGAGACCGACACGCCCAACGTGGACGAGATCGCCGGCATGGTGAACGATATCCGCAAGGTCGTGCCGAACG
This sequence comes from Paracoccus bogoriensis, assembly GCF_019431455.1. Classification (GTDB taxonomy): domain Bacteria; phylum Pseudomonadota; class Alphaproteobacteria; order Rhodobacterales; family Rhodobacteraceae; genus Paracoccus; species Paracoccus bogoriensis. Next base: position 45,186 of record NZ_JAHYSR010000004.1, read on the forward strand.
CCAAGCTGACCTATAACAACTCGCCCAGCTTCAACTGGACGCTGAACCTGCGCAAGCAAGTCCGCGATCAGTGGATCGCCGAGGGCAAGATCAGCGAAACCGACTATCCCGCAGGCAGCGAGCTGATGAAGCCGGAATTCGACCAGACCGATCTGGGCCGCGAGGCCGATGACCGTCTGCGCCGCTTCCAGACCGACATTTCGACCCGTGCGGGGGTGTTCCACAACCTGATCACGCTGCCGACCTTCCACCTGACCGCGAAATCGGTGGACGAATTGTCGCGCGGTTACTTCGGCGAGGACAAGATGCTGGCCTATGTCGCCACCGTGCAGCGCGAAGAGATCCGTCGCGGCATCTCGGCGGTCAAGCACCAGCACGAGGTCGGCTCGGATCTGGGCGACACCTTCAAGGAGATGGTCGCAGGCGAGCGCGCATTGAAGGCAGGCGGCCAGGCCAACACGATGAACCAGTTCGCCGCCGAGTGATTGGCTGTCGGACCGGCCTCCCGGCCCGCATGACGGGCCGGGAAACGACGGAACCGTTGATCCAGGGAGGATAACATGAACGAGAACACCGAATTCCAGCGCATCGAACGCCCCGAGACAGACGCACAGACCCGCGCGATCCACCGCGTCGCCGATGCCGTCCATCGTGTGAACGAGGCCGTCCAGCGCGCCGTGGCCGAGGGCATCTCGGTCGAATTGGTCCGCGTTTCGCGCCATCACAACGGCGCTGGTGCCTGGGGCGACCAGATCGTTCCGACCATCCGCAATGTCTCGCAGGACGCGTGATTGCGTGACCGGATGCGTCACCATCCGGGCGACACTCGACCACTGCGACAGCGCCCGGTCCCCATCCGCCCGAAAAGGGTAGCGGGGACCGGGCGATTTTCGCCGTGTTCGCGCTTAGCCGATGATGACGCGATGTTCGGCCTGGCCGGCCGCCTCCGTCGTGACGGCAAAGGTCATACCGTCCTCGGGGCGCGGCTTCTTCAGATCCACGCGCGCCGAAGTCGCATGAAGCGTCCTCAGACCGGCCCCGCCGAAGGCCGGACACGAGATCTGGCTTGCGGGGAAGGCAAGCGCACGGATGAAACGGCCATGGGCATCATAGCAGGCCACGCGCGAGGCGCCCCATTGCGCCGACCACAAACGGCCCTCTGCGTCGATCACCGCGCCGTCCGGGTTCAGCCCCTCGGCTCTCAGGTCGATGAAGGGCAGCGGCTCGGAAATCGGCCAGCCCTCTTCATCCAGCATGACGCGCCGGATGATGCCTTCGGCCGTATCGGCGAAATGCGCCTTGTGCCCGTCGGGCGAGAAACAGATTGCGTTCGTGATCGTGATGCCTCCGAACAGCCGCCGCAGCTCGCCCCGGTAATAGCGCCAGATCGAGCCCGCGCCCGGTTCGGCATTCAGCCCCATCGTGCCGATCCAGAACCCGCCCTGCGGATCGGCGCGCCCGTCATTGCTGCGCGTGACGGGGTTGTCGGCCTCCAGCGCGACCAGATCGCGGCGGCTGCCGTCGCGCAGGTCGAACAGGATCAGCGCGCGCGACGAGGCGACGACCAGCCGGTCGCGGTCCACGATCCCCGCCGCCGAGACATGATCGGGGAAATCCCAGACCTGCAAGGCGCCGCCTGGCGCCTTCATGTGCAGACGCTTTTCCAGAATGTCGAACCAGATCAGCGCGCCGCGATCGCCGTGCCACAAGGCGCCCTCGCCCAGGGTGCAGGTCGTGTCGTCGAAGATCATGCCATCATTCCCTTGCCCGAGGCCCGGTCGAACGCTTCGACCAAAGCCCGCGCCTTCGCCGCGACCGTCGCGGCATCGTCTCCCTGCTTGTAGAGCGCGCTGCCGATTCCGAATCCCGCCGCGCCGGATTGCCACCATTGGCCCATATTCTGCGCCGAGACGCCACCCACCGCGAACAGCGCCGTCCCTCTCGGCAGGACTGCGCGCATGGCGCGCAGCCCCTCGGGGCCGATCAGCTCGCCCGGAAACAGCTTCAGTCCGGTGGCGCCCGCATCCAGCGCGGCAAAGGCCTCGGTCGGGGTCATCACGCCCGGCCAGCTTTCCATGCCCGCCGCAACGCTGGCCCTGATGACCGAGGGGTTGCAATTGGGTGACACAATCAGACGCGCGCCGATCGCGGCCAGCGCCTCGACCTCCGAGACGCGCAGGACGGTGCCCGCGCCGATCAGCGCCCGGTCGCCGAAGGCGCGCAGCATGGCGGCGATGCTCTCCATCGCGGCAGGCGAGTTCAACGGCACTTCCAGCCGGGCGATCCCGGCTTCGATGAGGGTCTTGGCGATGGGCAGGGCCTCGGGCGGGGTGATCCCGCGCAGAATGGCGATCAGGGGGCGGCTCATGTGGTGACCTTCAATTCCTTGCGTGCGGCGTTCAGCCCGGCCAGGGTCGCATCCTCGGCCGCGACCTGTGTGACAGGCGCGCCCTGCGCCCGCAGCGCCTGCGCGTAAAGCGCCGACAGAGCGGGTGCGCCGATGATCGTGACCTGATGGCCCAGCCACCAGGGTTTCGCGGCGGCCAGTTCCCAGCCGATCAGCGTGCCCGACAACCGCGCCCGCGCGACGGAGGGGTCAAGCCCCGCCAGCAACGTTTCGGCCCGGATCTGGAAGAGGCCCGCATAGCCCTGAGCGGGGCGCATCATGGCCTCATCGACGGCCGCTGCAAAGACGGCCGGATCGCATTCCTTGCCTGCCAGCGAATGGCGCAGCACCGATTTCCCCGATAGCAGACCGAACAGTTCGCCCGTCAGGAAGGTCTTGAAGTGGCAGATCTCTCCCGCCGAGATGCGAACCCATTTGCTGTGCGTTCCGGGCAGGCAGGCAATGCCGTCGAAATCGGGATGCACCGCCAGAAGGCCCGCAATCTGCGTTTCCTCGCCGCGCATCACATCGGCGGGTTGGTCCTGCCGGACGCCGCAGATGATGTGAACAGGCCGGCCCGCGCCGGGGGCCTCGACCATGCGGGGGCGGGCGGCGCAGGGAACCGGCGCATAGGGCGCCTCGATCCAGCCCTGGCGCGAGCCGACCATGCCGCAGGCGATGACCGGCACATCAGGCCAGCCCTGCGTTGCCTGCGCCAGGACAGGCGCAAAGGCGTCGGGTGCCAGCCCCGCCATGCCCTGATCGGACTCGCGCCGTTCGACGACCCGATCCCCCGCCATCGCCCAGAGCCGCAGATTGGTCGTGCCCCAATCCGCCGCAATCCAGTCCATGCTCTGATCGGTCACAGGCGCTCTCCTTCGATGACGGCGATGGTCTGGGGGAAGGCGGGCGGCAGCGCAAGCCCCTGCGCCATCAGGCTGGCACCCTCCAGCACGACCTCGCCGCGCGTGATCGCCGTGACCGAGGCGGGATGCCCGCGCGGGCGTTCGATCATCCGCAGCCGGTAGCGGGCGGCTGGGTCCAGCGCGGTCAGCCGCAGAGGCGGGGGTTGCAGGGCGGTCTGCGTCTCGATCTGGGCGGCGAAGATCACCAGCCGCGATCCGTCGGCGGCCAGCTGCATCTCGGCCAGGGCACCGGCCGGCCGGTCGAGGCGCCAGATGTCGCCCGCCATCATCCAGCCGCGATTGGCCTTCCACCAGGCGGTGACGCGGGTCAGGGTCTGGGCCTCGGCCTCGGTCAGTTCGCGCGGGTCCATCTCGAAGCCCATATGGCGCTGCGCTGCCGTCCAGGCTCGTAGCGTCATCGGCAGAACCCGCCCCGAGGTGTGGCATTCGCGCGGCCCGACATGGCTGCCGGTCGCGCAGGCGGGCAGAAGGCAGGCGGCGTGATGCTGGATGCGCAGCCGTTCCAGCGCGTCATTGCTGTCGGACAGCCAGACCCGGGCGCATCGCCCCAGGATTCCCGCGTCGATGCGGCCCCCGCCCGAGGCGCAGCTTTCCCATTCGACAGCCGGATGCGCCGCCCGCAGCCGGTCAAGCAGCGCATAGACGCCCCGCGTCTGCGCAGCATCGGGCCAGGGCGTCAGCCGGTTATGGTCCCATTTGACGTGGTCGATGTCCCATGCCGACAGGATCGCGCTGATCCGGTCGAACAGATAATCGCGCACATCCTGCCGCGACAGGTCCAGATGCAACTGATTGCGGCCCCGGATCTGATCGGCCGGACCCAGCACCCAATCGGGATGGGCGCGATAGAGGGCGCTGTTTTCGTTGACCATCTCGGGCTCGAACCACAGGCCGAACCGCATCCCCAACGCCTGAACCTTGTCGATCAGCGGCCCGAATCCCTGCGGATGCTTGTGCGGGTCGATCACCCAATCGCCAAGCGAGGACGTGTCGTCGTCGCGCTGCCCGAACCAGCCATCGTCCAGCACGAAGCGTTCCGCGCCAAGCGCTGCGGCGCGTTCGGCGATCTGGGCCAGTTCGTCGGCATCGTGGCGGAAATAGATCGCCTCCCACCCGTTGTAATGGACCGGGCGCGGCTGGCGCGCGGGGGGCAGGCGGTCGCGGATCGCGCGCTGAAAGGGGACCGAGACGCTGTTGAGGCCCTGATCGCCGCGCGCCAGCCAGATCTCGGCGGTGGCGAAATCCGTTCCGGGGGCGCGTTCGGAGCCTGCGCAATGGCCCAGCTGGATCTGGCGGCGGCCCTCGGGCAGGGTCTCGACCAGCATCCGGTGGCCGCCCGACCAGCCGTAATGCAGGGCGAAAGCCTCTCCGACGGTGTTGGTGGTGCCGCGCGCGGTCAGCCACAGATGCGGCGGATGTTCATGACCCGACCGGCCGGTGCGCGCATCGCGCAGCCGCGCGCCGTGATCCAGCGCGGTGGTCACGGGCTGGAACTCGCGCGTCCAGCGGCCTGCCATTTCGGTCAGGTGCGACAAGTGCGGAGGAACGGGCAGGGCCAGTGCCAGATGATGCAGCGTCAAGGGCGCGTCCGAGGTCAGCCGCGCCGACAGCGCGATCAGCCCGTGATCCATCGCGCGGGCAATGATGTCCAGCCTCAGGCCGGGCGCTGTGTGGCGCAGAATCAGCGCCTCGCCCCAATCGGCGCCCTCGAAGCGCCATTCCGGTTCCAGCGGCGCGCCGTCACGATAGGCGACCAGCCCGGGCTGGCCCGGAAAGCTGCGCCGCGCCTCGGGGATCAGGGACAAAGGCGGCAGCGCGTCCAGCATCCCGCCGGTGATGCCGCCCGCGCCTGCCGCGACCAGCGCGTCAAGGTCGGTGTCGAGGGCCAGGGGCGCGCCCCAGTAATGGCAGCAGGTCATGCCGCCATCGCTGCCCAGAACCAGCGTTTGCGCCGCCGTGTCGATGCGCCAGAGGGTCATTTCACGGCCCCAAGCGTCAGACCGGCGATGAAATGCCGCTGCATCAGGAAGAACATCAGCACCGGCGGCAGCGCGGCCAGGATCGAGCCGGCGCTGACCAGATGCCAGGCTGCGATCCATTGCCCGTTCAGGCTGTTCAGCCCCGCCGTGACCGGCTGCGTGCCCGCCCCTTGGGTCAGGACCATCGCCCAGAAGTAATCGTTCCAGACGAAGGTGAAGACCAGCACCGACAGCGCCGCAATGGCGGGCCGGACCAGGGGCAGGACGATATGCCGGAAGATCTGCCATTCGGTGACGCCCTCGACGCGGGCGGCCTCGATCAGCTCGCGCGGCAGGGCCTTGATGAAGTTGCGCATGAACAATGTGCAAAAGCCGGTCTGGAACGCGATGTGGAACAGCGCCAGTCCGGTGATCGTGTTGTAGAGACCCAGATTCACCGTCAGGTCGCGCACCGGCACCATGAGGATCTGGAACGGCACGAAATTGCCCGCGACGAACATGAAGAACACGACCAGCGACAGGCGGAACCTGTAAACCGCCAGCGCGAAGCCGGTCAGGCAGGACAGCGCCACCGCGCCGATGACCACCGGGATGGTGATGCGGAAGCTGTTCCACAGATATTGCGCGAGGGGCGAGTTGCGGAACACGTCGAGGTAATTCTCGAAAGCCAGCCTTGAGGGCATTCCGAAGTAATTGCCCTGCGCCAGGTCCGACGAGGGCCGGATCGAGGTCATGGCGACGCCCATGAGCGGCAAGAGCCACAGGACAAGCATCACCGGCAGCGCCACGCGATACAGGCGCTGCGCGGTGGGTGACATGGTCTGGATGGGGCGAGGAAACATGGGGTTACAGCCCTTTCTCGTCGCGCCACATCTTCCAGATGAAGCCCGAGATGAAGATCATCATGATGCCGAACAGGACGACGGCGATGGCCGCGCCGTAACCCATGCGATAGCCGTATTCGGACAGGGCCTGTTCATACATGTAATAGGACAGCACACGGCTGGACCCGAACGGCCCGCCCGAGGTCATGATGCTGACCAGATCGAAGCTGCGCAGCGCGCCGATCACCGTCACGACGACCGCGATGAAGGTCGCCGGACGCAGTTGCGGCAGCACCACATGCCACAGCATCCGCCAGCCCTTGGCGCCGTCCAGACGCGCGGCCTCGATCTGGTCGGGCGCGACCGCGTTCAGGCCGGTCAGGTAGAGGATCATGCAATAGGCGATCTGCGGCCACAGACCCGCCGCGATGATGCCGTAGGTCACATAACGTTCGTCCGCCAGGATCGCCACGCCCGATCCCGTGATCCATTCGATCAGCGCATAGAACAGCCCGAAGCCCGGCGCGTAGAACCACGAGAAGATCAGGCCCACCACCACCTGGCTGATGACGAAGGGAAAGAAGAACAGCGACTTGTAGATGCGGATGCCGCGCACCGTCTGATTCAGGAACAGCGCGATCATCAGCCCCAGCGGCACCGCCAGCATGTAAAGCACCAGCCAGATAACGTTGTTGCGCAGGCTGGTATAGAAGGCGTCGTCCCACCACAATTCGCTGTAATTGGCGGTGCCGATCCAGCGCATCTGACCCAGCCCGTCCCAGTCATGGAACGAGATCCAGATCGACTGGACGATGGGGATGAGGACATAGACCGCGAACATCGCCATGCCCGGCGCCAGAAACAGCCAGGGTGTCAGGCTGCGGCGGCGCGAGCGCTTGCGCGGCGCGGTCGGCGCCTGTGGGTCGGGCAGGGCGGTCATGGCGCGCTCCGGTGACGGGATCGAAAACAGGTGGCGAAGCGGGCAAGGAGGCGCCCGCCCCGCAGGCCGCCGCTACTCGGCGGCGGCGTAGATGCGCTGGCGCTGACGCTCCAGTCGTTCGAGGATCGTGTCCAGACGCTCGGGGCGGACCATGAATTCCTGGAAGCCCTCCATCGCGGCCTTGGCCATCTCGGCGGGGGCGTCGCGGTCGAAGAACTGCGCGATGCCGCCTTCGGCCGTGGACAGCAGCTCGAAGCCCGCCTGCAGGAAGGGATCGTCGCCGACGCTGGCTTCGGCGTTCACGGGCAATTGCCCCAGCGCCTCGTTGATCCGGGTCTGCACGTCGGGACGCGCGATATAGGCCAGGAACAGCTTGGCGTCATCGGGGTTCTTCGCGCCTGCCGGGATGTGCAGGGAATCGGTCGGCGCCTCCTCGGCGCGCGGAATGTCGGGGTTGATCGTCGGGAAGGCCATGAAGCCCAAAGTCTCGTCCGTCATGCCGCCATCGCGGAAGGCCGCGACCGCGAAATTGCCCATGACGTAATGCGCCGCACGGCCCTGAACGATATTGGCGACCGCATCCTGCCAGTCGATCGCGGCATGGTTCGCCGTCGTATAGGGCAGGATCTTTTCCCATTCGGCAAAGACCGCGCGCACGCTGTCATCGGTCCAGGGAATCTCCCCGTTCGTCAACTGCATGTGCCAGTCATAGCCGTTGGTGCGCAGCGAGAGGTAATCGAAGATCCCCGCCACCGGCCACAGCGCCTTGGACCCTGTGGTCAGGCAGTCGATGCCGGCTTCCTGGAAGGCGGCGCAATTGGCGATGAAGCCTTCCCAGTCGGTCGCGGGTTCGACGCCTGCGGCGGCATAGGCTTCCTTGTTGTAGTAGATGCCCCATTGGTAATAGGTATAGGGCACGCCCCACTGCCTGTCGTCGAAGGTCATCGAGGACAGGGTCGAGCCAAGGCTGTCCTTCAACCCGTTTTCTTCCCAGACATCCGAGACATCCAGCAACTGGCCCGCATCGACAAAGGGCTTCATGCGGTTGCCCGCGAACCAGGTGATCAGATCGGGCGGATCGGCGGTCAGGAAGTTGCGGATCGCGGTCTTGAAGCCCTCGTGGTCGAAGGTGTTGATCTCGACCCGGATCTCGGGGTGCTCGGCCATGAAATCGGCGGCAAGCTGTTCGAACATCGCCCGCGGCGCGGGGTCGGATGCGTTGCTGTTGAAGGTCAGCACGCGCTGCTGGGCCATCGCGGGCGCCGCGCTGCACATCAGCGCCGCAAGCAGCAGACCCTTTCCGTGAAGTGCCATTCTTTCCTCCCTTGCGTGTTTCAAATAATGAAACCAGGTTTTGAATATTGAAACTATGTGGCGAATCGCTTAGCCTGTCAACACGGTGGATGAGGAGGCATGGCCATGCAGGGGCGCGAGGCGTCTGACGGGACGGTGGGGCGGACGCTGGCCGTTCTGGACCTGGTGGCGGGTTTCGGTCGCCCGGTCCGCTTTGCCGAGATCCTGCCTGTGGCGGGCCTGCCCAAGGCGACGCTGTATCGCTTTCTGCAAGTGCTGACCCATCAGGACATGCTGGCCTTTGACGAGGACCGCCAGACCTATGCGCCCGGGATGCGGCTTGTGCGCCTGGCCCATTCGGCTTGGGCGCAATCCTCTCTGGCGCCTCTGGCGCGCGAGGTGCTGGACGAACTGGCCCAAACGCTTGGCCAGACCATCCATCTGGCGCAGCTGGACAATGGGGCGGTCCTTTACGTGGACAAGCGCAATGCCCGCCAGCCGGTCGAGATGTTCTCGCAATCGGGCAAGGTGGGTCCGGCCTATTGCACCGGGGTGGGCAAGGCGATGCTGGCCCATCTGCCCGAGGATCGGCTGGCCGCCGCCATCGACCGGCAATCATTCCACGCCCATACGCCGAACACGCTGACCACGCCGGATGCCCTGCGGGCCGAACTGGCCCTGATCCGCCAGCGGGGCTATGCGCTGGATAACGAAGAACACGAGACCGGCATCGCCTGCATCGCCGCCCCGATCCTGTCGGGGGCGGGGCGGGTTCTGGGCGCCATCTCGGTCACGACGACCACCGCCAGCACCAGCCGCGAACAGCTTCTGGCACTGGCCGGCCCGGTCACGGATGCCGCCGCGCGCATCGCCGCCACTGCCGAAGCGTGGCGTTTTCCCGAAATCAAGTCATGAGGTTGCCATGTCCGGCGTCCAGTTGAACCGCGTCACCAAGGACTTTGGCCCCGTCCGGGTCATTCATGGCGTCGATCTTGCCGTCGAACAGGGCGAATTCTGCGTCTTTGTCGGTCCCTCGGGTTGTGGCAAATCCACCCTCTTGCGCATGATCGCGGGCCTTGAGGAAACGACCGGCGGCCAGATCCTGATCGAGGGTCAGGACGTGACCGATGCCGAGCCCGCCGACCGCGGGGTGGCGATGGTGTTCCAGACCTATGCGCTTTATCCCCACATGACGGTGGCGCAGAACATGGGTTTCGGGCTGAAGATGAACGGCCATCCCAAGGCCGAGATCGCCGCCAAGGTGGCCGAGGCCGCGCGCATCCTCAAGCTTGAACCGCTGCTGGACCGCAAGCCCGCCGCCCTCTCGGGCGGCCAGCGCCAGCGCGTGGCGATCGGGCGGGCCATCGTGCGCGGTCCCAAGGTGTTCCTGTTCGACGAGCCGCTGTCGAACCTCGATGCGGAATTGCGCGTCGAGATGCGCGCCGAGATCGCGCGGCTGCACCGCGAGCTGGGCGCGACGATGATCTATGTGACCCATGACCAGGTCGAGGCGATGACCATGGCCGACAAGATCGTCGTCCTGCGCGCCGGCCGGATCGAGCAGGTGGGCGCGCCCATGGATCTCTATGACGATCCCGACAACCGCTTCGTCGCGGGGTTCATCGGCAGCCCGGCGATGAATTTCGTCAAGGCCCGCGTCCAGGGCGGCCAGGTGGTCAGCCCCGCCTTTGCCGCGACCCTGCCCGCCGCCAGTCCCGCACTGACCGAGGGCCGCACGGTCGAGATCGGGCTGCGCCCCGACGCGCTGCGCCTGTCGGGCGACGGCCCCTTCCAGGTCGAACTGGCCGAGAACCTCGGCGGCACGACCTTCGCCCATCTGCGCGCGCCTTCGGGCGAGAAGCTGATCGTCCAGACCGGTCAGCGCCTTGACCCCGCAGGTGGTGGCAGCCTGGGCCTGAGCTTCGATCCGGCTGACGCCTTCTTCTTCGATGCCGAGACCGGGCAGCGCCTGAGATGAGCCTGAGAATCGGACTTGTGGGCCTGGGCGCCATCGCCCGCGCCCAGCACCTGCCCGCCATCGCCGCAACCGACGGGCTGCGCCTTTCCGCCATCGCCAGCCGCAACACCTCGCTGGAGGGCGTCGCCAATTATCGCGACGTGGCGCAGATGCTGGGCGATGTGGATGCCGTATCGCTCTGCACGCCGCCGCAGGGGCGGTTCGATCAGGCCATGGCCGTGCTGCGCGCGGGCCGCCACCTGATGCTGGAGAAACCTCCCGGCGCGACCCTGTCCGAGATGGCATTGCTACAGGCCGAGGCCGCGCGGCAGGGCGTCACCCTTTACGCCACCTGGCATTCGCGCGAGGCGGCGGCGGTCGAGGTCGCCCGCGACTGGCTGTCGCGCCGCAGCCTTCGTGCGACCCGCATCGACTGGTGCGAGGATGTGCGCAAATGGCATCCAGGACAGGACTGGATCTGGCAACCGGGGGGCCTTGGCGTATTCGACCCCGGCATCAACGCGCTGTCGATCCTGACCACGCTGATCCCCGGCGTTCGGCTGGTGGGCGCCGATCTGCATATCCCCGCGAACCGCCAGACCCCCATCGCCGCCGATCTGGTGCTGGATGCGGGCCATCCGGTCACCGCGCATTTCGACTGGCGCGCGACGGGGGACGAGACCTGGCAGATCGCCTTCGACACAGATGCGGGCGCGGCGGTTCTGTCCGAGGGCGGCGCACGCTTCACCGCGCCGGACCTGGAGACCGCCGGCGAGAACCGCGAATACGCCCGCCTTTATGCCCGTTTCCGCGATCTGGTCGCCACCGGGCAGAGCGATTGCGACCTGGCGCCGCTGCGCCTTGTCGCCGATGCCTTCCTGACCGGCCGCCGCCATGCGGCCCCCGCCTTCGAGGACTGACATGAAGATCACCGCCATCGAGACCTTCATCGTGCCGCCGCGCTGGTGCTTCGTGAAGATCAGCACCGACGCGGGCATCAGCGGTTGGGGCGAACCCGTGCTGGAGGGCCGCGCCGCCTCGGTCGCCGCTTGCGTGGATGAACTGTCGGATTACCTGATCGGCCGCGACCCGCGTCTGATCCAGGACCATTGGACGGTGATGTATCGCGCGGGCTTCTACCGCGGCGGCGGCATCCATATGTCGGCGATCGCGGGGATCGACCAGGCTTTGTGGGACATCAAGGGCCGCGATCTGGGCGTGCCGGTCCATGCGCTGCTGGGCGGCCAGCAGCGCGACCGCATCCGCGTCTATTCCTGGATCGGCGGCGACCGGCCGGGCGACACGGCGCGGATGGCCCGCGACTGTGGCAATCGGGGCTTTACCGCCGTCAAGATGAACGGCACCGAAGAGATGCAGTTCGTGGACAGCCACGCCAAGGTCGATCAGGTGCTGGCACGCGTCCAGGCCATCCGCGACGAGATGGGCCCCGATTTCGGCATCGGCATCGACTTTCACGGCCGCGTGCACCGCCCGATGGCCAAGGTGCTGGCGCGTGAACTGGAACCCTTCCGCCTGATGTTCATCGAGGAGCCGGTCCTGTCGGAACATGCCGAGGCGCTACGCGAGATCGCCAACCATTGCTCGACCCCCATCGCGCTTGGGGAACGGCTCTATTCCCGGTGGGACTTCAAGGCGATCCTACAGGGCGGTTACGTGGACATCATCCAGCCCGATCCCAGCCATGCGGGCGGCATCACCGAGACCTATCGCATTGCCGCCATGGCCGAGGCGCATGACGTGGCCTTGGCACTGCATTGTCCGCTTGGCCCCATCGCGCTGGCCGCGAACCTGCAACTGGATGCGGTCTGCTATAACGCCTTCATCCAGGAACAGTCGCTTGGCATTCATTACAACGAGGGCAGCGATCTCTTGGACTACCTGACTGACCCGTCGGTCTTTGCCTATGAGGACGGCTTTGTCGCGATCCCGCAGGGGCCGGGTCTGGGCATCGAGGTGAACGAGGACAAGGTCCGCGACATGGCCGCCCAGGGCCATCGCTGGCGCAACCCCGTCTGGCGCCATGCCGACGGCAGCTTTGCAGAATGGTGATCATGCGAACCCTCACGAAACTGAACCACGGCTGGATCTTTGCCGAAGGCCATGCCGACCCCGCAGCACCGCTGAAGGGCGAGCCCGTCACCCTGCCGCACAACGCGGTGGACCTGCCCCTGACCTATTTCGACGAGGCGGATTTCCAGCGCCCCTTCACCTATCAGCGCGCGCTCGCATGGGACGACGCATGGGCGGGCCGCAGGGTGCAGCTGCGGTTCGACGGGGCCATGGCCGACAGCCGGGTCTGGGTGAACGGGGTGCAGGTCACGGCCCATCCCGACGGCTATACCCCCTTCGTGGCGGATCTGACGGACCATCTGCGCCCCGGCGACAACCTGGTCACGGTGCGGATCGACGGGTCCGAGAACCCCGCCATCCCGCCTTTTGGCGCGCAGATCGACTATCTGACCTATGCGGGCATCTATCGCGATGTCTGGCTGATGGTGCTGCCGGAACGCCACCTGACCAATGCCCGCATCCTGACGCCCGACGCGCTGGCGGATGCGAAAACCGTCGTGATCCGCCCCGAGATGACCGCCCCCGGCCCGGTCCGCGCCCGCCTGCTGGACGGCGCGCGCGAGATCGCGTCCACCGAAGGCGAGGGCGAACTGACCCTGTCGGGCCTGACCGGCCTGTCGCTCTGGTCCACCGACAACCCGCAGCTCTACACGGTCGAACTGACCCTGCCCGACAGCGGCGACGTGACCACGCATCGCTTCGGCTTCCGCACCGCGGAATGGACGCCGCAGGGCTTCCTGCTGAACGGCCAGCCCGTGAAGCTGCGCGGGCTGAACCGGCATCAGAGTTGGGCGCATCAAGGCTATGCCGCGGGCCGGCACGCGCAGGAACGCGACGCCGAGATCCTGCGCTTTGATCTGGGCTGCAACATCGTGCGCACCTCGCATTATCCCCAAAGCCCATGGTTCCTCGACCGCTGCGACGAAATCGGCCTTCTGGTCTTCGAGGAGATCCCCGGCTGGCAGCATATCGGAGACGCCGCCTGGCAGGATCGCAGCGTGGACAACGTCCGCGCCATGATCACCCGCGACTGGAACCATCCCAGCATCGTCATCTGGGGCGTGCGCATCAACGAAAGCCAGGACAATCACGACTTCTATACCCGCACCAATGCCCTTGCGCGAGAGCTTGATCCGACGCGGGCCACCGGCGGCGTGCGCTACATCACCGACAGCGAGATGCTGGAGGATGTCTATACGATGAACGACTTCATCCTGGACGAATCCGAACTGCCGCTGGTCAACCGCCCCCGCACCGCGCTGCGCGCGCCCGCCGAGGTGACGGGGCTGAAGAAACCCGTCCCCTATCTGGTCACCGAATATAACGGCCACATGTTCCCGACCAAGGCGGGCGATCCCGAACTGCGCCAGATGGAGCACGTGATCCGCCATCTCGAGGTGCTGAACGCCGCCCATGGCGATCCGGGCATCGCGGGCTCGATCGGCTGGTGCATGTTCGACTACAACACCCACAAGGATTTCGGCGCGGGCGACCGCATCTGCCATCACGGCGTCATGGACATCTGGCGCGAGCCGAAATTCGCGGCCCATGCCTATGCCAGCCAGAAGCCCCCCTCCGAGGGCATCGTGATGGAGCCGGTGACCTTCTGGGCGCGGGGCGAGCGCAATATCGGCGGCGTCCTGCCGCTGGTGATCCTGACCAATTGCGATGAGGTCGAACTGGACTGCGCAGGCGTCACCCGCCGCGTCGGCCCCGACCGAGAGCGGTTCCCGCATCTGCCCCATCCGCCGGTGATCATCGACCACCGCCATATCGGCGCGGCCGAGCTGGGCCTCTGGGGGATGAGCTGGCATCCGGGCCGCATCACCGGCTGGCTGGATGGCAAGCCGGTCGCCATGCGCGAATATGTGGCCGATCCGCTGCCCACCAGCTTGCAGATTGCGCCAGACCGCGACAGCCTGCCCGCCGATGCCGACACCGACCTGAGGGTGATCATCCGCGCGCTGGATCAGGCGGGCAACCGGCTGCCCTTCCTGCCCGGCGTGGTGCGGGTCTCGGTCGAGGGACCGGCGCGGCTGATCGGTCCGGACCTGCGCCCCTTGCAGGCTGGCCGGGCCGGGATGATGCTGCGCCTGACAGGCGCACCCGGCACCATCCGCATCAGCGCGTGGCATCCGCAATTCCCCGATGCAGAAACCGCGATCCGCGTCACCGCCTGACGCCACCGGAAGACCGAGAGCCGTTGACAGGGCCGATGCGCGCTTGCGTGAATCCGCGCCTGCCCTGCTGCGCCTGACGTGGCGACGAAGCCGTGACCCGCATGACGATCAAGACCATCGGGCCCGGCGCCAGCGTGTTGCTGGTGATGCACAGTGCAGACGGGATCGTCCTGCACCTTGGGGAACACGCCTGATCACCGCCGCGCGGCAAGGTGGCGGGCGGCTCTCTTCAGCCGAAGCCGCTCGCGCTTCGGACCGGCATGACCTGGTCTTGGGGATGCGGGGCTGCAAGGCATCTCCGTCCGGATTGCGCTTCGACGCCGGGGCAGGCGCGCAGGGGATGGACTTTACCCCCCGGTGCGGCTAGAGGGTCGGACTTTGGCGCTGCAGCTTCGAGGCGTCCGGTGCGAGGGTGCCGGACCGACCCTACGAAAACGGGGTGCCGCTCATCGGGTAAAGCACCCCCTTTCTGGCGAAGACCATGACAGATCATATCATCCCCGCACCGCTTCAGGCGGCGCTGGCGGGCAAGGGCTATGACAGCCTGACCGCCGTTCAGGCCTCGGTTCTGGCTCCCGAGGTCGCCGGCCGCGACCTGCTGGTCTCGGCGCAGACCGGCTCGGGCAAGACCGTGGCCTTCGGTCTTGCCATCGGAGCGGACCTTCTGACCGGCGAGCGCTTGCCCGAAAGCGGACTGCCCCTGGCCCTGGCCATTGCGCCGACCCGCGAACTGGCCTTGCAGGTCGCGCGCGAACTGGAATGGCTTTACGCCGCGACCGGCGCGCAGATCGCCACCTGTGTCGGCGGCATGGATTACCGCAACGAAAGCAGGGCCTTGGCGCGCGGCGCGCAGATTGTCGTCGGCACGCCGGGCCGGCTGCGCGACCACATCGAACGCGGCAGCCTGGATCTGACCGCGCTGCGCGCCGCCGTTCTGGACGAGGCTGACGAGATGCTGGATCTGGGCTTCCGCGAGGATCTGGAATTCATCCTGGCCGCCGCCCCGGCCGAACGTCGCACGCTGATGTTCTCGGCCACCGTGCCCCCCGCCATCGAGACGCTGGCGCGCGACTTTCAGCGCGACGCGCTGCGCATCGCCGCGATGGGCGAGGCGCGCCAGCACGGCGACATCGCCTATCGTGCCTATTCCGTCGCCGCGCGCGACCGTGAGCCCGCGATCTTCAACCTGCTGCGTCTGCATGATGCGCGCACGGCGATCATCTTCTGCAAGACGCGGGCGAACGTGAACCACCTGCTGGCGCGCATGTCGAACCGGGGCTTCAAGGCCGTGGCGCTGTCGGGCGAACTCAGCCAGACGGAACGCAACCACGCGCTGCAGGCGCTGCGCGACGGGCGCGCGCGGGTCTGCATCGCCACCGACGTGGCCGCGCGCGGGATCGACCTGCCGGGGCTGGAACTGGTGATCCATGCCGATCTGCCCACCAACCCCGAGACGCTGCTGCATCGTTCGGGCCGCACCGGCCGGGCAGGGGCCAAGGGGGTCTCGGCGCTGATCGTGCCGCCCGCCGAATACAGGCGCGCTCAACGCCTGTTGCAGAATGCTCGCATCACCGCCGAATGGGGCGCCGCGCCCTCGGCCGACGAGGTCCGGGCTCAGGATGACCGCCGGCTGATGGACTACGCCGCCTTGGCCCGGACCGGCGACGAGGATGCCGCGGCCCTGGCCTCTCGGCTGCTGGATCGGTTCGGCCCCGCACAGGTCGCGCAGGCCCTTGTCGCGCTGTGGCGCGAGGGGCGGCCCGCCCCCGAGGAACTGTCCGACACCGCCGTTCCGGGCGCGCCGCGCGCCCAGGCCCCGCGCGATCTGGGCGGGTTTCAGGACGCGGTGTGGTTCAGCCTGTCGGTCGGCCATACCGGCCGCGCCGGGCCGCGCTGGCTGCTGCCCAAGATTTGCGACGCAGGCGGCATCGGGCGCGAGGCGATCGGCGCCATCCGCATCCGTCAGGATGTCAGCTATGTGCAGATTGCGGCCTCGGAAGCGCATCGTTTCGGCGCGGAAACGCAGATCACCGACGAACTGACCATGCGGCGGTTGCAGGGCGCGCCGGATCTGGGCGCGCCGTCGGGCGCCGCCTCACGCAGCCCGCGGCCGCGCAACACCCAAAAGTCCGCGCTCAAGGGCAAGCCGCGCGCGCCCCGCGCCCAGGACGAACCGCGCGCCGAAGCCAGGCCGCGCGGGCCAGCCAAGCCCGCCTCCTGGGCCAGGCCCCGCGCCGCGAAACCCCATCGAAAGGGGCCGCGCCGACCCGATTGAGGCAGGCCCTGCCCTTGGATCAGGCAAATAGTCCCGGCTCTGATCATGACGGTTCGGAGTCGGGTTTATTTTCCGGATTGTCGCAAACATCCTTGCAACCGCGCGAAAGTCGCGTCTAACCTGACCCTGCGCTGAATAACCATAGAAACGCAGGGAGAGCGCTTTTGCTGGACGACCGCCTTGGCGACGCTTTCGTCGCCTTTGAGCATGTGCAAAAAAGCTATGACGGCCAGACACTTGTCGTCAAGGACTTGAACCTTTCCATCGGCAAGGGCGAATTTCTGACCATGCTGGGGCCGTCGGGCTCGGGCAAGACGACCTGCCTGATGATGCTTGCCGGTTTCGAGACCGCCACCCATGGCGAGATCCGGCTGGCCGGACGCCCCATCAACCAGGTGCCACCCCACAAGCGCGGCATTGGCATGGTGTTCCAGAACTACGCCCTGTTTCCGCATATGACCGTGGGCGAGAACCTGTCCTTTCCGCTGGAAGTGCGCGGCATGGGCAAGTCCGAGCGCGAGGCCCGGATCAAGCGGGCGCTGGACATGGTCCAGATGGGCGCCTTCGCCAACCGCCGCCCGGCGCAGCTTTCGGGGGGCCAGCAGCAGCGCATCGCGCTGGCCCGCGCGCTGGTCTTCGATCCTGAACTGGTGCTGATGGACGAACCGCTCGGCGCGCTGGACAAGCAGCTGCGCGAACATATGCAGTTCGAGATCAAGCACTTGCACGAAAGACTTGGAATCACCGTCGTCTATGTGACCCATGATCAGGGCGAGGCGCTGACCATGTCCGACCGGATCGCGGTCTTCAATGACGGCCGCATCCAGCAGCTTGCTCCGCCCGCCGCCCTGTATGAGCGCCCCGAAAACAGCTTCGTCGCCAGTTTCATCGGCGAGAACAACGCCCTTCCCGGCGTGATCGAGGAACTGGAAGGCGACAAGGCCCTGGTGCGGCTGGATGGCGGCGGCGTCATCGACGCGACCCCCGTGAACATCCGCGAGCGGGGCCAGCGCACGACCGTCTCGATCCGGCCCGAGCGGGTCGAGTTCAAGCCCGAGATGATGCCCCCCGGCGCCCACACGATCGAGGCCAAGGTGCTTGAGGTCATCTATATGGGCGACATCCTTCGTGCCCGGCTGGCCGTCGCGGGCAGCGACAACTTCGTGATGAAAATGCGCAACACGATCGGCCAGACCCGGCTTGATCCCGGCCAGACCATCCGCATCGGCTGGCATCCCCAGGATGCCCGCGCGCTGGACCCGGTCTGACGGACCCTTTCCGGGGCGTCCTGAATGCGCCCCGGACAATGACAGGACGGGCCAGAGCCCGCGATATTTCAACAGGGAGTCACCACGTGAAAACCACTCTGATCCTCTCCACTGCCCTGACCGGCATGGCCTTTGCCGTCTCGGCGCAGGAAGTCAACGTCGTCTCCTGGGGCGGCGCCTACGAGATGAGCCAGGTCGAGGCCTATAACAAGCCCTTCACCGCCGAGACCGGCATCCGCGTCAACATGATCGCCGCCGACAACCCGGCCACGCCGCTGAAAGCGCAGGTCGAGGCCGGCAACGTGACCGCCGATGTCTTCGACGTCGAGGTTTCGGACGCGATCCGTCTGTGCGACGAGGGCGCGCTGGTCGAGATCGACCACGCCTCGCTGCCGCCTGCGCCCGACGGGACGCCCGCGGTCGATGACTTCGTCGAGGGTGCGCTGCTGGATTGCGCCGTGGCCAACATCGTCTGGGGCACGGTGATTTCGTTCGACACGACCAGGTTCCCGGACGGCGCGCAGCCGCAGACCGCCGCCGACTTCTTCGACACCGAAACTTTCCCCGGCAAGCGCGGCCTGCCGCGCAACCCCAAGCGGACGCTCTATCTGGCGCTGATCGCCGATGGCGTCCCCGCCGCCGAGATCTATGACGTGCTGGGCACCGACGAGGGTGTCGAGCGCGCCTTTGCCAAGCTGGACACGATCAAGTCGGATGTGGTCTGGTGGGAGGCCGGCGCCCAGCCCGTGCAGCTGCTGGCCGATGGCGAGGTCACGATGACCACGGTCTATAACGGCCGTATCTTCGACGCGATCGTGGCCGAGAACAAACCTTTCGCGGTGATCTGGGACGGGCAATACATGGACATGGACATGTTCGTGATCCCCAAGGACGCCCCGAACATGGATGCGGCGCTGCAATATCTGAAATTCGCCACCGACACGCAGCGTCTGGCGGATCAGGCGAAATACATCGCCTATGGTCCGGCGCGGAAATCCTCGGCCGCGCTGGTCGGTCTGTATCAGGATGGCGTGACCGAGATGGCGCCCCACATGCCCACCAGCCCCGAGGCGCTTGAGAACGCGGTGATGGACAACCCGGAATTCTGGGCCGATCACGACACCGAACTGACCGAGCGCTTCAACGCCTGGCTGGCCTCGTCCTGATCGCCGATCGCCGCCGCGGCCGGGTAACGGGCGCGGCGGTCATTCTGTCCGGACCACGACAATCGGGAAAAGCCATGGCGAATGTCGCCCTTGATCCGCATGCCGCCATCGCCACCACCGCCTCGGGCGTGGGTGCGGCCCTGACCACCGCCGACGGCAAGCCTTTGGCTCGCGCCCTGGCGCGCAGTCAGCGCCGCGCACGCCGCCGGGCCTTTCTGCTGGTCCTGCCGCTGCTTGCCTTCATCCTGGTCACGTTCGTCATCCCGATCGGGCAGATGCTGCAGCGGTCGTTCTACAATGACGGCTTCTCGCGCAACATGCCCCAGGTCTCGGCCTGGTTCGCCGCGACCGAACGCGGCACAGATCCCGACGAAGCTGCCTGGGCTGCGCTGGCCGCCGATCTGACCGCCGCGGCCGAGGCGCGCACCATCGGCATGGTCGGCACGCGCATCAATTACGACCTGTCGGGGGCGCGGTCGCTGTTCACCTCGACCGGGCGTGCGCTGCGTGGCGGGCTGGAGCCGCCCTATCGCGAGGCGCTGCTGGGGATCAACGAAGGCTGGGACAACCCCATGCTCTGGTCGGCGATGCGCGAGGCGTCGCGCCCCTATACCGCGAATTTCTATCTGGCCGCGCTGGACCGCACCCGCGACGAGGATGGCCGCATCCGGCAGGTCGATGAACGCCAGCAGGTCTATGTGATGCTGTTCATGCGGACCTTCTGGCTGTCTTTGCTGATCACCGGGCTGACATTCCTGCTGGGCTTTCCGATCGCGCATCTGCTGGCGACGCTGCCCATGCGGAAATCGAACCTGCTGATGATCCTTGTCCTGCTGCCCTTCTGGACCTCGCTTCTGGTGCGGACCACAAGCTGGATGGTGCTGTTGCAACAGCAGGGTGTGGTGAACGACATTCTGGTCTGGCTGGGCGTGATCGGCCATGATCAGCGTTTGCAGATGATCTACAATCAGACCGGGACGATCATCGCGATGACGCATATCCTGCTGCCTTTCATGGTGCTGCCGCTCTATTCGGTGATGCGCACGATCAACCCGTCCTATGTCCGTGCGGCGCGCTCGCTTGGTGCGACAAGCTGGACGGCCTTCCGCCGCGTCTATTTCCCGCAGACGCTGCCAGGGCTGGGGGCGGGGGCGCTTCTCGTCTTCATCCTGGCGGTGGGCTACTACATCACGCCCGCCCTGGTCGGCGGCTCGTCGGGTCAGCTGATTTCCAACATGATCGCGATGCACATGACCTCGACGCTGAACTGGTCGATGGCGGCGGCCCTGGCCGCGCTGCTCTTGGCTTCCGTCCTGGTCCTCTACTGGCTTTATGACCGGCTGGTGGGCATCGACAACCTGAAACTGGGATAGACCATGGCGCTTCCTTCCTACGCCTCGCCGCTGGAGCGGGCCTGGCATTACCTCTATCTGGTGATCTGCGGGCTGATCTTCTTTTTCCTGATCGCGCCGATTCTGGTGATCATCCCGCTTTCCTTCAATGCCGAGCCGTTCTTTACCTTCACCCCCGCCATGCGGTCGCTGGACCCCGAGGGGTTCAGCCTGCGCTGGTATCAGAGCCTTCTGACCTTCGGGATGCAGAACCCCGATGCCGAGGGCTGGGCCTTCTGGGCCGATGCCTGGACCAATGCGCACTGGATCAAGGCGGCGAAGAACTCGATCATCATCGGCTTCTTCGCAACGCTGGTGGCCACGGTTCTGGGCACGCTTGCGGCACTGGGCCTGTCGCGGCCGGAAATGCCCTATCGCCGGGCGATCATGGCCATCCTGATTTCGCCCATGATCGTGCCGCTGATCATCACCGCGACGGGGATGTTCTTCTTCTACTCGAACCCTTGCGAATTGTTGTCCCTGGTCGGGCTGGAACCGCAATGCGGGCGGCTGTCGGGCACATATCTGGGGGTGATCCTGGCCCATGCCACCCTGGGTATTCCCTTCGTCATCATCACCGTGACCGCAACGCTGGTCGGGTTCGACCAGTCGCTGAACCGCGCGGCGGCCTCGCTTGGCGCCAGCCCCAGGGTGACGTTCTTCCGGGTGACGATGCCGCTGATCCTGCCCGGCGTGATTGCGGGGGCGCTGTTTGCCTTTGTCACCTCGTTCGACGAGGTCGTCGCGGTCCTGTTCATCGCAGCACCCGAGCAGCAGACAATCCCGCGCCAGATGTGGAACGGCATCCGCGAGCAGATCAGCCCCGCGATCCTTGCCGTGGCCACGCTGCTGGTGATCTTCTCGATCGCGCTGCTGACGACGGTTGAATTGCTGCGCCGCCGATCAGAGCGCATCCGCGGCCTGACCCCGCAATGACGCCCGATGATCTGGATGACGCGGACGCCCGCCCGGCGCCGCCGCGCTATCCCTCGATCACGGCTGCACAGCGCGCGCATGGCCGCCGTCTGGCCGCGATCCACGACATGTATCGGGCCGAACTGGACGGTGTGGCCGGCCTGCTGGCCGCCATCCGCGCCGAGATGGCCGCGCCCGGCGCGCTGGCGCAAGCTGTGGACGAGATGCAGATGACGCGCAATTTCCGCCTGTTCGGCACGGCCTGCGGGCGCGATTGCGCGCTTTTGCAGAACCACCACGATATCGAGGAAAGCTGGATGTTCCCGACCCTGGCCGAACGCGGCGGCTCGCCTCTGGCGCCGGTCATCGCGCGGCTGCGCGCCGAACATCAGGTCATCCACCGCCTGATCGAGACCCTGCATGATGCCGCGCGCGCCCTGCGCGATGCGCCCTCGGCCGATGCGTTCGAGGATTGCGCGCGGCGCTTCGCGGCGCTGCACCGCGCGATCCGGTCGCATTTCGGCTATGAGGAAACCGCTCTTGAAGAGCCTCTGGGCGCGCTTGGCGTGCCGATCTGAGCGCCGTCAGGGCAGGATCATCAGCCAGACCCACACCGTCAGGATGGACAGGGCCGTCGCCATCAGCACGCTGGACGCGGCGACCCGGCGGGCCGAGCCGTAGATATTGGCAAAGAGATAGGCGTTGACCCCCGGCGCCATCGCGGCGGTCAGCACCGCCGAACGCAGCCCCGCCACATCCAGCCCCGCCAGCCGCGCCGCGCCATAGGTGATTGCGGGATGCAGGATCAGCGCAATGGCGCAGCACATGGCGATGGTGGCCATGTCCCCTTCGGGCCGGTAGCGGTAAAGGATGCCGCCCAGTCCGAACAAGGCAGCGGGCAGCGCCGCGCGTGCCAGCATGTCCACCGCGTCCCAGAAGCCTTGCGGCATGACCAGGCCTGCCTGTATCAGCAGGTTCATGCTGAGCCCGGCCAGGATGCCGATGACCAGCGAGGTCCGCAGCACCCCCGCCAGCGCCTTCAGCGCGACCCGCCCGACCGACAGGCCCGAGCCGCGCGCGCGGGTGAACTCCATCACCGTGATCCCGAACGTGTAGAGCATCGGCGAATGCAGCGCGATGATCGCCCAGTTCCCCGCCAGAGCCTCGGGGCCATAGGCGCGTTCGGTGATCGGCACGCCCAGCAGCAGCGTGTTCGAGAACAGGCAGACAAAGCCGATGGCCACGCAATCCATCGGCGGGCGCGAGAACAGATACCGTGCCCCCGCCCAGCCCGCCGCAAAGCTGGCAAAGGCCCCCAGATAGAAGGGGATCAGCAGGGCCGGGCGGAACTCGGTCCCCAGATCCAGCCGCGCGATGGACGCAAACAGCAGCGCCGGCACCGCGAAATTCTGCGCGAAGGCCATGACGCCATCGACCGTCGAGGCGCCGAACCAGCCCCGCCACGCCGCCAGATAGCCGAAGCCCACGACCAGAAAGACCGGCAGGATGATCGTGAACAGCGCGCTCACAGGGCGGCGGGCAGATCGGGCAGGGCGGCTGTCGCCTCGACCTGCATCATGTCATGGGCCGGGGTCACGTGATCCGGCGTTTCGCGCGCGACGGTCGCGTAATCCATGTCGAGATGCATGTTCGTCAGCACCGCGCGGGGGCTGGCCGCGCGGGCGATCCAGTCCAGCGCCAGCGCCAGATGCGCGTGGCTCGGATGCGGCTCGGGACGCAGCGCGTCGATGATGAAGGGATCGGCGCCCTCGATCAGGGGCCAGGCCGCGTCGGGAATGGCCGAGACATCCGGCAGATAGACCAGCCCGCCGATGCGGAAGCCAAGCGCCGTCGTGCGGCCATGCTGCACGCGGAAGGGGATCAGCCCGATGGGGCCGCCGGGGCCGTCGATCGTCACGCGGCCTTCGATCAGGTTCAGCGTGCAGATGGGGGGGTATTCACTGCCCTCGGGCGTCTCGAAGACATAGCCGAAGCGGGTCAGCAGCGTGTCGGCCGTCTCGGCATCGGCCCAGACCGGCAGCATGGCGCGGGCGTTGTAGGCAAGCTGGCGCAGGTCGTCGATGCCGTGGATATGGTCGGCATGGGCGTGGGTATAGACCACCGCATCCACCCTTGAGACGCCCGCGTCCAGCATCTGCGGCGCCAGATCCGGCCCGGTGTCGATCAGCACGCGGGTGGTGCCCTGCGCGCCGTCGCGTTCGACCAGCAGCGCGCAGCGGCGGCGGCGGTTTCTCGGCTCGGCCGGGTCGCAGGCGCCCCAGTTGCCGCCGATCCGCGGCACGCCCCCCGACGAGCCGCAGCCAAGGATCGTCGCGCGCAGACCGCCGCTCATGCGCGCGCCCTGCCGTCGGGGCGGGCGGCTTTGGCGAAAAGCCTGTCGAAATTCGCGCTGGTCGCGGCGGCGAAATCCTCGAAGGACAGGCCGAAGACCTCGGCGCCCACACGCGCGGTATGGACGACATGGGCGGGTTCGTTGCGCCGCCCGCGATGGGGCGGCGGGGCCAGATAGGGGCTGTCGGTCTCGACCAGGATGCGGTCGAGCGGGGCTGCGGCGAAGATCTCGCGCAGGTCCGACGACCGGGGAAAGGCGGCGATCCCCGACATCGAGAGGTAGAAGCCCAGATCCAGCGCCGTGCGCGCCAGGGCGGCGGACGAGCTGAAGCAATGCATGACGCAGCCGAAGGCGCCTGCGCGGTGTTCCTCGGTCAGGATGCGGGCCATGTCGTCATCGGCGTCGCGCGCATGGATGATCAGCGGCAGGCCGGTGCGGCGTGCGGCCTCGATATGGATGCGCAGGCTTTCCTGCTGAAGCGCGGCGCTTTCGGCGGTGTAGTGATAATCCAGGCCGGTTTCCCCGATCCCCACGAATTTCGGATGCGCGGCCAGCGCGACAAGCTGATCGACCGAGGCCATGGGCTCTTCGGCCACGCCCATCGGATGGGTGCCCGCGGCGTAAAAGACGCCCTCATGCGCTTCGGCCAGGGCGCGGACCGCGGGTTCGTTGCGCAGGCGGGTGCAGATCGTGACCATGCGCGTGACGCCGGTGGCGCGGGCGCGTTCGATCAGCGCTGCGTGCTCGCCATCGAAATCCGGGAAATCCAGATGGCAATGGCTGTCCACAAGGGCAGGGGGCGCTGCATCACGCATCCGGTTTCCTTCGGTCAGGCTGTCGCGGCGCGCGCGGGGGGCGATTGCGCCAGTTGCAGCACCATATCCAACACCAGCGCGGCGGGGTCAATATTGACCGCCCGGCCCGCGCGCGCCCGAGCCGACAGGCTGGCCTGCGCCTCGGCCCAGTGGCGGGCGGCCAGATCGTCGGGTGACAGTCGCGCCATCAGCGCGGCCTCGCCCCGCGCGGCCTGATCCAGCGGCGCGCCCATCAGTCCCGCCCGCGCCAGCCGCGCGACGAAGCGGTCCAGCAAGGTGATCGCCAGATCGAACGGATCGCCCTCGGCCCCCGCCCGCCCTGCGGCCGCGCTGGACCATTCTGCCGCCGCCAGCCGGTCCAGCCGGGGCAGGGTGGCGAACAGATCGACCAGCGCCTGATAGCGGTCCAGCCCGTCCTGCCCGGCCAGTCGCAGCGCCTCGCCGACCGAGCCGTCGGACAGGGCGGCCAGCGCTTGGGCATCCTCGTGCAGGCCCATGTCGGACAGGATCGCGCCCATCTGCGGCGCGGCCAGCGGCGACAGGCGCAGCGTGCGGCAGCGCGACCGGATTGTGGGCAAAAGCCCGGAGGGCTGATGCGCAACCAAGAGGATCAGCGTCCGGGCGGGCGGTTCCTCGAGCACCTTCAGCAGCGCATTGGCGGCGGCGGTGTTCATGTCGTCGGCGGCGTCGATGATGGCGACGCGGTGTCCGCCCTCGGCCGCGCTCATGTGGAAGAAGGACAGAAGGCGGCGGATCTCGTCCACGGTGATCTGCGCCGAAAGGCGTCCGGCCTTGTCGTCCCAGGGGCGGCGGATGACGGTCAGGCGCGGTTCGGACAGCGCCAGCACGCGGCGCGTCTCAGGGCTTTCGGGGTCCGAGGTCAGGTCATCCGACGCCATTCCAGACAGAACCCACTTGGCGATGGCCCAGGCCAAGGTCGCCTTGCCCACACCGCGCGGGCCGCACAGAAGCCAGGCATGATGCAGCCGCCCGCCCCGCGCCGCCGAGACGAAGTCGCGCCGCGCCGCATCATGGCCCAGCACGCGCCGCGCCTCGCGCGGGTGGGGGGCGCCGGGCACGCGGTCGGCTTCGGGGATATCCTCGGGGGCGGTCTTCACAGCGCGGACCGGATGCGGGCAGCGACCTGGTCGGGCGTGCCACGGCCGTCGATCAGGCGCACGCGGTCCGGATATTCGGCGGCAAGCGCCCGGAAGCCTTGCGCCAGGCGTTCCTGAAAGCCCAGGCCGAGGCGCTCGAACCGGTCCTCGGTCCCGCCGCGCGCGGTGCCGCGGGCAAGGCCGGTCGCCGGGTCGATGTCGATGACGAAGCTGCGGTCGGGCTCGATCCCGATCGTCAGCGCGTGCAGACGGTCCACCATCGCGCGCAAATCGCCCCGCGCCGCGCCCTGATAGACGCGGGTGCTGTCGGCAAAGCGGTCGGTGATGACGGTCGCGCCCCTGTCCAGCGCGGGGCGGATCGTGCGTTCCAGGTGATCGCGCCGGGCGGCGGTGAACAGCAGGCATTCCGTTTCCGGCGACCAGCGTTCGCCCGCGCCCTCGACCAGCAGGCGGCGGATCTCTTCGGCGCCGGGGCTCCCGCCGGGTTCGCGGGTCAGGACGACCTCGCGGCCTTGGGCGCGCAGAGCCTCGGCCAGCAGGCGGGCCTGCGTGGTCTTGCCGCAGCCGTCGATCCCCTCGAAGCTGATCAGCATCAGATGCCGGTGGCGGCGATGGCGCGCTGCCCCAGTTTCATCACGGCGCCCTTGATGCGGCCCAGAAAGCCCGCCTCGGCGATGTCGGCGGTGGCGATCAGCGGCGTGACGGCCTCGCGCGCGCCGGGGATGGTCACGACCAGACGGCCGACCGGGTCGCCCTTGGCAATGGGCGCGGGGATCGGGCTGTCATAGACGACCTCGACCGTAACCTGATCCTGCGCGCCGGCGGGAACCAGCACGTTGACGCCGTTTTCGGTGGTCAGGCCCACGCGGCTGGCCGTGCCCAGCCAGACCGGCGCCTCGGTCACGGTCTCGCCCGCCGGGACCAGCGTCTGCATGGTGAATTGCCGGAAGGCCCAGTTCACGATGCGCTCGGATTCCTCGGCGCGGGCGCGGTCGGATTGCAGGCCCGAGACGACGAAGATGATCCGACGCCCGTCCTGCGCGGCCGAACCCACCAGACCATAACCCGCCTCTTGCGTGTGGCCGGTCTTCAGCCCGTCGCCGATCCCTTGCCGCAGGATCGGGTTGCGGTTGTAGCGGTTGGCGGGCGCGCGGTCGTCAAAGCGGAACTCGGTCAGCGCGAAGTCGCTGTAATATTGCGGGAAATCCTCGATGATCCGCAGCGCGACAAGGCCCATGTCCTCGGCCGACATGA
The DNA here is from genome assembly GCF_019431455.1 of Paracoccus bogoriensis. Taxonomy (GTDB): domain Bacteria; phylum Pseudomonadota; class Alphaproteobacteria; order Rhodobacterales; family Rhodobacteraceae; genus Paracoccus; species Paracoccus bogoriensis. The sequence continues at coordinate 72,317 of NZ_JAHYSR010000004.1, forward strand.
CATGGCCCTCGGCGGGCCAGCCGGTCGAGTTCTTGAAGACCGAATGGGTCAGCCCGATCTGACGGCCGCGTTCGGTCATCTGGCGGGCGAAGGCCTCTTCGGTTCCGGCCAGTCCTTCGGCCACCACCACGCAGGCATCGTTGCCCGACAGCACGATGATGCCCTTGATCAGTTCCTCGACCGTGGGACGGTCCAGTTCGTTGAGGAACATGGTCGAACCGCCCATCTGCCGGGCGCGGCTGGACACGGGCAGGCGCGTATCCATCTGCACGCGCCCATCCTCGAGCGCCTCGTAGAGCATGTAGAGCGTCATCAGCTTGGACATCGAAGCGGGCGGGATCGGCACGTCGGCATTCTTTTCCATCAGCACGGTGCCGCTGGTCACGTCATAGACCCAGGCCGAGGTCGCGGTCGTGTCGAAGGCACGCGCGGGTGCGGCAAGCGACAGGGCGGCAGCGAACCACAGAAGGAATGCGCGCATGGGGTAGGTTCCTCTGACTTCTTTGCCGATGATCGTTACATCAAGCCCCCGCGCCCCGCAACGCAGCGCTGCCCTCGGGCGGGCTGTTGTGATCGGGCCTGCGCTGGCCTACCGCCTCGCGCCAGTGGCGCCGGCAAAGCGAGACATAGGTTTCGTTCCCGCCGATCTGCACCTGCGCGCCTTCGGTGATGACCCGGCCCGCCGCGTCGTGGCGCACGACCATCGTTGCCTTGCGCCCGCAATGGCAGATCGTGCGGACCTCGCGCAGGTCGTCGGCCAGGGCCAGCAGCGCGGCCGAGCCGGGAAACAGCGCGCCCCGGAAATCGACGCGCAGCCCGTAGCACATGACCGGCTGGCCCAGATCGTCGGCCACGCGCGCGAGCTGCCAGACCTGATCTCGGGTCAGGAATTGCGCCTCGTCCACGAAGATGCAGGCGCAGCCCTTGCCGGTGCGCGCGATCAGGTCGAAAAGGTCGGTTTGCCGGGAAAAGACCACCGAATCCGCCGCGATGCCGATGCGGCTGGCGATGCGCCCCGCGCCCGCCCGGTCGTCGAACGCCGCCGACAGCAGCAGCACCGCCATGCCGCGTTCGCGGTAATTATGCGCGGCCTGCAAGAGCATCGTGCTCTTGCCCGCATTCATCGTGGAATAGTGGAAATAGAGCTTGGCCATGCCGCCAGATAGCCGCGCCCCGCCGCCGCCTCAAGGCCCTGCGGCAACATGAGAAAAGCCGCAGGGCGGAGCTGCGGCTTTTCCGGTGGTATCGGTGCGGGGATCAGCCCCGGCGCTTGGCGCCGCCGGCGGGCTTGCGCGAGGGTTTCGCGCCGCCGCCCATCGGCGCGCGGGTCCGCGATTGCGGGCGCGGACCCTTGGCGGCGGGGGCCGCCGCATGGGCCCAGGGCTCGCCGCCGACGACCGGAATGGCGGCCTTCATCGCCTTTTCGATGGCGCGCAATTCGCCCATCTCGGCCGGCGCGCAGAAGGCTATGGCGCGGCCGTCACGACCCGCCCGCGCGGTGCGGCCGATGCGGTGGACATAGTTCTCGGGGACGTTGGGCAGGTCGTAGTTATAGACATGCGCGACCTCGGGAATGTCGAGGCCCCGCGCCGCCACATCGGTGGCGACCAGAACCTGCGTCTGGCCCTTGCGGAAAGCCTCCAGCGCGCGCTCGCGCTGGCCCTGGCTTTTGTTGCCGTGGATCGCGGCGACCGGAAAGCCCCATTTTTCCAGCAGCCTGGCCAACTTCTCGCAGCCATGCTTGGTGCGGCCGAAGACCATCGCCAATTCGCCGGGATGCCTGGACAGATATTCCGCCAGCAGCGTTGCCTTGTCCCCCTGGCCGATGAAGTGGACGCCCTGCTCGATCTTGCGGGCGGCCTGACCCGGAGGGTTCACGGCCACGCGGAGGGGATCGGTCAGATAGGTCTCGGCCAGTTCCTCCATCAGCTTGGGCATCGTGGCGGAAAACAGCAGCGTCTGGCGTTCGCGCGGCAGCATCCTGGCGATCTTGCGCAGCGTGTGGATGAAGCCGATGTCCAGCATCTGGTCGGCCTCGTCCAGCACCAGATAGGTGGTGGCCGACAGATCGACCGCGCGGCGTTCGATCAGGTCCATCAGGCGGCCCGGCGTGGCGATCAGCACGTCCACGCCGCGCGCCAGCCGCTCGGTCTGGACGTTGATCGAGGCGCCGCCGACCACGCGGAAGCTGCGGATCGGGGTGCCTTCGGCATAGGCGTCGATATTGGTGGCGATCTGGGTGGCCAGTTCGCGGGTGGGGGCCAGGATCAGCGCCCGGCAGGTGCGCGGATCGGGTTTCCTGCCGTATCTGATCAGCCGCGTCAGCATCGGCAGGCCGAAGGCGGCTGTCTTTCCGGTGCCGGTCTGCGCCAGGCCCAGCACGTCGCGCCCTGCCACGACCGAGGGGATAGCCTGGCTCTGGATCGGGGTCGGCTGGGTCAGGCCCATCGCGGCGATGTTGGCGTTGATGCGGTGGTCGATGCCCATATCGGCAAAGGGGCCGGTGGGCAGCGGGTCGCGGGCAGGGGCGCGGCGCCCCTCGTTTGCGGCCAGCGCGGGCGATTGCACATTCGGCATCATGCGGCGGCCGCCATGGCCAGTGGCCGAGGCATTGGGGCCGCGATTGTGCCGACGGCGGGGATGGGTTTTCTGTTCCATGATTGTCTTTCGTCCCCGCCGCCCCCCGTATCGGGCGCACGAGGCTGGGACCGCGCATCGGGCGCGGCCTGTTGCAGGAGTGCGGGCGAAATACGAGTATGCCCGCTGCCTCCCCGCGTGAATGGGAAACGGATCTGTGTCGCGCCCAGGACAGGGTGGCCCGGCGGGCCCGATCTGTGGCTGCTCACGCGGCAGCAGGGGGCGACGTGTTGCAGATGGTGCAGTGCGGCGCGAAAGTCAAGCGCGCTCGGCGCTGTCCAGCCAGATCGTGACCGGACCGTCATTGATCAGTGACACCTGCATCTCGGCGCCGAAGATCCCGGTCTCGACCGGCAGGCCCAGGCCGCGCAGGGCGGCGACGAAATGCGCGTAGAGGCGGCGGCCGTCCTCGGGTGCGGCGGCCGAGGAAAAGCCGGGCCGGTTGCCGCTGCGCGTATCGGCGGCCAGGGTGAACTGGCTGACCGCCAGCACACCGCCGCCGATATCGGTGATGGCGCGGTTCATTCGCCCGGCCTCGTCGCGGAAGATGCGCAGTTTCGCCATGCGTGCGGCCATGCGTTCGGCCACGTCCTCGTCATCGCCCTGCATCGCGCAGACCAGCGCCAGAAGGCCGGGACCGGTCCGGCCGACGATCCGCCCCTCGACCGAAACCGAGGCCTCGGTCACGCGTTGCAGCAGCAGCCTCATGCCAGTGCCGCGCGCGGCTGGCGGTTGTTCCACAGACCGAACAGCGCCATCCCTGCAACCATCGCCGCCATGAAGATCAGGGCGGGCGTGCCGCCGATCGCCAGCGAGGCGATGGCCGGGCCGGGGCACAGCCCCGCCAGACCCCAGCCAAGCCCGAACAGCGCCGCGCCCGCGATCAGGCGTCCGTCCAGTTTCTGCGGCGGCAGGGCGGGCATGGGCGCGCCGGTCAGCGCGGCGGGTCTGCGCGCGGCGAGGCGCCAGGCGAAGAACATCGGCACGACCGCGCCGCCCAGAACGAAGGCCAGCGTGGGATCCCATGCGCCGAAGATATCCAGCCAGCCCCGGACCTTGGCCGGGTCCGTCATGCCCGAAACCAGCAGCCCGGCCCCGAACAACCCGCCCGACAGGGCGGCGATCAGCAATCGTGTCATGTCATGCCCACCCGATCATGCGTGCGATGATGACGGCCAGAACGCCCGTCGCCAGATAGACGCCCGTGGCCGCGATGCTGCGCCAGGACAGTCGAGAAATGCCGCAGACCCCGTGCCCCGAGGTGCAGCCATTGCCAAGCCGTGTGCCGAAACCGACCAGCAGACCCGCAAGGATCAGCACGCCCGTTCCCGCCACCGGCTGCGAGGCCGCGCCCAGACCCGCCGCGACCATCAGCGCCGGCACCAGCACCAGCGCGGTCAGAAAGACGGCGCGTTCGGCCCAGTTCGCGCGGCCCGTGCCGTCGATCAGCCCGCCCAGCAGCCCGCTGGCTCCCATGATGCGGCCATTGCCCAGAAGATACAGCGCCGCCGCGCCTCCGATCATCAATCCGCCGATCAGGCCCCTGATCCAGTCTGGCTCCATTCGCACGCTCCTTGCTTGCAACGTGCCGAGGATATATTCCAACCAAAGAATATGTCAAGGCGAGGCGTCGGTGCTCAGGGCTTGAGCATGATCGCCACGACCACGATCATCAGCCCGATGCACGAGGCCGCCAGCGCGCCCATGTTCACCGCCAGCACTTTCTTCATCCGGGCGCGCAGCGCATCGTCGTCGATCCCGGCGCGGCGGGCGCGGGTGACGGTCAGGATGCACCAGATGATCCCGCCCAGCCCCAGCAGGGTCAGCGCGGCACCCGCCCAGATGATCCAGTCGTAAAGGCTCATGGCAGCATCCCCCGGCAGTTTTCCGACGCCTGCCCTAGCGGCGATTGCACCGCGCGGCAAGACGGCCTAACAGGTCGGGCAAAACGCGAAAGGGACAAGACAGCCATGCAGGACGATCGGGCTTACGGCATCGCCGCAGACGAATTGCGCCAGTTCATCGAGCAGTTCGAGCAGCTCGAGGCCGAGAAGAAGGACATCAGCGAGCGTCAGAAGGAAGTCATGGCCGAGGCCAAGGCTCGCGGCTATGACACGAAGGTCATGAAGAAGATTGTCGCCCTGCGCAAACGTCACCGCGACGATATTGCCGAGGAAGAGGCGATTTTGGAAATGTACAAGGCCGCGCTGGGGATGGTCTGACACCTTCGCTGTGACGGGGCCCCGTGCGGGGCGCCGGGCGGCGGCCCCCTGCGGGCGAGCATCAGGGCAGCACGAATTCGACGCCGGGCTGCGCCGCGATCATGGCGGCGTCGGCGCGATAGAGGTCGGTGACCTGGTCCACGACCTCTTGCGTCCAGCCTGGCAGGTCGATCACCTGGTCCAGCGTGCCGGGCAGGGCGTATTGTTCCAGCACGCGGGCATAGATCTCGCGGCGGCGCGTGATGTCCAGGTTGTCCTGCCCGGCCACGGCGTCGCGCAGCCGCGCGATTCCGGCATCGCCCAGCAGCTCGTGCATGTAGATCAACGCCCCTGACAGAGGCACGTCCTGCGGGATATGCCCGAGCAGCCGCACCAGTTCCGGCCAGATCAGCGGCACGTCCTCGTGGCACCAGATGACCACGCGGCAGCCCGCAGCCGCCCGCAACAGCGACAGAAGCGGATCGCGCCAGCGCAGATCCTCGGGACGGCAGCCCTGCACCAGTTCGCGGTAGCCGCCGCCGGCGAATTGCGGCAGCACCTCGGTCAGCAGCGTGGCAGGGTTGCGGATCGCCACGAAGAATTCGCATTCCGCCGAGGGAAACAGCTTGCGCAGCGCCGCGACTCGTGCGCCCATCTGCGGATAAAGGCCGCCCTGGCCGCAAACCCGGCCGGGCGCGCCCATGAAGCTGGCGCTGGACATGACAAGCCGCGACGGATTGTCGCTTTCGACCAGTGCGTCCAGCATGATCTGTTCCATCTCGGGCGTGGCGGTTCCGCCCTGCAACGCTGCAAGCGCCTCGTCCAGAACGGCGCGGTGACGGTTCGGCGTGACGACTTCGGTTCCCTCGCGCAACAGCCAGTTGCGGTTGTTCAGCAAGGTCTTCAGCATCCGGTCGCCGTCGGTGCAATGCACCCCGATGTGATAGGCGATCTGCATGATGCCGTCCTGTCCCGTCTTGTGATTGGGCCGCTTCCCGAGCGGCCGCGGCGGCAAGCAATCTAACCGTCCTTCGTGGACAGTCAAACCGCTTTGCTCTAACCACCGGCCCATGACGACATCCAGCATCGGGCCCGGGACGGCCAAAGGCGGCAGGCAAGATCTGAGACAGGGCGGGGGTTTCGGCTGGTCCCTGGCCTCGGCGCTGATTGCGGCGCTGGTGCTGTCGCCGGTCGCGGCGGTGGTCTGGATGGCGGCCAATCCGACCGGCAATATCTGGCCTCAATTGATGTCCACGGTGATGCCGCGCTACTTCACCAATACGGTGATCCTGACGCTTGGCACCGGGGCTCTGGCCGCCGCGATGGGGGCAGGGGCGGCCTGGCTGGTCTGCATGTATCACTTCCCCGGACGGCGCTGGCTGCAATGGCTGCTGCTGTTGCCCCTGGCGGTGCCCGCCTATATCGGCGCCTATGCGCTGGCCGACTTCCTGGATTATTCCGGCCCCGTCCAGACCGCGCTGCGCGGCTGGTTCGGCTGGGAAAGCGCGCGCGATTACTGGTTCCCCCGGATCCGCTCGATCGAGGCGGCGATCGTCGTGCTGGGCGCGGCACTTTACCCATACGTCTATCTGCTGACCCGCGCTGCCCTGAACGAACAATCCGGCAGCGCCTACGAGGTCGCCCGCGCCCTGGGCTGCGGCCCCTGGGCGCTCTTTCGTCGTGTGGGCCTGCCGCTGGCGCGCCCGGCCATCGTGGCGGGATCGGCCATCGCGATGATGGAGGCCGTGGCCGATTATGGCGTCGTCAGCTATTTCGGCGTGCAGACGCTGAACACCGGCATCTTCACCACCTGGCTGGAGCGGCGCAATGCCGGGGGCGCGGCCCAGATCGCTTGCGTGATCCTGGCCATCGTCATCATCCTGGGCCTGTGGGAGCGTCTTGGCCGCCGCCGCGCCCGCTATCACCAGAGCGCCCGCCAACCGCGCCCCGTCACCCCGCAGCGCCTGCGCGGCCCGGCTGCCTGGGCGGCGACGGCGGCCTGCCTGTTCCCGTTCCTGCTGGGCTTCGTTCTGCCGGTGGGCGTGATCCTGACCTATGCGCTGGCCTATCCGCAGGGCTGGGTGACGCCGGGCCTGGCGCGCGCGGCCTGGAACACGGTCAGCCTGGGCGGGATCGCGGCGATCCTGACGGTGGGGCTGGCCATGGTCATGGTCTATGGCGTGCGCCTGTCGGGGCGGCGCCTGCCGCGTCTGCTGCTGCCGGTGACGACGGTGGGCTATGCCGCGCCCGGGGCGGTGCTGGCGGTGGGCATCCTGATCCCGATGGCGGCACTGGATCACCGGGTCGCAGATCTGGTGCTTTCGCTGACCGGCAACGATCCGGGCCTGCTGATCACCGGCACCGGAGCGGCCATCGTGCTGGCCTATATCGTGCGCTTCTTCGCCATCGGGCAGGGCGCCATCGACGCGGCCTTCACGCGGGTTCCGCCCTCGCTTCCGATGGCGGCACGCTCGCTTGGGCGCAATCATGCCGGGGTCTTGCGCGATGTGTTCCTGCCCTTGATGCGCGGCTCGGTCGGGGCGGCGCTGCTGCTGGTCTTTGTCGATTGCGTCAAGGAACTGCCCGCCACGCTGCTGTTGCGACCCTTCAACTTCGAAACCCTGGCCACGCGCACCCATGAACGCGCCAGCCTTGAGGATCTGGGCAATGCCGCGCCTGCGGGGCTGCTGGTGATGATGGTCGGCATTCTGGCGGTGATTCTGCTGGCGCGCACCAATCTTGGCTTGCAGAAACCGCACAGGCAGGCTATCGCTGGCACCGCGCCGGCTTAGCTCAGCGGTAGAGCGTCTGATTTGTAACCAGGGGGTCGGGGGTTCAAATCCCTCAGCCGGCACCAGACGCGCTGTATCGGAGCGGCATGGCATCCAATGCGAAACATGACGCAAGACGGCTCCAGATGCGGCGCATACCTTTTGCCAGAACCTTCCAGATGTGGCGCGACGGGTTAAGCCATGTTCTGTCGAGACCAGGGAACAGCTCGGTCGGGCGCAAGCGCCACAGCATCAATGTTATGACATCGTGCGGAGGTCCGAATTCCGGCATCACACAGATTTTGATCCGGTCGATTTCGGATTCGCACCCCGATGACCACATCACGTTCTGGTTCTTCCACCTGAACGTCGCCCAAGCGATCCTCAACCGGCTTGAAAGGTTCTGCGAGGGTCTTCCGAATCTCACTCTGCGCCAGGTTCGCGTGCCGCCATCCGACAAGCTCGCAGAGCTGCGCACGCTCGGGGGCAAACCTGACTGCGAGCGATTTCTCTGGTTCGTCGCGCATCAATATCTTCCGGAAAACCTGGACCGGATCATCTATATAGACGCGCTTGACGCGATGGTCGTCGATGATCTTTCACCTTTCCTCCATGAAGACATCGGCGATCGGCTTGTGCTGGCCTGTCACGAATTCATGTCCTGGCGACAACACTCCATCATCAAGACAGGTCCGGCGCGCGAGGCGGCGCGGCAGGGCGCAGACCCCAAGATGCTCAAGCGCGTCGCGATGGGTTTGATCAACAGTGGTGTGATGGTGCTCAACCTTTCCCGTTTCAGACAAGATGGGCTCACTCTGGACAGATATGTCGAGACGGCGCGATGGGCGGCAGATCAAGGTCTGTCTTTCGGAGATCAGGGATTGTTTTCTCTGACGCATGGCAGCGATTTTGCGCCGGCCCATGACCGATTCAACTATCGCTTCGGCTTTCAGGGCGCGCAGCGTGTCAAGGCACCGCCTGCCGTCGTGCATTTCGCGGGCCACATTCCCAAACCCTTCGCCTTTCGCCTTTCCGAGGAACAGGAAGAGCGGGTGAGGACAGCGGCGAGGCGGCAAGGCGGGGTTCTGCAGCTTGGCAAGACACACAGGATCGCGCCCTCCTTCCTGCCCCATTACCGCCGCTGGTGGGCATTCAGCGAAAGGACGCTGGTGCATCAGCGCATCGCGCCACTGGCCGAGGATTCGACCCTCAAACTGTTGGACCGGCTGGGTCTTCAGCTCGAGGATGCGCATGGCGAATAGAAATCCCGTGCGATGTGCAAATCGTCCTTGCCTTCGTTCTGTCCAGGCCCTAAGTTGACGTTGCTTCGTTATCGTCTTTGCATCCTGTCTGCTTCTGCCTTCAGTCTGCTTTGCCAAATGACTGGGCCGGGTCACCGCATTCCGTGGGTGGCAAGCATGACAGGAGATCTCACGATGGCCAACGGCACCGTGAAATGGTTCAACAGCACCAAAGGCTTCGGCTTCATCCAACCGGAAGGCGGCCGTCAGGACGTGTTCCTGCACATTTCCGCGCTTGAACGTGCGGGCCTCTCGGCTCCGGCCGATGGTCAGAAAGTGACCTACGAGCTGGAGCGTGGCCGCGACGGTCGCGAATCGGCGACGAACGTCCAGTTCGTCTGATCGCTTCCGCTTTCGGAAACGGAGAAGGCCGCCCCGAGGGGCGGTCTTTTTCTTTCAGCGGTCCCGTTGGACTTCGGTCGGGAAGACAGGTCAGCCGCCACGCGCAAGCCCTGCCTGTCCCCCAAGCTGCGAGGGCAGGCGATAGCTGATCGCCTCGGCCAGATGGGCGCTGTGGACGCGGTCGCAGCCGCCCAGATCGGCGATGCTGCGGGCGGTGCGCAGGATGCGGTGATAGCCGCGCGCGGTCAGGCCCAGACGGTCGGCGGCGCGCTGGATCAGGGCACGCCCCTCTGCATCGGGGGCAGCGACCTCGTCCAGAAGGTCGGGCGGCGCGTCCGCGTTCACCTGCACCAGGGGATGATTGCGGTAGCGCCGATCCTGAAGGGCCCGTGCCTCGGCCACGCGGGCAGCGACCGTCGCACTGGTCTCACCGTCCGAGGGGCGTTGCAGATCGTCCAGCACCACAGGCGGCACCTCGATCCTCAGGTCGAACCGGTCCATCATCGGTCCCGATAGCCGCGACAGGTAATCGGCCCCGCATCCGGGTGCGCGCGGGCAGGCGCGGGCCGCATCGGCCATCTGGCCGCAGCGGCAGGGATTGGCCGCCGCCACCAACAGAAAACGGCAGGGATAGCGGATATGGGCATTGGCGCGGGCCACGAGAACCTGGCCCGTTTCGATGGGTTGGCGCAGGCTGTCCAGAACGTGGCGCGGAAATTCGGGCAGTTCGTCCAGAAACAGCACGCCGTTATGCGCCAGGCTGATCTGGCCGGGCCGGGCGCCGCGCCCGCCGCCGATGATCGCCGCCGGGGATGCGGTGTGATGGGGTTCCTGAAAGGGGGCGCGGCGCGAGATGCCGCCTTGGGGCAGGGTGCCGGCCAGGGACTGGATCATCGAGGTCTCCAGCGCCTCGCGCGCCGTCAGCGGTGGCATGAGGCCGGGCAGGCGCCGGGCCAGCATCGACTTGCCCGCACCGGGCGGGCCGATCATCATCAGGTGGTGACGGCCTGCGGCGGCGATTTCCAACGCGCGGCGGGCGCGTTCCTGACCCCGGACCTGAGACAGGCAGAGGCCGTCCTCTTCGGCGATCACGCGGCCCGGCGCGGCTGGCGGTATGGGCTTGCGGTCGGTCAGGTGGTCGATCGCCTCGCGCAGATGGGCGGGGGCCAGCACCGTCACGGCCTCGATCCAGGCGGCCTCGGGGCCGCAGACGCGCGGGCAGATCAGCGCGCGGTCATCCTCGGCGGCCGCAAGCGCGGCGGGCAGGGCACCTGTCACCGCGACCAGCCGCCCGTCCAGCGCCAGTTCGCCAAGAGCAAGGCAGCGGGCCAATTCCTCTTGCGGGACGATCTGCAGCGCAGCCAGCACCGCCAGCGCGATGGGCAGGTCGAAATGCGAGCCCTCCTTGGGCAGATCGGCGGGCGACAGGTTGACGGTGACACGCTTGTTCGGCAGCGCGATGGCCAGCGCGCCAAAGGCCGCCCGCACCCGTTCGCGCGCCTCGCTGACAGCCTTGTCGGGCAGGCCCACGATGGCGAAACCGGGCATCCCGGCGGTGATCGAGCATTGCACCTCGACCAGGCGGGGCTCGACCCCCTCGAAGGCGACCGAATGGGCGGTGGCGATCATGCGCGCTCCTGACTTCTGGCGCATGGTTAGGGGGGCGATGTTAAGGACAGGTTAACGGCGGCCTTTCTTGCGGGCGCGCGCGGGCGGGGCTATCTGTGGCGGGCTGGCGCAAGTCCGTCGGGCCAAGGGGGCGGCATGTTGGGAAAACGCATACTTCTGATCGTGGGCGGCGGGATTTCCGCCACCAAGATCCCGGCGCTGATCCGGCTGATCCGGGCCGAGGGCGCGCATGTCACGCCGGTTCTGACCGCAGCGGGGGCCGAGTTCGTCACCCCCCTGTCGCTGTCCGTGCTGGCCGGAGAAGCCGTGCATCAGGCGCTGTTCGACGTGGCGGCCGAGGCCGAGATCGGCCATATCCAGCTGTCGCGCCGCGCCGATCTGGTGGTCGTGGCGCCCGCCACCGCCGATCTGATGGCCAGGATGGCGGCGGGGCTGGCCAATGATCTGGCCTCGACCCTGCTGCTGGCGACCGACAAGCCGGTGCTGATCGCCCCCGCCATGAATGTGCGCATGTGGCAGCACCCGGCGACGCAGCGCAATCTGGCGACCCTGCGCGGCGACGGCATCGCGCTTGTCGGCCCCGACGAGGGCGAGATGGCCTGCGGCGAATACGGCCCCGGACGCATGGCCGAGCCCGGGGCGATCCTTGACGCGATCCGTGCCGCCCTGGCGCCCGTGCCCCTGCGGCTTTTGCCCGAGGCACAGATGCCGCGCGGCCCGCTGGCGGGGCGGCATGTGGTCGTGACCTCGGGGCCGACGCATGAGCCGATCGACCCGGTCCGCTACATCGCCAACCGCTCATCCGGCGCTCAGGGGGCGGCGATTGCGGCGGCGCTGCGCGATCTGGGTGCGCGGGTCAGCTTTGTTACCGGCCCCGCGCAGGTGTCGCCGCCCGAGGGCGTCGCGGTGATCGCCGTCGAGACCGCGCAGCAAATGCGCGAAGCGGTCGAGGCCACGCTGCCCGCCGATGCCGCCGTGATGGCGGCGGCTGTCGCGGATTGGCGGGTGGTGAACGGCAGCGACAGCAAGATGAAGAAGGACGGCACGGGCCGACCCCCGGCGCTTGAAATGGCCGAGAACCCGGACATCCTGGCCTGGATCAGTCAGGCTCCGCAGCGCCCCCGCCTGGTCGTGGGCTTTGCCGCCGAGACGGATGACGTGATCGCCCATGCCAGCGCCAAGCGCGCGCGCAAGGGCTGCGACTGGATCCTCGCCAATGACGTGCGCCCCGACACCGGCATCATGGGCGGGGCCGAGAATGCCGTCACGCTGATCACCGCCGAGGGCGCCGAGGACTGGCCGCGCATGACAAAGCAGGCCGTCGCGGCGCGCCTTGCCGCCCGCATTGCGGATGCGCTGGCATGAGGGTCTATCTGGACTGGAACGCCACCACCCCCCTGCGCCCCGAGGCGCGCGCGGCGATGATGCAGGCGATGGATCTGGTCGGCAATCCCTCATCCGTCCATGCCGAGGGCCGCGCCGCCAGGATGGCGATGGAACGCGCGCGCGAAGAGATTGCCACCGCCCTGGGCGCGGACGGGGCGGATCTGATCTTTACCTCGGGCGCCACCGAGGCAGCGGCGTTGATCCTGGCGGGGCGCGGCCTTGCCTGCGCGCCGGTCGAACATGACGCGGTGCGCGCCTGGTGCGACCCCTGTCTGCCGGTCGATCACGACGGCATCGTCACCGTGCCCGACCCCTCGGGTGCCACACTGCAACTGGCCAATAGCGAGACCGGCGTGATCCAGCGCCTGCCCGAGGGGCTGGCGGTCAGCGATCTGACGCAGGCTTTCGGCAAGATTCCCCTGGCCTTCAACTGGCTGGGCATCACGGCGGGCTTTGTCAGCGCGCACAAGCTGGGCGGCCCGAAGGGGATCGGCGCGCTTGTTCTTCGCACGGGCACGGACCTGGAGGCGATTCTGAAGGGCGGCGGTCAGGAACGGGGCCGCCGGGCGGGGACCGAAAACCTGATCGGGATTCTGGGCTTTGCCGCCGCCGCCCGCGCCGCGCAGGCCGAACTGGAGGCCGGATTGTGGGACGAGGTCGCCGCCCGGCGCGACCGGCTGGAGGCGCGCCTGACGGATCGTTTCCCCGAAATTTCCATCGCCGGAAAGGGGGCGCGGCGCTTGCCGAACACGACATGCCTTCTTACATCCGGCTGGAAGGGTGAAACGCAAGTGATGCAGATGGATCTTCGGGGCTTTGCCATCTCGGCGGGCTCGGCTTGTTCGTCCGGCAAGGTGCGGGCCAGCGGCACCTTGCAGGCGATGGGTTATGACGATCAGCAATCGCAATCGGCGATCCGCATCTCGATAAGCCCGGCTTTGGGCGAGGATCAGATGAACCGATTTGCGGATGCCTGGGAAAGCGCGTATTCACGCTGGCGCGACAGGAATGGTGTGCGCGATCGCGGCACCGAGGAAGGATAGAGGATGACGGCAACCACCGATCTTGACGTGCGCGAAGGCGTTGACCGGGAAACGGTCGAGACCGTGCAGAACATGGGCAGCTATAAATATGGCTGGGACACCGAGATCGAGATGGAATATGCCCCCAAGGGGCTGAGCGAGGATATCGTCCGTCTGATCTCGAAAAAGAACGACGAGCCCGAATGGATGACCGAATGGCGCCTGGCCGCCTATCGGCGTTGGCTCACCATGTCCGAGCCGAAATGGGCAATGCTGAACTATCCCGAGATCGACTATCAGGATCAGTATTACTACGCGCGCCCCAAAAGCATGGAGGTCCGGCCCAAGTCGCTGGACGAGGTCGATCCCAAGCTGCTGGCCACCTACGAGAAACTGGGCATTCCGCTGCGCGAGCAGATGATCCTGGCCGGGGTCGAGGGCGCCGAGGCCGCACCGGCCGATGGCCGGCGCGTCGCCGTGGACGCGGTCTTTGACAGCGTCAGCGTGGGCACGACCTTCAAGGATGAACTGGCCAAGGCCGGCGTGATCTTCTGCTCGATCTCGGAAGCGATCCGCGAGCATCCCGAACTGGTCAGGAAATACCTCGGCAGTGTCGTTCCGCAATCCGACAACTTCTTTGCCACGCTGAACAGCGCCGTCTTTTCGGATGGCAGCTTCGTCTATGTGCCCGAAGGCGTGCGCTGTCCGATGGAATTGTCCACCTATTTCCGCATCAATGCCGAAAATACCGGCCAGTTCGAGCGAACGCTGATCATCGCCGACAAGGGCAGCTATGTCAGCTACCTCGAGGGCTGCACCGCCCCCAAGCGTGACACCAACCAGCTGCACGCGGCGGTCGTCGAGATTGTGGTGCTCGAGGATGCCGAGGTGAAATACTCGACCGTCCAGAACTGGTTCCCCGGCGACGAGGAGGGCAAGGGCGGCATCTACAACTTCGTCACCAAGCGCGCCGATTGCCGCGGCGACCGGTCCAAGGTCATGTGGACGCAGGTTGAAACAGGCTCGGCGATCACCTGGAAATACCCCTCCTGCATCCTGCGCGGCAATGAATCGCAGGGCGAGTTCTATTCGATCGCCATCGCCAACAATCACCAGCAGGCCGATACCGGCACCAAGATGATCCATCTTGGCAAGAATACCCGGTCTCGCATTGTTTCCAAAGGGATTTCGGCCGGTCGGGCGCAGAACACCTATCGCGGCCTCGTGACCATGCATCCGCGGGCCACGAACAGCCGCAACTACACGCAATGCGACAGCCTGCTGATCGGCGACAAATGCGGCGCCCATACCGTGCCTTATATCGAGGTCAAGAACACCTCCAGCCGGGTCGAGCACGAGGCAACCACCAGCAAGGTCGATGACGACCAGCTGTTCTACTGCCGCTCGCGCGGGATGGACGAGGAAGAGGCCGTCGCGCTGGTCGTGAACGGTTTCTGCCGCGAAGTGCTTCAGGCGCTGCCGATGGAATTCGCCATGGAGGCGCAGAGTCTTGTCGCCATCTCGCTGGAAGGTTCGGTGGGCTGACCGCCCGCGCCCATAGCCAATGCGGCGCCCTGGTGGCGCCATCGCCTTTTGAGGAAAAGATGCTGAAAATCAACAACCTGCATGTGAAACTTGAGGACGAGGACAAGCAGATCCTGAAGGGTCTGACGCTTGAGGTTCCCGCCGGTCAGGTCCATGCGATCATGGGGCCGAACGGCTCGGGCAAGTCCACCCTGTCCTATGTCCTGTCGGGCCGCGACGGCTATGAAGTGACCGAGGGCGAAGCGACGCTGGACGGCAAGAGCCTGCTGGACATGGAGCCGGAAGAGCGCGCCGCCGCCGGCCTGTTCCTGGCCTTCCAGTATCCGGTCGAGATCCCCGGCGTGGGCAACATGACCTTTCTGCGCACCGCCGTGAACGCGCAGCGCAAGGCGCGCGGCGAGGCCGAGTTGTCCTCGGGCGAGTTCCTCAAGGCGGTCCGCGCCAAGGCGGCCGAATTGCAGATCAGCCCCGAGATGCTGAAGCGCCCGGTCAATGTCGGTTTCTCGGGCGGCGAGAAGAAGCGCAACGAGATCCTGCAGATGGCCATGCTGGAACCGCGCATGTGCATCATGGACGAGACCGATTCGGGGCTTGATGTGGACGCGATGCGGCTGGTCGCGGACGGCGTGAACGCGCTGCGCGACGCGGGTCGCAGCTTTCTGGTCATCACCCATTACCAGCGCCTGCTGAACCACATTCAGCCCGACGTGGTCCACATCATGGCGGATGGGTGCATCGTGCGCTCGGGCGGCCCGGAACTGGCGCTGGAGGTCGAGCAAAACGGTTACGGCGACCTGTTGGCGGAGGCTGGCTGATGTCGGATATTGCCGTCAAGGACATGCAGGTGCCGCAGGTCAGCGGCACCGCCAAGGCGCCTGACGCGCTGGACCAGCGCCTTGCCGCGCTGGACCTGCCCAAGGGCGCCTTTGCCGCTGCGCGCACCGATGCGCTGGCGCGGCTGCGCGCCATGGGCCTGCCGGGGCCGCGCGACGAATATTGGCGCTATACCGATCCACGCCCCTTCAACGCGCCCGAACCCGCCGCCATCGCCCGCATCGAAGGCCCGGATTCGCCGCTTTTCGCCTCGCGCGACAAGCTGACGCTGGTATTCGTGGATGGCGTCTTCGATCCCACCGCTTCCGATGACCCGACCCTGGACGGGATCGAGATCACGACGCTTGCCAACCCTTCGGGCGCCGAATGGGCCGAGGGGCTTTTCGGCACGCTGGAGGCTGCCGGTCAGACGCCGGTCCGCCGTCCCTTTGCCGCGCTGAACACGGCCGCGGCGCGCGACGGTCTGCTGATCCGCGTGACGGGCAAGCCCGCGAAGCCGGTTCACGTGCTGCACCGCCGCGCCTTCGACAAGGCGGATGCAATCTGGCACCACCTGATCCGCCTTGAGGAAGGCGCCGAACTGACCTTGCTGGAGACCGGCAGCGTCGGCGCGCGCTCGAATGCCGTGATCGAGGCCGATCTGGCACCCGGCGCGAAGCTGCATCACATCGCTGCCAAGCGCGCCAATGACGCCAAGGTGGGGGTGTCGCACCTGTTCGCGCGGGTGGCGGCCGGGGCCGTGCTGAAAAGTTTTGCCCTGGCCGTGAACGGCACGGCCATGCGGCAGGAAAGCTTCATCGACCTGATCGGCGATGACGCCGTGGCGCATGTCGCGGCCGCTGTGCTGGGCGATGGCGAGGAAGGTCCGTTCCACCACGACGACACGGTCTTTATCACTCATGGCGCGCTGCGCGGCGAAAGCCGTCAGGTCTTCAAGAAGGTGCTGAAGAACGGCGCAACGGGCGTCTTTCAGGGCAAGATCCTGGTCAAGCCCGGCGCACAGAAGACCGATGGCTACCAGATCAGCCAGGCGCTGCTGCTGGACGAGGCCAGCCAGTTCCTGGCCAAGCCCGAGCTTGAGATCTATGCCGACGACGTGAAATGCTCGCACGGCTCGACCACCGGGGCGATCGACGAGGATGCGCTGTTCTACCTGCGCTCTCGCGGGGTGCCGCGGGATCGGGCCATCGTGTTCCTGGTCCTGTCCTTCCTGGCCGATGCGCTGGAAGAGGTCGAGGATGAGGGTCTGCGCGACGAAATCAATGAACGGCTGGACGCGTGGCTGACCGGGCGCGGCCGGGCGTGAGCCATCCGCGCCGTCAGGGCATGGCGGCGCGCGTGGTGCAAAGCTGGTGGGCGCCGCGCCGCGTGGTGCGGGGCCTGCAAGGTATGCCCGACCGGGTGATGCTGGTCGTGCTGATGCTGGCCATGCTATTCATGCTGGTAGCACAGGCGCCGATTCATGCCCGCGCGGCAGCCTTGGACCCTTCGCGCCCGTTCGAGGCGCGGATGGGCGGGGCGCTGATAGCCGTCATGTTCATGATGCCGCTTCTGGCCTATGCGGTGGCGGCGCTGGTGTCGCTGTTCAGCCGCGCGACGCCATGGCGGCTTGCGCCCGAGGCCTCGCGGCTGGCATTGTTCTGGGCGCTGCTGGCCGTGGCGCCGGCCATGCTGCTACGCGGGCTGGTCGGCGGCTTCATCGGCGAGGGTCCGGCGCTGGTTGTCACCGACATCGTGGCAGGCTCTGGTTTCTTCTTTATCTGGGGCGCCGGGATCGCGGCGCTGGCAAGGCGTGTTCGATGAGCTCTGACGACTTCAAGGCCCTGATCCGATTGACTTTCCGGGAGCCGGAGCAAGCCGCCCACTGGCTGATGGCGCAGGGCTGGCCGATGTCCGTCCGCTGGATGGCACTGGCGCTGGCGGTCTCGGTCTCGGGGCTGCTGGCCTGGGTCTCGATGCAGATCCATGGGGCCGGCGCCGAATCCCAGCCGGGATGGCTGGCCGGGCAACAGCCGCTGGCCCTTGCGGGTCTGCAATTCGCCGCCGTGGTGGTCGGGGCCTCGCTCATGGCCTCGGTCGGGCGGATGTTCGGGGGGCATGGCCGGTTCGAGGATGCGCTGTTGCTGGCCGTCTGGATCGAGGCGATCCTGCTGATGGTGCAGGCCGTCCAGATCGTGCTGTCGATCATCCTGCCCCCCTTCGGCGCCATTCTGGGCATCCTGTCCATCGCCCTGTTCCTGTGGCTGACGGTGCAATTCACCAAGGCGCTGCACGGCTTTACCAGCGCGCCCAGGATCCTTCTGGTCATGTTCGCCACGCTTCTGGCGCTTGGCTTCGTTCTGTCCTTCTTTGCTGTCGCCCTGGGAATCCTGCCGGAGATGCCGCAATGAGCTTCGATGTCGATGCCGTCCGCGCCGATTTCCCGATTCTGGCGCGGCAGGTCCATGGCCGCCCGCTGATCTATCTGGACAACGGCGCCAGCGCGCAGAAACCCCGCTGCGTGATCGAGGCGATCACCCGCGCCTACGAGGGCGAATACGCCAATGTTCATCGCGGCCTGCATTACCTGTCGAACCTGGCCACCGAGAATTACGAGCGCGTGCGCGCCATCATCGCGCGTTTCCTGAACGCGCCCCACGAGGACGAGGTGATCTTTACCTCCGGCTCGACCGAGGCGCTGAACATGGTCAGCTATGGCTGGGCCGCGCCGAACCTGCAACCGGGCGACGAAATCCTTCTGTCCGTGCTGGAGCATCACGCCAATATCGTGCCGTGGCATTTCCTGCGCGAGCGTCAGGGCGTGGTGCTGAACTGGGTCGAGCCCGAGCCCGATGGCAGCCTGCCCCCCGAAAAGGTGCTGGCCGCGATCACGCCGCGCACGAGGATGATCGCCGTCACGCATATGTCGAACGTGACTGGCACGGTCGTCGATATCGCGGGAATCCGGGCGGGAACCGACCTGCCGCTGGTCGTGGACGGCAGCCAGGCCGCGGTGCATATGCCGGTGGACCTCTCGAAGCTCGGGGCGGATTTCTACTGCATCACGGGCCACAAGCTTTACGGCCCCTCGGGCTCGGGCGCGATCTGGGTCCGGCGCGAGCGTCAGGCCGAAATGCGGCCCTTCCTGGGCGGGGGCGACATGATCCGCACGGTCGCCCGCGATGCAGTCACCTATAATGACGGCCCCCTGCGCTTCGAGGCGGGAACGCCCGGCATCGTCAATCAGATCGGTCTGGGCGTCGCGCTGGAATATCTGATGGATCTGGGGATGGAGAACATCGCCGCCCATGAACGCGCCCTGCGCGACTATGCCCGCGACCGGCTGCGCAGCCTGAACTGGCTTCAGGTCCAGGGCGATGCGGCGGACAAGGGCGCGATCTTTTCCATGACGATGGAGGGGGCGCATGCGCATGACATCTCGACCATCCTGGACAAGAAGGGAATCGCTGTCCGGGCGGGCACGCATTGCGCGATGCCGCTGATGGCGCATCTGGGCGTCCCGGCCAGTGCGCGGGCCAGCTTTGCGATGTATAACACGCAGGCAGAAGTGGACGCGCTGATCGAAGGATTGACCTTCTGCCGCGAGCTTTTCGCCTGAATCTTGCAAAGATTCGGGCGAGGGCCGAAGAAAGCCCTTTCATCCTTGCCGGATACGCGCGATCCCGGCATCCCTGACCCAGTTCAGCGGACAGGGGGCAGAGATGGCCGAGATTCTGGTTCTGGGTGCGGGGATGGTCGGGGTCTCGACCGGGTTGGCGCTGCAGGCGCGCGGGCATGATGTCACGATCATCGAACGTGGCGTGCCGGGACGCGAGACCAGCTATGGCAATGCCGGGCTGATCCAGACCGAGGCGGTCGAGCCCTATGCGATGCCGCTGGCGCCTTTTGCACTGCTGCAGATCGCGCTTGGCCGGGGCTTTGACGTGAAATGGACGCCCTCGGGGCTGCTGCCGCAGCTGGGCGCGATCCTGTCCTATGCGCGCCATTCGCTGCCCGCCGCGCATCGCCGCGCCTCGGCCACCTGGGGGCGGCTGATCCGGCAATCGACCGATCGCCATGGCCCGCTGATCGAGGCGGCCGGCGCAGACAACATCATCCGCCGCAACGGCTATATCGAGATTCACCGCACCCCCGCCCGGATGGACAAGGCCCGCAAGACGGCCGAACGCTTCCGGACCGAATTCGGCGTCGAGGCGCGGCTGATGACGGGGGCAGAACTGCGCGCCATCGAACCTTCGATCAAGATCGAGGTCGAGGGCGCGACCCATTGGTCCGATAGCTGGAACTGCGCCGATCCGGGTGGGCTGGTCGCGGCCTATGCGGCGCTGTTCCAGAAGCGCGGCGGGCGGATCGTGAACGGCGATGCGGGCGACCTGCGCCGCAAGGGCGCAGCCTGGATCGCCGACGAGGTTCAGGCCGAACATGCCATCATCGCGCTTGGCCCCTGGTCGCCCATCTTGACCGAACGCTTTGGTTTGCGGGTTCCGATGGTCTTCAAGCGCGGCTATCACCGCCATTACCATATGGAGATTCCGCCCCACCACCCGATCGCGGATTTCGGCAATTCGGTCGTGTTGTCGCCGATGCGCCGGGGACTGCGCATCGCCACCGCCGCCGAGCTGACGCCGCATCCGCGCCTGTCGCCCCCGCAGCTGAAGCATGGCGAGAAGGCCGCGCGCGAGTTGTTCGACATCGGCGCTCCGGTCGAGGCCGAGCCCTGGACCGGCCGCCGGCCCTGTATGCCCGACATGCTGCCTCTGGTCGGACCTGTGCCGGACCAGCCCAATCTCTGGGCGCATTTCGGCCATGGCCACCAGGGCTTTACCCTCGGGCCCGTGACAGCCGAGATCCTGGCCGAAGAGATGGATGGCGGGGCCGGCTGGCCCGAACTTCAGCCCTCGCGGATCAAACGCGGTTGAAATCGGTCCCGTTCGGGCACATCTTTGGCTGAAGCCGAACGGATCAGGAACCCCATGGGTCACAACAATACGAACGCGCCTGTCGCGCGTCCCATCGAAGTGACCCGCCCCAAGCTCGAGGGCGGGAAACGCTTTGTCATGCACAGCGCGTTCCAGCCCGCAGGCGATCAGCCGACCGCGATCCGGGAACTGGCCGCGGGGGTGATGGCGGGGGAACGCGATCAGGTTCTGCTGGGCGCGACCGGGACCGGCAAGACCTTTACCATGGCGAAGGTCATCGAGGAAACGCAGCGCCCTGCGATCATCCTGGCGCCGAACAAGACGCTGGCCGCCCAGCTTTACGGCGAATTCAAGAACTTCTTTCCCGAAAATGCCGTCGAATATTTCGTCAGCTATTACGATTATTACCAGCCCGAGGCCTATGTCCCGCGATCCGACACCTATATCGAGAAGGAATCGCAGATCAACGAGGCCATCGACCGGATGCGCCACTCGGCGACACGCGCGCTGCTGGAACGCGACGACGTGATCATCGTCGCCTCGGTCAGCTGCATCTACGGCATCGGCTCGGTCGAGACCTACTCGGCCATGACCCAGGACATGATCGTGGGTCAAAGCTATGACCAGCGGGAATTTCTGGCTCAGCTTGTGGCGCAGCAATACCGCCGGCTGGATGCCAGCTTCCAGCGCGGCGGCTTTCGTGTGCGCGGCGATCTGGTCGAGGTCTGGCCCGCCCATCTCGAGGACCGCGCCTGGCGTTTCGATTTCTTCGGCAACGAGCTTGAATCGATTACCGAATTCGACCCGCTGACCGGGGTCAGAACCGACAGTTTCAAGCAGATCCGAATCTATGCCAACAGCCATTATGTGACGCCGCGCCCGACCCTTCAGCAAGCCATCAAGGGCATCAGGGCCGAGCTTCAGGCCCGCCTGAAGCAGCTTCTGGACGAAGGCAAGCTGCTGGAGGCGCAGCGCCTTGAGCAGCGGACGAATTTCGATATCGAGATGCTCGAGGCCACCGGCGTCTGCAACGGGATCGAGAACTATTCCCGCTATCTGACCGGCCGCGCGCCGGGCGAGCCGCCGCCCACCTTGTTCGAGTTCATCCCCGACAATGCCATCGTCTTTGCCGACGAATCCCATGTCAGCGTGCCGCAGATCGGCGGCATGTATCGGGGCGATTTCCGGCGCAAGTTCACGCTGGCCGAACATGGCTTCCGGCTGCCCAGCTGCATGGACAACCGGCCGCTGAAATTCGAGGAATGGGACGCGATGCGCCCGCAATCCATCTTCGTCAGCGCCACCCCCGGCCAATGGGAGCTTGACCAGACCGGCGGCGTCTTTACCGAACAGATCATCCGCCCCACCGGCCTGCTGGACCCGC
Source organism: Paracoccus bogoriensis (assembly GCF_019431455.1). Classification (GTDB taxonomy): domain Bacteria; phylum Pseudomonadota; class Alphaproteobacteria; order Rhodobacterales; family Rhodobacteraceae; genus Paracoccus; species Paracoccus bogoriensis. The sequence goes on from NZ_JAHYSR010000004.1 coordinate 94,288, forward strand.
AAATCGAGATCCGCCCGGTCGAGATGCAGGTGGACGACCTCTTGGACGAGGTGCGCCGCGTCAGCGCCGCGGGCTACCGCACGCTGGTCACGACCCTGACCAAGCGCATGGCCGAGGATCTGACCGAATACCTGCACGAACAGGGCATCCGCGTGCGCTACATGCACAGCGACATCGACACGATCGAGCGTATCGAGATCCTGCGCGACCTGCGGCTTGGCGCCTTTGACGTGCTGGTGGGCATCAACCTGCTGCGCGAGGGGCTGGATATTCCCGAATGCGGGCTGGTGGCGATTCTGGATGCCGACAAGGAAGGGTTCCTGCGTTCGGAAACCTCGCTGATTCAGACCATCGGCCGGGCGGCGCGCAATGCCGATGGTCGCGTCATCATGTATGCCGACCGCATCACCGGCAGTATGGAACGCGCCATCGCCGAGACCGAGCGTCGCCGCCAGAAGCAGATGGCCTATAACGAGGCGCATGGCATCACCCCCACCACCGTCCGCAAGAATGTCGAGGATGTTCTGGCGGGTCTCTGGGCGGGCGATACCGACCAGTCGCGCATCACCGCCAGCCTGGACAAGCCCATGGTCGGCGCCAATCTGGCTGCGCATCTCGACGCCCTGCGGGCACAGATGCGCAAAGCGGCCGAAAACCTGGAATTCGAGGAAGCTGCGCGGCTGCGCGACGAGGTCAAGCGGCTCGAAGCCGTCGATCTGGCGGTTTCGGATGATCCGCTGGCGCGTCAATCGGCCGTGGAACAGGCCGCCGAGGCCGCGACCCGCGCCTCGGGGCGGTCCACGGCGGGGCGGGCGGGCCAGCGGGGCGGCAACAAGCGGTCCAGGCGCGGCCGGTGAAGGGGGCAGGGGTCAGCCGCAACTGATCCGCTGGATCCAGCCCTTTTCATCCACATGCAGGTTCAACCGACCCGGATTGCTGGTCGCCGGGACGATGCGATCCCGGTCGATCAGGCGCACGCTCAGGTTCGGCGGCAGGAAGACTTCGCCCCAGTTCATGCCGACCAGCTGCTGATGACGGGCCGGATTGCAACGTGTCTCGGCGACAGTATAGGGCGAGGTCGCAGCACAGGCGCCAAGCGCAAGCATGGTTGCACAAGTGATGCTGGCAGCTTTCATCTCTGATCCTCTCGTCTTCGTGACCGAACGCAGGCTGGCTTCCGGCGGTTCCGCAGGGCATTTCCGGGGAATGCGTCAGATCCGGGGAATGCGTCAAAAAGGTCTTTCCATGCGCCTTGCCCTGATCCTGACCATCCTGGCCCTGCCGGCCCTGGCCTCGTCTCCCTCCGCTTGGGACGAGATGCGCGACCGTCTGGCCGCGGGTTGCGAGGCGCTGCTGCCCGAGGGCGCCGAGGCCGGGATCGAGGTCAATCCCTTCGGGTCGGAAAGCTACGCGCTGGCTCTGGTGACGCTGACCGATCCCCATGGCGCGACCGAGCGCATGGCCTGCATCATGGACAAGGCGACGGGCGCCATCGAACTGACCGCGCGATTCGACGAAACGCCCTGAGGCCGCGCATTGCAGGGTCTTGAAACGGCGCAGATTTAGGGCGATATGACCGCCACAGCAAAGCCGGAGTGCCGCCATGATCGTGCGTATCTATCAGCCTGCCCGCAACGCGATGACCTCGGGGATGGCTCGGACCAAGGGCTGGGTGCTGGAATTTCCGCCCTCTGATACGCGCGAGATCGACCCGCTGATGGGCTGGACCAGCAGCCGCGACACGCAAAGTCAGGTGCGCCTGCGTTTTGACAGCCGCAAGCAGGCCGAGGATTACGCCCGCGAACATGGGCTGGAATACATCGTTCAGGAACCGCAGCGCCGTCGCACGAATATCCGCCCGCGCGGTTACGGCGAGAACTTCGCGACCGATCGCCGCGCTCCCTGGACGCATTGATCGTTCGTGTCCCGGGGAAGGTTTCGCCAGCCGCTGACATGTCGCTGACTGCCCGCAGGGGGTCATCTGCCTGTCAGGCCATATCCATGATATCGCCCCGCGCCACTTCATGACAGGACGCCCTATTGCAGGCGGGCCGCAAAAGCCGTTGACAGGTTGCGATCATCCGTCGCAGATGGGCGCTGCTACGGTTCCGGCGAAGGTCGGATGAAAAGGGAATGTCGGTGCGCCCCGTCAGGGGCAATTCCGCGGCTGCCCCCGCAACTGTAAGCGGCGAGCGACGGTCCATCGCGCCACTGGAGCGATCCGGGAAGGCGGACCCAGGCCAAGACCCGCAAGCCAGGAGACCTGCCGCAGCGATCACCCATTTCCGGCGCGGGGTGTGCCAGGAAAGCGGTCGATCCGCAGAGGTGACAGTCACCGTTCCGCGGCCCCGCCGCGGGGCATTTCTGTTTGCCGCAGGCCCTGGCCTGCCACGCGAAAGGTCTGACCGGATGCGTTCCATATTCTCTCTGCTGGCGCTTGGCGCCGTCTTTCCCGCCGTGCCCGTCCTGGCCGAGCCGCAGCCCTTTCTTCTGGACGAGATCGTCCTGTCGGGCAGCCTGACCCCGGTTCCCGCCGACGGCTATGCCCGCGCCTACAGCGTCGTCACCCGCGCCGAGATCGAGGCACGTGGTCTTGCCAGCGTCGAGGATGCCCTGCGCGCGCTGCCCGGTCTGTCGGTCAGCACCAGCGGCAGCAGCCTGACGCAGATCCGCATCCGGGGCGGCGAGGCCAATCACACGCTGGTCCTGATCGACGGGATCGAGGCCTCGGGCGGTGCGGATTCGCATGTCTTTTCGGGGTTTGGCACGGAAGACATCGAACGGATCGAAGTTCTGCGCGGACCGCAATCGGTGATCTATGGCTCGAACGCCTCGACCGGGGTCGTCAACATCATCACGCGCCGGGCCGAGCCGGGGCGCGGCCATGGCGGAGGCATCGAGGTCGGCAATGGTGCGGCCGGTTCGGCCTGGGTCACGCAGCGCGGCGATCGCGGTGGCCTGGCGCTGAGCCTTGCGGCGCGCAACGACCGGGGCTTCGACTATTCGGGCGATGGCGGCGGCAAGGATGGGCTGGACACGCGCACGGCCACCCTGACGGGCGATGTTGCTGCGACCGAGACGCTGCGCGTCGGCGCCATCCTGCGCCGCGAGCGGCTGCGCTATGATTACGACGCCGAGAACCCTGACTGGGCTGCGACCGATGCCGACAGCTATATTGTCGATGCGCCGCTTTTCGGACGCCGCGACGGTCTGCGCGGCGCGCTCTGGGCCGAGCACGAGGCTTTCGACGGCCGCCTGACGCAGCGCCTGCAATGGCAGCAGAGCCGTGACCGGGCCAGCGAGAATGACGGCCCGCAGCGGCGCGGCGAGACGCAGAGGCTGAGATACCGCGCCTCGGTCGGGTTGGATGGGCGCGTCTCGGATGCGCGGCACCTGCTGAACCTGCTGGCCGAGCGTCAGCGCGACACGACCAGCATGGCGCCCGACCAGCGGCGTCAGGCGAACGCGGTGGCGCTGGAATACCGCGCGCGGCTGGATGGGCTGGATGTCCAGGCCGGCCTGCGCCACGACGACAACCGCGCCTTTGGCGACTTCACCAGTTGGAACATCGCGGCCTCGTGGCAGGTGCCGGACATGCCGCTGCGGCTGCGGGGCTCGGCGGGGACGGGCCTGGTGAACCCGTCCTTTACCGAATTGTTCGGCGGTTTCGGCACGATCGGCAATCCCGATCTGCGCCCCGAGCAGAACAGAAGCGTCGATCTGGGCGTCGATTGGCAATGGGCGCAGGGACAGGTCGGGCTGACCTGGTTCCGCGAAAGCTTGAAGGACGAGATCGAGTTCTTCGCGACGCCATCGGGCGATTTCTCCTATCGCAATCAGTCGGGCCGCAGCCCGCGCCAGGGGGTCGAGCTTGCCGCGCGGATGGATGCCACCGAGGTGCTGAGCCTTGGCGCCAGCTACACCTATCTGGACGCGAAGAACCCCGATGGCAGCGTCGAGATCCGCCGCCCCCGCCACGAGGCCGGGCTGAACGCCACCCTGGCGCTGCTGGAGGGGCGCGCGCAGGTTTCGGGCGATCTGCGCCGGGTCTCGGGTTTGTGGGACACGCAGTTCTGGGGCGGTTTCGAGACGCGCGAGCTGCCTGCCTATACCGTCGTCAACCTGGCGGCGGCCTACGACCTGACCCCGAATGTGCGGGCGACGGCGCGGGTGGTGAACCTGTTCGACCGCTCTTATTCCGAAGTCTGGGGCTATGCGAGCCAGGGCCGCACTGCCTATCTCGGCCTGCAGGCCCGCTGGTGAGGGGCTTGCCCGCCCTGGTGCTGGTCCTTCTGGCGATGACGGGACCGGCTGTGGCCGATCCCGTGGCGCAGGCCGCGCCCTTGCGGGTTCTGTCGATGAACCTGTGCACCGATCAGCTGGCAATGCTGGTCGCGGCGCCGGGGCAGCTTGTGTCGGTCAGCCACATGGCGCGCGATCCGCTGGTCTCGGCCATGGCGGCCGAGGCCGCGTCGCTGCCCGTCAACAACGGTCAGGCCGAGGACATCCTGCGCCACCGCCCCGACCTTGTCCTGGCCAGCGCCTACAGCGCCCCGGTGACGCTGGACATGCTGCGCCGGCTGGGCATTCCGGTTGCGGTCTTTCCGCCGGAAAACGACATGGAGGGCGTCCGCGCCAACCTGCGCCTGATGGGCGCGGTTCTGGACCGCAAGGCCGAGGCCCAGGCCATCATCGACCGGTTCGACACCGATCTGGCGGCACTGGCCGCCTTGCCGGCTTCGGGTCGGCGGGCGGCGCTTTATGGGGCCAACGGCTACACATCGGGGCGGGGCAGTCTGGCCGATGCGATCCTGTCGGCGGCGGGTCTGACGAATGTCGCAGCGGAACTGGGGATGTCGCAGGGGGGTGTGCTGCCGCTGGAGCGGCTGGTCATGGCACGGCCCGACCTGGTCTTGACCAGCCAGCCCTATCCGGGCGGCTCGCGCGCCGAGGAGATCCTGCGTCACCCCGCCCTGCGCGCCCTGACCGCCGAGCCGGGCGCCGGGGCCGTGTCAGACAGCGATTGGGTTTGCGGAACGCCCCATGTCCTGCGCGCGGCCGCGCGACTGGCGGGGGTCGCGCCATGAGGCTGATGGCGGGGCTGTGGCTTCTGGTGCTGCCGCTCTGTGCGGCCTCGTTGCTGGTCGGCGCGGTCTGGCTGCCGCCGGGCGCTGCGCTGACGGCACTGTTCGGGCGGGGCGATCCGCTGCTGGTGCTGGTCATGCAGGAACTGCGCCTGCCGCGTGCGATCCTGGGCGCGGCGGTGGGGGCGGCGCTTGGGCTGGCGGGGGCGGCGATGCAGGGGTACCTGCGCAACCCCCTGGCCGAGCCGGGGCTGATCGGCACCTCGGCCATGGCCTCGCTTGGGGCGGTTCTGGCGATCCAGACCGGCCTTGCCGCTGCGCTGCCGCTGGCGCTGCCCGGCGCGGCGCTGGCGGGGGCGGGGCTGTCGGTCGTGCTGGTTCTGGCGATGGCCGGGCCTCGGGGCGGGGCGCTGGCGCTGATCCTTGCGGGGATCGCGGTCTCGGCGCTGGCCGGGGCGCTGACCTCGCTGGTGCTGAACCTGTCGCCCAACCCTTTTGCGGCGAACGAGATCGTCTTCTGGATGATGGGCTCGCTGGCCGACCGCTCGATGCTGCATGTGCAGATCGCGCTGCCGGTGATGGCGGCGGGGGTGCTGATCCTGTGGCCCTTGGGCCGCGGCCTGCGCGCTCTGTCCCTGGGCGAGGACGTGGCGGCCAGCATGGGCATCAGCCTGCCGCGCCTGCGGCTGAGGCTGGCGCTCGGCACGGCGGCGCTGGTCGGCGGGGCCACGGCCGTGGCGGGGGCGATCGGCTTCGTCGGACTGGTCGTGCCGCATCTCTTGCGCCGCGCGGTGGGTGGCGATCCGGGGCGGCTGATGGCGGCCTCGGCGCTTGGCGGGGCGGCGATGGTATTGGCCGCCGACATCGCGGTGCGCCTGATCCTGCCGGAACGCGACCTGAAACTGGGCGTTCTGACCGCACTGATCGGGGCGCCCTTCTTTCTGCACCTGATCCTGCGGTTGAGAAGGCAGATGCCATGAGCCTGATGACGCTGTCCGGTCTGTCGGTTCATCGCGGCGCCTCTGCGGTTCTGGACGGGATCGACCTGACGGTCGGCCCGGGCGAGTTCGTGGGCCTTCTGGGCCCGAACGGGGCGGGCAAGACGACGCTGCTGCGCGCGGCGATGGGGCTTTTGCCCGCGCGGGGCACGGCTTCGCTGGCCGGGCTTGCGCCGATGGCCCGGGCGCGGCGCGCTGCCTATCTGCCGCAGGGGCGCGAGATCGCCTGGCCCATGCCAGTGGGTGCGGTTGTGGCGCTTGGCCGGATTGCGCATGGCGAGGGCGCGGCGCCCCGGGATCGGGCCGCGACCGAGGCTGCGATGGCCGCGCTTGGCCTGACCGCCATACGCAACCGGGACGCGACCTCCCTGTCGGGGGGAGAGCAGGCGCGTGTCCTGATCGCCCGTGCCCTGGCGCAGGAGACGCCGCTGCTGATCGCGGACGAGCCGATCGCGGGGCTTGATCCGGCTGCGGCGATCCGGGTGATGGCGCTGTTTTCGGACCTTGCCCGGCAGGGGCGCGGCGTGGTCGCGGCCCTGCATGACCTGGGCCTTGCCGCGCGGCATTGCACGCGGCTGGTGGTGCTGAATCGGGGCCGGATCGCCGCCGACGGCCCCCCCGAGACCGTCCTGACGCCCGAGCTTATGGCCTGCGTCTTCGGTATCCGCGCGCGCGTGACCGATGCGCCAGAGGGGCCGTTCCTTCAGGTGCTGGGCTGTCTGGACGGCTAGCGCCGCCAAGGCATCATGCGCTGCCAGACCCCGTCGCGCAGGATCAGGCCGTGATAGGCCGCCGCCCCCAGATGCAGCGCCAGCAGCGCCATCAGCATCATCCCCGAGGCCCAGTGCACAAGGCTGGCCCATTCCGCCAGCGCGTCCGAGCGCGGCACGATCCGGCCCGCGCCGGACAGGCCCAGGATCTCGATGGGAAAGCCCCCCGCGCGGACCCGGACCACGCCCGAAAGCGGCAGCACGATCATCAGCGCGTAAAGCAGACCGTGCGAGAGGCCCGCCGCCCGGACCTGCCAGCGCGGCATCGAGGCGGGCAGGGGCGGGGCCTTCTGCCGCAGCCTGATCCAGATCCGCAGCGCAATCAACGGGATCAGAACCGTGCCCAGGTTCTTGTGCAGAAGAAACAGCGCATTGCGCGTGTCGCGCGAGAGGCCCTCCTGGATCATCAGGATGCCCGCCGGGATCATGATCAGGATGGGCAGCGCCACCGACCAATGCAGCCAGATGGCCGGGCGGCTGTAACGATGCGATGGGCCGGGATGCGACATGATGACCTCCTGCCGATTCAGCATAGCGCAAAGGCGCGATGGGGCGAAGCGCGCACTTGACGCGGGCGGGCGGGCGGCGTTCGATGTGCCATGCGCGATCTGCCCGTGACAGGAACAGCCCGATTTCCCGAAGCCCGCCCGACCCTTGCGGTCGCCGAACTGTTGCGTGCGGGGATGGTGGGGTTGGTCGTAATGCTGGGCGCCTTGCCGGTCCTGTCGATGGATCCGGTCGGGCTGGCGGTGGCCGTCATCGCCTATGGCGCGGGATTCGCGCGCATCGCCCGGATCATGCGCCGCACCTATCCCCATCAGCGCGTCGGTGCGGGCAATCTGGTCACATTGTCCCGCGCGGCTCTTGTCGCGGCGCTGCTGGGCGCGGTGACGGGCGGTCAGGCGGCGGGCTGGGCGGTTGCCATCGTGGCGGCAATCGGGCTGGCGCTGGACGGAATCGACGGCTGGCTGGCGCGGCGGGCGGGTCTTGTCTCGGATTTCGGGGCGCGCTTCGATCTGGAGGTCGATGCCGCGTTGGCCTTTGTCCTGGCGCTGCATGTGCTTTCGGGCACGGCGGTCGGGGCCGAGGTGCTGGTGCTGGGCTCGCTGCGTTACCTCTTTGTCGCGGCCGGGCGGGTCGCGCCCTGGCTGCGGGGCGATCTGCCCTTCAGCCAGCGCAGGCGGGTGATCTGCGTGGTGCAGATCGCGGCGCTGATCTTTCTGGTGACGCCTCTGGCGGGCGACGATCTGGCGATCTGGACCGCGCGTCTGGCCAGCGCCGCGCTGGTCTGGTCCTTCGCGGTCGATGTGGCTTACCTGTGGCGGGTGCGGGCATGAGCGCGGGGCGGATCCTGCCGCCCTTGCTGGCGGCCGGCCTGCTGTGGCTGCCCTTCGCCATGCCGCTACGCCCCGGCCCGGGGCTGGGCCAGTGGTTCCCGCTGGCCCCGGAATGGCCCGCCTTGCTGCTGGCTCTGGCATTGGCGGGGCGCTGGCTGCGCCTGCCGGTCGTCGTGCTGCTACTGGCGCTGGCGGCGCATAAACTGGCCGATATCGCCATGCATTCGGCCCTGGCGCGGGGCTTCAACCTGCGCGCCGATCTGCCGCTGATCGAGGCGGGCTTGCGTCTGCTGGCCGGTTCGGTGGGGATGATGGCAAGCCTGGGGCTGGTCGTGCTGGCGGTGGCGTCGCTGGCCGGTCTTGCGGTGCTGCTATGGTGGGCGGCGGGCCTGTGGTCGCGCATCGGCGGTGGCTGGCGGCTGCGCGGTGTGCTTGCAGCGCTGTCGCTGGCCAGCCTGGTCCTGGTGCAGATGGGTGCGATCCGGGCGGAAAGCACGCTTTATGCCCAGAGCCGGGTTGCGCTGTTTGCCGATACGCAGCGCGCGCTGGCGGGTTTTGCGCAGGAGGCCGCGCATGATCCCTTTCTGAGCGCGACGGGTCTGCTGGAACGCATCGACCGCGACGTGCTGCTGATCTTCGTCGAAAGCTATGGCCGCACCAGTTTCGACACGCCTCTTTACGCCGAGACCCATCTGCCGCTGCTTGAACAGGCCGAGGCGCGGCTGGCCGAGGCTGGACTGTCCATGCGGTCGGGTTTCGTCGCCGCGCCGACCCGGGGCGGGCAAAGCTGGCTGTCGCACGGCACCTTGTCCAAAGGAATGTGGATCGCGGACCAGACCCGCTATCGCGCGGCCCTGGCCAGCGGGCGGCAAAGCCTGTTCCACCATGCCGCGCGGGCGGGTTTTCACACCGCTGCGGTGATGCCTGCGATCACGCTGCCCTGGCCCGAATCCAGTCGCATGGGCTTCCAGACCGTGCTGGAGGCCGCCGATCTGGGCTATCAGGGTCTGCCCTTCAACTGGGTGACGATGCCCGACCAGTTCACCTTGGCCGCGCTGGACCGGCTGCTGCGCGACGGCCGAGACCCGCGGCGGCTGTTTGCGCAGGTGGCGCTGATCTCGTCCCATGCGCCTTGGGTGCCGGTGCCGCGGCTGATCGACTGGAACCTTGTGGGCGATGGCAGCGTTTTCAATGACATGGCGCAAGAGGGCGACCCGCCCTCGGTCGTCTGGCGCGACCGCGACCGCGTGCGCGACCAGTATCGGCAGGCCGTGGCCTATTCGCTGGAGGTCGTGATGGATTATGCCTTGCGCCATGCCGAGGATCCGCCGCTGATGCTGGTCATCGGCGATCATCAGGCCGCCCCGCGCATCGCGCTGGACGAACGCCCCGACGTGGCGCTGCATGTCATCGGACCCAAGGCGCTGGTGGCCGAGACTGCGGCCTGGGGCCTGACCCCCGGCCTGATCCCGCCGCCGGACAGCGAGGCCTTTCCGATGGACCGGCTGCGCGACATGATCCTTGACAGCTTCAGCGGCAGACCGCGCTCATGACTCTCGCGGCCTGCCTGCGGCTGCTGGCCAGCCTCGTGATCCTGGGGCTGGTCTGGTGGCAGATCGGCGCGCCCGAGGCCGCCGCGCGGCTGGCCGAGGCGCATCCGGGCTGGCTGCTGGCGGGGCTGGCGGCGCTTTGGGCGCAGACGCTTCTATCGGCCTGGCGCTGGCGGCTGGTGGGGTATGCGCTTGGCGTAATGATCGCGCCCGCCCGCGCGCTGTCGGAATATTTCCTGGCGCAACTGGTCAATCAGACCCTGCCGGGTGGCGTTCTGGGCGATCTCTCGCGCGCCTGGCGCAGCGCGCAGGGGGCGGGCTTTGCCCGGGCGGGCGGTGCGGTTCTGGCCGAGCGCGTGCTGGGGCAGGTGGCGTTGATGGCGCTTCTGGTCGCCGGGCTGGTCTGGGCGGCGCGGGCGCCGGGCCAGATCCGCGTTCCGGCCGAGGTGCTGATCCCGGCAGGTCTGGTCCTGGGCCTGCTGATCGCGGGCCTTGGCGTCGTGCTGCTGATGCCGCGCCTGGCCCAGGCTGGTCGGGCGCTGCTGCCTGCGGGCGTGATGCTGCCGCAACTGGCGCTGAGCCTTGGCGCGGCGGCGCTGAATCTGCTGGCTTTCGATTTCGCCGCCCGCGCGACCGGCACGACCTTGCCGCCCGCCGCCATCGCGGTTCTGGTGCCTCTGATCCTGCTGACCATGCTGGTGCCGGTGACGGTCAGCGGCTGGGGCCTGCGCGAGGGGGCGGCGGCCGCCCTGTTTCCGCTGGCGGGCGCCAGCGATGCGGCGGGGCTGGCGGCCAGCACGGCCTTCGGGCTGATCTTCCTGATCTCGACCCTGATCGGGACAGGGGTTTGTCTGGCCCATGGTGCCATTGCGGGGCAGGCTTCGACCATGCGTCCCGCCCTGCGCCCGTCGCGCGCCCGCCCGGAACAGAGGTGACCCGATGAGCCCGATCCCCGCCGCCTTTGCCCTGCCGGGCGACATCGCCACCGTGACGGGGGGCTATCTCTATGACCGCCGCCTGTTCGAGGGCTTGGAGGGGCTGGGCCATGCGATGCGCCTTGTGCCTCTGTCGCCGCAATTCCCCTTTGCCGATGCGGCGGCGATGGCGGAAAGCCTTGCCGCACTGGCAGACCTGCCCGCCGATTGCCCGGTCATCGTGGACGGTCTGGCCTATGGCGCGCTGGAGACCGAGGGGCTGGCGCGGGTCCGCGCGCCCATCCTGGCGCTGGTGCACCACCCCCTGGCGCTGGAAAGCGGGCTGCCTGCCGATCAGGCCGCCCATCTGGAGGCGACCGAGCGCGCCAATCTGCGCCTTGCGCGGCATGTGCTGGTCCCCAGCCCCCATACAAGCCGCATCCTGATCGAACGCTACGACGTGCCGCCCGGCGCGATCACCGTCGCCCGGCCTGGCGTCCAGCCGGTGCGGATTGCGCCCGCCCCGACCGATCCGCCGCTGATCCTGTCGGTGGGCATCCTTCATCCGCGCAAGGGCCACGACATCCTGATCGCGGCCTTGGGTGCACTGGGCGATCTGGATTGGCGCGCGGTGATCGCCGGAACTCCGTGGGAGGCCGGCCATGCCGATGCGTTGGCGCGCCAGATCGCCGCCAGCCCGGTTGCCGACCGGATCACCCTGGCCGGGGCCGTGCCGGATGAGCGGCTCGAGACGCTTTACGCCGAGGCCAGCCTGTTCGCGCTGGCCACCCGATACGAGGGGCATGGGCTGGTCTTTGACGAGGCGATCCTGCGCGGCCTGCCGATCCTGTCCTGCCGCACCGGTGCGGTGCCCGACACGGTGCCGCAGGATGCGGGGCTGCTGGTCGCGCCCGATGATGCGACGGCCTTTGCCGGGGCGCTGCGGCTGATGCTGACCGATCGGGCACGGCGCGAGGCTGCTGCTGCGGCAGCGCGGCGGGCGGCGGCGGCCTTGCCCGACTGGCCCGCGACGGCGCGGGTCGTCTCGGGCGTGTTGCAGAGGCTGGCCTAGTCCGACTTCGGGCTGCGGTTGCGCAACCTGAGCTGTGCGATGGCGTCCTGTTCGTCGGCCTTGCGTTGCGATTCCAGCGCCGCGGCCACGCAATCGAGATGCGATTCCAGCGCCCGGCGGGCCAGCGCGCCGTCGCGGGCCTGAAGGGCGGCATTGATCGCCTGGTGCTGGTCCAGGATGCGGTCGCGCAGATCGCCGCGCTGAAAGATGCGGGGGCGGTTGAACAGCATCCCCTGGCGCAGCAGATCCTGCATGGCGCGCATCATGTGCAGGGCGACGATGTTGTGGCTGGCCTCGACGATGGCCATGTGGAAATCGGCATCCAGCGCGGCCTCGGCCTCGGGATCGGCGATGGCATGGGCGTGACGCATGTCGGTGACGATCCGGTCCAGCAGGTCCAGATCGGCCTGCCCGGCCTCGGTCGCGGCGCGTTCGGCGGCCAGCCCCTCAAGATCCTTGCGAAAGCGCAGAAAGTCGTCCGCGGCGCGGGGATGGCGGGCGATCAGCCGCACCAGAGCGGGGGAAAAGGCGCTGCCCAGAACCTCGGCCACATGGATACCTGCATTGGGGCGCAAGACCAGCAGCCCGTCTGCCTGCATCGCCGCCAACGCCTCGCGCAGCGAGGGGCGGCTGACACCCATCCGCGCGGCCAGATCGCGTTCGCCCGGCAGACGCTGGCCCGGACGCAGCACGCCTTGCAGGATCAGCCATTCGATCTGGCGTCTCACCTCTTGCGAAAGTTTCGCAGCGTCGATCTTCTCAAAGGGCATGGGGTGCGGCTTTTCGGGGGATGCGGTCGCGGGACCAGATTAGGCGAGGGGGCGCGGGAATGCAAAAGGGGCCGGACAAGCCGGCCCCCTTGTCGTCGATGCGTGCCGCAATCACTGGGTCGGACGAATCAGGATCTCGACGCGGCGGTTCTGGGCGCGCCCGGCCTCGGTCGCGTTCGAGGCGACGGGTTGGGTATCGGCCACGCCAATGGCGGTGAGGCGGCTCGGGGCGACGCCTGCAGCGGCCAGGATACCCGCCACCGATTGCGCGCGGCGTTGCGACAGATCCCGGTTGATCGCCGGCGTGCCGGTGCTGTCGGTGTGGCCCACGACCTCGACCCGGCTGTTCGGATACTGGTTCAGGTTGCGCGCGACGGCATAGAGATCCTGCTGGGCGGGGCCGGACACGGCGGCCGAGCCGGTCGCGAAAAGAATGCCATCGGGCATCACGACCTGCAGATACGACCCGTGATTGACCACGCGGATATTCGGGTTGGTCAGCGATTGCTGCAGGGCCTGAGCCTGGCGGTCGAGCATGTTGCCCGCGACCGCGCCCACGGCGGCGCCGACGATGGCCCCGCGCGCGGCGTCACGGCTGCGGCCGCTGCTGTCATCGTCGCGCGTGCCGGCAAGCACGGCGCCGACGGCGGCGCCGGCCAGCGCGCCCTGCTGGGTGCGGCTCATGCCGCCGTTCATGGCCGGGTCGGCGCAGGCGGTCAGGACCAGAAGTCCCGAGGCGGCGAGAATGGTGGTGGCGCGGAGTGTCATGCGGCTCCCTCTCCTTGTGATGGGCCGTGCCGGTCCGGCATGGCTGTCGAATCCTGTGCTGGCGGTCCGATTCCGGTCCACCGCGGCAACGCGCGTCACGCTGTCGCAGTTCCCGGCGGAAGGAAAGCCCAAGTTTTGGTGAAGGCGATGGAATGACGTCACAAACGGGCGATGAGCAGGGCCGCTTGCATCGCGCCGCCCGTCAGGCCAGAAGAAGGCGGTCATGGCCCGCTTGTCCCGCATTCCCCCGGCGTTACCCTTTGCCGCCCAGGTCGCGATCTTTTCGCGGCTGCAGGCGGTCAACCCCACGCCCGAAACCGAACTGGAATTCGTCAACCCCTTCACGCTGGTCGTGGCGGTGGCCCTGTCTGCGCAGGCGACCGATGCGGGCGTCAACCGCGCCACGCGGGGCCTGTTCGCGGTGGCCGACACGCCCGAGAAGATGCTGGCCCTGGGCGTCGAGGGCGTCACCGAGCATATCAGGACGATCGGTCTCTATCGCCAGAAGGCAAGGAACGTCATCGCGCTGTCGCGCATCCTGGTCGAAGATTACGGCGGAGAGGTGCCTGACAGCCGCGCGGCGCTGACCAGCCTGCCGGGCGTCGGGCGCAAGACCGCCAATGTTGTCCTGTCCTGCGCCTTCGGCCATCCGGCGCAGGCGGTGGACACGCATATCTTCCGCGTCGGCAACCGCACCCGCATCGCGCCGGGCCGCAACGTGGACGAGGTCGAGCGCGCCATCGAGGATCACGTTCCCGCCCGCTTCCAGGCCCATGCCCATCACTGGCTGATCCTGCATGGCCGCCATGTCTGCCAGGCGCGCAGGCCCCGCTGCGGCATCTGCCCGATTGCCGATCTCTGCCCCTACGAGGAAAAGACCGAATGACCCTGGCCTCTGACAAGACCCCCTATGTGATCGGGATCGGCAATGCCGTCATGGACATCATCGCCCCCACCGACGAGGCGCGGCTGGCTGAATTGGGCATCGCCAAGGGCATCATGCAACTGGTCGAGCGCGAGCGGTCGGAATTCCTGATGGCGGCGCAGGCCGATGACAGATCCGCACGGCGCGCGGATGCGCGGATGGTCGCCGGCGGCAGCGTGGCCAATACGCTGGCCGGAATCGGGGGCCTCGGTCTGCGGACCGCCTTCATCGGGCTGGTGGCGGATGACGAGATCGGACGGCTCTATGCCCGCCAGACCGAGGCGGCGGGAACGCGCTTTGTCAACACGCCCGTCGCGGGGTCGGACCTGCCCAGTTCGCGCACGATCATCTTTGTCACCCCCGATGGCGAGCGGTCGATGAACACCTATCTGGGGATCTCGGCCGAGCTGGGGCCGGATGACGTGGATCCGGCGGTCTTCGAGGGCGCGGGCTGGCTGTTCCTGGAGGGCTATCTGTTCGACAAGGACAAGGGCAAGGCCGCGTTCCTGAGGGCCACCGAATATTGCCATGCGGCGGGCGGTCAGGCCGGGATCGCGCTGTCGGACCCGTTCTGCGTGGACCGCCACCGCGACGATTTCCGCAAGCTGGTCGCCGGGCCGATGGATTACGTGATCGGCAATATCCACGAATGGCAGTCGCTTTATCAGGTCGAGGATCTGGAGGAGGCGCTGCGCCTGGCCGTGGCCGATTGCCGGACGGTGATCTGCACGCGCTCGGGCGATGACGCCATCCTGATCCGCGAGGGCGAGCGGGTCAGCATCCCCGTCCAGCGCGTGGTGCCGGTGGATGCGACGGGCGCGGGCGACCAGTTCGCGGCGGGTCTGATCTATGGGCTGGCCTGCGGGCATTCCCTGGCTGCGGCCGGCCGGATGGGCTGCATTGCGGCATCCGAGGTGATCAGCCATGTCGGCGCGCGTCCCGAGGCCGACATCATGGCGCGGTTCCGGGCCGAAGGGCTGGTCTGAGGTCATCGGTCCCGGGATTGCGTCCCGCGACGGCGGGGGGCCAGCCCCCCGCACCCCCCGATTCATCCCTGCAACGGGGACGGGGCGGCGGCAAGGCGCTGGCCCGCGCTGGCCTGCGGCGTTGCACGGCGCGGGGGTGGCGTGTATCAGGGCGGGAATTGCGAGCAGTTGAAGGACATGCGGATGCGCCGGGTTGTTGTCACGGGATTGGGGATGGTCACGCCTCTGGCCTCTGGGGTCGAGGCGACCTGGGAGCGCCTGCTGGCCGGCAAGTCGGGCGCCGGGCCGATCACGCGGTTCGATCCCAAGGACGTGGCGACGAAGTATGCCTGCGAGATACCCTTGGGCGACGGGACGGACGGCACCTTCAATCCCGATCACTGGATGGAGCCGAAGGACCGGCGCAAGGTCGATGACTTCATCCTCTACGGCATGGCCGCAGCGCAGCAGGCGGTCGAGGATGCCGGCTGGATGCCCCAGGACGAGCAAGGCCGCCTGCGGACCGGCGTGATGATCGGTTCGGGCATCGGCGGGCTGTCCTCGATCGCCGAGACCGCTGTGCTGATCAAGGAACGGGGCCCGAAGCGGGTCAGTCCTTTCTTCATTCCCGGCGCGCTGATCAACCTGGTTTCGGGTCAGGTCTCGATCCGCTACGGGTTCAAGGGGCCGAACCATGCGGTCGTGACCGCCTGTTCGACCGGCGCCCATGCGATCGGGGATGCGGCGCGGCTGATCCGCTACGGCGATGCCGATGTGATGATCGCGGGCGGCGCCGAAAGCCCGATCAGCGAGATCGGGATCGCGGGCTTCAACGCCTGCAAGGCGCTGTCCACCAGGCGCGCCGATGATCCGCAGGCCGCAAGCCGCCCCTATGACGTGGACCGCGACGGCTTCGTGATGGGCGAGGGCGCGGGCGTCGTCGTGCTGGAGGAATACGAGCACGCCCGCGCACGCGGCGCGAAGATCTATGCCGAGGTGTTGGGTTATGGCCTGTCGGGCGATGCCTATCACATCACCGCCCCGTCCGAGGATGGCGATGGCGGCTATCGCGCCATGGAGGCGGCACTGCGTTCGGCCGGGCTGACGCCGGACCGGATCGACTATATCAACGCGCATGGCACCAGCACCATGGCCGACACGATCGAACTGGGCGCAGTCGAGCGGTTGATGGGCGATCATGCGGCAAAGGCGGTCATGTCCTCGACCAAGTCCAGCATCGGGCACCTGCTGGGGGCGGCTGGCGCGGTCGAGGCGATCTTCTGCGTGCTGGCGATCCGAGACCAGATCTGCCCGCCGACGATCAACCTGGACAACCCGGCCGTCACGCCCAGGCTGGACCTGGCCGCCAATGCCGCCGTGCGCCGCAAGGTCGATGTGGCCCTGTCCAACAGCTTCGGCTTCGGCGGCACCAATGCCAGCTTGATCCTGGGGCGCGTGGCGGAATGATCTGGCGCAACCTTGCCTCGAACATGCTGACGCTGCTGCTGGTGCTGCTGGTCGCGGCAGCGGCGGCGGTGGCCTGGGCCAAGCGCGAGTTCACCGGGCCCGGCATCAGCGAGGTCGCGCAATGCGTCGAGATCCCGCCGGGCGCCAGCCTGGGCGCGGTCAGCGAACGGTTGGCGGCGCAGGGGGCGATCTCGAACGCCTATGTGTTCCGGGCGGGGGCGGATTATCTGGGCAAGGCCGGAGACCTGAAATTCGGCAGCTTTCTGATTCCTCCCCGCGCCAGCATGGAAGAGATCATCGGCGTGATCACGGCCGGCGGACCTTCGACCTGCGGGACCGAGATCGTGCTGCGGGTGGGGGTCCGCGAAACGGTCATGCTGCTGCGCGACACCAATCCTGAAACGGGCGCCTATGAGGAGGTCGCGCGTTTCAACCCCGCCGCAGACGAACGCCCCGAGGCGATCGCCGAGGCCGAGCAACGCGGCGATATCCGCATGTCGCTGGTCGTGGTCGAAGGCGTGACCAGCTGGCAGGTGGTCGAAGGGTTGAAGGCCGCGAGCTTTCTGACCGGCGAAGTGGCCGAAATCCCCGCCGAAGGCACGCTGGCGCCCGACACCTATCTGCTGTCGCAGGGCAGCGACCGCGGCGCGATCCTGGCCGAGATGGCCCGGCGGCAAGAGGCGATCCTGGCCGCCGAATGGGAGAGCCGTGCCGAGGGCCTGCCCTATGCCAATCCGCAGGAGGCGCTGATCATGGCCTCGATCGTGGAAAAGGAGACCTCGATTCCTGCCGAGCGGCCACAGGTCGCCAGCGTCTTCGTCAACCGGCTGCGGCAGGGAATGCGGTTGCAGACCGATCCGACGGTGATCTATGGCGTGACCGAAGGCCGGGGCATCCTGGATCGCGGCATCCGCCGGTCGGAACTGGAAGCGCGCACGCCCTGGAACACCTATCAGATCGACGGGCTGCCGCCGACGCCGATCGCCAATCCGGGCCGCGCCTCGATCCGGGCGGCGCTGAACCCCGACACGACGGATTACCTGTTCTTCGTGGCCGATGGAACGGGCGGACACGCCTTCAGCCGGACCCTGGCCGAGCATAACGCCGCAGTCGCACGCTGGCGCGAGATCGAGCGCCAGCGCGGCCTGCCCGCCGACAGCCCGGTTCAGACCGACCAGTAGGACTTGGAGGATTTGACATTGAGAGGCCTCGGGACCAGTCTTGCTGGCGCGGGGCCTTTTCGTTACGGCGCGGCACGGGGCTGCGGCGGGCCTTGCCGGAGGATGCTGCCATGAAGATGTCGGAGATGTTTGCGATGCTGGCCGAGAACGCCCGGACCTTTGAGGAGAGGATGAGCGCCCTGCAGGCCGAGATGGCGAAGAACAGCGAAAGCGCCATGGACTATGCCCGCCAGTGGCAGGCCAGCGCCATGCAGCGGCAGGAGGAGGTCAACCGCCAGATCCGCGAGCATATGGCCAACGCCAACGAACAGGTTCGCGAACAGTGGCAGAAGATGCAATCAGGCTGGGAGGCGCAATATGAAAGAATGCGCGCCCAAGGCGAGGAGATGCGCGCCGCCGCGATGAAGATGGCGGGCGGCAAGGACGCACACGGCCTGGCCGATTGGGCCGAGGCCTATGCCGCCCAGATGGTGGCCTTTGCCCAGAAGGTTCAGGCCGAGGCCGCCGAAGCCATCGCCAGAGCCACCGAAGCGCGTAGCAAAAAGGGCTGAAACGGGCCCTGAAGCGCGCGATTCTGCCTGGGTGTTGCGCGGGTTCGTCATGCGTGCGCCAAGGGTGTTGCGCGGATCAAGGCTTTGTTTTTGAACGTTTAATGAATGAGAGGCGTTCTCTCTCAGGTTTAGCGATTGACTCGCCGAACGGCCTGAGGTAGAAGTTCCCCATGCTGGGAGAAATGGGCAAGCGGCCAGGGGGAGACCCCTCAGGCCGCTTTTGCATTTCGAGGCTCGTGCGGACAGGACACGAGGCGGGACAGTTGCATGAACGATATGGAATGGGGCAAAGCGGGCAAACCCGCCGGACCTTTCACGGCCGCAAGGCAGTCCGGGACCGGGCCGGCCGAAGAGCTGCGCGCGGCCGGAGCACCAGTGGACGAGGACGAGATCGCCGTCGCCCGCTGGTTGTTCTGGGACTACGTCAAGGATCTGCGCCAGCATCAGGCCGAGCTTGTCTCGATCCAGGCAGACGAGATTGATCCGGCCCGGCTGAAAAAGGCGGTGGACGCGGCGCGCACGGTTCGTGACGCGATCCAGCTTCTGATGGTGGAAAGGAACAAGGTTGACAAACTTCGCAAGGAGATCGCGGGCGGGGTCGCAGGAGGCTGCCTTGACCTTGACGCCGCACGAGACGAGATCGGGCGCCGCCTGGCTTGCCTCCGCCGAGCCGGAGCAGGTTGAGGAATTCCTGGGCGGGCTGTCGGACAATGCGCTGATGGCGCTGCCTTGGCTGTTCGAGTTCTGGGCCCTGCCGCATCAATTGCCCCCCGAGGGCGACTGGAAGTCCTGGGTCATCATGGGCGGACGCGGGGCAGGCAAGACCCGGGCGGGTGCGGAATGGGTGCGGCGGATGGTCGAGGGACCATCCGCCGCTGCGCCGGGGCGCTGTCAGCGCGTCGCGCTGGTCGGTGAGACCTTCGATCAGGTGCGCGAGGTGATGATCTTCGGCGAGTCGGGCATCCTGGCCTGTTCACCGCCCGACCGCCGCCCCGTCTGGGAGGCCGGGCGCAAGCGGCTGGTCTGGGCCAATGGCGCGACCGCGACCTGCTATTCGGCGCATGAGCCCGAGGCGCTGCGGGGGCCTCAGTTCGATGCGGCCTGGGTGGACGAGCTGGCCAAGTGGAAGAAGGCCGAAGATGTCTGGGACATGCTGCAATTCGCGCTGCGTCTGGGCGAGCATCCTCAGCAGGTCATTACCACCACGCCGCGCAATGTGGGCGTGCTCAAGCGGATCCTGGGCAATGCCTCGACCGTGGTGACGCATGCGCCGACCGACGCCAACCGCGCCTATCTGGCCGAGAGCTTCCTGGCCGAGGTCGAGGCGCGTTATGGCGGCACGCGGCTGGGAAGGCAGGAGCTGGAGGGCGTGCTGCTGGACGATGTCGAGGGCGCGTTGTGGACCACCGCCATGCTGGAGGCCGCCCGTCAGGACGAGGCGCCCCGCCTGGACCGGATCGTCGTGGCTGTCGATCCGGCCGTGACCGGGGGCGCGGGCAGCGACGAATGCGGGATCGTGGTGGCGGGCGTCGAGATGCGGGGCGAGCCGCGCGACTGGCGGGCCTGGGTGCTGGAGGATGCCAGCGTCCGCGGCGGCCCGACCGACTGGGCGCGTGCCGCCATCGCCGCGATGGAGCGCCACGGCGCCGAGCGTCTGGTGGCCGAGGTCAATCAGGGCGGCGATCTGGTGGAAAGCGTGATCCGGCAGATCGACCCTCTGGTCCCGTTCCGGGCGCTGCGGGCCTCGCGCGGGAAGGGCCTGCGGGCCGAGCCGGTGGCCGCGCTCTACGAGCAGGGCCGCATCCGGCATCTGCGCGCGGGCAATCTGGGCGCGCTGGAGGACCAGATGTGCCAGATGACGGTGCGCGGCTATGAGGGGCGGGGCAGTCCCGACCGTCTGGATGCCCTGGTCTGGGCGATGCACGAGCTGATGATCGAGCCCGCCGCAAGCTGGCGGCGGCCGCAGATGCGGCGGCTTTAGCCTCGGGCAGGGTTTCGGGAAGTCCGCTGCAAAACATGATGAAGCAGGACAAGGGGCCGGGCCGCGATGGCGCCGGCCCTTTCCTTTGGCCGCATGAAGGAGGCGAGGATGGCGTTTCGATTGTTTTCACGGGAGACCAGGGGCGCGCCCGTTCCCGAAAGGAAGGCCAGCGCGACCGGCCGGGTTGTCGCCCTGGCCAGCGGATCGGGCCGGGCGGTCTGGTCGGCGCGCGATACCGGCAGCCTGACGCGGGGCGGCTTCGTCGGCAACCCGATCGGCTTTCGCAGCGTCAAGCTGATCGCGGAAGCTGCGGCGGCAGTGCCTCTGGTCTGCGAGGATCACGAGCGGCGCTATGACGCGCATCCTGTGCTGGATCTGCTGCGGCGTCCCAATCCGGGGCAGGGCCGGGCCGAACTGTTCGAGGCGTTGTTCGGGCAGCTGCTGCTGTCGGGCAACGGCTATCTGGAGGCGGTGGGCCTGGGCGCTTCGGGCTTGCCCGAAGAGCTTCATGTCCTGCGCGCGGACCGGATGAGCGTGGTGCCGGGCGAGGATGGCTGGCCGGTCGCCTATGAATACGCCGTGGGCGGGCGCAAGCATCGCTTCGACATGTCCGGCAGTCCCGATCCGATCTGCCACATCAAGAGCTTTCACCCGCAGGACGACCATTACGGCCTGTCGCCCCTGCAGGCGGCGGCGGTGGCGCTGGATGTCCATAACAGCGCCAGCGCCTGGTCCAAGGCGCTGCTGGACAATGCCGCCCGGCCCAGTGGTGCGATCGTTTACAAGGGGCTGGACGGGCAGGGCACGCTGAGCCCCGAGCAATATGACCGGCTGGTCGGCGAGATCGAGATGAACCATCAGGGCGCGCGCAATGCGGGCCGTCCGATGCTGCTTGAGGGAGGGCTGGACTGGAAGCCCATGGGTTTCAGCCCTTCGGACATGGAGTTCCACGAAACCAAGCTGTCGGCCGCGCGCGAGATCGCGCTGGCCTTCGGCGTGCCGCCCATGCTGTTGGGCATCCCGGGCGACGCGACCTATGCCAATTACGCCGAGGCGAACCGCGCCTTTTACCGGCTGACGGTGCTGCCGCTGGCGACGCGGGTCGCGGCCTCGGTCGCGTGGTGGCTGTCCGAGCATCTGGGCGCCGAAATCGAATTGCGTCCCGACCCCGATCAGGTGCCGGCTCTGGCCGAGGAGCGCAATCAGCAATGGGCGCGCGTGGCCGCTGCGACCTTCCTGACCGATGCCGAGAAGCGGGCGCTGCTGGGACTGCCGCCCCTGGAAGGGGCGTGAGGGATGGAAGGGTCGCGTTTCGTCAGGGACGGGCAGTGGCATGACCAGCGCTTCGAGGCGCAGGAGCGGATCATGGCGCTACAATTCGGGGCCGTCGAGAAGCGCCTGGAGCGGATCGAGGCGCTGATCGAGGGGCTGGAGCGGCGGCTGTGGATGACGGTTTACGGCGTCGTTGCGGTGATCCTGACACAGGCCGTCCAGGGGATACTGGATTATGTGCCGAAAGGAGGCTGAGGAAATGGTTCCGGGACTAGAGGTAAAATTCGCGGGCGGATCGCCTGTCCTGACCGAAGGTCACGTGATCGAGGGCTATGCCAGCCTGTTCGGGCTGACCGATCAGGGCGGTGACGCGGTGATGCCGGGCGCCTTTGGGGCCTCGCTGAAGCGGCTGGCCGATCGGGGCGACAAGGTGCGGATGCTGTGGCAGCACGATCCGTCCAGGCCCATCGGAGTCTGGGACGAGATCCGCGAGGATGCCAAGGGCCTGTGGGTCCGCGGCCGTCTGCTGCCCCAGGTCGCTCAGGCCCGCGAGGCGGTTGCGCTGATCGAGGCGGGCGCGATCGAGGGTCTGTCTATCGGCTATCGCACGCTGCGCGCCACCCGCGACGAGAAGGGCCGCCGGATGCTGGCCGAGGTCGAACTGTGGGAGGTATCGCTGGTGACTTTCCCGATGCTGGCCGAGGCGAAGCTGGGCCGCAAGGAGGCTTGCGATCTGTCCGAATTCGCCGCCATGCTGACCGAGGCCGCCCGCGTGTTGCGCGGCGGCTGACCATTTCGGGCCGTGCGTGCCGTGCGGCCCTTGCAGGTTCGGGCCGTTCCCAGGTGCGGCCCGTCAACAGGGGCGCCCCGTGCGGGGCCGGTCCCCATCATCCGCGATGAGGAGAAGACCATGACCGAGGCAAAGGCCGCGGGCGGCAGTGACATGCCCGCCGACCTGAAGGGGGCCATGACCGGGTTCGTCAGCGAACTCAGGGCTTTCCGTGACGATATTCAATCCCAGCTCAAAGCACAGGACGAGCGCATGACCATGATCGACCGCAAGACCGCCCTTCGCGGCCGCACCCCGCTTTCGACTTCGGCCGCGACCGAGGCGCCGCATCAGAAGGCGTTCAACGCCTATCTGCGCAGTGGCGACGATGACGGCCTGCGCGGCCTGGTCATCGAGGAAAAGAACCTGACCGTTGCCAGCGATGGCGGTTTCCTGGCGGCGCCTCGGGTGGCCGAGACGGTGCAGGCGGTGCTGCGCTCCAGCAGTTCGCTGCGGCAGATGGCCAATGTCGTGACCATCGAGAGCTCTGTCTATGAGGCGTTGGTCGAAAAGGGCGAGATGGGTGCCGGCTGGGCCACCGAGACGGCGGCGCCGGCCACGGCCTCGGCCAGCATCGAGCGCATCTCGATCCCGCTGCACGAACTCTCGGCGGTGCCGCGTGCCAGCCAGCGGCTGCTGGATGATGCGGCCTTCGATGTCGAGGCCTGGCTGGCCGAGCGCATCGCCGACCGCTTCGCCCGCGCCGAGGCCGCGGCCTTCGTGAACGGCGACGGCGTGGACAAGCCCAAGGGCATCCTGCGCTATACCACGGCGCCCGTCGCCACCGCGACCGACATGCAGGTGGGCTTTGTCAATTCGGGCGCGCTGGGCGGCTTTGCCGCAACGAACCCCGCCGATTGCCTGATCGACCTGATCTATGCGCTGGGCGCGCCCTATCGCGCCAATGCGGCCTTCCTGATGAACTCCAAGACCGCCGCCGCGGTGCGCAAGATGAAGGATGCCGATGGCCGCTTCCTGTGGACGGATGCGCTGTCGGTCGGGCAGGTGCCGCAACTGCTGGGCTATCCGGTGATGATCAGCGAGGACATGCCCGACATGGCGCCGAACGCCTTCGCCATCGCCTTCGGCGATTTCCGCGCGGCCTATACGATCGTCGAGCGACCCGACCTGCGGGTGCTGCGCGATCCGTTCAGCGCCAAGCCGCATGTGCTGTTCTATGCCACCAAGCGTGTCGGTGGTGGCGTGACCGATTTCCGCGCCCTGCGTCTGCTGCGGTTCGCCTGATCCTTCCGGGGATCGGGTGACGGGCGAGGGCGCGCTTGGGGCTGGCCGTTCCGGCTTTGCAACTGTCCGCGCGCGCTGATGGCTGGCGTGCGGGCGCGCCCTCTGCCCGAGAGAACCGAGGCGGGGCCCCTGGTGGGGCCTTGTCCTTCGAGCAACGATGCGGACGGCAGGACGGGAGGTTCGCGAGATGATGCTGATAGAGGAAACCGGGGTGCCGGCCGGGGCCTTGCCCGTCGCCGCACTTCGGTCCCATTTGCGGCTTGGCACGGGTTTCGACATGCCCGAGGACGCCGCCGAGACCGCCGCGTTGCAGGGTTTCCTGCGCGCGGCCATCGCCACGATCGAGGCGCGGACGGGCAAGGTGCTGCTGCGCCGGCGCTTTGTGATGCGGCTGGATGATTGGCGCGACAGGCTGGGGCAGTCGCTGCCCCTGGCGCCGGTTCTGGCGGTCGAGCGGATTGCGATCGAGGATGGCGCAGGGACCGAAACGGAACTGCCCCCCGAAAGCTGGCGGCTGGTGCCGGACAGCCAGCGGCCGATGATCCTGCCTGCGGGCGTGGTCTTGCCGCATGTGCCGCGCCGGGGCAGCCTGTCGGTGAGGTTCGAGGCCGGGTTCGGCGAAAGCTGGGACGAGGTGCCCTCGGATCTGGCCCATGCGGTCATCATGCTGGCTGCGCGCTATTACGAGGTGCGCCATGACGAGGCCGCCCGGCAGGCGCTGCCCTTCGGGGTCAGCGCGCTGATCGAGAAATGGCGCGCGGTCCGCACGCTGGCCGGGCGCGGCAGCCGGGAGTGGCGCTGATGCCTGTGCCTCGGCTGGATGTGGAACTGACCTTGGAGAACGGCGCGCGCATCGCCGACGGAATGGGCGGCCACCGCCTGAACTGGCAAGAGATCGGGCGGCTCTGGGCCTCGCTGCGGGCGCGGTCAGGGCGCGAAAAGGGCAGCGGCGCGGGCCTGGTCAGCGTGGTGCAGTGGCGCATCACGGTCCGCGCAGCGCCGGCCGGCGATCCACGCAGGCCGCGGCCCGGCCAGCGGTTCCGGCTGGGCGCGCGGCTTTTTCGCATCGAGGCGGTGGCCGAAGCCGATGCCGGGGGTCGCTACCTGGACTGCTTTGCCCGAGAGGAGGACAGCCAATGAGCTATGGCGCAAGCGCGGCCCTTCAGGCGGCAATCTATCAGCATCTGCGCGCCGACGATGCGCTGGCCGATCTGGTGGGGGATGCGATCTTCGACGCGATGCCGGTCGCCTCGCCCGCCGGGGTCTATGTGACGCTTGGCCCCGAAGAGGTGCGTGAGGCAGGCGACGCCACAGCACCGGGCGCGCGGCACGATTTCGTCGTCTCGGTTCTGTCGGGGCAGGATGGCGGGGCGGGTTTCGCCACGCTCAAGGCGGCGGCGGCGCGGGTGTCGGACCTCTTGGATCAGGCGCAGCTGGTGCTGGACCGGGGCCAGTTGGCGGGAATGTGGTTCCTGCGCGCCGTCGCGCGCCGGGTGGATAATGGCGCGGCGCGGCAGGTCGATCTGACCTTTCGTGCGCGCGTCGATTTGGGCTGAGGAGCAAGACCATGTCAGTGAAGAACGGGCGCGACCTGCTGATCAAGATGGACATGACGGGCGACGGTGCCTTCGAGACGGTGGCGGGTCTGCGCGCCACGCGGCTGTCCTTCAACGCCGAGACGGTGGATGTCACCAGCCTGGAAAGCGAAGGCGGCTGGCGCGAGTTGCTGGCGGGGGCGGGCGTGCGGAGCGCCTCGATCTCGGGGTCGGGGGTGTTTCGCGACGCGGCTACCGACGGCCGCGCACGGCAGGCCTTTTTCGACGGCGAGGCGCCGCGCTGTCAGGTGGTGATCCCCGATTTCGGGCGGATCGAGGGGCGGTTCCAGATCACCTCGCTGGAATATGCGGGCCGCCATAACGGCGAGGCGACCTATGAGCTTGCTCTGGCCTCGGCGGGCGCGCTGACCTTCGTGGATCTGTGATGGCAAATCCCATGCGCGGTGAGGTCGATCTGGTGATCGACGGCCAGCCCCGGCTGGCGCGCCTGACCCTGGGCGCGCTGGCCGAGCTGGAGGGCGCCCTGGCCGCGGGCAGCCTGATGGAACTGGCCGAGCGGTTCGAGACCGGGCGCGTCTCGGGGCGCGACGTGATGGCGGTTCTGGTCGCGGGCCTGC
This sequence comes from Paracoccus bogoriensis, assembly GCF_019431455.1. GTDB lineage: Bacteria > Pseudomonadota > Alphaproteobacteria > Rhodobacterales > Rhodobacteraceae > Paracoccus > Paracoccus bogoriensis. The sequence goes on from NZ_JAHYSR010000004.1 coordinate 120,140, forward strand.
GCGGTGCGGGCTGGACGGGCCGGGCCGAGGATCTGATGGCCGCCGATATTCAGGGCGGCCCCCTGGCCGCGGCACGGGCCGCAGCGCAATTGCTGGCGCTGGCCTTTCGGGGGCCGGAATGAGCGACGGCGCGGCGCGGTTGGATTGGGCGGGGATGATGCGGGCGGGTCTGCGCGACCTGCGCCTGCATCCCGATGCCTTCTGGGCGCTGACCCCGGCAGAGCTTGCGCTGATGCTGGGGCTGAAGGCCGCCGCCCCGCCCATGACGCGCGACCGGCTGGCTGAACTTGCGCGGCTTTATCCCGACGATCCGGCCCCGACGCCGGGCGTCCCTGACACGAATATCCAGGAGGACAGCGATGCCGATGGATGAGGCACATGGCGCCGGGATCGGTGGCCTGAACGACGATCTGGCCCAGAGCGCCCGGATGGTCGCGGCCTTCGAGGGGGAATTGTCGCGTCTGCGGCAGTCGATGCTGTTCACCTCGCGCGAGATGGGCAGCCTGACCTCGGGGCTTGAGGGCGGGCTCAGGCGCGCCTTTGACGGGCTGGTCTTTGACGGTGCGCGCCTGTCGGATGCGCTGAAGGGCGTGGGCCGGGCCTTGGCCGACAGCGTCTATGCGATCGCCATGAAGCCCGTGCAGCAGGCTTTGGCCGGGGGCATGGCCACCATGCTGGGCGCGGCCTTGCCGGGGGCGATCACGCCCTTTGCCAATGGCGGCGTGTTCCAGCAGGGGCGCGTCTGGAGCGGGGGCGAGGTGATCGGCGCGCCGGCCACATTCCCGATGCGGGACGGGCTTGGCCTGATGGGCGAGGCCGGTCCCGAGGCGATCATGCCCCTGCGGCGCGGAGCGGATGGGCGGCTTGGCGTCGCGGCCGCGGGCGGGGGCGCGCGGCCCGTCCATGTAACTTTCAATATCCAGACGCCAGATGTCGCGGGCTTTCAGCGCAGCCAGTCGCAGATCGCGGCGCAGATGTCGCGGCTGATGGCCCAGGGCCAGCGCAACAGCTGAGGAGGGAACGATGGCGTTCCACGAAGTGAGATTTCCCGCCAACCTGTCCTTTGGCGCGGTGGGCGGCCCCGAGCGGCGGACCGAGATCGTGTCGCTGGCCAGTGGCCATGAAGAACGTAACACGCCCTGGGCCCATGCCCGGCGGCGCTATGATGCGGGCATGGGAGTGCGGTCGCTGGACGATCTGGCGGCGGTGGTGGCCTTCTTCGAGGCGCGCTCGGGGCAGTTGCACGGTTTTCGCTGGAAGGATTGGTCGGATTTCAAGAGTTGCCTGCCTTCGGCATCGCCCGCCTTCGGCGATCAGGTGATCGCTACAGGTGACGGCCAGACGCGAAGCTTTGCGCTGGTCAAGGCCTATGTTTCGGGTGCGCACCGCTACATGCGGCCGATCACCAAGCCCGTTGCGGGCAGCGTACGCGCGGGCATTGGCGGCGACGAGATGTTTCCGGGCACGAATTATGTCGTCGATCACCTGCGCGGCATCATCACCTTTCACCAGCCGCCCGAGGTCGGCGCCGATATCACCGCGGGCTACGAATTCGACGTGCCGGTGCGCTTCGACACCGACCGGATCGCGGTGTCGGTCTCGTCCTTTCAGGCGGGGCAGGTTCCCGACATCCCGGTGATCGAGGTGCGGGTATGAGCGCGCAGACCCTTGCCCGCGCCTGGTCGATCCGTCGGTCCGACGGAATGGTTCTGGGCTTCACCGATCACGATCGCCGCCTGCAATTCGGTGGCGTGACCTTTCGGCCCGATCACGGGCTGACGGCGCGGGCCATCAGCCAGGCAACCGGGCTTGCCGTGGACAACAGCGAGGCCGTCGGTGCCCTGAGCGACGATGCCATCACCGAAATCGACCTGTTGTCGGGCCGGTGGGACGGGGCCAGCCTGCGCATGTGGGAGGTGAACTGGCGCGATGTCAGCCAGCGTCGGCTGGTCTTTCGCGGCACGCTTGGCGAAGTCTCGCGCGCGAATGGTGCCTTCCGCGCCGAGTTGCGCGGTCTGGCTGAGCCGCTGAGCCACGCGCAGGGCCGGATCTATCATCCGCGCTGCACCGCCGAACTGGGCGACGCTTCGTGCAAGCTGCGGTTGGACAGGCCGACCTGGACGGTCGAGGTGGCAGTGCAGGGGTTACAGGATGGGCGGGTCTTTTCCATGTCCGCCTTTCCAGCCTATGATGCGAACTGGTTCGAGGGCGGCACATTGGAGGTTCTGGACGGCGCAGCCATGGGTCTGCGCGGGCGGATCAAGAACGACACCGCCCGCCCGGGCCAGCGCCGCGAGATCGAGCTTTGGGCCGGGCTTGCCATCCCCCCCGCCCCGGGGGACCGCATCAGGCTGGTCGCTGGCTGCGACAAGGCCGCCGATACCTGCCGGTTGAAGTTCTCGAACTTGCTGAATTTCCGCGGCTTTCCGCACCTGCCTCCAGAGGATTGGCTGCTCGCGCCCAAGCTGGGAGGGCGCCATGGATGAGCCGCGCGAAGTTGCCATCGCGCGCGGCTGGCTGGGCACGCCCTATGTCCATCAGGCCAGCACGCGCGGTGCGGGGGCCGATTGTCTGGGTCTGATCCGCGGCATCTGGCGCGAGATTCACGGCGCCGAGCCCGAGTCCCCGCCCCCCTATAGCGGTGACTGGGCGGAATGCGGTGGCGTCGAGGTCTTGTGGCAGGCCGCGCTGCGGCATCTGCGCCCAGTTCCTGCCGATGCGCCCCTTGCCGCGGGGCAGGTGCTGCTGTTCCGGATGCGAGAAGGCGCGATCGCCAAGCATCTGGGGCTGGTCTCGGATGCCGAGGGAACGCGCTTCATCCATGCCTATACGTCTCATGGGGTCATCGAGAGCCCGCTGACGCGGCCTTGGGCGGGCCGGATTGCGGCGCGGTTCCGTTTTCCCTGACACATCCTGTTTGCGAAGGAAGAAAACATGGCCACGATTGTCCTGTCTGCCGTTGGCGCATCGCTTGGGGCGGGGTTTGGCGGCACGGTCCTGGGCCTGTCGGGCGCGGTCCTGGGACGCGCGGCGGGCGCGCTGGCGGGCCGGGTGATCGACCAGCAATTGCTGGGCGGCGGGGCCCGCGCGGTCGAGACCGGGCGCATCGACCGGCTGCGCATCCAGGCGGCCGGTGAGGGTATGCCCATCCCGCGCGTCTGGGGACAGATGCGGATGCCGGGTCATGTCATCTGGGCCTCGCCCCTGACGGAGGTCACGCGCAGCCAGTCGGTGCGCGGCGGCAAGGGCGCGCCCCGGACGCAGGTGACCGAGGTCAGCTATCGCTTGTCGGTTGCGCTGGCGCTTTGCGAGGGGCGCATTCTCAGCGTGGGGCGGATCTGGGCGGATGGCGAGGAGATTGCGCAATCCGACCTGAACATGCGCGTCTATCGCGGAGGCGAGGCGCAGATGCCGGACCCCGCCATCGCCGCGATCGAGGGCGACGCAGCCCCCGCCTATCGGGGCACGGCCTATGTCGTGCTGGAGGATCTGAACCTTGAGCGGTGGGGCAACCGGATGCCGCAACTGAGCTTCGAGGTGACGTGCCCCGCCCGCGACGGCACCGGTGTGTCGCGCGATGTGCAGGCGGTCGCGCTGATCCCGGGAACGGGCGAATATTCGCTGGCCACCACCCCCGTCACGACCGAACTTGAACCGGGCGAGGCGCGCAGCTTCAACGTCAACACCCCGATGGGCGGGACGGATTTCCGCGCCTCGCTGGATGTGCTGGGGAGGGAATTGCCCAACGTCGGCTCGGTCTCGGTGATCGTGTCGTGGTTCGGCAGCGATCTGCGTATCGGCGAATGCCGGGTCGAGCCCAAGGTCGAATTCGCCAGCAATGACGGCACGCAGATGCCTTGGCGCGCCGGCGGCATCGACCGTTCGCAGGCGCGCGAGGTTGCGCGCGTCATGGGTCGGCCCATCTATGGCGGCACCCCCTCGGACCAATCGGTGATCGAGGCGATGCGCGCGCTGACTGCCTCGGGACGCAAGGCGATCTTCTATCCGTTCATCCTGATGGAGCAAATCGCGGGCAACGGCCTGCCGGATCCCTACGGCGCCAGCGAGCAGCCGGTCATGCCCTGGCGCGGGCGTATTACGACACGTATCGCGCCCGGCCGCCCCGGCACCACCGACCTGACGGCCGCTGCCACCGCCGAAGTGGCGGCGTTTTTCGGCATTGCGCAGCCCGGAGACTTTACTCGCGAAGGCGATCTGGTCCGGTATGACGGGCCGGACGAATGGTCCTATCGCCGCTTCATCTTGCATTACGCGCATGTCTGCGCTGCGGCGGGCAATGTCGATGCCTTCCTGATCGGCAGCGAAATGGTCGCGATGACCCAGATCCGGGGGCCGGACAACAGCTATCCGGCAGTCGCAGCCTTGCGCCAGCTTGCCGCCGATGTGCGCGGCATCCTGGGGCCGAATGTCAAGATCGGTTACGCCAGCGACTGGTCGGAATATTTCGGCCACCATCCCGGCAACGGAGAATTGTTCTTCCACCTCGATCCGCTGTGGTCGGACCCCAATATCGACTTCATCGGCATCGACAACTACATGCCTCTGTCCGACTGGCGCGATGGCGACGATCATCTGGACGCGCATTGGGGCCGCATCGACAATATCGACTACCTCAAGTCCAACATCGCCGGCGGCGAGGGTTACGACTGGTACTATGCCAGCGAGGCCGATCGCGATGCACAGATCCGCACGCCGATCACCGACGGCCTCTATGACGAGGCCTGGGTCTGGCGCTACAAGGATCTGAAAAGCTGGTGGCAGAACCTGCATTACGACCGCCCCGGTGGGGTGCGTAGCCGACAACCGACGGGCTGGGTGCCGGGCTCGAAACCCTTCTGGTTCACCGAATTCGGTTGTGCGGCGCTGGACAAGGCGACGAACCAGCCCAACAAGTTCCTGGATGCAATGAGTTCGGAAAGCCAGCTGCCCTGGTATTCCAACGGCACCCGGAACGACGCGATCCAGGCCGCCTATATCGAGGCGATGATGGCCTTCTGGAACGATCCGGCGAACAACCCCCGCATGGCGGATGGCCGCTTCATGGTCGATCCGGGCCGCGCGCATGTCTGGGCCTGGGATGCCCGCCCCTATCCCGCCTTCCCTGGGCGGCGCGACCTGTGGTCGGATGGTCCGGCCTGGGATCGTGGCCATTGGCTGAACGGTCGGGCAGGGGCGGTGACGCTGCGCGCGGTCGTGGGCGATCTGTGCCGGGCCGCCGGAGTGGCGGCCTGGGATGCGTCGCGCCTGTCGGGCGTGGTGCGCGGCTATGCGCTGACCGGGCAGGAAAGCGGGCGTGCGGCCTTGCAGCCTCTGATGCTGGCCTATGGTTTCGATGCAGTCGAGCGCGATGGCGTCCTGACCTTCGTGATGCGCGACGGGTTGGCCAGGGTGCGGCTGGGGCCTGACGATCTGGCGGTCGCGGGCGATCTGTCAGGCTTCGAGGCGACCCGCGCGCCCGAGGCCACGGTTGCAGGTCGCGTCAGGCTGAGCCATGTCGAGGCGGGCGCCGATTATGCCGTCGCTGCCGCCGAAGCCGTGGGCGTGGGTTCGGCCCGCCGCTCGGTTGCCGAGACCGAGTTCCAGATGGTCCTGACGCGCCCGGAGGGCCGCGCCATCGCCGATCGCTGGCTGGCCGAGGCCGAGGTCGCGCGCGACACCGCGCGATTTGCGCTGCCGCCTTCTCGGGTCGATCTGGCACCGGGTGATGTGGTGATCGTCGAACGTCCCGGGCTGCCCGACAGTCGCTGGCGGATCGACCGGGCCGAGCGGGCGGGCGTCATCACACTGGAGGCTGTGCGCGTCGATCCGGGGCTATACCGCCCGGCGATCAGCCACCAGGAACAGGGCAGTATCCGGCGCTACCAGCCGCCCATGCCTGTCCGTCCGGTCTTTCTGGACCTGCCGTTGCTGCGCGGAAACGAGGTGCCTCATGCGCCCTGGCTGGCCGTCTCGGCGCATCCTTGGCCAGGGACGGTCGCAGCCTGGGTTTCGGATGATCCGGATGGCGGTTTCGACAGAAACCTGCTGCTGGACCGTCGCTCGCTGATCGGGCGCACGCTGACGCCGCTTGCGCGTGCCAGGCCGGGTGTGCTGGATCGCGGGCCGGGGCTGCGGCTGCGTCTTGCCAACGACCCGATCGCGTCCGTCACAATGCGGGCGCTGCTGGCAGGGGCAAATGCGCTGGCGATCGGGGATGGCAGCCTCGAACGGTGGGAAGTGATGCAATTCGCTCGCGCGGAACTGGTCGCCCCCAATATATGGGAGATCAGCCTGCGCCTGCGCGGGCAGGCCGGGACCGACGCGATGATGCCCGATGTCTGGCCCGTCGGCAGCACGGTCGTGATGCTGGATGGTGGTCCTCGTCAGGTCGATCTGCCGCCCTCGGCCCGCGGGCAGGAGCGGTTCTGGAGAATCGGGCCCGCGCTGAGATCGCCCGACGATCCCAGCTATCGCAGCCTCGGCACCGTGGTTCGGGGGATCGGTCTCAGACCCTATGCCCCCTGCCATCTGCGGCTTGAAGGCCGAAGCCTGTCCTGGGTCCGGCGCAGTCGCATCGAGGGCGACGGCTGGGACGGTCCCGACATCCCGCTTGGCGAGGAGCAGGAACGCTACCTCTGTCAGGTCATCCAGAACGGCCAGACGCGCCTTGATGTGACGGTCGGCGCTCCGCAGCATGACCTGCCGCAGGCGCTTTTGACCGAATTGATGCAAGCCGGAGCCTTCACGGTGCGCGTCGCGCAATTGTCGCAGACCTTCGGGCGCGGCCTCTTTGTCAGGAGAGATTTCAATGTCCAGTGAAACCGCCCGTCTTCAGATGCCCCTGCTGCAACCCGCTCAGGCGCAGAAACATGTCACAGTGAACGAAGCGTTGATGCGGCTGGATGCCAGCGTCAATCTGGTGATCCAGAGCGTCTCGCAGGTCATCCCGCCGCTGGCCGTTCTGGATGGGCAATGCTGGAGCGTGCCCGCGCAGGCCGAGGGCGCCTGGGCCGGGCAGGGCGGAAGGCTGGCCATCGGGTCGAATGGCGGCTGGGTCTTTCTGCCGCCGCGTGCAGGGATGCGGGCCTTCGTGGCAGATCGCGGCCTGCCCGCCATCCATGACGGGACTGACTGGGTCGTCGGCGGGTTGAGCCTTTCCGTCAGCGGCGCAGGGATGATGGCCGGCATGGCCGAGGAGGATGTCGCGATCACCACAGGCAAACAGATTACCACGCAGCTTTTCATCCCCTCGGGCGCAATGGTCATCGGGGCGGTGGCGCGGGTCACATCGGCGCTGTCGGGCACGCTGACGAGCTGGCGCATGGGCACGGCGGGAGCGACGAACCGCTTCGGTCAGGGCCTGGGCAAGGCCGAGGGGTCTTTTGCACGCGGAATGCTTGGGTCACCGATGACCTATTACGCGCCCGAGCCCCTGTTGCTGACGGCCGAGGGCGGCGATTTCGCGACCGGGCGCGTGCGTGTGTCGGTTCATTGGTGGGAGCTGCGCTTGCCGCGTTAGGTTGCGGCTTTGGCCCGCCCGCTTTTCCTGACCTGCAAGATGCGTTAGTCAGGACAGGAACATGATCGGGTGGGCCAGGAATGACCATGCACTCTGCCACGAAAGAGCCTCTGTCGGCCGATCGCGACGCGATCTGGTCGCAATTGCGGCACGAGGCGCGGATGGCCGTCTCGGACGAACCGCTTCTGGGCTCGCTGATCCATGCGGGGCTTCTGCACCACCAGAGCCTCGAGGCCGCGCTGGCATACCGCTTTTCGCTGAAACTGGCTTCGGGCGAGATGTCCGAGCAGATCCTGCGCGAAATTGCCGACGCGGCCTATGCAAGCGCGCCCGAACTGGGAGATGCAGCACGGGCCGATCTGATGGCGGTCTATGACCGCGATCCGGCGACGCATCGGTTGTTGCAGCCGGTCCTGTTCTTCAAGGGATTCCAGGCGCTGCAGGCCTATCGGATGGCGCATTGGCTGTGGCAGCAAGGGCGGCGCGACATGGCCTATTTCGTGCAGATGCGCTGTTCGGAATGTTTCGGCGTCGATATCCACCCTGCGGCACGGATCGGGACCGGGGTGATGATCGACCACGCCCATTCCATCGTCATCGGCGAGACCGCCTGTGTCGGAAACGACGTGTCGATGCTTCATTCGGTCACGCTTGGCGGGACCGGCAAGGAGGACGGCGACCGTCATCCCAAGATCGGCGACGGCGTGCTGATCGGGGCGGGCGCCAAGGTTCTCGGCAATATCCGCGTGGGTCGCCATTCGCGGATCGCCGCCGGTTCGGTCGTGTTGCACGAGGTTCCGCCCTGCAAGACCGTGGCGGGCGTTCCCGCGCGTGTCATCGGGGATGCGGGCTGCCCTGAGCCCTCGCACAGCATGAACCAGTTGCTGCGCGCCGAGGATTGCAGCTAGAGCCAGTCGGCCATGCCGCTGCCGGTCAGTTCGCCGAGGGTGATGCCCTCGACCGCGAGGCGACGGTCGAGATCGTGGGCGATGCGAGGGATCAGCGACAGGCCCTGATAGATCATCGCCGAATAGATCTGCACCGCGCTGGCACCGGCACGCAGCTTCTGCCAGGCATCCTCGGCGCTGGAGATGCCGCCGACGCCGATGATCGGCAGGCACCCCTGCGTGTCGCGGTAAAGCTGCGCCACAACGCGGGTCGATCGCTGAAAGATCGGACGACCCGACAGACCACCTGCCTGCGAGACATGCGGTCCGCTGACCCCGTCGCGCGATAACGTCGTGTTCGTGGCGATGATCCCGTCCAGACCCAGATCGCAGGCAACGGCGGCAATCTGGGTGATCTCGGCCCGGGACAGGTCGGGGGCGATCTTGACCAGAACCGGCGGGCGGCGTGCCAGGCTGTCGCGCGCCTCGATCACGCCTTGCAGCAGGGCCGTTAGAGCCTGGGCGCCCTGAAGCTCGCGCAGTTTCTCGGTATTCGGAGACGAGACGTTCACAGTCAGGAAATCGGCGTGATCGCCAGCCATGCGAACGACCCGCGCGAAATCGGCAGCGCGGTCGGCGCTGTCCTTGTTGGCACCGATGTTCAGGCCAACGGGAATGCCGGGCGGGCGTGCGGCCAGACGCGCGGCGATTGTCTCGGCGCCATCATTGTTGAAGCCGAAACGGTTGATGATCGCCTGATCGCCGGTCAGCCGGAACAGGCGCGGTTTCGGATTGCCGGGCTGCGGGCGCGGCGTCGCGGCGCCCACTTCGACAAAGCCGAAGCCGGCCCGCATCAGCGGGCCAATCACGCGCGCGTTCTTGTCATAGCCAGCCGCCAGCCCAACCGGGTTCGGCAGGTCCAGTCCGGCCAGCCGTAGCCGCAGCCGCTGGGATGTGACCGGGGCACCCGTCAGCGGCACCAGCCCTGAAGCCAGCGCCCTGATCGACAGGTCATGTGCCCTTTCAGGGTCCAGGCGGTGCAAGAGGGCAAGGCCCGCGCGCTCGATCAGCGTCATTCAGGCAACTCCGGTCTGGTGCCGCCCGTCCGGACCCCGCCTCAGCGGACGCCACGCGGCAACGTCGTCCATCGTCAGCGGCCGGTAGAGATGGGGAAAGAGATCGCCCCCGCGCGCTGGCTCCCATTTAAGGGCATCGCCCAGCGTCGCGGCGTCGCAGCTGACCAGGACCAGATCGTCCTCGTCCACAAAATGACGCAAGAGTGTGCTTTCCAATTGGGCTGAGGTCGAGAAATGAATATAGCCGTCGGCCAGATCGACGGGTGCGCCCTCGGTCCGGTTCTCGACCTGAAACTGACGCCATTCGGCGGCGCGAAGGATCTTGTGGATCATCATGGCGGCATTTGCCTCGGGCCGACGCCCGCGGTCAAGCCCCGGCAAGTTCGGCGGATATTCGTGAGTGGAATTGACCCGGCCAGGTGACTGGGCCAACCTTCAAGGCGTCGTCAATGCGTCTGAAGGGAACAGCCCATGACCCGACTGCTTGCCGCTGCCTCTGCCCTGGCCTTGATCGCCGGCACCGCACAGGCCGAGACCGTCCTGCACATCCTGCACACCAACGACCTTCACAGCCGGATTGAGCCGATCGGCGCCACGGACAGCACCTGCGGCGCCGAGGCGCGCGAGGCGGGCGAATGTTTCGGCGGCGTGGCCCGAATTGCCGCCAAGGTCGCAGCCCTGCGCGCCGAGATCGAGGCGGCGGGCGAGAAGGTCATCCTGCTGGATGCGGGCGACCAGTATCAGGGGTCGCTGTTCTACACGACCTACAAGGGCGCCGATGTGGTCGAGTTCATGAATGCCATCGGTTACGACGCGATGGCCGTCGGCAATCACGAATTCGACGACGGTCCCGAAGGTCTCGACGTGCTGCTGTCTGGCGCAAACTTTCCGGTGATCTCGGGCAATATCGACGTGTCGCAATCCAACTTGCTGGCTGGGCGCGTGCCGCCCCATGTCGTGCTGGATCTGGACGGAACGCGAATCGGTCTGGTTTCGGCCCTGGTGATGGACACGCCCGAAACCTCGTCGCCGGGTCCGAACGTGATCTTCCGCGACGACATCGACAGCCTCAAGGCCGGGGTCGAGGCTCTCTCTGCCGAGGGTATCACGAAGATCATCGCGCTGACCCATTCCGGCTATCTGCGCGATCTGGACTATGCCGCCGAAGTGCCCGGTCTGGATGCGATCGTGGGTGGCCATTCGCACACGCTGCTGGGCGACATGGAGGGAGCAGTCGCGCCCTATCCCACGTTGATCGCCGGACCGGACGGCGCGGATGTGCCGGTCGTGCAGGCCTATGCCTATGGCAAGTATCTGGGCCATCTTCGCCTGACCTTCGACGATGAGGGCAATGTCACCTCGGCCGAGGGGCAGCCGATCCTTCTGGACAATTCGGTCCCCGAGGACGAGGCTATCGCCGCCCGCGTGGCCGAGATGAGCGCGCCCATCGACGAATTGCGCGCGACCGTGGTGGCCCGCAGTCTGGCCCCGATCGACGGCAGCCGCGAAACCTGCCGCGCGCAGGAATGCGAGATGGGCAATCTGGTCGCCGATGCGATGCTGGACCGCGCCAGCGGGCAGGGCGTGACCATCGCCATCCAGAACGGCGGCGGCCTGCGCGCCTCGATCGACGAGGGCGAGGTCACGATGGGCGAGATCTACACCGTCCTTCCCTTCCAGAATACGCTGGCGACCTTTGAACTGGACGGCGCCGACATCATCGCGGCGCTGGAGAACGGCGCCAGCCGGATCGAGGAAGGCGCTGGCCGCTTCGCGCAGGTCGCCGGGCTGAAATACACGATAGACCCCGCCGCCGAACCGGGACAGCGCATCAGCGAGGTGATGGTGCGCGACGGCGATGACTGGGTGCCCATCGACCCGGCAGCCAGCTATGGGGTGGCCACAAACAACTACATGCGCAGCGGTGGCGACGGTTTCGATGTCTTTGCCGAGAATGGCCGCAACGCCTATGATTTCGGTCCCGACCTGGCCGAGGTCGTGGCCGGGTATCTGGCCGCCGCCGAGGATGGCTATCAACCGGTTCTGGACGGGCGCATCACGTTGCGCTGAAGCGTCAGCCTTTGCACGGCGGGCCAGATGCCGGTTGGCTTGGCCCGCTCGATGCGCTAACCCCGTGAAATGAGAACGGGTTATCCCATCGCAATGCCGGGCCAGCGTATCGGTCTGCTGGGCGGATCCTTCGATCCCGCCCATAGGGGCCATCTGGGCATCAGTCGCGTTGCCCTGTCACGCCTGTCTCTGGATCGGGTGTGGTGGCTGGTCTCGCCGGGCAACCCGCTCAAGCCGAACGGTCCGGCGCCTTTGCTCCAGCGTCTGGAGGGCGCCCGGCGTCTGGTCGGCGACCCGCGCATCCTTGTCACCGATCTCGAGGCAAGGCTGCGCCTGCGCAAGACCGCCGACACAGTCGCTGCGTTGCGCCGTCTCTATCCGGGTGTGCGTTTCGTCTGGCTGATGGGATCGGACAATCTGGCGCAATTCCACTTGTGGGACCGCTGGCGCGCCATTGCCGATGCCGTGCCCTTCGCGGTTCTGGCGCGCCCCGGCTCGCGCCTGTCATCGCGAAACGCGCCCGCCGCCAGAGCGCTGAGAGCCGCGCGCCTTCCCGAATGGCGGGCGGCCGAGCTTGCGCTGCGTCGCCCCCCGGCCTGGACCCTGCTGGACCTGCCGCTGTCGCCCCTGTCCTCGACCGCCCTGAGATATGCGCGCCATGAGAATTGACCGCCGCATCCTGTTGGCGGGGCTGATGGGCACCCTGGTGACCCCCGGGTTGGCCCTGGCCGATCCGGTCTCGCGCCCGCCGCGGCGTCCGCCTGTTGACCCGCGTGCGATTGTGGCGCGCGCGGGCTTGCCCGGGCAGACGGGCTTTGCGCTGATCCGGGCAGGCCAGCCCACCCCCCCGCAACATCTGGCGCAGGCCACCATGGCCATCGCGCCGGCCAGCACCGTCAAGGCGCTGACGGCGATGTATGCGCTGGACCGGCTGGGTGCGACGCATCGCTTCCGCACCCGGCTGATCCTGGCGGAGGACATGCTGATCCTGGCGGGCGGCGGCGATCCGACGCTGTCCACCGATGACCTGGCGCGGTTGGCGGCCGATCTGGCCGCGCTTGGCCGACCGCTTCCCGCGCGCTTCGCAGTCTGGGACGGCGCGCTGCCGGTGCTGGCACAGATCGCGCCGGAACAGGCCGTGCATCTGCCCTATAACCCCTCGATCTCGGGGCTGATGCTGAACTTCAACCGCGTCCATCTGGGCTGGAGCCGTGTCGGCGCCGATTACCGGATCCAGGTCGAGGCGCGGGGCACCGCGCTATCGCCGCAAGCCCATACGATCAGCGCCCGCGCGGCGGATCAGCGCGATCTTTTCACCTATCGAGAGGATGGCGGGCGGGAGTTCTGGACCGTCTCGCGCGCCGCGCTTGGCGGTCAGGGCAGCCGCTGGCTGCCCGTGCGCCTACCCGCGCTTTATGCGGGTGATGTGTTCCAGACGCTGGCCCGGGCACGCGGTCTGGCGCTGCCCGCACCCGAGGTGATCACCCATCTTCCGCAGGGCGAGACACTGGCCCATCACGACAGCGCGCCACTGGATGCAATGATCCGGGACATGCTGCGCTATTCCACCAACATCACCGCCGAGGCGCTCGGGCTTCACGCCAGCGGCGCCCCGGATCTGGCGCAATCGGGCGCGCGGATGCTGGACTGGCTGACCGCCGATGAGCCGGGATTGCGGCAAGGGATGCGGCTTGCCGATCATTCGGGCCTGTCCGAGGCCAGTCGGGTCAGCGCCTTGTCTCTGGCGCGTATCCTCGCGGGGCCGGGAGCCGAGACCGGCCTGCCGGGGCTTTTGCGCCGAAATCCTCTGCAACAGGAGGCCCCCGCTCCGGAAGTCGCGGCGAAGACCGGCACGCTGAATTTCGTCTCGAACCTTGCAGGCTACGTCCAGGGGCCGTCGGGCGCGCGCGGCGCCTTTGCCATCCTCTGCGTCGATCCGGCAAGAAGGGCGGCGGCGATCGGGCAGGAACAGCCCGCAGGCGTGCAGGCCTGGACACGCCAGGCCCGCGCCCTGCAGGCAGGCCTGCTGTCGGCCTTTGCAGCGGGCCTGGGCTAGCGCCTACAGCGTCAGGTGACGCACCCGCGACGATAATTCGATGGCGGCGGCGTGCAGGCGCGAGATGTCCAGCTGATCGCGGATTTCGGCCAGCATGGCGATTTCGTTTTCGTAAAGCCGCCCGTCAGCCGCAGCCACATCGCAGGCCAGCGCATAGGCGGTCTCATGGAGCCTGGGCGGCAGCGCCTCGCGAACCAGACCGAACAGCGCGTCCAGCCCGTCCTCTTCCTCGAACAGCGTCATCACCGTCTGGCTGATCGCTCGGATGCGGTCATCGTCATATTGCGCAAAGACCGGCGCGTGATCGACCATCCGCTGGATCGCGACCAGCTCGGATGTTCGCATCCGGCTGTCCGACGCCGAAACAGCAACCATGACCGCCACCAGAGCGTCACAGGGCGACAGAGAGGGCAGGTCGGTCGTCATCACGTTCTCCTTGTGGCTCGGGCGCAGATTATTGACGATCCTGCGGGCTTTCAATAAGCCGTCGAGGGCCTGAAACCGGAGAAAAGCCATGACCACCCTGCGCGATGCCGCGATGCGATCGAAGGCCTGGCCGTTCGAAGAGGCACGCCGGGTGCTCAAACGCTACGAAAAGGCCCCGCCCGCCAAGGGTTACGTTCTGTTCGAGACCGGCTACGGTCCCTCGGGCCTGCCCCATATCGGCACCTTCGGCGAAGTGGCGCGCACCACGATGATCCGCCGCGCCTTCGAGATCATCAGCGATATTCCCACGCGGCTTGTCTGCTTCTCGGACGATATGGACGGGATGCGCAAGGTGCCCGACAACGTGCCCCGGCAGGACATGCTGCAAGAGCATCTGCAAAAGCCGCTGACTTCGGTGCCCGATCCCTTCGGCGAATACGAAAGTTTCGGACATCACAACAACGCGATGCTGCGCCGATTCCTCGACACGTTCGGCTTCGATTACGAGTTCATCAGCGCGACCGATTTCTATCGGTCCGGCCGGTTCGACGCGACACTTCTGCGCGCCGCCGAACGCTATGACGCCATCATGGAGGTGATGCTGGCCAGCCTGCGCGAGGAACGCCAGCAGACCTATTCCTGTTTCCTGCCGATCAGCCCGACGACGGGGCGCGTGCTCTATGTGCCGATCAGGCATGTGGACGCCAAGGCGGGCACGATCACCTTCGACGAGGACGGGCGCGAGGTGACGCTGCCCGTCACCGGCGGCAACGTCAAGCTGCAATGGAAGCCCGATTTCGGGGCCCGTTGGGCCGCGCTGGATGTCGATTTCGAGATGTATGGCAAGGACCACTCGACCAATACCCCGATCTATGACCGGATCTGCGAAATCCTCGGCGGCCGCAAGCCCGAGCATTTCACCTATGAGCTGTTTCTGGACCAGCACGGCCAGAAGATCAGCAAGTCCAAGGGCAACGGGCTTTCGATCGATGAATGGCTGACCTATGCGGCGACCGAAAGCCTCAGCTACTTCATGTATCAGAAGCCCAAGACCGCCAAGCGGATGCATTTCGACGTGATTCCCAAGGCGGTGGACGAATACCACCAGCAGCTGCGCGCCTATCCCGACCAGACACCCGACCAGCAGGTTGCGAACCCGGTCTGGCACATCCATGGCGGCAATGTTCCGGCCTCGGACATGGTCGTGTCGTTCCAGATGCTTCTGAACCTGGCCTCGGTCGCGGGCGACACGGGCAAGGAGGGGCTTTGGGGCTTCATCCGCCGCTATGCGCCCGAGGCCAGCCCCGAAACCCATCCCGGCCTCGACCAGGCGGCGGGCTTCGCGCTGCGCTACTTTCAGGACTTCGTCGCCCCGACCCGCCAATACCGCCTGCCCACCGAGACAGAGCGCAAGGCGATCGAGGATCTCGATGCCCGGCTGGCCGCCTGGGACCAGCCCACCGACCCCGAAGCTCTGCAATCCATGGTCTTCGCGGTGGGCAAGGATCACGGATTTGAACCTCTGCGCGACTGGTTCTCTGCCCTCTACCAGGTGCTGCTGGGCGCGGATCAGGGGCCCCGCTTCGGAGGCTTCATCGCGCTTTACGGGATCGCGGAAACCCGCGCCCTGATCGCGCGCGCGCTGGCGGGCGAACTGGCCGCCTGACGGCCGCTTTGCCTTGGTGAACATATCCTCGGGAGAAAGCGCGCCCCAGCGCGATGGGGGGGTGAAAAGCCCCCCTGTGCGGTTGCGCGAGGGCGTTGTCGTTGCCTGGGCTCGCCCTGCAACGCACGCCCTCTTCAGCCCCTGTTAACCTTTCATCAACTATTTCCTTGCCCGAACGCAGGCCCGCCAAGGTGCAGGTCCGCCGCCACCGGACAAGGGAGACAGCCGATGAATATCGCCATCACGAACGGGCTCTTGCTGATGCCGCCCGCCTTCCGCGCGGGCCTTGCCGCATGGTCGCGCAGCAATGGCACGCCCGGCAGCCCGACCTGGGCCACGGCGGACAATGCCGCGATCGTGCCGGCCGACCAGGATTTCGGGGCCTGTCTCGAGATCCTCAAGCAGAGTAGCACGACCAGCATCCGCTTCATGGGCGAGACGCCGATGATCCCCGGCGTCTATCTGCGCATCTCGGCGCGGGTCAAGGCGGTGGCGGGGGCGCTGGCCAGCGCGCGGATCGGCGCCTTCGCGGGCGACGGGCAAAGGAATCCCGTGCCGGGCCTTACCCTGACCGGCCCCACCGTGGCATTGCAACGCCATGGCGAAGTGGTCGAGGTCTCGGCCATCGTCGGGGTTGGCTCGCGCAGCGGCGTGGACATGAGCTGGGGCACCCGCCCCGTCTATGGCCATTTCGGTCTGGACCTTGTCGGCGCGAATGGCGGCGCCTTCCGAATCGAGAGCATCCGGATCGAGGATATCACCTCGGCTTTCGTTCCTTCGCTGCTGGATTGGGTGGATGTGCGTGATTTCGGCGCGGTGGGCGACGGCGTGACCAATGACCGCGCAGCCTTCGTTGCGGCGGATAATGCGGCGGGCGGCGGCTCGATCCTGGTGCCCGACGGCAACTTCTTCATCTCGGGTGATCTGTCGATCAACAGCCGGATCCGTTTCAAGGGCCGCCTCGTCACGCCGGCCTCGACCCGGATCGCGCTGCTGCAGAGCTTCGATTTCCCGACCTATGCCGATGCCTTCAAGGACGAGACGCTTGGCATGAAAAAGGCGTTGCAGGCGCTTCTGGGCTACACCGATCACACCGTGCTTGATCTGCGCGGCCGCCGGGTCGATCTGAACGAACCGCTGATCATGGCCGATATCGCCCCTTCGCTTGACGCCTTCTCGAACCGGCGGGTGATCCAGAACGGCTCGATCCAGGCCAAGCCCGGACCGGCCTGGGCCACCGGGCGCTGGACGAGCGTGGCGACCTATTCCCCGACCAATCCCTTGACCCTGACCAATGTGGCAAACGTCGCCGCCATCGAGGTCGGCAGCCGCGTCATCGGCAATGGCGTCGGCCGCGAGGTCTATGTGCGTGCCAAGAATGTCTCGGCAGGCACGATCACGCTGTCGCAGCCCCTGTTCGGAGGCGCAGGAACGCGCACCTACAGCTTTGAGAGATACCGCTATCTGTTCGATTTTTCGGGCATTCGCGAAATCAGCCGCCTGAATTTCGTCAATATCGACTTCGGCTGCGACCGGATCGCCAGCGGCGTGCTGCTATCTCCGGGCGGCGAGATGATCCAGTTCAGCGGCTGCTACTTCACCCGCCCGCAGGACCGGGGCATCACCTCGATCGGGCGCGGCTGCCAGGATCTACTGGTGGACAATTGCCAGTTCCTGTCCAACGACATGGACCTGCCCGCGCAGCAACGCACGACGGTCGCAATCAACGTCAATGCCAACGACATCAAGATCCGCAACAACCGTTTCGTGCGCTTTGCGCATTTTCTGGTGGCCAATGGCGGCGGCCATATCATCAGCGGCAATCACTGGTTCCAGGGCGACGGCTCGGGCGAGGGGTTGCGCTTTGCCGGTCTCGTCCTGACCCAGCCCAATGTCCAGACGACGGTCAGCGGCAACTATATCGACAACGCCTCGATCGAATGGACGAACGAACACAGCGCGAGGCCGAATTTCACCGGGCAGGAGTTCAGCTTCGGCGGCCTGACGCTGACCGGCAACACGTTTCTCTGCTCCAACACGGTCCCCTGGTTCGCCTGGCTGGTCGTCAAGCCCTACGGGACCGGGCATTTCATCCAGGGGCTGAACGTCGTGGGCAACGTGTTCAAGGCGCTTTTCGGCAATGTCGAGCGGATCGACCGCGTGGATAGCTCGATCGCCGACCTGAATTACGGCGCCATGCGGAACCTGCAATTCGAGGCCAATACCTTCAACGGCGTGAACACCTATGTCGCCAATCCGCTGATGGTCCAGTTCACCCAGAACACGGCCAGCAACAACTGGACGCTGCCGGTCATCGCCGGCCTGCCCTTTCAGGGCTGGGCGCGTTCGGTCCAGTCGGTCGTCAACGAGACCGCGCTTCTGAACAGCGCAGGCCAGAGGGTCGATGCCGCCCCCCATGTTCAGGTCGAGATCGGCACGACCCGGCGCCAGATCCGCTTGACCTGGGCGCAGCCGCTGCGCGGACGGGTCTGCATCTACGCCAGGATGGACCGCCCGCAATAGCCCGATCCGCCTGATGCGTTGACAAGCCCCACCCGTCTTTCGATCCTGCCGGCGTCGCGCATGGAGGTGGGATGCGTTACCGGCCTGCATTTCTTGACCTTTCCCCCAGCCTGAAGGACATTCAGGCTGGGCTGACCGTTGCCGTCGTGGCGCTGCCCCTGTCGCTGGCCATCGCCATCTCCAGCGGCGTGCCGCCCGACCGGGGGCTGGTCACGGCGATCGTCGGCGGCTTTCTGGTCAGCGCGCTCGGTGGCACGCGCCACCAGATCGGAGGCCCGGCCGGCGCCTTCATCGTGCTTGTTTCCGCCTGTGTCGCCGCCATCGGAATCGATGGTCTGATCCTGGCGACCTGCCTTTCGGGGATCATGCTGGCCGCCTTGGGCGCGCTGAGGCTGGGGGGCGCGATCCGTTTCGTGCCTTATCCGGTGATCCTGGGTTTCACGGCGGGCATTGCAGTCATCATCGCGGCCAGCCAGTTGGGCGACCTGCTGGGCATCCGTGGCGCGGGGCATGGCGGCCTGCCGCAGATGCTGGCGGGGCTTTGGGCCGCGCGGACGCAGGTCCAGGTGGGCGCGGTGGCGGTGGCTGTGCTGACGGTCGCGACGATCTTGGTCGTGCAGCGCCTCGCGCCCCGGCTTCCCTCGCTGCTGATTGGCGTGGTTGCCGCCACCTTGGCGGCGCAATTCGTCCCGGCCGAGACGATCCTGGACCGTTTCGGCGCGCTGCCCTCGGGGCTGCCCCGGCCGCAACTGCCGCAGATCACCCCCGATGCTGTCGTCGCCGCCTTGCCCTTTGCCATCGGCTTCGCGCTGCTGGGGGCCATCGAGTCGCTGTTGTCGGCGATGGTGGCCGACCAGATGTCAGGCAGCCGGATGCGGCCCAATGACGAATTGCTGGGGCAGGGGCTGGCCAATATCGGGGCGGGACTATTCGGCGGATTCTGCACCACGGGAACCATCGCGCGCACGGCCACAAACGTGAAGGCGGGTAGTCGTGGCCCGCTGTCAGGCATGATCCATGCGGCGCTGCTGCTGGCCTTTCTGAGCTTCGCGGGGCCGTTGATGGGGGCCATCCCGCTGGCAGGGTTGGCGGGACTGCTGATGATTGTCAGCTGGAAAATGATCGAATGGCACGCGATCCGCGCCCTTCTTCGCATCGACCGGGCCGAGGCGGGGGTGGCAGGGCTGACCTTTCTGACGGTGATCCTGGGCGATCTGGTGACGGGGATCATCACCGGCACGGCCTTGTCGGGACTGTTGTTCATCGCGCGCATGGCGCAGGACGGCGATGCAAGCCCTGTGCCGCAGCCTATCGACCAGGCGCGCGAGGGCGAAATGATCCTGCGCCTGACCGGGCCGCTTTTCTTTGCGTCGGTCGCCCGGATCGAGCGGGTGCTGGACCGCATTCCCGACCAGCCGCGCCTGCTGGTGCTGGACCTGTCCGGCGTCACGCTGTTCGACCAGAGCGGCGCGCAGATGCTGGCCGAATTGTCGCGGCGGGTTGCGCGACGCGGGGGCCGGGTCGCCGCGATCGGCGTGCTGCCCGCGCTGCGCGGGCTTCTGCCGCTCGAGCTTGCCCAAGCCGAGGATCTGTCAGACGCGAGGTCGCTCGCGGGGTTGTGAAAAATTTACCAAAATACATCTTTATTCGTCAATTCATTTACAAAATTATCTTTTAAAAAAAGTTGCTTAACTTTTATATCCGCATGTGATTAACATTCCCCGGTAACGGCTGGCGCCATGTGCCGACCTGGATCGCACCGCGCCGGATCCATGCAGCGTCATGAGGAGGGGGATGCCATGAGCTCTGAAATCGTGTCGAAACACGCAATTCCGCAAGGGTTCGGCGATGCCCATGTCGGACCGGCGGATTACCAGCGCCTCTATGCCGAATCGATCGACGATCCCGAGGCTTTCTGGGGTCGCGAGGGTCAGCGGCTGGACTGGATCAAACCCTATACCAAGGTGAAGAACACCGATTTCACCCTGGGTCAGGTCAGCATCAAGTGGTTCGAGGACGGCGTGCTGAACGCCAGCGTGAACTGCATCGACCGCCACCTGGCCACACGGGCCGACCAGACCGCGATCATCTTCGAGCCCGATGATCCCAAGACGCCTGCGCAGCACATCACCTATGCCCAATTGTCCGAAAAGGTGAACCGCTTCGCCAATGTCCTGCTGAGCCAGGGCGTAATGCGCGGCGACCGTGTGGTGATCTACATGCCGATGATCCCCGAGGCCGCCTATGCCATGCTGGCCTGCGCGCGGATCGGCGCGATCCATTCCGTTGTCTTTGCCGGCTTCTCGCCCGACGCGTTGGCCAACCGGATCAACGATTGCGGCGCCAAGGTCGTCATTACCGCCGACACGGCTCCGCGCGGCGGGCGTCGCACGGCGCTGAAGTCGAATACCGATGCGGCGCTGCTGCATTGTTCCGACAAGGTGCGCTGCCTCGTCGTCAGGCACACCGGCGACCAGATCACCTGGGTCGAGGGCCGCGACATCGATGTCAAGGAACAGATGAAACATGTCAGCCCCGATTGTCCGCCGCGGCCGATGGGGGCCGAAGACCCGCTGTTCATCCTCTATACCTCGGGTTCGACCGGCAAGCCGAAGGGCGTCGTTCATACGACAGGCGGCTATCTGTGCTATGCCGCGATGACCCACCAGCTGGTCTTTGACTACAGGGATGGCGATGTCTTCTGGTGCACGGCCGATGTGGGCTGGGTCACGGGCCACAGCTACATCATCTATGGCCCGCTGGCCAATGGCGCGACCACGCTGATGTTCGAGGGCGTGCCCACCTGGCCCGATGCCGGCCGCTTCTGGGAGGTTTGCGCCAAGCACAAGGTCAAGCAATTCTACACCGCACCCACGGCGATCCGGTCGCTGATGGGCAAGGGGACCGAATTCGTCCAGGGGCATGACCTGTCCAGCCTGCGCGTCCTGGGCACGGTGGGCGAGCCGATCAACCCCGAGGCCTGGAACTGGTATAACGAGAATGTCGGCAAGGGGCGCTGCCCCATCGTCGATACCTGGTGGCAGACCGAGACCGGCGGCCATCTGATCACCCCGCTGCCCGGCGCGATCGAGACCAAGCCCGGATCGGCCACGCTGCCCTTCTTCGGTGTCAAGCCGGTGATCCTGGATGCGGCATCGGCCGAAATCCAGAAGGGCAACCCCGCCGAGGGCGTGCTGTGCATCGGCGACAGTTGGCCGGGCCAGATGCGCACGCTCTGGGGCGATCATGCCCGCTTCGAGGAGGCGTATTTCCAGCAATATCCCGGCTATTACTTCACCGGCGACGGCTGCCGGCGCGACGAGGACGGTTATTACTGGATCACCGGCCGGGTGGATGACGTGATCAATGTCTCGGGCCATCGCATGGGCACGGCCGAAATCGAGTCGGCTCTGGTGGCCCATGAAAAGGTCGCCGAAGCTGCGGTCGTGGGCTATCCGCACCCGCTCAAGGGGCAGGGCATCTACGCCTATGTCACGCTGATGAACGGGGTCGAGCCGACCGAGGAGCTGCGCGCCGAGCTTGAGAAATGGGTCCGCACCGAGATCGGCCCCATCGCCAAGCCCGACCTGATCCAATGGGCGCCCGGTCTGCCCAAGACACGCTCGGGCAAGATCATGCGCCGCATCCTGCGCAAGATCGCCGAGAATGATTATGGCTCGCTTGGCGATACCTCGACACTGGCCGAGCCCGATGTCGTCGATGATCTCATCGCCAACCGCATGAATCGCGGCTGACGCAAGGGGCCGGGCGCGACCAGTGCCTGGCCCCTCGCGCGACGGGTCTCCGCCAGCCCGTCGTGCGGAACTGCCAGAGCGGAAAAGCAACATGTCTGAACAGGGGAGGGACCGAAGGACATGAGTGACAGAACATCTTCAAATGCCTATTGGCAGGCGAATCTCAGGATCATCTATATCTGCATCGCCATCTGGGCGCTTGTGTCCTATGGCTTTGCGATCCTGCTTCGCCCGCTGCTGGCGGGCATTCCGATCGGCGGCACCGATCTGGGCTTCTGGTTCGCGCAGCAAGGCTCGATCCTGACCTTCATCGTGCTGATCTTCTTCTACGCATGGCGGATGAACCGCCTCGATGCCGAATACGGCGTGGACGAATGAGGCCCGGACAATGACCCAATTCACGCTTAACCTCATCGTCATCGGCCTCAGTTTCGCGCTCTATATCGGGATCGCGATCTGGGCCCGCGCCGGATCGACGGCCGAGTTCTACGCCGCCAACCGCGGCGTTGGCCCGGTCACAAACGGCATGGCCACCGCGGCCGACTGGATGTCGGCGGCTTCCTTCATCTCGATGGCGGGTCTGATCGCCTTTACAGGCTATGACAACTCGACCTATCTGATGGGCTGGACGGGCGGCTACGTGCTTCTGGCGCTGCTGCTG
Organism: Paracoccus bogoriensis; assembly: GCF_019431455.1. Classification (GTDB taxonomy): domain Bacteria; phylum Pseudomonadota; class Alphaproteobacteria; order Rhodobacterales; family Rhodobacteraceae; genus Paracoccus; species Paracoccus bogoriensis. The sequence goes on from NZ_JAHYSR010000004.1 coordinate 142,779, forward strand.
GCGCCTTACCTGCGCAAGTTCGGCAAGTTCACCGTGCCGGAATTCATCGGCGATCGCTTCTACTCGCGCAGTGCCCGTATCATCGGCGTGGTCTGCCTGCTGATCATCTCGATCACCTACGTGATCGGCCAAATGACCGGCGTGGGCGTCACCTTCTCGCGCTATCTCGAAGTGTCGAACTCGACCGGGCTGTGGATCGGCGCGGCGCTGGTGTTCATGTATGCCGTGCTTGGCGGCATGAAGGGTATCACCTACACGCAGGTCGCGCAGTATATCGTGCTGATCACCGCCTATACCATCCCGGCGGTCTTCATTTCGCTGCAGCTCACCGGCAACTTCCTGCCGCAGCTGGGTCTGTTCTCGACCCATGACGCCTCGGGGATGGCCTTCCTGGCCAAGCTCGACGACCTGGTGACCGATCTGGGCTTCCGCAGCTATACCGGGCATCACAACTCGACCCTGGACATGGTGCTGTTCACGCTGGCGCTGATGATCGGCACCGCGGGCCTGCCGCATGTGATCATCCGCTTCTTCACCGTGCCCAAGGTGTCGGATGCGCGCAAATCGGCAGGCTGGGCGCTGGTTTTCATCGCGCTGCTCTATACCGTTGCTCCCGCGGTAGGCTCGATGGCCCGCTTCAACCTGACTGCCACGATGTGGCCGGGCGCCCAGACCGGCGACACGTTCAGCCAGCCCGCCGTGTCGCTGGAGGCGATCGAGACCGCGCCGGAACTGCAATGGATGCGGAACTGGCAGGTCACGGGTCTGCTGGCCTGGGAGGACAAGAACGGCGACGGCCTGATCCAGTATTACAACGACCGGGTCGAGCCCACGGGTGAGCTGGCGCAGGTGATCCAGGATCAGGGCCTGGTCGGCAACGAGCTGACCACCGTGAACAACGACATCATGGTTCTGGCCAACCCGGAAATCGCCAACCTGCCGGGCTGGGTCATCGCCATCGTGGCGGCGGGCGGTCTGGCGGCGGCACTGTCCACCGCGGCGGGCCTGCTGCTGGCGATCTCGGGCGCGGTGTCGCATGACCTGATCAAGGGCACGCTTGCGCCGAACATCAGCGAAAGGACCGAATTGCTGGTGGCGCGGATCTCGATGGCCTTCTCGATCCTGGTCGCGACGCTTCTGGGTCTGAACCCGCCGGGCTTTGCGGCGCAGACGGTGGCACTGGCCTTCGGTCTGGCGGCCAGCTCGATCTTCCCGGTCCTGATGATGGGCATCTTCGTGAAGCGCATCAACAAGCACGGCGCGATCTGGGGCATGATCGCGGGCATGGCAACGACGATCATCTATATCTTCGTTTACAAGGGCTGGTTCTTCATCGCCGGCACCAACATGCTGCCCGACACGCCCGATGCCTGGCTGTTCGGTATCTCGCCGGCCTCGTTCGGCGTGATCGGCGCATTGATCAATTTCATCGTCGCCTTCCTCGTCTCGAACATGACCGAGGAAACCCCGGCCGAGGTGCAGGAACTGGTCGAATCGATCCGTGTCCCGCGCGGCGCAGGCGCGGCGGTGCTGCACTGATCCAGAAAACGCCGCGCCCCTTCCCGGGGCGCGGCATCCCGCATTTCCGTCAGCAGGTGGCCCGGCCGATGTCCGATACCGAAGATTTCATCGCCACGGTTCACCCCTATGACGCCCTGCCGCGGGACGAACTGGCGCGGGTCGCCGGTTCCTTCAGCCGCAGGGATTTTGCCGCCGGCACCGTCATCTACCGGCACGGAGAACCGCTTTCGGGTCTCTACCTGATCCGCCATGGCAAGGTCGCGGTGACGGATCGCAATGGCGACAGCGTTTCGCAACTGGGGCCGCGCAATTCGTTCGGCGAACGCGGGCTCTTGCGCGATGGTGTGGCTGTGACCAGCGCCACGGCCGAGACCGACTGCACCGTGCTGTTGTTGCCGCGCGAGGAATTGCGGCGCCTGATCGCAGAGCATCGGGCGGTGGCGCGGTTCTTCGACCGGGGACGTGGCGCGGTCGATCGCGGTCCCGAGGTGGCGATGCTGAAGGTGGGCGAGCTGATGTCTGCGCGCGCCCTGTCCTGCCCCCCCGAGACGCCCATCATCGAGGCCGCGCGGCTGATGCGTGAGGCTCATGCCTCAAGCCTGGGGATCTGCGAGGAGGGTCGCCTGATCGGGCTGGTCACGATCCGAGACATGTCGAACCGCGTCGTGGCGGAGGGGCGCGACATGCGCCGTCCGGTGCGCGAGGTGATGACCGAGCGCCCGGTGACGCTGGCGCCGACCGCACTTGGCTATGACGTTCTGAACATCATGCTCGAACGCCGCATCAGCCACCTGCCGGTGGTCGAGGATGGCCGCTTCCTGGGCATGATCAGCCAGACCGACCTGACGCGGGTTCAGGCCATTTCGGCCTCGGGCCTGATCCGCGAGGTCGCAGGCGCCGAAGGCGTCAGTCAGATGGCCCGCGTGACAGCCCGCATCCCCGAATTGCTGCTGCAACTGGTCAACGCCCGCCAGCGCCACGAGATCATCACGCGGATGATCACCGACATCGCCGACGCCGTGACGCGCCGCCTGATCGCGCTGGCCGAGGCGCGGCTGGGGCCTGCGCCGGCGGCCTGGTGCTGGGCCGCCTGCGGCAGTCAGGGGCGGCAGGAACAGACTGGCATCAGCGATCAGGACAATTGCCTGATCCTTGCGCCCGGCACCGATCCGGCCCATCCCTGGTTTCGCGACATGGCCCGGCTGGTCAGCGAGGGGCTGGATGCCTGCGGCTACATGTTCTGCCCCGGCGACATGATGGCGACCAATCCGCGCTGGTGTCAGCCGCTGGATGTCTGGCAGGGCTATTTCCGCGACTGGATCGCCCATCCCTCGCCCGAGGCGCAGATGCTGTCCTCGGTCATGTTCGACCTGCGCGCCATTGCGGGCGAAGCGACGCTGCTGTCGGAATTGCAGGCCGGAACGCTGGACATGGCCGCGCGCAATTCGATCTTTGTCGCGCATATGGTGTCGAACGCGCTCAAGCACCGGCCGCCGCTTGGACTGATCGGGGGCTTTGCGACCATCCGCTCGGGCGAGCATCGCCACCATATCGACATGAAGCATAACGGCGTCGTGCCGGTCGCCGATCTGGCGCGGGTCTATGCGCTGCAAGGCCGGATCGGCGCCGTGAACACCCGCGCCCGGCTGGAGGATGCCGAGACGCGCGGCATCGTGTCGGCCTCGGGGGGGCGGGATCTTGTCGCGGCCTATGACATGATCCAGACCCTCAGGCTTGAAAATCAGGCGCAATTGATCAAGGCCGGGCGCAAGCCCGACAATTATCTGTCGCCTGCGGATCTTCCGGACTTTCAGCGCAGCCATCTGCGCGATGCCTTCGTGGTGGTCCGGTCGATGCAATCGGCGGTGGGCCACGGAAAGGGAATGCTGGGATGACCGGGATCGGGGCTGATATTCTGGGCGTGATCGCCGTGGGTATCGGGATGGCGGCGGTGCTTTATGCGGGGCTGCACGCCGCCCGCAAGGCCGGGCTGAGGCCCGCGCCCTGGCTGATGCCCGCGGGCATCGGCGCGGCGATGGTGTTCTATTCGGTCTGGACCGATTACGCCTGGCTGCCGCGCGCGCTGGACCGCCTGCCCCCGGGCACGCAGGTGCTGGTGGTGGGCAAGGTCACCCAGATCTGGGCGCCCTGGACCTATCTGGTGCCCGTCGGCGTGCGCTTCGCGGCGCTGGACCCCTCGGCCGTGACCGAGGGCGAGGACGGTCGGCGCCGCGCCCAGATCATGTTGTTCGAGCGGCGCGGCCAGACCGTGGTCGTGCCACAGGAATTCGATTGCGCGGCCGGTCTGATCCGGCCCGCGCGCGGTGACTGGGCGCCCGCGCCCGGCGACGATCCGGCATTTGCCGCGGTCTGCGGCGGTCAGGGGGGGTGATGGCCGAGATTCTGGTGATCGAGGACGAGGACAACATCGCCGTGGCGCTGGACTTCCTGCTGACGCGGGACGGTCACAGCCATGCGCGGATGGCGACCGGGGCGGGGGCGGTGGCGCGTATTCGCGAGATGCATCCCGATCTGGTCCTTCTGGACGTGATGCTGCCCGATGTGTCAGGCTATCAGATCGTGCAGGACGTGCGCGCCGATCCGGCTCTGGCCGATGTCCGGGTGCTGATGATGACAGCGCGCGGCTCGGTGGTGGAACGGCGCAAGGGCCTGGCCCTTGGCGCGGATGGGTTCATCGCCAAACCTTTCGAACTGGCCGAGCTGCGCTCGGAAATGGCGCGGCTGCTCGACAAGCCATGCTAGGCGCGCTGTCGCTGCGGCTGCGGGTTCTGCTGATGTTTGCGGGGCTTGCAGCGGGGGCCATGGCGCTGCTGATGGCGGCGCTGGGGCTGGCCCATGCCCGGCTGGCGGCACAGGGCGTGGAGCCGGCGCAGATGCTGGACGGGCTGATCCTGGCGGGGCTGGTCGCGGGCTTCGGGATGCTGGGGGGCATCACCGGGCTGTGGTATCTGTTCGACCGCCACATGGCCCGCCCGATCGAGACGCTGGCGGGAAGCCTGCGAACCGGGCAGGCGCCCGATCTGACCGAGACGCGCCATCTCGCCGATCTGGGCCCCGCCGCGCGCGAGGCGGCGCAGGCGCGGGCGGCCTCGGCCAAGGCTCTGGCCGAGGCGATCCAGGACCATGCCGCCGATCTGGCGCGCGAAAAGGCCGCGCTGGAATCCATCCTTGCCGATTTCGGCGCGGGCGCGGTCATCACCGACCGTCAGGGGCGGGTGCTGTTCTACAACGCCTCGGCCGCGCGGTTGCTGCCGGGGCTGGCGCTGGACAGGCCGCTGGACCGCCATTTGCGCCGCGGCGCGCTGGATGCCGCCGAGGCACGGCTGGACGCGGGGGCGGCCGCGACCGATCTGATCTGCCTGACGGCCGAGGGCGCACGCCTCTCGGGCCGGATGCGGCGGGTCGATGACGGCACGCTGCTGATCCTGCGCGACCGGCCCGCAGAACGCCCCGCCCCGCGCGGCACGCTGGAAATGCTGCGCCGTCATGCCGCAACGCTGGTCCCGATGCTGGACGCGCTGGACGGGCCGATCCCGCCTGACCTGGCGCGCGCGATCCGCGACGAGGGGCAGGGGCTGGCGCTGGCGACCCGCCAGCTGTCCGAGATCCTTGCGGGCGATGCGCCGGGCGGCGTTGCGGGGCTGGATGAACTGGGCGCGGGTATTGCCTTGATGCCCGATCTGCCGCGCCTGCGCTTTCAGGCCGAGGCGGGGCCGGTCAACGCGCTTCTGCGCGACCTCGACGCGCGGCTGCGGGCGATGGGCCTGACGCCCAGTCTGGGGGTGCAACCCGCCGAGGCGGGAGAGGCGGGGCTGATCCTCGAATGGCAGGGCGCGCCTCTTGGCATGGACATGCTGGAAGGCTGGCTGGCCGAAGCGCCCGATCCGGGTCAGCCCGACCTGTCGGGGGCCGAGATCCTGGCCAGCCACGGCACCGGCATCTGGCCCGAAGGCGGGCAGGGGCTGGCGCGTCTGGTCCTGCCGTTGCGGCTGGCGGACTTGCGCGACGAAGATTCGGGCGTGACCTACGATTTCGCGCTGGCAACGCGGGGCGTGGCCTCGAGCCGGCTGTCCGACCTGACCTGCGTGGTCTTCGACACCGAGACCACCGGGCTGACCGACAATGACCGTATCGTGCAGATCGCGGGCCTCAGGATCGCGCGCGGGCGCCTGACCGGGGAACGCTTCGAGACGCTGGTTCATCCGGGCCGCCCGATTCCCCCGGCCTCGACCGCGATCCACGGCATCACCGATGCGATGGTGGCCGATGCGCCCGACATGAGCACCGCGCTGACCGCATTCCACCACTTCGCCGAGGGCGCGGTGCTGATCGCGCATAACGCGCCCTTCGACATGGGCTTCCTGCGCCGGGCCGCGCCCGAGACGGGGGCGCATTTCGACAACCGCGTGCTGGATACGGTGCTGCTGTCGGCGATGGTCTGGGGGCAATCGGCGACCCATTCGCTGGATGCGCTGACCGAAAGGCTGGGCATCACCATCCCGCCCGAGGATCGCCACACCGCGATGGGCGACGCGATCGCCACGGCCGAGGCTTTCCTGCGCCTGATCCCGGCGCTGGAGGCCAAGGGGATCGAACGCTTCGAGCAGGCTGTGGCCGAAGGCCGACGCTATCGCCGTCTGATTGGCGATGCCAACAGCCCGGCCACGCTGGAGGCGGCGGGCCGGGATCAGGCCGACTGCCGTTCGACCTCCTGACGCATGGCGCGAAACTTGTCCCAAGCCTCGTTCAGGCGGCGGGTGCGGGCCTCGGCCAGCCGGATCGCCTCGGGCGGCAGGCCGCGCGCGATGGCGCGGTCGGGATGAGCCTCGCGGATGAGCTGGCGCCAACGCTTGCGCGCCTCGGGCAGGGGCGTGTCGATGGCGATGCCCAGGATCTCGCAGGGGGGGCAACCGGCCTGAGGGTCGTGACGGGCGCGGATCTCGGCCAGGCGCTGTGCGGGGATGCCGAAGATGCGCGCGACCTCGTCGAGGAAGGCGATCTCGGCCTGATGCAGCGCGCCATCTGCAACGGCAATGATGAAGAGGCCCTCGATCACGTCCTCCAGCACCGGATCGCCGGGCGAGAACATCCGCGCGATCTTGCGGGCCCAGGCATCAAAGCCCGCCACATCCTGCCGCGCCAGATCGAAAACGCGCGCGGCGTTCTTTTCCTCGGCGCGCGGGATGATGAAGACGCGCCGGAAGGCCGCCACCTCGGACCGCGCGACGGTGCCGTCGGCCTTGGCCAGCTTCGCGCCAAGCGCGATCACCGCGATGGTGAACGCGACCGAGCGTTCGCGCGGCGTCGCGGGGCGGCTTGTCCACAGAAACGCGACCACGCGATCCGCAATCCGCTGCCAGAAGCTGCGGGGCGCGGGAAGGGCGGGGCAGGGACCGTCACAGGTCAGGGGGTTGTCGCAACATTCCATATCGCCATGTTAGCGCCCCTTGCCGCGCTGCGATAGAGGCGCGATGTCACCGTGCCTGCCCCTGCGTCAGGCCGCCGCGACCAGATCCTTGCCCATCAGCACAAGGTCATGGAACTGCCCGAATTTCCAGCCCGCCGCCGGGATGCGGCCCCATTCGCGGTAGCCCGCAGCCGCGTGAAAGGCCAGCGAGCCGGTATTCGAGCCGGTAATGCCCCCGATCATCAGCCGATGACCGGCGGCGCGGGCGTGATCCTCGATGGCGGCCAGCAGAATGCGGCCAAGCCCCTTGCCGCGCGCCTCGGGGGCCAGATGGATCGTGTGCTCCATGCTGTGGGCATAGCCCGCGCCGCCCCGGAACTGGCCATAGGTGGCGAAACCGATGACCCGCCCCGCATCCTCGGCCAGAAGAAAGGCGAGGCCGGTGCTGGCGCGATCGGCGATGATCGCGGCAATCTCGGCCTCGCTGCGTTCGGTCGGCCAGAAGGTGATTGCGGTGTCGCGGATGATCGGGTTCCAGATCGCGCCGACCGCGCCTGCATCATCGGGACGGGCGGCGCGCAGCATCATCCGCGATGCGCGCCTTCGGCCAGCGCCGCGACGAAGTCCAGGATCTCAGGCACGGGCCGTCCCTCGCCGATCAGCTTGACGATGGCGCTGCCCACGACGCAGCCATCCGCGACCGAGGCGATGGCCTGCGCCGCGTCCGGCGTCGAGATGCCGAAGCCCACGACCACGGGCAGCCCGGCCGCGGCGCGAATGCGGGCGACTTCGGGGGCGACCTCGGCGGCGTTCGCAGCCGGCCCGCCGGTGATGCCCGTGACGCTGACATAATAGACAAAGCCCGACGTGTTGCGCACCACGGCGGGCAGCCGGCGGTCATCGGTCGTGGGTGTCGCCAGCCGGATGAAGTTCAGCCCCGCGCGGGCGGCGGGCAGGCACAGTTCGTCATCCTCTTCGGGGGGCAGGTCCACGACGATGAGGCCGTCGATCCCGGCCTCGACCGCCTCGGCCAGAAAGCCCTCGACCCCGCCGGGGCGGGCATAGATCGGGTTGTAATAGCCCATCAGCACGATGGGCGTCGTGTCGTCATCCTTGCGGAAGGCGCGCACCATATCCAGCGTGCGCGAGACGCTGCCGCCCGCCGCCAGCGCCCGCTGACCCGCCGCCTGGATCGTGGGACCATCGGCCATCGGATCGGTGAAGGGCATACCCAGTTCAATGACATCGACACCGGCGCCGGGCAGGCCGCGCATGATCCGAAGCGCCGTGTCCTGATCGGGGTCGGTCGCCATCATGTAGGCGACGAACGCTTTTTTTCCCTGCGCTTTCAGAGTCTCGAAACGCGTGTCGATTCTGGTCATCACCGCCCTCGTCTGGCCTTTTGCGCCAGCACTAGCCGCCTTGGCCGCGCAGCGCAATGCGCGCAGGCTGGACTTGGCCGCGCGAGGCGCGTAACAGACGCGCTGATTTCAGGCTTTGGAAAAGGGGCGCGCAGATGGGCTTTCGCATGGGGATCGTCGGGCTGCCGAATGTCGGCAAGTCCACGCTGTTCAACGCGCTGACGCGCACCGCCGCAGCCCAGGCCGCGAATTTCCCCTTTTGCACGATCGAGCCGAATGTGGGCGAGGTCGCCGTGCCCGATCCGCGTCTGGACCGTCTGGCCGCCATCGCGGGCAGCAAGCAGATCATCCCGACCCGCATCACCTTTGTCGATATCGCGGGCCTGGTGAAGGGCGCCAGCAAGGGCGAGGGCCTGGGCAACCAGTTTCTGGCCAATATCCGCGAGGTTGACGCCATCGCCCATGTGCTGCGCTGCTTCGAGGATGGCGACATCACCCATGTCGAGGGCCGCGTCGATGCGCTGGCCGATGCCGAAGTGATCGAGACCGAGCTGATGATCGCCGACATGGAATCGATCGAGCGGCGCCTGGCCAATCTGGCGCGCAAGCTGAAGGGCGGCGACAAGGATGCCGCCCAGCAGGAGGCGCTGTTGAAACGCGCGCTGGCCGCGCTGGAGGATGGCCGCCCGGCCCGCACCGTCGAGGTGGCCGAGGATGACCGCAAGGCCTGGAACATGCTGCAATTGCTGACGGCCAAGCCGGTGCTCTATGTCTGCAATGTCGCCGAATCCGATGCGGCGCAGGGCAACGCCATGTCCGAGAGGGTCCGCGAGATGGCCGAGGCACAGGGTGCGGGCCATGTCGTCATCTCGGCCCGGATCGAGGAAGAGATCAGCCAGCTTGACGCCGATGAAGCGCAGATGTTCCTGTCCGAGATGGGGCTAAAGGAGCCAGGGCTGGACCGGCTGATCCGAGCAGGCTACAGCCTTCTGGGCCTTCAGACCTATTTCACCGTTGGCCCCAAGGAGGCACGCGCCTGGACGATCAGACGCGGCACGCTGGCCCCTCAGGCCGCCGGCGTGATCCACGGCGATTTCGAACGCGGCTTCATTCGGGCCGAGACCATTGCCTATGACGATTACATCGCCGGCCATGGCGAGGCCGGCGCCCGCGAGGCCGGCAAGCTGCGCGTCGAGGGCAAGAATTACGAGGTGAAGGACGGCGACATCCTGCACTTCCTCTTCAACGCCTGATTGCACGACCCGCCAGCCGTGAATCGGTGGAGGACGCCGCTGCCTGTCCCGCCCGGTCCTTGCCCAAAGACCGGTCTTGCGGCGCTGTCATTAACCTTCCACGATTCCGTCATCCGGGGTTATGCGACGAGAATGGAAAAGGCCGCAGCCAACATCGCTGCGGCCTCTTTTGCAGTTATCCTGCACGGTCTCCCTGCCGGACTGGCCGGTCATCATTGATCTCAACGCTAATCGCGCCGCGCTCTCGCGTCAACATCCGATGACGCCGTTTCGCGGTTGCGACGCAAGGCAAGGAGCGTCTGGCCCGCTGATTGGAAAAAGGCCGCGCCCGAAGGCGCGGCAGTCCAACAGGGAGGAAGGTTCGAGGCAAGCACGCAACCCCGAACGGCTCAACCATGACATGAACAGGTTAAGGCTGTCTTATCATGGCGCGCGTTGCGTAAGGGCTTGCAGAAAATTGCCGCTGAATGGGGTCGTGATGCGATCCGTGCTGATCCTGAGGCGGGGCTGATTCCTGGCGGAGACTGCGGCCAGGATCGCTGCCCGGGATGCTGCTGAGCAAAGCCAACCGCCGGGGTCTTGTGCGGGCGCGGCCGGCACCGGCGAGGCGATGACGTTGCGGAGACCGGCAGAAAGCCTGTCCCTGACCGGCGCGCCGGTCTTTCTGGCCGACATGAAGGGCAATCCGGCCCGGAAGATCGGCATGGCACTGCGTTATCAATCCGTGCCGGCCGTCTTCCGATCAGACCTGAGGGGCGAAAGCAGCCATCCGGTCCGCAGCATCCCGGTCAAGCTGGAGCCGCCGCTTCTGCCGCGCCTGCCGGGATGGACGGCGGTACGGGCGGGAGTGCTGAACATCGCCTTTCGCCTGGCCGACAAAGGCGGGCTGCCGCTGACGGGTCTGAAGGATCTGCACGCCATGCTGACCTGGCTGGGGCGGAACGCTCTCGACCTGCCGTTGTGGCACGAGAATATCAGCGGGTTCAGCACAGGCGCGTTCCAGCGGGCGCAGGCGCGAGGGTGTAATGGTGCAGCGACAGTATCGCCGAGACCTTCGGCAAGGGCCTTGCCCGCCGCTTGGCATCAAGGGCGGGCGCTGGTGCGCGCCATCTTGCGCTCGTTGAGGCGGGTCGCTGAGGGGTCAGGGGCGCGCGGCCAGCAGGGGCGCGGGCGCAGCCTCGATCGCGGCTTTCATCTCGGCCAGAATTGCGATCATCAGCAGCACGTGGCGCTGCAGCGGATAATCCGCCGCAGCCTTGAGGCGCATGTCGTTCAGCACGGCCTCTTCGGCGCGCAGACGCGGCAGACAGGCGCCGGGCCGGGGGCAATTCTCCAGACGCAGAAGTCGCGCCAGATCACGTTCGCGCCGCCAGTGGCGCTGCCCTTCGCGGGCGGCGCGGATCAGCAGGCGCGGGCGACGCAGCGAGGTCTCGGGGCTGCGGGCCGGAAAGGAAATGACATTGTCCGGGCGGTTCAGGGATGCGGTCATGGCGTGATCCTCGCTGATGTAACGGGATCAGCTTCACACAACCAAAACGAGTGTTGCCAAATCCTTGATCGCAGCGCGCGCCCCCGCAAGGTTTCTTTAGGATTTGTTAGGGAATGTTGCTTCTACGTGCAGAAACGCTCCGTTAACCAGAACGGAAAAATGCAACCCAGGGTGGTTACTGCCGGACCGCTCGAGGATGACAAGGGAAGTGACATGACGATAGTGACCGGTGATTTCGCACCTGGCGCCAGCGCGGCGGAGCACCGTGAGGCAAAGCAAGCGGCCCCGGGCTGTTCGTCCGTGCCGGGTGACGAGATGGCGCTGGACGCACAGCTATACCTGCGCCATGTCGAGAATGGCGAAACGATCCGCGCCCTGGCCCGCGAGGCGGGCTGCCACGCCTCGACCATCCTGCGCCGCATCCGCCGGTTCGAGGCGCGGCGCGACGATCCGTTGGTCGATGGCGCGCTGGCCAGGTCGGCCGATGCGTTGTCGTTCGACGACAAACAGGCCCTTCGCATCCTGCGCCGCCTGTCCGAGCCGGGGGCAATCATGGTCTCGGCGGCGGGGATGGACAAGGCCATCGTCACCCGCGACGACATCCGCACCGCCGTCCTGGAACGCGCCTTGGCCGAAGAAATGGCCCTGCGCGGCTGGGTCGTGCAATCGAGGCAGGGCGGCGGGCGGCTCTCGCGCTATGTGCTGGCCCCTGCCGGGCGCGACGCGCTGCGCCGGATGCTGCGCTCGCCGCGCCAGCGCGACGCAGTGCCGGGACCGGGCGCTTTCTGCGATGCAAGCCCCGTCGCGCGGGCGCCGGACGATCGCGCGATGGCTGAAGCAGCCGCGCCCTTCGATCATGCCGATCGCCACCGCATCTGGGAGGACCGCACCATCCGCGACCCCGAGGATGACCGGCGCAGGCGCGTGCGCGTGAATATCGCCGAATCCCCCTTGCTGCTTCTGGCGCGGCGGCGCGACGCCAACGGACAGGCCTTTCTGACACAGGGCATGGTCGCAGCGGGCGAGCGCCTGCGCGAGGATTTCGAATTGGCACAGATGGGGCCGCGCGTTACCCAGAACTGGGACGGCTTCATGACGGCGGGCATCGACATCTCACGGCAGGGCGGCGGCCAGCGCGGCGGTTCGGAGAGCGCGCGCGACCGGGTCGCGCTGGCCTTGCGCGAACTGGGCCCGGGCATGGGCGACATCGTGCTGCGGGTCTGCTGCTTTCTCGAAGGAATCGAGATGACCGAGCGTCGTCTGGGTTGGTCGGCGCGGTCGGGCAAGATCGTGCTTCGCCTTGCGCTGATGCGGCTGGAACGCCATTACGCCGAGACCTATGGCAAGGGGGCCCCCCTGATCGGTTGAGCATGACCGCCGCGTGCGATAAGCTGGCGCAGCGCTAAAATCTCTGCTCCATAAGGTCCGCTTATGAATATCACCCTGCGCCAGCTTCGCTACTTTCTTGCGCTGGCCGAACATGCCAGCTTCACCCGCGCGGCCGAGGCGATCAACGTCACCCAGCCCGCCCTGTCGATGCAGATCCGCCAGCTTGAGGAATGCGTCGGCATGGCGCTGGTCGAACGTATGCCCGGTGGCGTGGTGCTGACACCGCATGGCCGTGCGTTGGAGACACATGCCAGGCGGGTCATGGCCGACATGGCAGGGCTGGAACAGGCCATGCGCCAGCCGGGGCAGGGCGGCCGGCTGATGCTGGGCATGATCCCCACCGTCGCACCTTACCTGCTGCCCGTGGCTCTGCCTCTGCTGCGCGCTCAGAATATCGGGCGCGACCTGCATCTGCGCGAGGCGCAGACCGAACGCCTGCTGGATGAACTGGCGGCGGGGCATTTGGATGCGATCGTCGTGGCAACGCCTCCGCAAGGGGCAGGGGTCGAGGCGGTGGACCTGTTCACCGACCGCTTCCTGCTGGCGGGCAGCCCTGCCCGCATCGCGGATCTGAACGACCGCAACATCGAGCCGCGCGATCTGGACCCCGGCCAGTTGCTGCTGCTGGACGAGGGGCATTGCCTTGGCGATCAGGCTCTGGAGGTCTGTGGCCTGGGGCGCCGGTCCAGCCGGCTGGACCTTGGCGCAGCCTCGCTTGCGACCTTGTGCCGTCTGGCGGCCCAGGGCATGGGCCTGACCTTCCTGCCCGAAATCGCGCGCGCGCAGGAAATGGCCGCCGCCCCCGGACTGACGGCGATCCGCTTTCCCGATCCGCAACCGGCGCGGCAGGTCTTGCTGATGCGTCGCGCCTCGACCCCCGCCGGCGGCTGGTTCGACGAATTGGCGAGGCTGCTGTCCACCGCAGCCCAGGGTTTGCTGACCGATCCGCCCGCCCGTTGATGGCCGCCATCACTGGGTGCACGGACGGGGTTGCGCAATTGCCAAACCAGCACAGAGAGCCTAGATGTGGGACAACCGCGACGGAAAGGATGACCGCCTTGCGCGACCTCAGGATCCCGGATCAGCGCCACCCGGAAAAGGCGCATCGCCCTGATCAGGCGCAGCCGAAAAAGCCCGCCTGGATCCGCGTCAAGGCGCCCACCTCCGAGGGCTACAAGCAGACACGCGACCTGCTGCGCGAGAACCGCCTCTCCACCGTCTGCGAAGAGGCGGGCTGCCCGAATGTCGGCGAATGCTGGAGCCAGGGTCACGCCACCATGATGATCATGGGCGAGATCTGCACCCGGGGCTGCACCTTCTGCAACGTCGCCACCGGCAAGCCCAACGCGTTGGACGTGTTCGAGCCGGGCCGCGTCGCTCATGCGGTGCAGAAGTTGGGTCTGAAACATGTCGTCATCACCAGCGTTGACCGCGACGACCTGCCCGATGGCGGGGCCGAGCATTTTGCCCAGACGATCCGCGCGATCCGTCACCGCTCGCCCGACGCCACGATCGAGGTGCTGACCCCCGATTTTCTGAAATCCGCCCCCGGCGCGCTGGAAACCGTGGTCGAGGCGCGGCCCGACGTCTTCAATCACAATCTGGAAACGGTGCCAGGTCTTTATCCGACCGTGCGCCCCGGCGCGCGCTATTTCCATTCGCTGCGCTTGCTGCAGAGGGTCAAGGAACTGGACCCCGCGATGTTCACGAAGTCCGGCATCATGGTCGGTCTGGGCGAGGATCGGCAGGCCGTCTTGCAGGTCATGGACGACATGCGCGCCGCCGATATCGACTTCATCACCATCGGCCAGTATCTGCAACCGACGCCCAAGCATCACCGCGTTGACCGTTTCGTCACCCCCGAGGAATTCGCAGGCTACGAAAAGGCCGCCTATGGCAAGGGTTTCCTGATGGTTTCGGCCACGCCGCTGACGCGGTCCTCCTATCACGCGGGCGACGATTTCGCGCGGCTGCGGGCGGCACGGCTGGAAAAGCTGGGCCGCGCCTGAGGCGGCGCTGCCCGGCGCCGAGATGCGGGCTTGCAAATTCCCGCGCGGCGATTTAGGCCACGTTCAGGCCAAGGTGCCGGCAGGTCCGGGGGTATGGCGGAATGGTAGACGCAGGGCATTCAAAATGCTCCGCCGCAAGGCATGGGGGTTCGAGTCCCTCTACCCCTACCACCGCCTTGGCATCAAGATTTTGATCTGAAACAAAAAACCTGCTTTCGCTAATGCCCAGACCCACCATTGGACCCACCAGCGCGACGGCGCTTGAACGGGTTTCAGCGGCGGGAGCGGGCTTGCTTGAAGCTGGGACGCGGGCGCCCCATCAGATCGGCGGCGTCCTCGAGGACATTACGCCCCTCGGCGGGGGTAAGCCGCCAATGCCCGGCCATGACGCGCCAGTCGGCCAGGTCGCGCGGGCTCACGCCTGCGGACCATCGCACCATCAGCCAGCCCATGGCAGCGATCCGGAACTTGTCCAGCTGGGCGGCCTTCTCGGGCGTCAGAAAGAAGCGACCGATTCGCGCGTTGAAGGCGTGGGACGCGTCGATGAGGCCGCGCCCATGCTTGACCAGCTCGCCGCGCTGGCGCATTTGCCAAACCCGGCGCGGGCTGACGCCAAGGTATTCGGCCAAGCGCGGCGCGGTGATCACGATTGCGCCCGAATCGGCATAGGCCGTGCCGGGCGCGTCGATGCGTTGCCGGGGCATTATTCCGGCGCGGCAGGGGCGTTCTGGCCCAGGGCGAAGCTCTCCCGGTGGCGAACGGCAATGTCCACGTCCTGAAACGCGCGCAGCACCAGCCCGTCAGAGGCCGCCAGCGTCCAGGTATCGGCGCGCAGGTCGAGGCCCGACCACATGCCAACCAGAAGATCGGTCCAGTTGCCGAAGAAGGCATCGCCGGGCCGGGCCTGGCTCGACTTGATCCTACGATAGCCGTTCACCGTCTCACCCGCCTCGATAAAGACCGGGGCGCCCGGCTCGAGAACGGTCGTTTTCAGGTGACCCGACATGGCGGCGCCGTAGATGTAGCGCAAGGCGCCCTGGTCGGCATTGGCGGCCGCGATCCGGGTTTCAAGCTCGACGATCTCGGCAAAGGTCGGGCGGGCGGCGGTGGCCCAGTTCAGCGCGTTCGCGGCGATGATCTCGCGCAGGCCGGTCGGGGCGTGCGGGCTGGGATGCCCGTTCAGCGCGGCAGCGTTGATTGCCAGGGCGATGCCCGCGACCAGATCATTCCGCACCATCGATTCCACGGCGGGCGTGGATTGCAGCAAAAGGCGGCGGGTGATCGGGACGGATGCGGCCACGGTCTTTGGCGACACGATCACAACGTCGGTCGTGGGGCGCGAGTCCGTGACCGAACCGCCCTCGGGCAGCCATTCGGCAGTTGCGCCGCCCGCAAGGCGCGGGATTGCCATGTTCCCGACCAGACCCGGAAGCATGGTCGCGCCCGCCTGCATGATCGACAGGCGGTTCCGCAGAAGGTCGATGAAGTTCCCGGCCAGCAGATCGGTTGCCACCAGCCCGGCGCCTTGGGTGGTGGTCTGGTGTTCAGCGCGCCGCCGAAGTTGCGCGACAGCAGCACATCAGGGGGAATGAACGCGCCTTGCGGCTCTCGGCCGGTGCGGCGGGCGAAGGCCCGGCTGCATTCCAGCTCCAAGGCGGCGGCCTCGGCGCTCTCGGCGGTCGGGGCGGCAAGGTGCCGGATCAGGGCCATGAATGAGAAGCGGCCCGCCTCACGCTCGGTAAGGCCGATGCTGCCCCCGTCACGAAGCGGCTGATTGCCGTTCGCGTTCATGTGTTCGAGGATACGGGCCTGCATTTCCTCCGGCCCGCCACCAGCGCGCAGGACCTCGGCCGCAAGCGCGTCGTGCTTGTAAACTCGGCCCAGCTCGAGGACGGCGGTAACGCGATCTTCTTCGCCTTGGGTGCTGGCGCCGGTGGGCGCGGTGTTGGTCTTGGGCGGCATGGGTTCTCCTGCTTGTCTGGCGTCCCGACCGACGCCAACCGTCGGGTCTGCGGGAACGGATACGATGGAAATTTCAAACGGCTCCCAGTCGGTCACGCGCACCAGATCGGCGGCGCCCTTGCGTTGCTCGACCTCGATTGCGTGGACCTGGTAGCCGACGGAAACATGCCAGCGGATGCCGTCGGCAATGTCCTGGAACAGTTCGCGCGATGCGGCGCTGTTGCCGAAGCAGATCGTGTCCCTTGGAGTGGGGTAGCTGGCCGATGGCCAGCTACACCACTCCAAGGGACACGATCAGACTTTGAGCAAGTTCTTAGAAGATATATCTGATGGTTCTTTGGTGGTTCCTGATGGTTTGGGTGCAGAATCTGCGGGGGTATCGCGCAAAATCTGCGGGGGTGCAAAATCTGCGGGGGCTAGGCTGATAGCGAACACGTTGACGCCATTTGGCCCGGCGCCCTTTGCCACCTTCACAACGCCTCGACGCTCAAGTGTCTTGAGATGCCCTTGGATCGCCCGTTCGCTGTAACCCGTGCCCTTCGCCAGTCTCGCTATAGATGGAAAGCAGCGGCCAGAATCGTCCGCGTGATCGGCCAAGGCCAGCAGTGTGAAACGCTCTCCCGGCGGCGGGTCCGAGTTGTCGAAAATCTTTCCCATCAGGCGGACACACATGGCATGCCCCCTGTGATCACATTTCCGCTTGTCCTGTGATCACAGGCGCGATATTTTGTCATGGCTCTATGCTTTCTCCATTTCCCCCCGCCGGTCTCTGCCGGGCGGGGGGATTTCCGTTTCTGGGGGCGTCATGCCGCCTTACCCCTTTTCGCAGCGCTATTGGTGGTGAGAAGCTGCCATGGTGCAGGCGATGCGGGCATGGCTGTCATGCTGGCTGTCGTTGATGGCTTGGGAAGCTTGGCCGCCCGCATCGCCGCCTCGGCTCGACCGCTGATTACGCGATGCTCTCGATGGCTTTGCAAGGCGATGCCGGCGAGACGAGGCATGTGTTCCGGGATTGGTAGGGAGATCGGAGGACGAGGGTATGCGTCGGTATCGACGCCGCGAAAGGCACACATTGGGCGGTGGCCGTTGACGCCGAGGGCCGGGTCGTTCTCGACCGCGCGGTCGAGAACGACCAGGACGCGATCGACAGG
>NZ_JAHYSR010000050.1 GCF_019431455.1 Paracoccus bogoriensis
AGGGCAATCGCATATGGCTCATTCGATCGCCAAGCCATTGAGAACGCTGCGAAGGAAGTCGTCGTCCCAGCCGGCTCGCCTGAGCTTGATGGAGAGGGAGCCGCGCGATGTGTCCCTGCGCATGACGTCGAGGGCGCGGCGGCGCAGGACCGCGATGTTGCCCGGGCCGTTCTCCTTGCGGTTGCGCGCGGCGTCCTCGCGGAAGGACACGTCGAGCTGCCAGTGCATGGCGTTCTCGATGGCCCAGTGGGCACGCACAGTGGCCGGCAGCACGTCGGGCGCAGGCATCCAGGACAGGGCGAAATACCGCGTCTCGGAGGTCGTGGTGCCGGCTGTTTCCCGCGTCGCCTCGATGCGGCCGAAGGCCTTGAGGCCGGGGAAATCATGATGTTCTGCCAGACCCTTGGCCGAGACGACCACCGCCCTTCGGGTCTCGACCCGGCCGTGGCCGGCTTCTTGCGCGTCGGCGCTTGGGTGGCCCTCCTTCAGCGTGGCGAAACAGGCCCGGGCATCGGACAGCAGCGAGTCCTGGTTGGCCTTGAGCGCCAGGCACCAGTCGCCGCCGCCGGCATTGATTGCCGCAACCGTGCGGCGATTGCAGTGCAGCGCATCGGCGGTCACCACCTTGCCCTTCAGCGCGATCAGGCCGAGCGCCGCGATGGCGGCCTCCAGCTCCGCGCCGCGATCGGCCGGCACGCTGGCCAGCGTCAGACGCAGCCGCGTCGCGTAGGCCGAGACCACCATCCGCGTCCGCGCGCTCTCGCCCGCGTCGCGGGCGCCGCGCAGGGCCTTTCCGTCGACCGCGATCACATCGCCCTCCCGCAGCAGCGCCGCGACATCGGCCAGCACCCGTCCGAAGGCGGCGTCAAGCGCCTTCGGATCGATCATCCGGAATACGGCCGAGAAGGTGTCGTGCGACGGGATGGCGTGCTTCAGCTTGAGGAACTCCCTGAAAACGCTCTCCTTCGCCCGGCCGAAGGCGGCCATCTCGGCGCAGGACGTCGCGCCGCACAGCACCGACACGAAGGCGATGACGAGCAACTCGCCGAGGTCATGCCGGATGTTTCCGGCGCGGGGATCGGGGACGTCTTCGAAGGCGGTCAGGAACAGGTGCATGGCGGCGATGGGCTCCGAGGGTGGGGTCCAAATCCCCAGAATCCATCCCACCCTCAGCCGCAAGGGGTGCCGCTCAGACCGCCAAGGTCATATGCGATTCCCCTG
>NZ_JAHYSR010000051.1 GCF_019431455.1 Paracoccus bogoriensis
AAGCTGCGTAATGGGCCAGTCAAGCTGCTTTGCGATCAGGATCGAAGGTTTCCCGACGCTGGAGCATGGTCCAGATCACCGTCACGCGGCGCCGAGCGAGCGCGATGAGGGCCTGCATGTGGTGTTTTCCTTCCCGTCGCTTGCGGTCGTAGAATGCCCTGGAGAGCGGGTCGGCGGTGCTGACGGCGCAGAAGGCGCTCTGGTAGAAGACACGCTTGAGGGCCTTGTCGCCACCATAGGCGCGGCGCCAGCCTGCACGCTTGCCGGATTGGCGCTGGACGGGCGCGAGACCGGCCGCGGAGGCCAGCGCGTCGGCGGACCCGAAGCGCCGGATGTTGCCCACACAGGCGATGAACTCTGCCGCGAGCAACGCCCCCATCCCCGGCAACGAACGGATGAGGGCCCCGTCAGGGTGGTCCGCGAGCAGAGCCTCGAGATCACGGTCGATCCGGCCTATCTTCTGCCTCGCCTCAAGCGCCTCCGCGGCGAGCTCCCGGATCAGCTCGGCCGTGGGCGCTTCGCCGGGAACAACGGTCTTCTGCGCCCGGGCAGCCTCCGGCGCGCGGTCGACAAGGGCATCCGTGCCGTGCAAATGTGGCGTCCTGCTCAGATGCGCGCGCAGGCGGGACTTCCCGGCACGCCGGATCCCGGCCGGAGTGACATAGCGCGTGAGCAGCGCGAGCGGTCCCTTGCAGGTCAGGTCGAGCGTCCGCTCGAGGCCGGGGCGGATGCTGCAAGGAAGCCCGCGCAGGCGCGAAATGCGCCGCGTCTGGTCCTGGATCGGCTCGCGCCGGCGGCCGACCTTGAGCCGGAGTGCGACGAGCGTGTCATCGTCCGGCAGGATGGGACGCAGATCGCGGGTGCGCACCAGGTCCGCGATCGTGCGCGCGTCGCGCGGGTCAGACTTGCGCTCGCCCCCCGAAAAACCCTGCGCGGCCTCGCCCTGAAACACCGCCTCGATGAAGCGGGCGAAGGAGCCCACCACGTCGAGCCCGATCACCACATCTGCGCCGAGGCTGCGCAGTTCGGACACAAGCCTGTCGATCGCGTCCTGGTCGTTCTCGACCGCGCGGTCGAGAACGACCCGGCCCTCGGCGTCAACGGCCACCGCCC
>NZ_JAHYSR010000052.1 GCF_019431455.1 Paracoccus bogoriensis
GGTGATGAAAAGCTCCAGTTGCCCGCGCTCCTTCCGACCCAGCATCGCAGCCTCCCATCCGCCGATACGGAAAGTGAATCAGAGGCATGGTGCTTTTTCAATAGCCCCCAGTGGACCGATTTCGGATCCGCCTCACTCACCCGCAGGCTCGAAGCCGTGCGGTGCGCTTTCAGGTATGTCGCGTCGATCATCACGACCTTTTCCGCGCTGCCTTCGGAGGCCAGGCTCTCCATGATCCGGGCAAAGACCCCCATCCGGCTCCACCGGACCCAGCGGTTGGAGAGCGTTTTGGGCGGCCCATACTCGGATGGGGCGTCACACCACCGCAAGCCATTGCGATTGATGAAGATTATGCCGCTCAGAACGCGCTGGTCATCGGCCCGTGGCCGACCATGGCTCTTGGGAAAGAACGGGCGAAGCCGCGCTATCTGTTCGTCTGTCAGCCAGAGCAAGTTGCTTATCACCACCCCGTCGGTTCGGGTGCATCAATCACACAGTCCGGACGCCCTCAAGCAGATCAATGGATCCTGACCCTAGAGCCTATGAACCCGCTTGTAGTTCCAGACCTTTGCCATTGGGCTCGAACTATGTATGGACGGCTCCCGCGGGGCAAGGGCGTTGTTTGGCTCTGGCATGTGGTCGGTCGCGGCCATGTATGCGGCGTCTGACCTGCGGCACGATGGCCGAGCACTGTGATGAAGTCCGCCAGCGGTCGGATCTCGATCAATGGCATGCGCCGCATCCATCGTGCATTGGTCCGAACAGGGATGAGGCTGGTTCCGCCATCGGTTCGAGGAACCGGCCGATCGAGCGCCGTCTCGGATCGTGTCCCTTGGAGTGGTGTAGCTGGCCGATGGCCAGCGTGATCTCCGGCGGGGCCGGGGTCAGCCTTCGACGTGGGCGAGACTGACGATTGGATCGTCGCTGACGCTGGCGACGCTTTCAAGCGTCATGTAGCGGGCGCGCTGGACGGC
>NZ_JAHYSR010000053.1 GCF_019431455.1 Paracoccus bogoriensis
GCCATAGAGCCGCACCAGCGCGTCCAACTCCCGCGTGACGCGGTCGCCCGAGATGCTGGTGTCGGCGATCAGGGCGAGGTTCTCGCGGCAGCAGTCGTCGTTCACGGCCAGGGCGAGCCATTGTGCGCCATTGGTTCAAGAACAATGGCGAGCGAACCGGCGCGGTGCTCCGAAGGTGTCAGAGACGAAATCCATCGACCGGCGCTGGTTCGGGAGCAGGGCCTGTGGCATCGGCGATCGGCTGCTGCGGGCGCGCTTGCGGCCACGTCTGCGGCGGACCGACAGGCCTTCCTCCCGATACAGGCGATACAGCTTCTTGTGGTTCATCGTGGTTCCCTTGCGCTCGAGCAGGATGCCGATCCGGCGATAGCCGAACCGCCGCCGCCTCTCGGCGATCTTGCCCATTTCCTTGCGGATTTCCGGGTTGTCGGGCGGCCGTTCACGCCGCACCCTCTTCGGATCGGCACCGACGGGCGCAGGCCCGGCGCTGCGAGAGGTCATGATCCCGCATCGCCCGGAGCGCCGCGTCCCGCCGCGCCATCGGCGTCGTCAGGGTTTTCCCAGCAGATCCTTCAGCACGACGTTATCGAGCATCGTATCCGCCAACAGGCGCTTCAGCTTCGCGTTCTCGTCTTCGAGCTGCTTGAGCCGCTTGGCGTCCGACAACTCCATCCCGCCATACTTGGCCTTCAGCTTGTAGAAGGTCGCGGGGCTCACCCGTGCTTCCGGCAAGGCTCGGCCGTCGCCATCCCCGCTTCCTGCTCCTTGATCATCCCGATAATCTGTTCGTCGGGGCTTACGCGGCCCCATCAGGGGCCACGGTCCCCTCCTCATCGGTGAAACGGCTTTTCCTCAAGTCGTCGCTCCTTCAGGTTGGGCAGACTCTCGATCACAGCGAGGGAGCGTCCGGGG
>NZ_JAHYSR010000054.1 GCF_019431455.1 Paracoccus bogoriensis
CCAGGGGGTTCCTCTCTGCCGTCACCCTCGCCGCTACCGTCCTGTTCCGGCTTTGACAATCAATGAGCCTGGAGCCTGGTTCAGAGCATCCAAGACGAAGCCGGTCGTCGTCGAGGTCGAGACGCGCCAGCCGACGATTTTGCGGGCGAAGACGTCGATGAATGAGGAGGATCGGAAAACAGCGTGGGGTGCTGTTTTCCCGACGAATGGCGACATAGACCATGCCCTGCCAGCTGAAGACATAGGTGAAATCGTCGTCCATAGGGCTTGAACCAATGGCGCCTCAATGGACGACCCCACAGCTGGTTCGGCATGTCCGCCACGAAGGCTCGGTTCACCTTGTCGTCCGGGCACGGCTGGGCCGTATCGGGATTGGTCGTGATGATTTTCTTGCCACGGACAACGCCTTGTAGTCCCATGACCTTCATGAGCCGCTCGACCGTGCAGCGCGCAATATCGTGGCTGCCGCGGCGGTGAGGGCCTGCCCGCCACCGGTTCAAGGGCATGGCCCGAACGATGCCATACCTTGCGCGCGCCATAGCGGCCTCGGCTGCCATCGAAAGCCTTCTTGATGGCGGCCATGTCCAGTTGATCCTGCTTGGCCCGATCCGATGCCAGTTCAGGATCACGCTCCACAGCCTTGACGGCGCAATACGTCGATGGTGCGACCTCCAGAACCCGGCAGATCGGCCTTCGCCAGTGGGCTCGGACCATGTATGGATGGCTCCCGCAGGGCAAGGGTTTTTCGGTTGATGTTGGTGTAATATCGGTTGCGGCCATGTATACGGCGTCTGGATTGCAGCACGTTGGCTGCGCGCCCTGATGAATGTCCG
>NZ_JAHYSR010000055.1 GCF_019431455.1 Paracoccus bogoriensis
ATCCAGAGATAGGGCCAGTCCCCCTCGATCGGCCTGTTGAGGAAGGCGTCGACCCGCTCGTCGATCTCTTCGCACAACCGGCTCACTTGGCTCTTGGACATGCCCGCCATGCCGAGCGCCTTCACCAGGTCGTCGACGGATGGCGTCGAGACGCCATGGATGTAGGCCTCCTGGATCACGGCAGTCAGCGCCTTCTCGGCCATGCGGCGTGGCTCGAGGAAGCCGGGGAAGTAGCTCCCCTTGCGCAGCTTCGGGATACGCAGCTCGACCGTGCCGGCGCGGGTCTCCCAGGCCCGGTCGCGGTAGCCGTTGCGCTGCGCCAGACGCTCGGCGCTCTTCTCGCCGTAGGCCGCGCCGGTCAGCGCGCCCACCTCCATCTCCATCAGGCGCTCGGCGGCAAAGCCGATCATGTCTTGGAGCAGGTCCGCATCAGGGGCCTTCTCCACCATGCTGCGCAGGGTCATCATCTCGTCGGTCATCGGTGCTCTCCGGATCAGGTTGGTTCTCGCAAACCCGACCCTACCGGAGATCGTCCGATGACCACCCGCCCCGCCGCCCGCCCGCTACGGCGCTATGGGAAAGCGCGCGTGCGGCCAGCGGGGCTACCCGTCAGCTACACCACCGGCGGGGAAACGACC
>NZ_JAHYSR010000056.1 GCF_019431455.1 Paracoccus bogoriensis
CTTCGCCAGCCTCACGCCGACGCCGCGCGCTGACCTGCGCGATGGCGCCCAGATAAAGCAGCCGGCGCAGATGCCTGTTGCCCATCCTGGAGATACGACCCAACCTTTCCTTGCCGCCTGTCGAGTGGGGCTTCGGTGTCAGACCCAGCCATGCAGACAGATCGCGCCCTGATCTGAAATCGGCGATGTCTGGCAGCGCCGAGACCAGCGCGCTCGCGGTAATCGGCCCGATACCTGGAATCGTCTGCAGGCGCTGAGCAGCCTCATTGGCCCTGGCGTCTGCGCGGATGTCTGCAGTCAGATCCTCGACCTTTCGCTGCGTATCGATCAGCTGATCGGCGAGCAGGCGCAGGGCTTTGCGTGCGGCTGCGGGCAGCGCTGCCTGTTCGGCAGCAATGATCAGCCGCTCGGCGTTGTGGATGCCCTTCGGCACGACAATGCCAAATTCGCCCAGATGCGCCCGCATGGCGTTGACGATTTGCGTCTGCTGGCGCACCAGACATTCCCGCGCCTTATGGGTCATCAGTAATGCCTGCGTGTCCTCACTCTTCACGGGAACAAATCGCATGGAGGGGCGCGACACGGCTTCACAGATCGCCTCGGCATCAGCGGCGTCCGTCTTGCCGCGCTTGAC
>NZ_JAHYSR010000057.1 GCF_019431455.1 Paracoccus bogoriensis
CAGAGACGAGGGCGCCTGCCGTGACCGGGCCGATGCCCGGGATCGTCTGCAGGCGCTGTGCGTCTTCATTGGCCCTGGCATCGGCGCGAATGTCAGCTGTCAGCTCGTCTATCGTCTTCAGCGTGCCGATCAGCTGATCGGCAAGCAGGTTCAGCGCCTTGCGGGATGAGCCATCGAGCCGCCACGGGTTCGAGGCCGATGGCGAATGGGGCGGGCCGGCCTGTTCGCAGGCCATGATCAGCCGCTCGACATCATGGATGCCCCTATGGATGCCCTTGGGCACGACAATGCCGAATTCGCCCGGATGCGCCCTCACGGCATGCACGATCCGGGTCTGCTGGCGGACGAGGTGGTCTCGCGCCTTGTGGGTCATCCGCAGGGCCTGGGTCGCCCGCTCTCTCGAACACATGGCGTTCGCGGGCTCACCTTCGCGCTTCACGGGAAAAACCGCATGGACGGGCGCGGCACGGCTTCACAGAGGGTGTTCGTCGGCTTACGCGGCGCCCCTGGCGCCACGGTCCTCCTCACCGTCGGCCTTGTCGGTCTTGCCGCGCTTGACATGGCCCTTCACGCAGGTGGGCGGCATGAGCCGGACATCATGCCCGAACTTGATCACTTCCCGCCCC
>NZ_JAHYSR010000058.1 GCF_019431455.1 Paracoccus bogoriensis
AGCTCAAGCGGCTGCGCCCATTGCGTTTTATCGAAGGGCCTCGCTGCTGCGAATTCCTCCGGGGTCTGATACTTCAGGCTGCTGTGCGGACGCTCCGGGTTGTAGTCGATCCTCCAATCTTCGATGATTTCACGGGCTTCATCGATGCTGGTGAACCAGTGCTGGTTCAGGCATTCTTCACGGTATCGCCCGTTGAAGCTTTCGATATAGGCGTTCTGGGTCGGGTTCGGAGGATCAGAAAACAGCGTGGGGCGCTGTTTTCCCGACGAACGGGTCGATGAAATACATCTGGACGCCGTGATCATCGGCCCATCCATCCAGCGCCCGCCCGCGCAGTTCCGGGCCGTTATCAACGACCAGGATATCGGGATATCCCCTCTCGCGGGCCACGCGTTCCAGCATCTCGACCACCCGCTCGCCCGGCAACGAGAAATCCACCTCGATGGCCGGGCATTCGCGCGTGCAGTCGTCTTTCAGATTGGCCGTGCGGAACTTGCGACCATTGGCCAGCGCGTCGCTGGTGAAGTCGAGCGACCAGCGCTGCTTGGGCGCAATCGGGCACCAGGCCCCTTCACGGCCCTCGCGCGGGATCTTCTTGCGCTTGGTGCGCCGCAGCCAC
>NZ_JAHYSR010000059.1 GCF_019431455.1 Paracoccus bogoriensis
TGCAGCTTTTCGATCGCGCCTTCCTTCTCGGCCGCCTTCGCCTCGGCCTTGCCCGAGAAAATCGCGGCCATGCCCTCGAGCGCCTGACGCTTCCAGGAATGGATCACCGTCTGATGCACGCCGTGCTTCGCCACCAGCTCGGCGATCGTCGCCTCGCCACGAATGGCTTCAAGCGCCACCTTCACCTTGAAGGCTGCGCTGTAGTTCTCCCGTTTGCCGGCCACGCTGTTCGTCCTCGTCTTCCTTGGCGGCAAGCTTAGCAAACTGTCCAGTTTATGGGGACCACCTCACTGCGCTGCCCGACATGGCCGACGTTCGGTCAGGCCGGCAGTCAGGCCGGGATCTGTTGGCCTGGCTGGGTCTGACAGCAAGGCCGCACGCGACAGGCGGCAACCGAGGCCCCGAATGCGATCCATCCGGGAGAGGGGCCGAAGCGGCTGGGGCGCATCTCGGAAATGGGCAGCAGGTCTCTGCGCAGTCTGCTCGACCTGGGTGCCATCGCGCAAGTCAGCGCGCGCCGACGGGGTGAGGCCAGGGACGACGGGCTGTGGCAGATCCTTCCGTGCAAGAAGCCCAGGCAGGCCGCGATCGCCCTGGCCAACCGCATGG